>JAEXGR010000062.1 GCA_023450745.1 Synergistota bacterium
TCTGATTTGTGCGATAAGTGAGGCAGAAAATCTTTGATTTTCGTCGCCGAACTTAGTTTTTTCATCATTCGGCTGGTAGTTACATCAGAGGTGGGCCGGCGGCGTTTTCCCGCCGGGTCGGAGGGAGATTTGACGTTGACCTTAAGGTTTTCATAACTTAAAGAAGAGAAAAGCATTAAACCAAGGTCAAATCTCCCTCACCCCGCTTTGCGGGGAGCTAAGCGATTCGCACAAAACGAGAATCATCGTTTTGGCTCCCTGCTTATCAGCGAGGGAGCCAAAAACCTTTGCGCCCCCTATTTATCCTTCACCACATCGAAAATAAATCGGCGTTTATAAGCAGAGAACCAAAACGCCGGTTTTGCGTTTTGTGTGAATCGCTTAGGGGGTTCATCAGAAGTGCGAGTTGCTAAATAAAATGGGGGCTCCGATACCGGAGCCGTATCTGCATACGGCGAGGATTCGGAGCCTCCGTTTTATGACGCAAATCGCGCTTATAAACGCCGATTTACCGGCGGCATGGTATTATATATCAAAACCTGTGGCTACCGGCTGCGGGCAGCTTGGAGGAAAAATGATGAAACTTTCTATCGATAAAAAAATCACGGAGAACTTTCCCGGCGCCAAGATCGGCTGGCTGCGCGCGCGGATAACCAACGGCGGCGGCGACCCCCGGATCGCGGAGATGAAAAACGGGCTGGCGGCGCGTCTCAACGACATCGGGATTTCCGCCGATACGCTGGCGCTTCACCCCGACGTGCGGCGCTGGCGCGAAGTGTACGCGAAGATGGGCGTAAAACCGAGCAAATACCGCTGCTCGCTCGAGGCGCTGCTGCGCCGCATCTTCAAAGACGACCTTTGGAGCGTTTCCGACGTCGTGGACTGCTATGACTGCGTCTCCGCGCTTAATCTGCTGCCGATGGGGGCGCACGACGTCACCAAACTGCGCGGCGATATGGTGCTGCGCTATGTCCGCGAGGGCGAAAAGTTTTATCCCCTCGGCGCGGGCGACTCTGTCATCGAATGCGCGCCGCCGCAGATCGTCTACGCCGACGAAGAAAAGGTCTGCTGCTGGCTCTGGAATTACCGCGACACGCGCGACGCCTGTGTCGACGAAGATACGAAAGAGGCGCTCTTTCTTGTGGACTGCGCTTTTGACACGGAATGGCGCTCTGTTGAGGAGGGGCTCGCCGCGCTGGCGAAGGAGTTGACGGCGATCGGCTGTGAAGTACGGTCAAGCGGCGTCGTGAGCGCCGGCTCGCCCGCGGCGGAGATCGAATAAATGGCGAACGTCGGCTGCTGCGGCATCGACTGTGACGCCTGCGAGGCGAGGCGCGCCACCGCGCGCCGTGACAACGCGGCGCTTGCGAAAATAGCCGCCGCGCAGGAGAGCGAGGGACGCGGCTCTTTCATCCTGCCCTCACGGCTGCGCTGCACCGGCTGTCTCGCGCCGGGGGAAAAGAGCGTCAGCTGCGCCGAGTGCGCGATACGCGAATGCGCGCTCGCAAGTCACATTCCGCACTGCGGCTTTTGCCCCGACTTTCCCTGCGAGCTGGGAAACTCCGTCTGGGAGGCCGTGCCGGAATACAAACATAATCTGGAAGTGTTAAGAAGCCGCTGATTTTGCGGGGGCTTAAGAAGCCCCCGTTTCTGCGCAAAAGGCCGCGGCAATACCTGAAAGGCCCGCCGTGCGGGCGGCGTTCCGGCTCAGCCCATATCGTGGTCCAGCGTGTGACGGAATACGACGAGCGACTTTTCAACCGCCTCTTTAAGCCCTTCGGTATTGCCCGTGCAGAATATCTCCAGCAGTTTTTCGTGGTTTTCCATGACGGTGTTGTCAAGCACCTCGCTGCTTTTGCTGATATATGGGCGGCAAAGGTCCATTATCAGTTTGCCCATTTTGATGATGAACTGGTTGCCGGTCGCCTCGAGCATGATGCTGTGGAAGCGCCGGTCGGCTTCTCCGGCCTCTGATTTGTGCGAGAGCTGGAGCTCCCGGTATTCGTCGAGCGCGCGCCGCGCCGCCTGTTTTCTGTCCGCGGTGGCTTTCGCGGCGGCGAGGGGCAGATAGGCCCGCTCAAACATCAGGCGGAATTCGTAGAGTTCTTCGGCGTTCGAACGCTGGAGCATCATGTCAAGGAGCAGCGGCCGCAATATCTGAGGGCCGATGGACTCCTTCAGATAGGTGCCCTTGCCCTGAGCCGACTCGACGACCCCGAGCACCTGGAGCATCTTTATCGCCTCTCGTACGCTTGATTTTCCCACGCCATACCGCTCGGACATCTCACGCTCGGAGGGAAGCAGCTCTCCGGGCCTGAACTCCCCGTCCCTGATAGAGTCCTGTATGCTGTCCAAAACGAGTTGGGAGAGCGTGTTTTCTCTTCTCAGTTCCATCATCGATCCCTCCGGCAATTTTTTACTCAATCAGCTGCGCCGTAATTTTAGTTAGTGCTAAACCGCTTTCATTATAAATTATAACGCGCCGTTGACCAACGCGGGCGGCTCAACATGAGTCAAAAGAACAATAACGCGCGAGCGAAAGCTCTCGTTTCGGGCGCAAAGGGCGCGTTCAGCGGCGCCGGAGCCTTTGGCATACGGCATCCGCGAGCCAGCCGACGGCCCAGCCGGCCGCGGCGCCGGCGGCGAAGAGCGGCAATATGTAGAGGGCCACTCTCGCGTCTCCCACGACATACGACACCACGGCGACCTGCCCCAGATTAAAAGCCCAGGCCCCCGCCACGCTGATCCACGGCAGAGAGAAATCCGCGCGGAATCTTTTATACAGAAGCGCCATCACGGCGACCGCGGGAAGCGCGCCGCCCATGCTGCAAAGGAACGAGAAGGCATTCCCCGTAACGAGCCAGGCGAGCGCCACGCGCAGCAGCGTAACGGCAAAGGCCTCCTTTGTGCCGAGCAAAACGAGCGCCGTCAGCGCAAAGACGTTCGCCGCTCCGAGTTTTATCCCCGGCAGCGGCATCGGCAGCATCCCCTCCGCGACGTTCACGACCAGCGCGCAGGCGGTGAAGAGCCCCGTAAGCACGATACGGCGGGTATCCATCGCCCTCACCAGCTCACGCCGTCCACTTCGCGGGCGGCGCCCTTAATTCTCACGACGAGGCGGTGCGGCAGGCAGACCGCGCCGCCTCCGGCGTGCGATATCCAGCCCTGGCGCACACAGGCCTTGTCGGGGCAGTCGGCGGATATCACGGCAACGCGTCCCCGCTCCGCCCTGACGATGTTGAAGCCGCCGGCCGACTCCACCCGTATGTCGCGCGGCGGTCCCGTCAGCGGCAGCGCCGCAACCACCCGGCCGTCGCGCACGATCTCCGCCTCAAGTGGTTTTTTTGCGTCGTATTGCCGTTGTTGCTGGATAAGCGCGCCGGCGATCAGCATCGCGGCGCCGGCCAGCGTGACGGCCGCCAGCCAGCGGTCGCCGCGCCTCATTCCGCGCCGCCTCCGATCGATTCAACGCGGAAATCCTTATCCGTCAACTTGAAAACGCGCCGCGCCGCGGGGGTGACGAGCACCCTCTTTTCGGAGTCAAGTACGAAAACCGCCGCAATATCGCGGTTGCTCTCAAGAAATTTCTCCGCCTTCGCGCGCCCCATGACGAAGAGCGCCGTGCAAAGCGCGTCGGCGCGCGCGGAGTCGCGGTCGATCACCGAAACGGAATCGAAGCCTGACCGCGCGGGGTATCCCGTCGCGGGGTCGAATATATGGTGGTAGCGCACGCCCTCGCGCTCGAAAAAGCGCTCATAGGGGCCGGAGGTGACGACGGAGCGGTCAGAGGCCTCCACAACGCCGAAATACTCGCCGCGCGGCCTGTACGGATGCTGGAGCCCCAGCAGCCAGGGGCGTCCCGCCGGAGAAACGCCGAGCACGGCGAGATTGCCTCCGAGGTCTATTATCGCGCGCTCCACGCCCGCCGCCGTGAGTTTATCCCTCAGCATATCGGCGATATGCCCCTTGGCGATCGCGCCCAAATCGAGCCATTGTCCGGGCTGGACCTTTACATAACTTGCCCCGCCTGTCTCTTTTACCTTCACATTTTTATAGCCGCCGCCGCGAAGCGCCCCTTTTATCTCCGCGGCGGAGGGCACGCGCGCGGCGTCAGTGCCGATTCCCCAGAGGCGCACCAGACGGCCGAGGGAGGGGTCAAAGGCGCCGCCGGTCTCCGCCGCGAGCTGGAGCGACCGTTTTATCAGCGCCGCCGTCTCGGGGGCGACCTTCACCCATTCGCCGCCCGCGCCGTTCACGCGCGAGATGTCGGAAGAGGCGATATTAGCGGAGAACAGCCCCTCAAGACGGACCATTTCCGCGTCCGCCGCGGCAAGCTCCCGCTCGAGAAACTTCTTGTCGCTGCCGACGAGCCGCAGCCGCACGTATGTGCCGAGGCGAAAATTCTCGCCCGCGACCTCCGCGGGCGCCGCCGTTTTTCCGCCGGCGGCGAAATAGATAACGCCGGCGGCCAGCAGCAAAGCCGCCGCGACGATACAGCCCTTTTTCATCTCTGCACCCCCCGCTTGGCCGCTGTTGTAACCGCGGCCGTCATTAATTATATTACACCCAAACGGCGTCGGGGCGGCTCCGTTACAGGCAGAGAAACTGCGGACTTCCTTATT
>JAEXGR010000024.1 GCA_023450745.1 Synergistota bacterium
AACGGAGCATAAAACCCTTCGTCATCGGCAGGAAAAACTGGCTCTTCTGCTGTTCTCCCAAAGGGGCGGAAGCCAGCGCCGTCATCTACTCCATCATAGAGACGGCCAAAGAAAACCGCCTCAAACCATTTGAATACCTCAAATACATCCTGGAGACCATGCCCAACATCGCCATGGAACAGTACCCCACGCTGCTGCCCTGGAGCAAAGAGCTGCCCGACTTCTGCCGGCTCAAAGAGCCAGACGGCAGTGACGGCGGTAAGGCCGAAGAGTCCGCCGCGGAAGTGGCGGCCTAGGGGGGCTAGGACACCGGACATGACCGAATGGTACGGGAAGGTTATGAAAATGGATAGGTATCGGAGGTTTGACGCTTACGAAAGATGAATAGGCGCGGAAAATTATTTCACCGGTATCCGCTTTGCGGCGTTTTCGATCACATTTTGTATATGCTTAGTCAGCGTGGGGGCCTCGGTAAAGAGGTCCGCGCCGGTGTTGGCCGCCACCGCTTCGCCGTAGATGAGGCTGTTGTCCTTTGCGGAACGCAGTTCTACCTTCACCGCGCCCTGCGTGATGCTCTCGTCCCACGGTTCCTTGTACTCCTGGTAGGGAACCCGTACCCGCTCGCGCTCCCAGCGGTTGTTGCGCCAGACGGGCTCGTCGACATACCGGTATTTCGTTACATATTCGCCTGGGTGCTTTATCACGCCGAGGCCGCATTTGGTGACGGTGCAGGCGAGGATGGCGTCTACCTGGTCGGCGGCCAGCACGAGCGCCTTCTCCGCCATCTGCTGCGGCGTCATCGGTTCGGCGGGCTGGCCGCTGATGAAGGCCGCGCGTTCAACGACGTCCTTCGGGCTCTTCATGAGGAAGGAAAAGCGATCCTGCTTTTTCAGGGTCTGATCCAGCCACTTCTGTTCCGCCGCCTCTTTAAGGAAGGGTTCCGACTGCGGGATGGAGACGTCGTAGACTACGGGCAGCACAAGAACGGTCTTGATCGAAGAAAAGTCGTAGTTGTTGTTCTTGAATTCCGTCACCTCGGGCTTCGCGAGAGCGGCGGAAGCCAGCGTCAGCAAAAAAACGGCAACGAAAAGGGCGATTGTTTTCTTCACGGTGAAAACCTCCAAGTTTGTAAATTAGGCATGAATATTATAACCGATAAAGTTCGGGCCGGCGCATGTCGAAGGCTTTAATGAAACCTCTGGCCTCGTCTGCCTCCCGCGGCTCGATGCGGACAAACGCCCCCTCCTCTTCTTTGCCGCCCTCGTAGAGGCTCTTGCCCCACGGGTCGATCACCGCGGAATGGCCGCCGAATCTTTCGGCGGGAGAGGCGCCGACCCTGTTGCAGGCGGCGACGAACATCATATTTTCGATGGCCCGCGCGCGCAGCAGCGTGCGCCAATGCTCAATCCTCGCCGCTGGCCATTCGGCGGAGATCAGGCAGAGCTGCGCGCCGGCAAGGGCGCCCATGCGCAGCCACTCGCAAAAGCGCAGGTCATAACAGATCGCGCAGCAGCATTTTACGCCGCCTATCTCGAACAGGCACTGCGACGCGCCGCCGCGCAAGTATTTCTCCTCATCCATCATCGGCACGAGGTGGACCTTGTCGTAGTGCGCGACATATTCGCCGCGCGGGTCGACGACGAGCGCGCGGTTCACCGCCCCCGCCTCCGTCATCGCCAGCACCGAGCCGCCGGCGAACCAGACGCCGTACCGCCGCGCAAGGCCGCCTAAAAACTCCGCCGCCTGCGCCGCGCCGCGGTCGGCGTATTTTTCGGCTTCGTCGATGACATAGCCGACGTCGAACATCTCCGGCAGGACGACCACCGTCTCCGTGTCCGCGGGGGTGTGGCGTTTCTCCAGCCATTCCGTGACGGCCCTGAAATTCGCCGCCCTCTCTCCGAGTTTTATATCGATCTGCGCGATCCCGATCCTCAGCATTGTCTTTCCTCCTTGTTTGCCGCTGTTTTTCAACATTAATTATCTCATATAGCCGGCGATTATCCTCAGCCCCTCTTCAAGCTCCCGCAGCGAATTAGCAGAGGCCAGCGAGACGCGCAGAAAGTCGCCGCCGTCGTTTCTGCCGCAGGAAAAACGTCCGGAATGGAAGACGCGCACTCCCATCTTCAAAAGCTCGCTCTCCGCGCGGTCGGGGTCCTTTCCCGCGGGCAGCGGCAGCCAACGAAAGAAGCTGTGCGGGTGCCCGCTTCGCGCGTGGGGGAAATAGCGCGCGAACAGCGCGTTCGCCTCTTTCGCAAGCGCCATTTTCCGCCCGGCGATCACCTCCGCGCCGCCGCTTTTGATCAGCTCCGTAATCACCTCCGCGTCAAAGGAGGAGGTCTTGACGTTGATATTGAAGAGCGCGCGATAAATCTTTTCCCGCAGGCGCGGCGGGAAGACCAGATAGGCGACGCGCAGCCCGGAGCAGAGCGATTTTGAGGTGCCGCAGAGGTAAAGCGTCCGTTCTGGCAGCAGCTCGCGCAGCGGCCGCCCATATTCGGGGAGAACTCCGGCAGTGATGAAGGCGTAAATGTCGTCCTCCAGCAGCAGGAGGCCGTGCCTTTTTATCATCGCGGCCAGAGCTTCCTTCCGCGCCATCGGGGTAAAGACGGTTGTCGGATTGCCGCAGCTCGGCATCAGGAAGACGCCCCGCACGCGGCTGCGGCGGCACTGGTAATCCAGCTCCTCCGGCAGCATCCCCATTTCGTCGCCCCTTACGGGTAAAAGCTGGAGGTGCAGGAGCTTCGCGAGCGCGATGAAATTGTTATAGGTGAAGCTGTCCACCGCGACGCGCTCCCCCGGTTCAAAGAGGGCGAGCAGGGCGAGCGTGATCGCGTTCATCGTTCCCGAGGCGATCACCACCTGGTCCTCGGATGCCCGCAGCCCGAAACGGCTCATCCAACTCAGCGCCGCCGTCCGCTGGTGAGGCATCCCCGTGGGGTCCTCGTAACCGAGCATTCGCTCCAGATAACGGCTTTTAGCCGCCCGCTGGAGGGCGGGGACCGCGAGGCCGTTGCATTCCTCGAAAGAGGAGACGAAGCCCATCTCAATGCCGTGTCCCGCGAACGTCTCGCGGGAATTCAGCGGCGGGAGGATGGCGCTGGGCTGTACGAAAGTGCCGCTGCCTTTTATGCCGTAGATGAGGTTTTTATTTTCGCAGAGCTTGTAGGCCCGCGTGATCGTCGTGAAATTGAGGTCCAGATAATCCGCGAGCTCGCGCTGCGGCGGCAGCTTCGTGCCGGGCGGCAGCCTGCCGCTGCGGATGTCCGCCTCCAGCTTTTCCGCGATGGAGAGATAATACGGTCGCGCCAGAGAGGTTTTTTCCGGTTTCCAGGAGAGGTAATAGTCGGCGAAAGAGTTAACGGGCACGGCGGAGCCTCCGATTTTTATTATAATACATACAATTATATCATTGATTATATGGATTTTCATGGATATAATTCATCGCCAGGAGGTGCGTTTATCCATGTTACCTGATGAAAAGCTCCGAAGGGCCTTCAAAGCGGCCTTTCCTTATACCATTCCCATCTTCGCGGGATTTGTCTTTCTGGGCATCGCCTATGGCGTCTATATGAAGGCCAGCGGTTTTCCGGCGATATATCCGCTGCTTATGAGTCTGCTGATCTTTGCCGGCTCGATGGAATTTGTCGCCGTGAACCTGTTGCTTGGCGCGTTCGACCCTCTGGGCGCGTTCGTGCTCACGCTGATGGTCAACGCGCGCCACCTCTTCTACGGGATATCGATGCTCGATAAGTACAGCAATATAGGCTGGAAACGCTGGTATCTGATGTTCGGACTCTGCGATGAATCCTTTTCGATCAACTGTACCGCCGACGTGGCGCCGGACGTCGACCGGGGATGGTTCTATTTTTTTGTGACGCTGCTTAACCATTCCTATTGGGTCTGCGGCGCGGCGCTCGGCGGCCTCTTCGGGGCGCTGCTTTCCTTCAACACGAAGGGGATTGAATTTGTGATGACGGCGCTGCTCGTCGTGATCTTTCTGGAGCAGTGGATGAAGGAAAAAGACCACACGAGCGGCCTCCTGGGGCTCTTTCTCTCGCTGCTTTGTCTTGCGGCCTTTCGCGGCAATTTCATCATCCCCTCGATGATCGCGATCCTCGGCGCGCTGACGCTGCTGCGCAAAAGGCTTGACGGAGAGGAGGGGCGGCGATGACGCTCGCGGAACAGCTGATGATGATCGGCATGGTCATCGCGGGCACGGTGACGACGCGTTTTCTGCCCTTCCTGATCTTTCCCGCGGGGAAAAAGACGCCAGAGTATGTGCGGTATCTCGGCCGGGTGTTGCCGGCGGCGGCTCTGGGGATGCTCGTCGTCTACTGCTTCAAGGATGTGAGCCTCCTCGCGGGGACGCATGGCATACCCGAGATGATCGCCACCGCCGCCGTCGTCGCGCTGCATTTCTGGAAACGGACGATGCTGCTCTCGATCGCGGGCGGCACGGCGGTCTACATGCTGCTCGTGCAGCTCGTCTTTTAAGCCGCTGCCCGTCCTTACCATAACGGCCAATAAAAAATAACGGGGGAGCTTTTGCGAAATTGCGCTGGCTCCCCCCCCCGTCGGCGGGCCGGAGGCGTTAAGGGCCCGGACGAAGCGTCGCTACTGGATCGAGAGCACCTTATAGTCCTTGTCTTCAACCGCTTTTTTCAAAACGTCGTCCGGCGTTTCGGCCTTCAGCGTCACCACGGCGGTGCCGGCGGCGTGGTCCGCCTTCGCCGTCTCGACCTGCGGCAGCGCCTCCAGCGCCTTTTTGACCGCCGCTTCGCAGTGGCCGCACATCATTCCTTCGATTTTCATCGTCTTTTCCATTGTAATCCGCTCCTTTTTCTCTTGATGGTCTCTTTTTACATTTTTATCCTTACTCGCGTCGTACATCTTGAAGAAGTTCAGGCGCAGCGCGTTGGTGACGACGCAGAAGCTCGAAAGGCTCATCGCCGCCGCGGCGAACATCGGATTCAGCTGCCAGCCGAGCAGGCGGATGAAGAGGCCGGCCGCAAGCGGAATGCCGATGATATTGTAGAAGAACGCCCAGAAGAGGTTCTCATGGATGTTGCGCAGCGTGGCCCGGCTCAGTCTGATTGCCGCGGGAACGTCGGTGAGCCGGCTCTTCATGAGGACCACGTTCGCCGCGTCGATTGCGACGTCCGTCCCCGCGCCGATGGCGATGCCGATGTCCGCCCGCGTCAGCGCCGGAGCGTCGTTGATGCCGTCTCCCACCATGGCCACCGCGCCCTTCTCTTTCAGGCGGCGAATGACGCTCTCCTTGCCCTCCGGCAGCACGCCGGCGATCACCTCGTCGACGCCCGCCTCTCTGCCGATCGCCCGCGCGGTGCGCTCGTTGTCGCCCGTGAGCATCACCACGTGGATGCCCATATTTTTCAGCTCGCCGATCGCCTTTTCGCTGTCCTCTTTGATGACGTCGGCGACGGCGATAATGCCGGCGAGCGCGTCGTCGAGGCTGAAAAAGAGCGGCGTCTTGCCCTCCTCCGCGAGCCGTTCTGACTGTTCCCGCATCTCTGCGGGAACCGCCGCCTGTTCGCGGATGAACTTATAATTGCCGCCCTTCGCCGCCTGCCCCCGCCAGCGGGCCGTCAGCCCGTTGCCGGGAAGCGCCTGAAATTCGGCGGCCTCTTCCGCCGGAAGGCCCAGCTCCTTCGCCTTTTGCAGAATGGCCCGCGCCAGCGGGTGTTCGCTCTTTTGTTCCAGCGCGGAGGCCAGGCGCAGCAACTCTTCCTCTTTGACGCCCGCCGCCGGCAGGACGTCCGTCACCTTCGGCTCGCCGGCGGTGATGGTGCCGGTTTTGTCGAGCGCCACGATTTGCACTTTGCCGGCCTCTTCTAAAGAGACGGCGTTCTTGAAGAGGATGCCGTTTTTCGCGCCCATGCCGCTGCCCACCATGATCGCCACCGGCGTCGCCAGCCCCAGCGCGCAGGGGCAGCTGATGACGAGCACGGAGATGCCGCGCGCGAGCGCGAAGCCCACCGACTCGCCCGCCAGCAGCCAGCCGGCCGTCGTCACGGCGGAGATAAAGATGACGATGGGGACGAAGACGCCGGAGACCCGATCCGCGACCTTGGCGATGGGGGCCTTGGTGGCCGCCGCGTCGCTGACCATCTGGATGATCTGCGAAAGCGTCGTATCCTCGCCGACCCGCGTCGCCTCACAGCGGATGAATCCCGACTGATTCAGCGTCGCGGCGGAGACCTGGTCGCCGGCGCTCTTATCCACGGGGACGCTTTCGCCGGTGAGCGCCGACTCGTTGACGGCGCTGCCGCCCTCGATCACCACGCCGTCCACGGGGATATTTTCTCCAGGGCGCACGACGAAGATATCGCCCTTTTTCACCTGCTCGACGGGAATGACCAGCTCTTCGCCGTTTTTTACAATGACCGCCGTCTTGGGGGCCAGTTTCATCAACCCTTTGATGGCGTCGGTCGTCCGCCCCTTAGACCTGGCTTCCAGCATCTTGCCGACGGTGATCAGCGCGAGGATCATCGCCGCGGATTCAAAATAGAACTCGTGCATGTAGGCCATGACCCCGGCGGCGTCGCCCCTGACCTGCATCTCCGTCATCGCGAAAAGCGCGAAGGTGCTGTAGACGAAGGCCGCCGCCGAGCCGAGCGCCACCAGCGTATCCATGTTGGGCGCCCGGTGCCACAGGCTCTTAAAGCCGCTGACAAAAAACTTCTGGTTGACGACCATGACGGCGACGGTCAGCAGCAGCTGCGCCAGCCCCATCGCCACGTGGTTGCCCTCAAAGAAGGCTGGCAGCGGCCAGCCCCACATCATATGGCCCATGGAGAGGTACATCAGTATGGCGAGAAAGCCGAGCGAGGCGGCCAGCCTCTGCTTAAGCACGGGCGTCTCGCGGTCCTTCAGCGCCTCGCCGCCGGCATCCGCCGCCTGCGCGGGCCCCTTTTCCGCTCCTTTGAGCGAAGCGTCATATCCCGCCTTCTGTACGGCGGCGATGATCTCGCCGTCAGCGGCCGTGCCCTCCACTCCCATCGAGTTGGTCAACAGGCTCACGGAGCAGGAGGTCACCCCCGGCACCGCCGCCACCGCCTTTTCTACCCTAGAGCTGCAAGCCGCGCAGCTCATTCCCGTTACGGTAAACTGTTTCATCTATTCAAACCTCCCTGATTGTTCTTGAAATGTCGCTGTGGCGGCCGCCTGGCTGCGCGGGCGCGCCGCCGCCCTTTTCCCTATTTCATCAGCTTCTGCAATGTCGCGGTCAGCTCGTCGATGACCTCGTCTTTGCCGGCCCTGATGTCTCTGGCTACGCAGTGGCGGATATGGCTCGCCAGCAGGTCCTTATTGAAGGAGTTGACCGCCGCCGTCACCGCCGCCGACTGGGTCAGGATATCCGTGCAGTAGATATTTCTCTCCACCATGCCGCGGATGCCGCGGATCTGTCCTTCGATACGGTTAAGGCGGTGAATCAGCTTTTTGCGCTCCTCTTCCGTGCGTTCCGTCATCTTTTGGCTGCCTGCGTCCTTCTCTTCCATCGTCATTCCCTCTTCTCGACAAATACCCTGCCAGGGTATTTATGTTATATACCCCCGCTAGGTATATGTCAAGGGACTTATGCCGGTCTTCCGGCGTTTGCCTGCCGCGGATATTTCTGGTTTTGACAAAACAGGGCGCAGGGGATATAATCCATGAGCTATGACTCAAGACAGCAGGTGCTTCGCGCTTAATTTCCTGCCGAGGTCTCGCGAAGGATAATTCTGTATCTATGACAGTTATTATGGCTTCCGGACGTGCTTGGGTTCGGAGGCCATTTTTTTTGGCGGCGGCCATCCGCGCCAAAGAGAAGCGGCATTCCGAATAAACTAATCATCAGGAGGTGAAATCGAAAATGCCGACACAAGCAAAACGTGAAAATATCGATATGCTGGCAGAGGCTCTCAAAAGGAGCGACGCCGTATTCATCACCGAATACCGCGGACTGACAGTCAAAAAGATCAGCGCGGTGCGCAAACTTATCCGTCAGGCCGGCGGTGAGATGAAGGTCTGCAAAAATACCCTCATGCGCATAGCCCTCAAGGAATGCGATATGGTCCAGGCTCCCGAGATCGACTTCGGGCCCAACGGCTACATCCTCTCCTACGGCGACGCGGCGGCGGTTGCCAAGGCGATACGCGACTTCTCGAAGGAGAAGGGCAACGAAGCTCTCGTCATCAAAGGCGCCATCCTCGGCGGACAGCAGGTCCTCAACAGGGATCAGGTCTTCGCTCTCGCGGACCTTCCCTCGAAGGAGACGCTCATCGCTCAGGTCGTGGGCACCATCGCGGCTCCGCTTCGCGGGCTCGTTACCGTGCTCTCCGGTCCTCAGAGGAATTTTGTCACCGTCCTCGAACGGATCAAGGAACAGAAAGAATCAGCGGCATAGCGTCGCGGGCGGCATGAACCGCCTGGCGGCATAAAAAATTTAAACTACGAAAAATTTTAGGAGGAAACAACAATGACACGTGAAGAACTCATCCAGGCTATCAGCGAAATGTCAGTACTCGAGCTTTCAGAGCTCGTTAAGGAACTCGAAGAGAAGTTCGGCGTCTCCGCAGCCGCTCCCGCAATGATGATGCCCATGGGCGGCATGCCCGCGGCCGGCGCGGCGGCCCCCGCTGAAGAAGAGAAGACCGAATTCGACGTCGTTCTCCTTGAGCACGGCGCAAACAAGATCGGCGTCATCAAGGTCGTCCGCGAAATCACCGGCCTCGGCCTCAAGGAAGCCAAGGATCTGGTAGACGGCGCCCCCAAGACGGTGAAGGAAGCCGCCGCGAAGGAAGAGGCCGAAGAGATGAAGAAGAAGCTCGAAGAAGCCGGCGCGAAGGTCGAACTGAAGTAATATCTTTTAACCAAAGCAGAACGGGACGCACCTCATACGAGGTGCGTCTTTTTGTTATACCGCGCGGAGCGCTCGTGCCCTAGGTTTCGGTCGGGGCCGGATTTTTGCCCATCAGGATCGCCGCGGTGAGCAGCAGTGCCGCGGCAAAGAGGACCGCCTGAAAGTGGAATACCTTGGAGGCCGCGGCGCCGAGCCCCGCGCCGATTGTGAAGAGGGCGATCACCAGAAAGTAGCGGCCGCTGTTTTTCAGCGCCGCCCGGTCGCGGCTCTTGTGATAGTTATAGAGATGTTCGGTGGCGCTGCGCAGGTTTCCCGTGCACATCGTCGTGGCGAAGGGATTACCCTCGACCTTCCTGAAGCTCTCGACCTGTAGCGAGCAAACGAAAGAGATCAGCGCGTTCACGGCGGTATCGTAAGCCTGCGGCATGAAGGCCGCCGCGATGAGCGCCGCAAACTCGATCAGCACCACGATCTGCCGCCAGTGGATGGCGGTATTCCCGCGAAAGCGGCTCTTGATCATCTCGGCGGTGATGATCCCGGTGAAAAAGGCGAAGATCGGCACCAGATAATCCTTTGCCTCGACGAAATTTCCCTCGAAGAGGTTTATTCCGAAGAGAACGATGTTGCCCGTCTGCGCGTTGGCGAAAACGCCGCCGCGCGTCGCGTAGGTGTAGGCGTCAAGAAAGCCGCCCGCGAGCGCGAGCAGCAGCGCCACCCTCATCGAATCGGACGTCTGAATCTTTTTTTCCATCATCGCGGCAGGCTCCCCTTTCAAAATAACGCTTTTCCATAAGGATATCATATCGATATCATCTCTGAATACGTGCCGGCCGCGCCGTCTGGGGCAATCTTTCTCGCGTTTGCCCTGCCGTGTCCCCGTGCGGGGGTATGACCGCCGCCCCGGTTTGTTTGTAGGCGGATGTGCTAGAATAAAAAAAGACTGAGAAAAAGGGGTGTTTTTCGGTGACGATCATCGATTCTCACGTACACATATATCCGGAATTTCTTAAAAAAGAGCGTGACCGAATCGCCGCGCGCGAGCCCTGGTTTGCGCTGCTCACCGCCTCGAAGGTGCAGAAGTGGGGTACGGCGGAGGAGCTGGTGGCGGCGATGGACGAGGCGGGCGTCGAACGCTCCCTCGCCACGACCTTTGCCTTTCACGACCAGGGGCTCTGCCGCGAGATGAACGACTATGTGCTGGAGGCGGCGCGCCGTTTTCCCGGGCGCATCGTGCCGCTGGCCGTCGTCTCGCCGGCGCGCGCCGGCGCGGCGGCAGAGGCGGCGCGCGCCTTTGATTTGGGGGCCGCCGGCGTGGGCGAGCTCTTTCCCGACGGGCAGGCCTTCGACCTCGCGGAGGCGGCGCCGCTGCGGGAGATATGCGGCCTCTGCGGCGAGCGTGACAAATTCGTCCTCTTTCATACCGCCGAACAGGCGGGACACCAGTACGCCGGCAAGGGGGCCTACGGCGCGCGCGAGGCGGCGGCCTTCTGCCGCAACTTTCCGCTGACGCGCGTCGTCTTCGCGCACTTCGGCGGCGGTCTCTGGGCCTTCGAGGCGATGCCGGAGATGCGCCTGCTGATGGCCAACGCGCGTTATGACACCGCCGCCTGGCCGTGGCTCTACGAGCCGCGGGTGCTTGAGGCGATCTTTGCGATCGGCGCGGGCGATAAGATTTTCTTCGGCTCGGACTGGCCGATCCTTGATTTTGCAAGATATGAGAAGCTCGTCTCGCAGACGAACCTCACCCAGAAACAAAAAGAGGCGCTGCTTGGCGGCAGCGCGCGCTGTTTTTTAGGCCTCTGAGGCGGGGGCCTTCCCAAACCAGGTCTGATGACCGCCTTTTTCTTTCTGATGAAGAGCGCAAGACAATAAAAAACCCCGCAAGAGCGGGGTTTTTCGTCTTCAATTATTTCTGCGGATAGAAGCCGCTGGGGGCTTCGCTGAGGTTGATCATGATGTTTTTCATCTGCGTGTAGTGCTCGAGAATCACTTTATGTGTCTCGCGTCCGATACCGCTGGCCTTGTAGCCGCCGAAAGGGGCGCCGGCGGGAATCGCGTTGTAGGTGTTGACCCACATGCGCCCCGTCTCGATGCCGCGGCAGACTCTGATCGCGCGGTTGATGTCGCGCGTCCAGACGGCGCCGCCGAGGCCGTAGTCGTTATCGTTGGCCATCGCGACGACCTCCTCTTCGGAGCTGAACTTGATGACGCAGGCGACGGGGCCGAAGATCTCCTCCTGAGCCACCTTCATGTCGTTCGTCACGTTGACGAGCAGTGTTGGCGCGTAGAAGCAGCCCTTCGCCAGCTCGCCTTCCGTGACGGGATGGCCGCCGCAGGCGACCTGCGCCCCCTCTGAGACGCCCATATCGACGGCGGCCTGTATCTTTTTGATCTGATTCTTGTCGATTTGGCTGCCCATCTGGGTATCAGGCTCCCACGGCAGGCCGACTTTGATTTTGTTGAAGGCCTTCACCGCGTCGTGAATGAACCGTTCGTAGATGTCCTCATGGACGAAGACGCGCGAACCGGCGCAGCAGACCTGTCCCTGGTTGAAGAGGATGCCGAGCTGTAAACCGTCCATCGCCATATCCCACTGGCAATCGGCAAAGTAGATGTTCGCGGACTTGCCGCCGAGCTCGAGCGTCGAGGGTATCAGCCGGTCCGCCGCCGCCTTCGCGACATTCCCGCCGATGTCGGTTGAGCCGGTGAAGGCGAGTTTGCGGAAGCCCTCGTGCTCAAGCATGTACTGTCCCGCCCGCGAGCCCTTGCCGGTGACGACGTTGAAGACGCCCGGCGGCAGAATGTCGCCGATGAGGCGCGCAAACTCAAGCACCGAGAGCGGCGTGAGGCTTGACGGCTTGAATACGGTGCAGCAGCCGGCGGCGAGCACCGGCGCGAGCTTCCAGGCCGCCATGAGGAAGGGGAAGTTCCAGGGGACGATTTGCCCGACGACGCCGATCGGTTCACGAAGAATCAGCGACAGCGTGTTGGCGTCGAGCATCGCCGCGCTGCCCTCCTCGGTGCGCACGGCGGCGGCGAAGTAGCGGAAGTGGTCCGCCGCGAAGGGAATGTCAATCGCCATTGTCTCGCGGATCGGCTTGCCGTTGTTGAGCGACTCCGTCATCGCGAGGTGTTCCCGGTTTTCGTCGATCACGTCGGCGATTTTAAGCAGGATTTCCGCGCGTTTTATCGGGTCGACGTCCTTCCAGCTCTTCCAGGCCTCCCATGCCGCCGAGACCGCGAGGTCAACGTCTTCGCGCGTCGCCTCGGCGCATTCGGCTAATATCGTTCCGTCGGCCGGGCAGTGTATCTTAAAAAATTTACCGTCGTTTGAAGCGCGCCACTCCCCGTTGACGAAAAGCCCGTACTGTGGCTTTAGTTCAGCTCTTGTATTCAGCATTGAAATGCCCCCTTTTTAGTCTTGGTCCTCCTATTAAAGGGCGAAGGAAATCTCTCCGCCAGAGTATTTTGGAATAGGCATACCGGTGAGAATCATTATTTTTGGTTAGGCGATATTGCCGGGAGGACGAGGAAAAGCGGCGGGGCGCTGATCTTTTTTAGAGGCGCTTTCGCATCAGCCCCACGGATGGCAGCCGGCCTGCGTGCAGCGCTCAAGAATCGCCTTGCGCGTCTTGAGTCCGATGCCGCGGCCTTCTCTTCGGCGCTGGGCTTGATGACGCTTTCGGTCTGTTGATTAAAAGAGCCAATAAAAAAACGGCTCCCCGGCATCATTGGGCCGGGGAGTTCGTTGGGAGGGGCGGCACTAGGCCGAAAGTGAAAGGAGGTTCCTGTAATTGGGGTAAGGCATGTTTTCGCCTGAAAGGAAGATCTCTATAGAATCTGCCGTCTTCCTGATCTCTTTCATCAGAGGGACGGCTGACTTCACAATTTCGTCGGCATGTTCGCGCGGCGTCATCGCCGCCATCTTCTCGCGCAGCGCCGTAAGCTCGCGCGTCTTTTCGATGAGCGATATTTTGGCCTCGGCGAGTCTGACGATGACCCGCTTCCAGCTCTGGGCGCCGGGGAGCGCCAGACCCTCCGCGACGGCGAAGGAATCGCGCTCCAGCAGGAGCTGTTTTGAAATGGCGGGAAGTATTCCCTCCCAGACCATGTCGCGCAGCACGGACATCTCTATTTCGATATTTTTTACGAAGCTCTCCAGCTTGATCGTGTGGAAGGCCTCCATCTCCTTTTTCGAGAAGACGCCCAGCTCTTCCAGCATCCGAAGCGTCGAAGGCTCCATAAAGAGGTCGATGCCCTCGGGGATGGTGTGGGCCTTGACGAGCCCGCGGCGCTCCGCCTCCGCGTGCCAGCCGCCGGTATAGGCGTCGCCCTCGAAGCGGATGTCTTTGTTCATCTCGGAGACCTTGCGGATCGTCTTGATCGCCGCCTCGACGGGGTCCTCGCCGCCGTTGATGCGCTCCTCGAAGAGGGAAAGGAACTCCTCCAGCCCCGCGGCCCAGACGGAGAGCAGCGCCATCACCGGCACCGCCATCGCCTGCGAGGCTCCGGGGGCGCGGAACTCGAACTTGTTGCCCGTAAAGGCCAGCGGGCTCGTGCGGTTGCGGTCGCTGTCGAAGGCTACGATGTCGGGCAGCTTCGGCAGTCCGAGGTCGAGCGTGCCCTTTATCGGCCTCACGCTCTCGTCGTCGCCGCCCTCTTCGATCGCGCGCAGCATCCCCGCGACGGCGTCGCCAAGATAGACGCTGACGATGTAGGGCGGCGCTTCGTGTCCCCCGAGGCGGTACATGTTGCCGGGGGTCGAGATCGAGGCCTGGAGCAGCCCGAAATGTTTCGCCGCGCCAAGGATGAAGGCCGAAAGGAACGAGAGGAAGATGACGTTCTTCCGGTGATTGGTCGAGGGCTTCAGCAGGTTGCGCCCCTCGCTGTCCTCCAGTGAGAAATTGATATGTTTGCCGCTGCCGTTCATTTCATGGAAGGGCTTCTCGTGGAAGAGGAGGCGCAGCTCATGCTGGCGCGCCATCTTGCGCATCGTCTCCATGATCAGCTGGTTCTGGTCGCAGGCAAGGTTCGCCTCGGTAAACTGCGGCGCGAATTCAAACTGGCAGCGCGCGTTTTCATTATGGCGCGTCGCAAGATCGACGCCGAGACGCGCGAGGTCGCGCTGGACGTCCTCCATATACGAGAGGACGCGCGTTGGGATCGCGCCGAAATAGTGGTCCTCCATCTTTTGGTCGCGCGGCGGCGGCGAGCCGACGAGCGTGCGGCCGCAGAAGCGGATGTCGGGGCGCTGCTGCGCGCGCGGGCGGTCGAGAAGGAAGAACTCCTGTTCGCCGCCGACCGTCGCGCGCACGTAACGCACGCCGCGGTTGCCGAAGAGCTTCAGCATCTTCATCGCACGGCCCTCGACGGCCTGCATCGAACGCAGCAGGAACGTCTTGAGGTCGAGCGGCGAACCGTCGTAGGCGATGAATATCGAGGGGATGCAGAGCGTGCCGCCTTTCTTGGATTTGATGATAAAAGCGGGGCTCGTCGGGTCCCAGGCGGAATAGCCGCGCGCCTCGAAGGTGCTGCGCGTGCCGCCGGAGGGGAACGAGGAGGCGTCGGGTTCGCTCTGCATAAGGTCCTTGCCGCGGAAAGAGTTCAGCGGATTGCCGTTCTCGTCGGCGGTGAGGAAGGCGGTGTGCTTCTCGGCGGTTATCTCCGAAAGCGGGTGAAACCAGTGCGCCCAGTGGTCGGCCCCCTTGGAGACCGCCCAGTCCTTCATCGCGAGCGCCACCGTGTCGGCGATTCCGGAGTCGAGCTTCTGCCGGCCCTCGATCGCCCCGACGAGGTTTTCAAAGACGTCCTGGGGGAGGCGCTGTTTCATCTCTTTCTGGTCAAAGACCAGCGAGCCATATATATCTTTCATTTTCGGATATTCTTTTGCTTCCGGCATTATATAAAACCCTCTCCGATCGGGAATAAAACGTATTAACATCTTTATACAACTACTTAAGCATAAAATCAAGAGTGTTTTTATGCTTAGTGCGGCTTTTCATGTGTAAAAGTCTCAAAAGCCGCCAATTTTGTATTCGGTGAAGAGTTCTTATTCGGATATTTTCTTTGCCGCCCGTTCCCACTATAATATACGAATTGCATTTAAGTGGAGGAATTCATCCCAAGATGATCGAGATAAAAGATTTGAAGGTAAATTTCGGCGAGCAGGAGGTCTTGCGCGGCATCGACTGGTTCATCACGCCCAAGAGCCGTATCGGCCTCGTCGGCGACAACGGCGCGGGCAAGACGACGCTGCTGCGCGTCCTCGCGGGGGTTGCCGATTACGAAGGCTCCATTACGATGCCGAAGGGGCACAGCGTCGGCTACCTGCCGCAGGATCTCGTGGAGATCAAGGAAGTTCCCCTCATAGAATATCTTGAAGACCGCGCCGGACTTACGCGGATCTCGCGCGAGCTCGCCGAGTGCGAGCAGCGGATGTCGGCGCTCGCGGAGGACGACCCGGCGCTGCGCGGGCTGCTCTCCGAACATGAGCGGCTGCAGCGCCTCTTTGAATCTAAGGGCGGCTTTGGCTTCGACATCGAGGCCAAACAGGTGCTCAAAGGGCTCGGCTTCGCGCCGGAGCGGGACGCGGAGCGTCTCACCGCTGAATTCTCGGGGGGCTGGAAGATGCGTATCGCCTTAGCCGCCCTGCTTCTCTCGCACTCAGACATTATGCTGCTTGACGAACCGACGAACCACCTCGACACCGAGAGCATGGAATGGCTCGAATCCTGGCTGCGCGACTACCGCGGCACCATCATCGCCGTCTCCCACGACCGCCGTTTCCTCGACAACATGGTCACCTCGGTGGCGGAGCTCGCGAACGGCGAGATAAACCTCTACTCCTGCGGCTACGAAAAATTCCTCACGGAGCGCGGGGAGCGCCGCGCGCGCCTCGAAGCCGAGTGGGAGCAGCAGCGGGAGAAGATCGACGAGATACAGCGCTTCGTCGAACGTTTCCGCTACAAGGCGACAAAGGCGCGCCAGGTCCAGAGCCGTATCAAGCAGCTGGAAAAAATGGAGATAACGGAGCTGGAGGGCCCCTCAAAGAGCGTGAACTTTCAATTTTCGGAGAGCCCGCGCAGCGGCCGCGAGGTGATAAGGGCCTCGGGGCTTGCGAAGAGCTATGGAGACCATACCGTATTCCGGGATGTGGATCTCGTGATCGAGCGCGGGGAGCGCGTCGCGCTAGTCGGCGTCAACGGCGCGGGCAAATCGACGCTGATGCGCCTGCTGAACCAGAGCGAGGAGCCCACAGCCGGTACGGCGGAGCTTGGCTTAAACGTCAAAAAGGCCTACTTCTCGCAGGAGAGCGCCCAGAACCTCGACTACAGCCGCACGATCTGGCAGGAGGTCAACAACACCGGCTCAAAGCTGCTCGAAGGGGCGAAGCGCAACCTGCTCGGAGCCTTCCTCTTCTCGGGCGATGAAATATACAAGCCGGTCTCCGTCCTCTCGGGCGGTGAAAAATCGCGTCTGGGGCTGCTTAAAATGCTGCTCTCCGAATCCAACCTGCTGATCCTTGACGAGCCGACGAACCATCTCGACTACGGGACGAAGGAGCTCTTCCAAAAGGCGCTGCTCCAGTATGGCGGCACTATCCTGATCGTCTCCCACGACCGCGCCTTCCTCGACGACCTCGTGAGCCGTGTCGTTGAAATACGCGACGGGAAGCTCTACGACTACCCCGGCAACTATTCGTGGTTTATCGAGAAAAGAGCCGGGCGCGAAGCGCCGGCTCCCGCGGCGAAGGCCGACCCAGCGGAAAAACTTGCCGCCGAACTGCGCGCCAGCGCCGCGGAGAGCCGCCAGGAGGCGAGGACGAAGGAACAGCGGCGCGCCGAGGCCGAAGAACGCAACCGCCTCTACCGCGCGAAAAAAGATTTTGTTGAACGGCTCGCGGCCTGCGAAAAAGAGATCGCGGATGTTGAGGCGCGCAAAGAGGAGATCAACGGCCTGCTCTGTTCGCCGGAGGTGCTTGCGGACTCCCAGCGTATCCAAAGTTTGATGATCGAACTCAAAGAAAAGGAAGAGACACTAAAAGAGCTCTACGAAGAATGGGAAGAGCTCAGCATAAAGATAGAAGAGATAAAATAGATTATACGAAAGGTGGAAGACTACAGATGATATATGATTCAGTGGAGCGCTTCATCACCGAACTGCCGGAATACATGCCGCGCGTGAGCCAGCTGACAGAATTTCTCTCGGCAGCGCGTGAAAAAAGCTTTGAAGAGCTAAAAGAGATGGACTTCGCGCCCCTTGACCTGCGCTTCGGGGAATATGAGACGAAGCCGCAGGAGGAGATACCCTTCGAGGCCCATAAAAGATACTGGGACCTCCAGCTTGTCCTCGAAGGGGAGGAGCTGCTTGGCTACGCGCCGCTTGCGGAGCTGACGGAGACCGTTGCCTATGCGGAAAAAGACGACATCGCCTTCTACCGCGGAGAGGGACAGAACGTGAAACTCTCGCGTGAAATGGCGGTGCTGCTGGCGCCGTGGGACGGGCACCGTCCGGGGGCGAATGTTGGGGATACGCCCTGTAAAATAAAAAAGATCGTCGTTAAGCTGCCCTGGTAGGGGCGAAAGCGCCGGCTGCGGGGCGTGTGGGGGACAAGAGATGGACCTGAAAAAATGCAAAATACTGCTGGACGCGATAGACTACAGGAACCTCTCGAAGGTGGCCAAAGACTAC
>JAEXGR010000043.1 GCA_023450745.1 Synergistota bacterium
CGCCAGCAGTGCATCGATACGTGCATCTTCTTCGCTGGCGCCCTGCTGCCGGCTTTCGGCAAGCTGGGGCAAGGCCAGCTGCGTGATGTGCGGAAAGCCGCTTTGGGCTTCTTCCCGGGCACCGGGAACCTTGTACCGTCCGGTAACGTAGCGTCCTTTGGAAAACGCCGGAGGACAGGCGGTATCGTCCAGACATGCCAGACGGGCGGCCGTTAGGGTCATGTCGTCGGCAGTGGCGATTCCATCGTGCATGGCACCGGCCGTCACCAGAAGGCCCAGTGCCCAGATGGCTCCCCGGTGGGTGTTGATGCCTCCGGTCGTTTTCATCATGGTTTTCTCCCCTTCCCGGCCGATGGCGCCGATCCGGCGTCTCAAGGCCGTGTCCGGACGGCGGGACCATCCGGCCAGTGCCATAGAGAGAAATGCCGTTTGCAGGCTTTTTGCGGAAGCCTCGAGCATGGGCAGATCCATGTCGTCGTGCGAGCCGCTGCCGCGTGCATCGACCAGTCCGGGCTTCGGGGACAGCCGTGCTTCCCCGATCAGGGCATTCACGGCATGACCGGCCAGCCGCCGGGCGACGGTTTCGGCACGGGTATCGTTTGACAGGGTCAAGGTATCCATTACCAGCTCCTGAAACGGGATGGCGGGTTATACAGGCCGCCCGACCATTCGACCAGTTCGGCGATACTGCCGGCTGCCAGCAGCGAACGTCTGGCTTCGGTACGGGCGATGCCGAGATCCTCCGGGAAAGCGATCTTGTTTTCCCTTCGCAGCCGTCTGACCGTTCCGGGATCGGCTGTCATGCCGATTTCGGTGATACCCGCCACGGCAGCCACCATTGCCTTGCGTTCCTCAAGCGATTTCGCACGGTAAAGATAGGCGATTCCCTCTTCCGTCAGGACATGCGTCACATCGTCGCCGTAAATCATGACCGGCGCCAGCGGCATGCCGGATTCTTTTGCGACCTCGACGGCATCCAGACTCTCGACGAATGTCGGGCTGGCGCCGGACTGGTATGTTTCGACCATCTGCACGACCAGTTTTCTGCCGCGTTCCAGCGGATCGTTTCCTTCCATCATGTCCAGCCATGCAGGCGTGGCATGACGGCGTCCGTGCGGGTCATGTCCCATGTTCGGTGCACCGCCGAAACCGGAAACACGGCCTTTCGTGACGGTCGATGAATTGGCTGCGCCATCGACTTGCAGGGTGGAACCGATGAACATGTCCACGGCATATTGTCCGGCCATCTGGCAAAAAGCCCGGTTCGAGCGCATGGAACCGTCTGTGCCGGTGAAAAAGATATCGGGCCGGGCGGCGATATAGTCTTCCATGCCCAGTTCTCCGCCGAAACAATGGACGGTTTCGACCCAGCCGGATTCGATGGCCGGAATCAGTGTCGGGTGCGGATTCAGTGTCCAGTGTTTGCAGATTTTCCCTTTCAGGCCGAGCCGCTCGCCATACGTCGGCAACAGCAGTTCGATGGCGGCGGTATTGAATCCGATGCCGTGATTCAGGGACTGGACCTGATGCTTCGCGTAAATGCCCTTGATCGCCATCATGGCCATCAGGATATGCACCGGCCTGATCAGGCGCGGGTCACGGGTGAACAACGGCTCGATAAAGAAAGGCTTGTCCGCCAGGACCACGAAATCGACCCATGAACCGGGGATATCGACCCGTGGCAGATCGGCTTCACTGTCGACCAGTTCATTGACCTGGGCGATGACGATACCGTTCTTGAAGGCAGCCGCTTCCACGATAGCCGGGGTATCTTCCGTGCCAGGGCCTGTGTAAAGATTGCCGTTTCTGTCGGCCTTGTAGGCGGCGATCAGGGCTACATTCGGAATCAGATCGACGAAGAGTCGCGAATACAGTTCGATGTAGGTATGGATGGCACCGACTTCCAGCAGACCGTCTTCCAGCAGCTGCGACATGCGCAGGCTCTGGGCGCCCGAATAGGAAAAATCGATTTTCCGGGCAATACCCTTTTCGAACAGGTCAAGATGTTCGGGCAGGCTGACGCTCGGCATGATCATGTGCAGATCGTGCAGTTTGCCGGGATCGGTCTGTGCCAGCATACGGGCCAGAAAATCAGCCTGTTTCTGGTTGTTTCCTTCCAGAACGACCCTGTCGCCCGGTGCGATCAGTTTTTCCAGCATGGCGGGAAGATCGCCGGACGGAAGGACTTTGCCGGCCAGTTTTGTCCGGCTGATCCGGTTTCTTTTTTCCTGTCGCCGGGTGTCCCATTTTCCCGGCGAAACGGTTTGCTGCATCATGGAATGTCTCCTTTCGTTTGACGATTCGATGATGCCAGCATAGATGCCGCCGGGTATCCAATCAATCAAGAACATGTTTTGTTCATTAGCCTGAAAGTAATGATTGGATGTAGAAAAAAGAAAATCATGCCGAAACAGCATGAGGTTTCATCTCATGTTCTACATAAAATGAATGTTTTATATTTTTGAAAAACATGAGTTATTGTCATGACAAAAAACCGTAAACGGAAAGGTGCACAAAAAGGAAGTGACAGGGCTTCGGAAGAAACATTCCGTTTTGCATGATCCTGCCGGAAGGCGACCGGATAGGTTTGCGGTCATGTGTGGCGACAGGTCCGGTTTTTCGCGTCAGGAAGAATACCGTTTTTCCAGATCGAGCAGTTGCCGTTTGATTGGCAGGCCACCGCCGTAACCGGTCAGTGATCCATCCGATCCGATGACCCGGTGACAGGGGACGACGATAGCGACGGGATTGTTGTGGTTGGCCATGCCGACGGCGCGGCAGGCTTTCGGCTGGCCGATCTGGCGGGCGATGTCGCCATAACTGCGCGTTTCACCGTACGGGATCGTTTTCAGCGCTTCCCAGGTTTTCATCCGGAAAGGCGTTCCGGACATGTCCAGCGGCAGATCGAATGTTTTCAACCTGCCTTCGAAATAGGCGGAAAGCTGGGAAATGGCCTCGGCGATCAGGGATGTTTCCTTTTCGACGGCATGGATGGCGGGTTCCGGCGGCCTGTTTGGCTTGATGCGGACAATTTTTCCGT
Source organism: Synergistota bacterium (assembly GCA_023450745.1). Classification (GTDB taxonomy): domain Bacteria; phylum Synergistota; class Synergistia; order Synergistales; family Synergistaceae; genus Cloacibacillus. The sequence continues at coordinate 3,041 of JAEXGR010000043.1, forward strand.
TTTTTTCCATGATGGTCAGTTTTCCGATAGCGAACGGGACAGTCCGGTAGCAAAGCATGATGCGTTTCCTCTCTGATATTGTCCGGATACTGTACCGTTTTTTCCGTCCGGTTCCAATCGTCTCGCACAGGGCATGATTGCAGATGCCGGATATCACCGGTGATTGGTGAAACGTGCGGACTGTGCCATACTGGACGAATGAAACAACCGTCGACAGAACAGATCGTTATCCGTCAGGAAACTCCGGCCGATTACCGGGCGGTCTTTGATCTCGTCAGCCGAGCATTCGGGAATGCGGAACATGCCGATGGCGACGAACCGTATCTTGTCGGGCGATTGAGAAAAAGCGGTGCCGTCATCGAAGAACTGTCGCTGGTCGCCGAAGTGGACGGCCAGATCGCGGGACATATTCTTTTTACCGAAGTCAGGGCGGGCGATACGGTGCAGCTGGCGCTGGCACCGTTGTCCGTTCTTCCAGTCCGGCAAAACCGGGGGATCGGCAGTCTGCTGGTCAACGCCGGGCACGAGCGGGGAAAACGGCTGGGATACGATTATTCCATCGTACTCGGGAATCCCGGCTATTATTCCCGTTTCGGTTATTTCCCCGCTGGCCGGATCGGGCTGAAAGCGCCCTTCCCGGTTCCCGACGGCTGTTTTATGGTGCACCCTTTGCAGGGGAAAACCCCCGTCATTTCTGCCATCGTCGAGTATGCAAACGCGTTTTTCCAAAAAGATGCCTGCTGATTCTCTCTGACGCAGGAGTGCTGTTACGATGCCTGTCTGTTCCGGACATGTGGCGACAGGGTCCGACAGATGAATGGCTCGCACGCCATCCGGCTGAAGTCTTTCCGGACAGCTCGTGCAACGGCTGACGGTTTTTTCCGTTCCTGCCGGCCGCGATGTTTCATTTTCTCCCGTTACCCTGTTTGCCGCGGCAAAATGGATTTGTCCGGTATTTTGGCAAAACACTGTCCGCTTCGTCCGCCAAAAACGTTACATGAAATTTTGCTGCCCGCAGCCGGACAGAACAGGAGGCAAGGTCAAACGGTTTTTCCCGCAGCGAAACGGGGAAATCATGTCGGCGTTTCGCCCTTTTTGTGCTGTTCAATGGCTTTTTCCGCTTGCAGGCGGTTGCGGTTTTGCGTCACGAGAAAGACGCCGGTGAAAATGAAAGCGACGGCGACCGTTTTCATCAGCGTGAATGAATCCATGCCCCACATGACGGCCACGACACTGGCTGCCATTGGCTGGACGTAGTTGTAGATACTGACGGCAGTCGGCCGCAGGCGTTTCTGTCCGACCGACATCAAAAGATAGCTGATGAATGTTCCGCCGGCGACCACAAAGGCGATACCGGCGATGAAATGCCATTCCAGTGCCGCCCAGTCTGTAGCCAGCATTTTGTCCCAGGTAAACGGCAGAAGGGAAAGTGACGAACCGGTGAACATCCACTTCATGATGGTGATCGGAGAATACCGGCCGATCAGGCCTCTGAAGAAAATGAGATAAATGGAGAAGCTGAGCTGGGCGGTCAGGATCAGCAAATCCCCCCAGATGTTGCTTCCGTTTCCTGCGGAAACCTGCTGGCCGCCAAATACCAGAAGAATGGCGCCGGTGGCTCCGAAAACGATTCCGGTGATTTTTCTGCCCGTGACCGGTTCTTTCAGGAAAAAGGCGGAAAGAATCAGGGTCAGGATCGGCAGGCTGGTCGTGATGATGGAAGCGTCGATCGGCGATGTCAGGCTGACGCCGAAAATGAACGAGCCCTGGTTGAACACGATGGCGAATTGCGAGGCCAGCAGCAACAACAGCAGGTCTTTCCATGATACGGGATCCCTTTTCAGGAAAAGGGAGAGCGTCCAGAAAAGAACGGCGGCCCCCAAAACCCGGCAGTCGGTCATGACCATCGGGGTGACGGCACCGCCGGCCATGACCATTTTGGAAACCGGCGACATGATGCCCCACATGGAATTGGCGCCGAACATGGCGGCATGGCCGGTCAGTTTTTCCAGATTCATGATTTCCGTTCGGGAAGTTTGCTTTTTCGGACGGGAATGGACT
>JAEXGR010000005.1 GCA_023450745.1 Synergistota bacterium
CTCGAGATGAAAGGAATTGTTAGTTGTTTCTTATGTCGCTTTGTCAGATTAAACGCAATAACTTCATTCGTCAGATTGAATGCAACACTGATCTTCGAAAGGGACGCTTTTACTTTGAAGATTAACATAAAGACTGTATCGGTTGGTTTGCTGCTTCTGGATATATGCGATAATTTATTGGATAGCTATAATGTCCAGAAAATTATAAACGATAACCTGCAATAGTTCTGGGGTATTAATAGGGATATAACTTCGGAACCTGCAAAGCGTTAGACTTTTGACCGTGAGTGTGAGGCGCCTCAATGAAAGAACTGTTACGCATCTCTTGCGTTGACAGTGGGTAGAAGACAAGCTTTAATGTTGGTTGTAAAACGAATCACGGTGGGATACGTCTGAATTTTGTCCGGGTTTGTAAATTATTTACTGGGACTTTGGTAAATGGGTTTGCCGCAGTTGACGTATGCATGCGGTCTTATGCATGGGTATTTTTTGTTGCGTCACTGACACTGGTTATATAATTATATTTTTATAAAACGCGATTACTCGCAAAAATTTTTAATAGAAATTACAAAAACACTCTATCTGATGCTATAATTTTATTAATGTTTTTTGCGATTACTCGCAAAAATTTTTAGTACGATGAGGCTAAATGGTATGAAAATCAAAAGAGACATTTATTTAAATAAGCTCATCAGCAAAAAGCAGAACGGGCTTATTAAGGTTGTGACGGGCCTTCGCCGTTGTGGGAAATCTTTTTTGCTGTTTAATCTGTTCAGGGAGCATCTGCTGGCGGGGCAAGCCGACGCAAGCCACATTGTAGAGATTGCTTTTGATTCCTTTGAGAATAAGAGGTTCAGAGACCCTGATGTGCTGTATCCCCACTTAAAAGAACAGCTTGTGGACGACGGCATGTATTATGTGCTGTTGGATGAGGTGCAGCTTTTGGATGAATTTGAGGCCGTGCTTAACAGTCTTATTCGTATAAAGAATGTGGACGTCTATGTGACGGGAAGCAACGCGCGGTTTCTGTCTAGGGATATTATTACTGAGTTCCGTGGGCGCGGCGATGAGATTCATATGTATCCGCTCAGTTTTGCCGAGTTTATGTCTGTCTATCCAGGCATGAAACAGGACGGCTGGAACGAGTACATGCTCTATGGCGGCCTGCCTCTGGTTCTGAGCTTTACCACACCGGAGCAGAAAATTTCTTTCCTGAAGTCTCTGCTGGAAGAGAGCTATATTTCAGATATTGTAGGCAGGCATAAGATTCGCAACCGCGCTGAGTTGGAGGAGCTTTTGAATATTCTCTCCTCAGCGATTGGTTCCCTGACTAACCCAACAAAACTGTCAGCAACTTTTAAGAGTGTCAAGAAGAAAACTATCAGTCCGTCCACGCTTAAAAATTATATTGAATATCTGTGTGATTCTTTCCTGATTGACAGTGCTATGCGGTATGATATCAAAGGAAAGAGATATATTGACACACCAGTAAAGTATTATTTTTCTGATATGGGACTGCGAAATGCGCGGCTCAACTTTCGCCAATTGGAAGAGACACACGCTATGGAGAATATTATTTTCAACGAGCTGAAAATTCGAGGCTTTAATGTGGATGTGGGGGTGATTACAAAAAATGAGACTAACGAAAAAGGGCATGGGATCCGCAAACGGCTTGAAATTGACTTCGTCTGTAATAAAGGCTCCAAACGTTATTACATTCAGTCTGCCTACGCTATGCCTGATCAGGCAAAAATGCGGCAAGAACAACGCCCGCTGACGCTGACAGGAGATTTCTTCAAGAAAATCATTATCACAAAAGACGCTCCCGTCGCGTATTACAACGATGACGGCGTGTTGGTTATGAGCGTTTATGATTTCCTGCTGAATGAAAACAGTCTGGAAAGTTAAGCACGATGACTCATTGATTATTAAATGTGATCTAAAGGAGTTGGAGCGGATAAAGCCCGTACTGTCCGCCTGACGCGCCGGCAGGTACATGAATATGGCGCTTCTGGCAGAAAACGAGGCCGAGAGCGAAACAGAAGTGGCATAACGGTTCAGATAGACATTAACGTATTAGCATGTAAGAATAAAGGCTCAAATTTAAATGTGCGCATAACTCTTGACACAACCTACTAAGATTACGCTCTCCGTTTGTTTACTATGAGGGAATTAGGCAAAATTTATAGCATCTGGAATTTTTAATTTTGGCTGTTACAGATGTTTCGGAAAGAAATAGTCTAAACGGGAGGCCGTGGGGATATTCCCCGGCCTCCCGTTTGGTTTTAGTGTGTTAAGCGGGGCTTAGAAATTTCCGATGCTGGCGACCATTACCGCTTTGATGGTGTGCATGCGGTTCTCGGCTTCGTCAAACTGTCTCGCGTGGCGTGACTCGAAGACGTCTTCCGTGACTTCGTTGCCTTTTACCGCGGGGAGGCAGTGCAGGAAGATCACGTCGTCGTTTTCGGCGGCGGCGATCAGTTCTTTGTTTACCTGATAGGGTTTCAGCATCAATTTGCGCTCGGCGGCTTTGGCCTCTTCGCCCATCGACGCCCAGACGTCAGTGTAGATGGCGTCGGCGCCTTTGACGGCGGCTTTGGGATCGTCGGTGACGGTGATCGTCGCGCCCGATTCGCAGTCTTTCGCGATCTGCTCGCACTCGGCGACGAGGGCGGGATCGGGGAAGAGTTCTTTCGGCGAGCCGATGACGAAATGCATCCCCATCTTCGCCGCGCCGATCATCAGCGAGTTGGCGACGTTGTTGCGGCCGTCGCCGACGTATACGAGTCTGATGCCCTTGAGGCGGCCGAAGTTCTCACGAATGGTGAGGAAGTCGGCGAGTACCTGCGTCGGGTGGTAGTCGTCGGTGAGACCGTTCCACACGGGGACGCCGGCGTACTTCGCGAGGTCTTCCACGACCTGCTGGCTGAATCCGCGGAATTCGATGCCGTCGAACATGCGGCCAAGGACGCGCGCCGTGTCGGCAACGTCTTCTTTATGGCCGAGCTGGATGTCGTTTTTCCCCAGATATTCGGGGTGTCCGCCCTCGTCGATGGCGGCGACGGTGAAGGCGCAGCGGGTACGGGTCGAGGGTTTCTCAAAGATGAGCGCGACGTTTTTGCGCTCGAGAAGGTTGCCCTTTATTCCGGCGCGTTTCTTGTTTTTAAGATCCGTTGCGAGATCAAGGAGAAAGTTGATCTCTTCGGGCGTATGGTGCTTGAGAGAGATGAGATGACGGTTACGAAGATTCACAGGCATAGATGATTGCTCCCTTCAGATTTGATATTTCATATCATTTTAGGCATGTATTTTACTGCTTTTTAAAGATTTGTAAATAGCTTTTATTAAATAATCTAATATCAACTACATTTTATAATCTTACAGAGGCAGTCTGTTGAGAGGCATCGACATGCAGCGCGGGCCGCCGCGTCCCCTGCCGAGCTCCGGGCCTTCAAGTTCGATGACCTTGATGCCGTTGTCTTCCAGTATCCTTGTCGAGTTGATGTTGCGGTTGTAGGTGACGACCCTTCCGGGAGCGACGGCGAGGGTATTGCAGCCGTCGTGCCACTGTTCGCGCGCCATCTCCGCTTTGTCGCGCGCCGTCATCTTGATCAGCCTCAGTTTATCGCAGCCCAGGGTCTTCGCGACCGCGCGCTGCCAATCTTCCTGCTGTTCGAGGCCGATCAGGCGTCCATCTTCGCTGTAATCAAGCTGCCATACTTTGAGCGACTCGAGGATCGGCGGATAGATGCAGAAGGCGTCTCTGTCCACCATCGTAAAGACGGTGTCGAGGTGCATGCAGTAACGCTCTTTGGGAATCTCGAAGGCGAAAACGCGTTTTATCGGCGTGCGGGAGGCAAGGTTGCGTCCTATCCGCTGAACGGTGGTCGGCGCGGTGCGCTGTGAAACGCCGATGGCCGCCGCCTCGCGGGAGATGACGAGCAGGTCCCCGCCCTCGACCTTCTGCGGCCATACTTCGTCCGGGGCGTCGCCAAATAGTATTTGCATTCCATGGAATCGCGGGTGGTGGTTTGTGATGTACTGCCAGTAGAGCGGTTCGATGCGGCGCGCCTCATAGGTCATCTGTCCGATGACGATGCCGTTTGCAACTGTGATTGCCGGGTCTCTTTGGAAGTAAAGGTTTGGGATGGGGTGGATGATAAAATCGCTGCCGTTTTCAACGGATGAAACTAGGCTTAGTCTGCACTTGCAGATTTCTCTGACCTCTTTTTTGGTATAGCCTTCGATAAGGTGATCCGCCAGGTCTTTCGACGGTATGTTCATCAGCTCTGTTATGAAGGCCTCGGAAAGTCGTCGGTCAAGGCATTCGAACCTGAATACATCCTTGATGAGCTGCTCTCGTACAGGAGCGGAGTCCATTACCTGCGCCAGGCATTCGTTGAAGTAGAGGACCTCGGCGCCCTCTTTTCTGAGTATCTCCGCGAAGTTGTCGTGCTCCTTCTGTGCCTGCGCCAGCCAGAGAAGATCGTCGAAGAGAAGCTCGTCCATGTTTTCGATGGTGAGTCTGTCGATCTCTTTTCCAGGCCGGTGGAGCATCACCTGTCGCAGCGGACCTGTTTCGGAGAATACACTGAAGTGGCTTTCCTGGTTCATTTTTTACACCTCCTGAGTTCTCATTAAAACTTATTCCACAATATTTTTCTGCGCTAAGAAGGTAAAAAGTTTGAAATACCAACGCTACTTCATTATCTTATATTTTTATCCGGAATTCGTCAATATATTTTTTCACAATGATCTATTAAACTTTATATTCAACTAAGTTTAGTCAATCACTATCTCTCTGCGAATAATTTCTTCAAAGTCCTTCATTTCCCCCTGACAGACAAAGGCCCCTTTTTTAAAGACGATAAAGCCGTTGGGGCTTCCGGCGATGCCGAAGTCGGCGCCCGAGGCCTCTTTGGGGCCGTTCACCTCGCAGCCCATCACGGCGATGGTCATGCCGCTGTTTGCCGCGGGCGGTATGATGGCGCGGAGTTTTTTCACCAGTTCGGCAACCTCTATGCGCCGGCGTCCGCAGGTGGGGCAGCTGACCAGCTGCCAGCCCCGGCTGCGCAGGCCCAGGGCCCGCAGGATGTTGTAGCCCGTCTCCACCTCTTCAACGCCGGGCGCGGTGAGGCTGACGCGGATGGTGTCGCCGATGCCCTGCGCGAGCATCAGCCCGATGCCCACGGCGCCTTTGACGATTCCGGAGTTGCCGCATCCCGCTTCGGTGATGCCGATGTGGAGCGGATAGGGATGTCTGGCCGCAAGGATCGCGTTGGCGCGCACCGTCTCCCCCACCGAGGATGATTTTGCCGAGATGATTATCTCGGTAAATTTGTTTTCCGTGAGCAGTTTGAGCTGTTCTTCCACGGCTAAAACGAGCGCCGCTCCCCTGTCGCCTCCCGTTTTTTCGAGGTGCGCGTTGTTGAGAGAGCCTCCGTTGGCGCCGATACGGATGGCCGCGCCGCGGTCTTTCGCGGCGGCTACGACTTTCGCAAGCCCGGCGGAGCCGCTCATGTTTCCGGGGTTTATTCTGATCGCCCGGCAGCCTGATTCCAGGGCCGCGAGGGCGAGCCGGTGGTCGAAGTGGATGTCCGCCATGAGCGGCAGGGCGCTTTTTTTGATGAGCGCCGAGAAGGGGGCGGCAAGCGATTCGTCGGGCAGCGCCACTCTCGCAAGTTCGCAGCCCGCGGCGGCAAGCGCCGCCGTCTCCGCCGCGCAGCCCTCAACGTCGGTGAGGCGCGTCTTCAGCATGCTTTCGACGCGCACCGGCGCGCCGCCTCCGATCTTCAAGCCTTCGATGGATACGCATTTTTTGCTGCCCATGGCGATTCAGCTCCTATTGTATAAGTCTGTATATGTCTTTGCCGGTGACGATGAAGATCAACGCGAGAAGGATGATGAATCCCGCGTAGTGTATCATCGTCTCCACCCTCTCCGGAACTTTCCGGCGCGTCACCAGCTCGATGAGGATGAAGATTATCCTCCCTCCGTCCAGCGCCGGGAATGGCAGAAGGTTCAGCAGGCCGAGGTTGAGGTTTATCACGCCGAGAAAGGCGATAAAGGTCCATAGGCCTTCGCGGAAGGCGTCTCCCGCCATCGTCGCGATTCCCACAGGGCCCGTGACGTCCGCCTTTATCTGCCCGGTGAGGGCCATCCAGAGGCCGCTCAATATTTCGACGCTCATTTTCCACGAATAGGTGAAGGCGGTTCCCAAAGCCTTGAAGAACGGGTATTTTTCATGCGAGGGCTGTACGCCGAGCAGGCGGCCGCCGGCCTCTTTGTCGACGGGGACGTCTATCGTATAGTCTTTTTCCACGCCGCCGCGTTCTACGGTGATGCTGAAACGATCGCCGCGCTTGTCTTTGTCCTGAATGTTCTTTCTGATATCGGCCCAGCTTTTGAGCTCTTTGCCGTCAATGCTCTTGATGACGTCTCCGGTCTTGAGTCCGGCGCTGTACGCGGGGGTGTTTTCCATGATGTTTCCCAGCTTCGGGGTCTCCATGTTGTAGACGCCGTAGCCGCTGAGGTAGGCGGCGGTCAGTATCCAGGCGAGGGCAATGTTCACCGAGGCCCCCGCGCCGATGATCAGGATGCGCTCCCAGGGCTTTTTATTGGCCAGCGAGCGTTTGGGGTCATAACCTTCCGGTTTGTCCGCGTCTTCTTCTCCGGCGTCCTCGCCCTCAAGCTTGACGAAGCCGCCAATGGGAAAGGCGCGGAAGGAGTATTGGGTCTCTCCCTTTTTCCGGCTCCAGATTACCGGCCCCATGCCGAATGAGTATTCGTGTATCATGACGTCGCGGAAGCGAGCCGCCCAGTAGTGGCCGCCCTCATGCGACATCACGCATATTCCAATTACGATCAGAAACGAAATGATACTTATCAACTATCTGTTCCTCCGGTCTTTACATATCTTGTCCGCCATCTTTTCGCCCTCGTCGACGAGAGCGGTCGCCTCCTCAAGAGTCCGCGGCGCTTTTCCGCCGTAGCTCTCGAAGACCGCCGAGATAACCTCCGCGATGGCCCGGTAGGATATCTCGCGATTGAGAAAATGTTTTACCGCGCTTTCGTCGGCTCCGACAAGCAGCGCCGGATAGGCGCCCCCGAGCCGTCCCGCCTCGCGCGCGAGCGCAAAGCAGGGAAAGAGCTTTTCGTCTATCTCGTGAAAGCGGAGGTCCCACGCCGCCGGTTCGACGGGCGGCAGTCCGCTCTCCGCCAGCGGCAGCCGCCTGGGCCATGCGATGGCCGCCGCCGCCGGCAGTCTCATGTCCGCCGGCGAAAGCAGCAGCTTTACCGTGCCGTCAATGAACTCCGCCATCCCGTGCACCTGCGAGCGGGGATGGATGAGCGCGCCGACCCTTGCGGCCGGCAGGCCGAAGAGCTGCATCGCCTCGATACATTCGATGCCCTTGTTCATCAGGGTGGCGCTGTCTATCGTGATTTTCGGCCCCATTTTCCAGACCGGATGGTTTAGCGCCGCCTCCGGCGTCACCTTTTCCATTTCCGCGGCGCTGTAGTTTCTGAACGGGCCTCCCGAGGCCGTCAGCCAGATGCGCGAAATCTCTTCTTTAGGCGCGTCGCGCAAACACTGCCAGACGGCGCTGTGTTCGCTGTCCACGGGACGAAGCTGCCCGGCCCGCTGCACGAGAGGCATCACCCACGGCCCCGCGACGACGATGCTCTCTTTGTTGGCGAGGGACACGTCAATGCCGCGCGCCAGGGCCTTTTGCAGCGCCTCGATGGCGGTCACGCCAGACGAGGCGAATACCGCGTGATCGACGTCAGGGTCCTCAACCATCTCCGCGAGCCCCTGATGACCGGTGAGGCAGGTAAAGCCCTCCTCTTTCCAGTCCTTGTCTTCAGGCTCCGTAAGGCAGAGCGTCTTCGCACAAAAGCGCCTGCCGAGCGCCGCGAGCTTTTTCGCGCTGCTCTTCGCCGCCAGCGCCCGGACCTCGAAGAGTTCTGGAAAGCGCGCGCATATATCGAGCACGGCCCCCCCGACGCTGCCGGTGGCTCCCGTTACCGCAAGCCTTATCTTTTCCATCTTTCTATCCTACCAGCTCGAATATTACAAACGCAAGCGTACCATTGACGAGAATACTGTCAAAACGGTCAAGCAGTCCCCCATGCCCGGGAATTATCGAGCCGGTGTCCTTGACCCCCGCCTCGCGCTTGAGCACCGATTCCCCAAGGTCGCCGAGCTGTCCCGCGATCCCGCAGAGAAGTCCCATCAAAAGCAGCGGCATCGGCGGGAAGGAAAATAGCAGCGCGAGCAGGCCGCCGCACAAGAAGCTCGCCGCCGCGCCGCCAAGAAAGCCCTCCCACGTCTTGTGGGGACTGACCTGGCTGCAAAGGAGGTTTCTGCCTAGATGGCTGCCGACGAAATAGGCCGCGACGTCGCAGCTCCAGGTACAGAAAAAGAGCGTGATGAGGAACATGGCACCCAGTTCGCGCGAGCGTATCAGGATCATGAAGGACCAGGGCAGCACGACGTAGGCGACGCCCGCCACGGTCGCCCCCATCGTCACGAGCGCGTTACTCTCGCCCGAGACCTGGCGTTTCAGCACCTCGAGGAACAGGGCGATGAAGGCGATCGCGGAGATGGAACAGAGGATCGTCGCGATGCTCATCAGGCCGAAGGCCGTGCCGAGCAGGATGAAGAGCCCGGAGAGCATGAGCAGCAACGGAGAGGTGCTGAGCTTTGTCAGCTGCAGCTTGTGGAACTCCCAGAGCGAGAGCATCGCGATGAGGATGACAATCGCGCTCCAAACGTGGCCGCCGAGCACGATGCCGCCGATCACCGCCAAGACGATGAATATGCTGCTGAATGCGCGCAGCTGCAGGTCGGGGCTTGAATGCAGAAATTCTTTAAGCTTTTCCATAACGGCGTTCTCTTTCATAATAGTCTTTCACAGCCTCCTCAAGGTCTTCTTTATCAAAATCGGGCCAATATTTGTCCGTAAAATAGTATTCACTGTAAGAGCTCTGCCAGAGCCAGAAGTTGCTGAGCCGCAGCTCCCCGCTCGTGCGGATGATGAGGTCGGGGTCGGGGACGTCCGGCAGATAGAGGTTCTCCCGCAGCATTTCTTCCGTGACCGGCTTTTGTGAATTTTGGGCAGTTATTTTATTTATCGCGTCTATAATTTCTTTGCGTCCTCCGTAATTAAGACAGACAATGAGCTGACGGTCGGCGTATTTTGCCGTTTTTTCTTCGGCGTTGCGCAGTATCAGCCGGATGTCCTCCGGCAGCGCCGCCAAGTCTCCCGCAAAGCGCATACGGGTGTTTTCTTTGCAGAGTTCGTTGAGCTTTGAGCTCATATAATAGCGAAAGAGCCCCATGAGGCCGAGCACCTCGCCTTTGGGACGCTTCCAGTTCTCCGTCGAGAAGGCATAGAGCGAGATATAGGGGATGTCCAGCTCCTTGGCCGCGCGCACGGTGCGCTCGACGGCCCGCACCCCCGCGTGGTGGCCCATGACGCGGGGCAAGTGTTTCGACTTTGCCCAGCGCCCGTTGCCGTCCATGATGATCGCCACATGCTCAAGCTTCTTTTTTTCCGTCATGTCGTTATCCGTTTTAACCGAATTTAATGCCGCTGATGGAGCCGGTGGCTTTGACGGCGTCCCACTGGCGCTTGACCTCCTGGATGTCGAGCCAGGTGAGGTGCTTGGGGCTGCCCTCTTTCGAGCTGGCGTTGCGCAGCAGGTAGCTGGGGTGGAACATCGGCATGACGGCGATTCCGCGCCATTCGAACCAGCGCCCGCGCAGCTTCGTGATGCCCTCGCCGGTCTGCAATATCCAGCGCGCGGGGGTGTTGCCGAGCAGCACTATCAGCGCGGGGTTGATCAGCATGATCTGCGTTTGCAGGTGCTTGTCGCAGATCACCGTCTCCGCCGGGGTCGGAACGCGGTTTTCGGGCGGCCGGCATTTTACGATGTTCGTTATGTAAACGTCCTTACGGTCGATCCCCGCCGCGGTAAGTATTTGGGTCAAAAGTTGTCCGGCCCGTCCGACAAAGGGCACGCCCTGCGCGTCCTCGTCGGCTCCCGGCCCCTCGCCGATGAACATCAGCTTGGTGTCGGGGTCGCCGTCGCCGAAGACGACCTTCGTCCGCGTTGCCGCGAGAGGGCAACCGCGGCAGGCAAGGGTGTTCGCCTTCGTCTCCTCCCAGAGGATCTTTTTCATCGCCGCCCTCTCTTCGGGGGACAGCTTGAGCAATATATCTTCGTTTCCCGTCATATCTGGACCTCCGCGATGATTACGTCAACAGTTTTTACGTCGAGCCCTGTGAAATAGCGCAGGCTCACCGCTATACGTTCTTTTACCAGGTTGGCTATGCTGAGGAATTTTTTATCGCCAAGCGTCACCGTGAGTTTCAGCTCGATGCGGAGCGACTCCTCTTCTTCGGGGCTCACCCTGACTTCGTTCACCTTCGCGACCTGCGTTGTGCGGCTCGCGATGAAGGAGGCGAGCTCCTCGATGGCCTCAGTTTCGATATGGACGTTGCCGTGGAAGCTGAAGGGCGGGCGCACGATGGTCTTTTCGCCTTCGTGCTTGTCCTTTGACTTCCAGAAGACGCGCAGCTGGCCGACGAGCTTGCCGGCAAAGTTTTTGCGCACGAGCACGTGGGAGACCGGTATCACATGCTGCCCCTTGCTGAAACGTTCACGGCGCGCCTTCAAAATCTCCTCCGGCGTGGCGACGTCTTCGATGTGCACGATCTGCTCCGGTGCGGGCAGGCCCAGCTTGCGCAGTATCCGCAGCGCCATGTTGTCGGAGGTGGCGATGACCATCACGGAGCAGGGAGCGGCGGAGCGGAAATAGTCGATGACCTCCTTGCGGTGGTCGTCAAACTCGAAGATCGCGCGCCTGATGGCGCTCACCTGGTTCCGCTCTGATTTCGCGCTTTTTCCGCAAACGATACTGCCCTTATGGATGACGAGCCCGTCGTCTATTATATAATCGGCGTCGACCAGCGAAGCGACGAGCTGGGCCCTCTGGCTTTTGCCGGTGCCGGCCGCGCCCACAAAGGCGGATGTTTTGACATTCGCTATCGGCTGTCTCTCTTCTGCCATCCCGCACTCCCCTCCATCATCTGCTACTTTGCAAACTCTATATCCGCGCCAAGCGCGCGCAGCTTTTCAACAAGCCCCTCGTATCCGCGCCAGACGTGCTGCAGATCGCAGATCGTCGTCTCGTCTTCGGCGGCGAGGGCAAGCAGTATCAGCGCCGCGCCCGCGCGAAGGTTGGATGAATGGACCTCGGCGCCGTTGAGCTTGGCGACCCCGGTAACGATCGCGATGTTGTCCTGTACCTCGATCTTGGCCCCCATCTTTTTGAATTCGTTGATGTGCAGCAGGCGCGAGTCAAAGACGCTCTCGTGAATGACGCTGGTGCCGCCCGCAAGCGTGAGCACGGCCATCAGCTGCGGCTGGGTGTCCGTCGGAAAGCCGGGATAGGGCATCGTCTTGATCGTCACGCCTTTGAGCGGGGCCACCCACTTGGCGGTGATCTCGCTGCCGAAGGTGTCGATTTCGACGCCGGCCTCCCGCAGCTTGCCGAGAATCGCCTCCATGCAGTTCGGCGCGATGCCCCGCACCGTGACGCTGCCGTTAGTTATCACGCCCGCCATGAGGTATGTCGCCGCTTCGATGCGGTCGGGGATGATTTCGCCGCTCGCCGAATGAAGGGACTCCATGCCGGTGATGCGGATCGTCTCCGTGCCGTCGCCCTTCACGGGGGCCCCCATAAGACGCAGGATCTCCGCGAGGTTCATGATTTCGGGCTCCTTCGCGGCGTTCTCTATAAAGGTGGTGCCTTCGGCGAGGGCCGCCGCCATCATGAGGTTTTCCGTCGCTCCCACCGAGGGGAAGTCAAGGGTTATCGTAGCACCTTTGAGACGGCCGGCGGTCGCCGTCACCGCGCCGCCTTTGAGCTCGATTTCGGCGCCCATCTTCGCAAGGCCTTTGAGGTGAAAATCAAGGGGGCGGCTGCCGAGCACGCAGCCTCCCGGAAGGGGAAGCAGCGCCCGCCCGCAGCGCGCCACCAGCGGCCCGAGCACGAGCGACGAGGCGCGCATCTTGCGCACCAGATCAACCGGCGTCTCACAGTTAAGCTCCTCCGGCACGTCGATCGTCATGCAGTGGTCGCTGAAGTCCACCGTGGCTCCGAGGTTTCGCAGCAGGTCGCACATCGTATGGATGTCATAGAGGTCGGGGACGCCCTCCAGCTTCAGCGTCTGTCCCCTCAAGAGGATAGAGGCCGCCATCACAGGCAGAGCGGCGTTTTTGGCGCCCTGAACGGAGATCGTCCCGCTGAGCCTTTTTCCGCCGCGCACGATCATCTTTTCTGCCAATTTTTTCAAACCTGTAGTCTCCATTTAGTCCCGCAGACTCTCCTTCAGAGTATTTGCTATCTTGCTCGAGGCCGTGCCGTCGCCAAAGGGCTGAGCCTCGCATTTTTTCTCTATCGCCGCAATCGCCGCCGGATCGTCAAGCAGGCCGCGGGCGGTCGTCAGGATCTTTTCCCGGTTGACGCCGACGAGCAGGCCGCTGCCGTGCTCCACCGCCTCGGGGCGTTCCGTGACGTCTCTCAGGATGAGCACCGGCTTCTTGATCGCCGAAGCCTCCTCCTGCACGCCGCCGCTGTCGCTGAGGATGAACTTTGAGGCGTTCATCGCCCAAACGAAGTCGGGGTAATCGAGCGGGTCGCAAAGGATTACCTGTTCCCTGCCGTCAAGATATTTATGTATTATCTCACGGACGGCGGGGTTTTTGTGCATCGGGACGACCATCCAAAGTTCGGGATGGCTCTCGAGTATCTCGGCGAGCGCCTTGCATATCTCTTCAAGCGGCCTGCCCCACGACTCGCGGCGGTGCGCTGTGACGAGCACAAAGGGAGCGCCGTCGGGCAGCGCCCTTAGCTCTTCGCATTCCGGCTTCGTCTGCGCCGCGACGGTATAGAACAGGGCGTCGATCACTGTGTTGCCGGTTACGCTGATGCCGCTTTCGGGGACGCCCTCTTTTCTTAGGTTGTCGGCCGCCAATTCCGTCGGGGCGAAGCCCCAGGTGACGATCTTGTCGATGAGGACGCGGTTCATCTCCTCGGGAAAGGGCAGCCTCATGTTCCAGCTGCGCAGTCCCGCCTCGACGTGCCCGATCGGGATGCCGCGGTAGAAGGCGGCGAGCCCCGCCGCGAAGGTCGTCGTCGTATCTCCGTGTACGAGCACGGCCGCGGGCTTGACCTCGTCAAAGTATTCTCCGGCGCCGGTGAGCACCGACGACGTGATATAATCGAGCGTCTGGCGCTCCTTCATGATGTGCAGGTTGCGGTCAGCCGTGAGGCTGAAAAAATCAAGCACCTGGTCAAGCATGGCCGCGTGCTGTCCCGTAGCCAGTACTTTCACATCAAAGTAGTCCTGTTTCATCAGCGCTATAACGACGGGGGCCATTTTAATGGCCTCGGGCCTTGTCCCTATGACGCATACAATTTTTTTCTTGTCCATTACGGCGCCTCCTTATTTGTTAAAAGAGATTGAATACCGGCAGCCCCATAAGGCGCATGCCTAGAGAGATGATGGCCGCGTGTGCCGTGCCGAGCACGATAAGCGTCGCGAATTTAGGCAGGCCCAAATCCTGAAGCTTATGGTGCGCGTGTCCCCGATCCGGCTCGAAGGGGGACTTTTTGTGCAGCACCCGGCGCGTCATCGCAACGAGCGTGTCCATGACCGGCACGCCGCCGAGGAAGAGCAGTATGAAGGCCAGGTGCACGAAGCCGGTCCCGAAGATATTCGGGAATACGCTCCACGCAAGCTGCGACGAACAGATGTACCCCAGCAGGGTGCTGCCGCCGTCGCCGAGGAACGTGCGCGGCTGCGGGAAGTTCCAGAGCAGGACTCCGAAGACAAGTCCAGAAAAGGGCAGCCACACGCCCCTGCCGCCCGCGATCAGCGCGCAGAGCGCGGTGATGAGCGTTATTGTGAGACAGAGGCCGTCCATTCCGTCGATAAGATTATAGGCGTTCGTCGCGCCCGCGATCCAGAAGACGAAGAGCGCCCTCTGCCAAAGCGGTACCGGCAGGGGGTAGATAACCCACGCCGCGGCCAAAAGATGGAAGATCAGGCGCAACAGCGGCGGCAGCGGGTGCATGTCGTCCATATACCCGACTATAAATATCACCGACGCCCCTGTGGCAATGTAGGGCACCTCGACGCCGGGGTTGCCGGTGAAGAGGGCCCACATAAGATAGCCGCTCCACAGCACGAGTCCCGCGCCGCGGGGCATGATGCTGTGATGTTTCTTTCTTCCTCCGGGGACGTCGAGCAGGCGGAACTTCTGCGCCAGCGCAATCGCGATCGGCGTGCCCACCAGCCCCCAAAGGAAGGTCAAGAGCGTAAAGAGATAGATTGAAAGCAAGTCATATTCCTTTCATTCAGGGAACCCCGCGCGAATACGTCCGATGTCGCCACCCGGGCCCCAGCGTATTTATATGCGTCTGGCGGACGAACCGTCCGCCGCACGCAAATCGAAAAATCAATTGATCCGGCTTTCCCGCCGCCGGTGGCGACGCTTTTATCTGCAACGGCGGCTGCCTGGCATTATTTTATTTTGTTCCGAAGAGCCGGTCTCCCGCGTCTCCAAGTCCGGGAACGATGTACCCGTGGTCGTTGAGATGGCTGTCGACAGCCGCCGTGTAGATGTCCACGTCGGGGTGCGCCTCATGGAAAGCGGCGATTCCCTCGGGGGCGGCAAGCAGCGAGACGAGGGAGACCTTTTTGCCGCCCCTGTCCTTGATGTGGCTGACGGCCGCCGCCGCCGAGCCGCCGGTGGCGAGCATCGGATCGACGACGAAGATCTCGCGTTCCGAGATGTCGCAGGGCAGCTTGCAGTAATAGTCGACGGGTTTGAGCGTCTCCGGGTCGCGGTAGAGGCCGATATGGCCGACCTTGGCGTTGGGTACGAGTTTTAAGATGCCCTCGACCATGCCGAGTCCCGCGCGCAGCACGGGGACGATCGCCAGTTTCTTGCCCGAGATGGTAAAGACGTGCGTCTTCGCGACGGGGGTCTCGATCTCCATCTCTTCCAGCGGCAGATGGCGCGTCACCTCGTAGACCATGAGGCCGGCGACCTCCTGCACGAGATCACGGAAATCCTTTGAGGAGGTCTCTTTGTTGCGCATGAGACCGAGCTTGTGGCGCACGAGCGGGTGGTCGATGACCACGGTTCTGCCGCCGCCCGCCGCCGCCTCGCGGGAGTTTGAATTTTCGTTTTCATAGGCGCTGATCTTCTCCAGGCGGAAGGAGTGCCTCCCTCCCTCGAAGGGCTCTGCGAGCCATGCCTTGACCATATCCGCCGCGACGTCGGAGCCGAGCACGCGCGCGCCGAGCACGAGGACGTTGGCGTCGTTATGGCGGCGGCTCATGACGGCCGTGAAATGGTCGTGGCAGAGCGCGGCGCGCACGCCTTTGACCTTGTTGGCGGCGATGCTCATGCCGATGCCGGTGCCGCATACAAGAATGCCGCGCTCCGCCTTGTGGCTTGCCACCGCGCCGGCGGCTTTAAAGCCCCAGTCAGGATAATCGACCCTGACGTCTCCAGAGGCGGTGCCGCAGTCGAGCACCTCATGTCCAGCCTCCGCAAGGCTGTTCTTTATCTCCTCTTTGAGCTTATACCCCGCGTGATCAGAAGCTACCGCTATCTTCATCTATTATTCCTCCGTATGGATTATTTATTTTATAACTTTCTGCATTATTTCGCCGGCCAGCGTGTAGGGGTCCGCCTTTCTTGAGGAGAGCTCCTCCATCACGCCGTCCGTCCGGCGCTCTTCCCAGGCGTTTTCCACAAGCAGCGATATCTCGCTTCTCAGAATCGCCTCCACCTCCATCTCAAGCTGCGACCAGCGGCGGCGCTTGCCCTCTTCGCTGTTGTGGAGGTAGTCGCTGTGTTTTTTGATTATATCTTTGACCTCGCCGACGCCGGTGTTTTTGTTTGAAGATACGAGCGCCACGGGAGGAACCCATTCGCGTTCGCTGAGCATCTTGAGCATTACTTGAACGTCCGCCGCCACTTTGTCGGCGCCCTCCTTGTCGGCCTTGTTGACGACAAAGACGTCGGCGATCTCCATGATGCCGGCCTTCATGATCTGCACGTCGTCGCCCATGCCGGGGGTAAGGATGAGGCAGACCGTATCGGCGATCTTCACGATGTCGACCTCCGACTGCCCGACGCCGACGGTCTCGATGATCACGACGTCGAAGCCGCAGGCGTCGAGGATCAGCGCGCCTTCGTGCGTGCCGCGGCTGACGCCGCCGAGGTTGCCCCGCGACCCCATGCTGCGAATGAATACGCCCTCTTCAACGGCGTGGTCCTGCATACGCAGACGGTCGCCGAGTATCGCGCCGCCGGTGAAGGGGCTCGACGGATCTATCGCGATTACGCCGACCTGTTTTCCCTCAGCCCGAAACTGCGCAATCAGGCGGTTCACGAAGGTGCTCTTCCCCGCCCCCGGGCTGCCCGTGATGCCTATCACCTGCGCCCGGCCGGTCTTCGGGTAGACGGTCTTCATTATCTCTTTTGAGGCGGGGGAATCCGCCTCGACAAGGCTGATGAGGCGTCCGATCGATCTCGTATCTCCGGCTAACGCGCGTTCGAGTAACTTATTCATTGGTCATAACTCTCCCTGTGTTCATTTTAAATGTGATAGAGGCAGGCCGGATATGACGTATTCTCCGCTCTGCCAAGCATGTTCATTTGCCGAATAAAATATCTATCCCCGCAAAGCTGTATATGCCCAGGCCGATGGAGGCGGCAAAGGTGAACCCGAGCACCATCCGCAGATACAGCACCCAAGTCGCGCTTCCCGGCCATTTACCCGACTGTATGTTGACGACCATTCGCGCGAGGAGGAGCGATATGCCAAACAGGCCGAGGGCTACAAAAGCCTGAATGTTAACCGACGGTACATTTTTTAAAAATTCAAACAAATACGCTTCACCCTTTCAGCGGCATATACAATAAAAAAGAGAGGAAAACCTTTCCTCTCTAAATAATAACGCTTAATCTGCCGTATGTCATGGCCTCTTTCATCTATATTGCCGAAAGAAGCGAATAATTCTGTGTTTTTTCCTCATGGATCTGGCGCAGGGCGGCGACGCAGACTTCAAGGGCGCGTTTGCCGTCCTTGATGCCGACCATCGGCTGGCGTCCCTCGCGAATACATGAGATAAAGTGCTGGAGTTCCATCTTGAGCGGCTCCGTTTTCGGGAAGACGGGATGCTCCATCACCTCTACGATGTTTCCGCCGCTTTGCCGGACGCAGCGCTGCACGGTGATGTCCTGCGTCTCGTAGTTGACCGTCACAAAACGCTCGGCCTCGGTGATCTCCATCTGGCGCAGTCTTTTTTCGGAGACGCGGCTCACAAGGATCTGGGCCATCGCGCCGTTCGCGAAGCGCATCTGTACCGAAGCGATGTCCTCATGGTCCGTACGGATGCACTTTCCGATCGCCGAGATGGAAACGAGGTCTGAATTTACCATCGAAAGAATGATGTCAACATCATGGATCATCAAATCCAGCACGACGCCAACGTCGCTGATGCGCGGCGAGAAGGGGCCCATCCGGCGTGTCTGGATGAAATAGGGGTCCTTGATAAACTCGCGGGCGTGTTCGACGGCGCTGTTGAAACGCTCTATATGCCCCACCTGGAGGATGACGTCCTTTTCCACCGCGAGGTGCAGCAGCTTCTCCGCCTCGTCGACGCTTGTCGTGACAGGCTTTTCGACAAGCACGTGCACGCCGTGCGCCATCGCCGTTCTGGCGATTTCGTAATGCATGCTTGTGGGAACGACGATGCTCACCGCGTCGGGGCGAGTCTCTTTGAGAAACGTTTCAAAATTGTTGTATGCGCTGACCCCCAGCGGTTCCGCTATCGTATGCGCGCGCTCGTCGTTTATATCCACGACGCCGACAAGCTGAGCTCCCAGTATCTCCGTATATACTCTCGCGTGGTGCATGCCAAGATGACCGACGCCTACAACTCCAACCCGTATTGCTTCCATACAATTTCACCTCTAGGAGAGTGGTATAAGCTCACGCCTTTTATCATTATCACATTTATCTCAGGTTTTTGGCGCTTCCCGCCAGCAGAAACATCCGTCTCTTCTCGTCGCCCGCGCGGTATGAATAAAAATAATCATGACGACAGCAGGTACAGCAATCATACGTATAAATTCTATCATAAATCAGGCCGGTTTCTATCAGCTGGCTGTTTATCTGGCCTTTGATGTCAAAATTATAGACTTCCCTGCCCTCGGAGACATTTTGCGCCGCGAAGCTTTTCAGCGCGAGCGCGGTCGTCGGGTCTTCCCGCCTCCGGGAGTAGCATTCCATTCCGATCGCGGGGCCTATCCAGGCCCACATCTCTTCCGGCCTCTGGCGGGGGTGCCTTTTCAGCGCCAGGTTTACGGCGGCCGCGGCGATGTTTTGCACGGTGCCTTTAAAACCGGAGTGCAGAACCGCCATCCAGGGACGTTCCGCCATCCCCGCAATCACCACCGGCGTACAGTCGGCAAACCGCAGGCTCGCGAGCGGCTGCGCCTCCGCGGCGATCAAGACGCCGTCGGCCTCAGGCCTCTGCGGGAGAACCTCTGCTTCGACGGCTTCGATTATTTTCACGCCGTGCACTTGATGCGGCGCGACGAGGGGCCGCCCCTCATAAGCGCCGGCAAGCGCGCGCCACGTAGCCGCGGGGTCGCCATCGGCGGCGTCGCCCACCGCGCCGCGCGCATACAGCCGCGCGAAGAAGGCGCCTTCCAAAATAGAGGGCATTATCATCTCGATGATAATGCCGCTCATGTTTTTGTCTGTTCTGAATCCCTTAAAGCGCATCTTTTCGTTCCTTAAGATAACCGACGAGGAAGAGACTTCCACAGCATAAGACAGGCACGCCCGCTCTGGAGGCTTCGGTCACGGCTTCCAGAGGGTCGCTGAAGCTGCCCGCTACCGGAAGAGACTCCGCCGCCGCCATCCGCGCCATCTCCGCGGCGCCAAGCGAACGTTCGTTTCCCGGCACCTCGGTGCAGTATAGCGCGACGTCCAGTCCCCGTAAAAAGGCGAGGGCGTCGGCGATCTCCTTGTCTTTCATCATCGCGATAACGATATGGACCCGGCTGTTGTCCATGAGGCGTTTCAGCGTCTCGGCGACGCGCCTCATCGCGTGAGGGTTGTGCCCGCCGTCGACGATCAGCGGCGGGTCCTCGGAGATAACCTCCATGCGCCCGGGCCACGCCGTTGCCGCGAGGCCCGCCCTGATGGTCTCCGGCGTTATCTTGCGGAAGCCGTCCCGCAGCAGACGCGCGGCGGCCGCGGCAAGGGCCGCGTTGTCGGCCTGAAAGGTGCCGACGAGCGGCGTGTGGTATCTCTCTGCGCCGCCCTTTTTATCCGTCAGGGTGAAATCTGTGCCGGAAAACGAATATGCAGCGTCTTTGACCCGGTATGCTGCGGAGAAGATGTGCGGAAAGGCTCCATGCCGTTGCGCGTCGGCGATAAACCGCGCGTCAAGCGCCTTGTCCCCGGCAAACAACGCGGGCACTCCCGGGCGCATAATCGCAAATTTCTCGGCGGCGACCTTTTCAAGCGTCTCCCCGAGGTATTCCGTGTGGTCCAGGCCGATCGGCACGATCAGGCTGAGCCTGACGTCGCCCAAGATGTTGGAGGCGTCGAGCCTGCCGCCCATGCCGGCTTCAAAGACCGCGATCTCGGGGCGTTCTTCGGCAAGGATCATAATCGCCGCCGCCGTTATCAGCTCAAAGTAGGTCGGAAGATTGCCGTCAAAAAAAGAGACCTTATTGATTATCCCGTCAAGCCTGCTGATGGCGGCAAGCCACTTCCCGGCGGAGACTCTTTGATCGTCGATCACCAGTCGTTCGGAGAAGTCAACAAGATGTGGGCTTGTATATAGGGCAGTTTTATAAGCCGATTTGCGAAGGATCGAATAGAGCCCAGCCGCCGTCGATCCTTTGCCGTTAGTACCCGCGACGTGGACGGCGGGAAATTTGTCCTGCGGCATTCCCGCCTCCCAGAGAAGGCGCGAGAGACGGGCAAGCCCCGGACGAATGCCCGGGCTTGCCATCTCCTGTAATTTTTTTTCTACCTCTGAAAACGCTTCTTTTTCGTTCATTTAAATCAGTCTGTCAAGCTGGCGAGGTTTTCCTTCATACGCAGGGCCTTCGTCTCATTGTCGGCAAGGTTGCCCTTCTCTTTCTCAATGACCTCGGCGGGCGCTCTCTCCACGAACTGTTTGTTCGCGAGCTTTACCTTGCTCTTTTCGATATCCTTTTCGAGCTTGGCGATGTCGTTTTTCAGGCGCTGTATTTCTTTATCGACGTCAAGCAGGTCGCCGACCGGCAGGTACACCTGAACGTCGTCAAGCACGGAGGCGAGGCTTCTTTCGGGCTTCGCCGCGCCTTCTCCGGTGAAGGTGATCTTCTCCACCTTCGTCAGGAGCTGTATCTGTTTTTCGCATTCCTTGAGCAGCGCAAGTTTGTCCTCGCAGTGAACGGCGAGCGTCACGCCGGGGATCATCTGCTGCGGCGCGATGCGGGCTTCGGCGCGGAGGTTGCGCACGGCGCGGACGACATCCTGTATGAAGTCCATCTCGGAGAGCACTTTCTCGTCGACGGCGACGCGCGGCGCGGGCCAGCTGTTGTGTTCGACAAGGTCGGCGCCGAAGGGGAAGGCATGCCAGAGCTCTTCCGTGACGAAGGGAATGATCGGGTGGAGCAGCTTGAGCACGTCCTCGAAGACGGCGAGCAGGACCGCCTGCGTCGTGCGGCGGCGGGCCTCTCCCTCGTCGCCGCGCAGAGCGGGCTTTGAGAGCTCGAGATACCAGTCGCAGAGCTCTCCCCAGGTGAAGTCGTACATGAGGCGCGCCGCCTCGCCGAAGAAGTAGCCGTCCAACAGCCGCGTCATCTCCGCCGACACCTGTGAAACCCGGTTGAGTATCCATTTATCGTGCAGCTGGAGCTGGCTGTCGTCGATCTTCTGCCCCGCCGCGGCGTCTTCCAGGTTCATGAGCGCGAAACGGCTCGCGTTCCAGAGCTTGTTCATGAAGAGGCGGTATGTCGATATGCGGTCGGTCGAAAGGTAGATGTCGCGTCCCTGGACCGTCAGCGCCGCGAGCGTAAGGCGCAGCGCATCCGCGCCGTAATCCTTCACGATCGTCAGCGGGTCGATGACGTTGCCGCGCGATTTGCTCATCTTCTGCCCTTTTTCGTCGCGCACGAGGGCGTGAATGTATACGTCATGGAACGGGACTTCGCCCTTCATGCCCTCGAGCCCGAACATGATCATCCTCGCGACCCAGAAGAAGATGATGTCAAAGCCGGTCACGAGCACGGAGGTCGGGTAGAATTTTTTCAGGGTTTCGGTCTCGTCGGGCCAGCCCATCGTCGAGAAGGGCCAGAGCCCGCTGGAGAACCAGGTGTCGAGTACGTCCTCATCCTGCCGGAGGTTGACGTTTCCGCACTTCGGACACTTGTGCGGCGCCGTCTCCTCGACAACCACCTCGCCGCATTCGTCGCAGTACCACGCGGGAATCCGGTGCCCCCACCAGAGCTGGCGCGAGATGCACCAATCGCGGATGTTCTCCATCCACTGATAGTAGACGTTGGTCCACTGGTCGGGGACGAACTTTATCTTCCCAGCCTGCACCGAGGCGACGCCGGCGTCCGCGAGCGGGCGCGTGCGTACGAACCACTGCTCCGAGAGGTAGGGTTCGATGACGGTGTGGCAGCGGTAGCAATGTCCCACTGAATGCTTGAGGTCGGTGACCGAGAGCAGCACGCCCTCCGTTTCAAGGTCGGCGACGACCGCGCCGCGCGCCTCAAAACGGTCCATGCCCTGATACTTGCCGGCGTTTTCGTTCATCACGCCCCTATCGTCGATGACCTGTATCTGTTCCAGACTGTGACGCTGCCCGACAAGGAAGTCGTTGGGGTCGTGCGCCGGCGTGATCTTGACGCAGCCGGTCCCGAATTCGGGGTCGACCATGTTGTCCTCGATAACGGGAATGACGCGGCCCACGAGCGGCACGACAACCTTTTTGCCGACGAGATGGCGGTTCTTTTCGTCGCGCGGATGTATTGCGATAGCGCTGTCGCCGAGGATCGTTTCAGGGCGCGTCGTCATGACGATGACGCCGCCCTCTGCGCCGTCGGCGAACTTGTACGAGACCTCGTAGAACTTGCCGTCCATCTCCTCGTGTTCGACTTCGAGGTCAGAGAGGGCCGTCTGGCACCGCGGGCACCAGTTGATAAGGTATTTTCCGCGATAAATAAGTCCTTTTTTATAAAGCTCCACGAATATTTTGCGGACGGCGCGCGAGAGCCCCTCGTCCATCGTAAAGCGCTCGCGGTCCCAATCGCAGGAGGCTCCGAGCTTTTTAAGCTGGTTTATGATCGTGCTGCCGTACTGCTCTTTCCACTCCCAGACCTTCTTGACAAATTCGTCGCGTCCAAGATCATGGCGGGACACGCCCTCTTTCGCCAGCGAACGCTCAACGACGTTCTGCGTGGCGATACCGGCATGGTCCGTTCCGGGCAGCCACAGTACCTCGTAGCCCTGCATTCTCTTCGTGCGGCACAGTATGTCCTGCAATGTGTTGTCGAGCGCGTGTCCGACGTGGAGCGAGCCGGTTACGTTGGGCGGCGGGATGACGATTGAAAAAGGCGGTTTCGGTGACGACGGGTCTGCCTTAAAAAGCCCCTCCGCTATCCATTCCGCATACCATTTGTCCTCGATAGGCGACGGATCATAGCTCTTGCCTAACTGCATCTTCTCGGAATCCATTTCCGTTTTCCTCCTCAATGGGCCGGCCTGGTGGCGCGGTCCGTATCTATTCCCATCCTGTCAGCCCGGCCGTTCCGGCACCTTGGGTATGGGTGCCGCCGCTCAGCTGTCGCCTCCGAGCGGCGGAATATCCTTAACGTTCCGCCAGTCGCTTACTGTTTAGCCTCCTGCGCGTCGAGTTTGATCATTTCGGAGAGAACCTCTTCAATGCCGCCCCGCAGCTTCGCCATCTCGGCGTCGTTTGCGCCGCAAGTTATAAAGGGCGGTAAGACGGAATCAATTCCGCCGCGCATTATCGTATTATACTGCCCTTTTCGTTTTCCGGGGGAGATTTTGTCGCCCTTTGTAAAGACCACGATACGCGGCATCTCCATCCGGTCAAGCCAGGCGGTCAGCTCTTCGTCGTTCGCGAGCGGCCCGTGGCGGAAGTCAATGAGGTGGACGACATACGATATCGGCCGGTCCTGGCTGAAATAATCGTCTATCAGCTTCCACCAGCTCTTGCGTTCGTCCATCCCGCGCGCCGCGTAACCATAACCCGGAAGGTCGACGAGCGAAAATTTATGCGGTTCGGCATCGACGTTGTAAAAGTTGATGCTGCGCGTCTTGCCCGGCTTTGAGCTGACTTTGGCGATCTTACGGCCCAGCAGCGCGTTGATCAGCGTCGACTTCCCCACGTTCGACCGCCCGACAAAGACGATTTCATAGGGGCCCGGCGGGGGCAGCTGCTGTTTATTAAATGCTGTGCAGAACAGCTCTGATTTCCATACGCTCATCTTATTCCCCCGGTCTCAAGGCCAGTTCGAAAACCTTTGCGATGTTTGAAACATGGTGGAGCTTCATCCCGCTCAATATCCACTCGCTGAGCTCCGCGGCATCGGGTCTATTCGCTTCGGGCAGTATGATGTCTTTTATTCCAAGGCGTTTGGCCGCTAAAATCTTTTCCCGGATGCCACCGATCGGCAGCACGTTGCCGTGAAGCGTCATTTCACCCGTCATCGCGTATCTCGTGTCGATCTCGCGTCCGGCAAGCGTGGAACAGAGCGAGAGCGCCAGCGTTATCCCCGCGGAGGGGCCGTCCTTCGGCACCGCGCCGGCCGGAACATGGATATGGATGTCTTTTTTGCCCCAGTCAAAGTCAGCGAGCCCGTACCCTGCCGCGTGCGATTTAAGGTAGGCAAGCGCCGTCGTCGCCGATTCCTGCATAATGTCGCCCAGGTTGCCCGTATAGGTGACCCTTCCCGAGCCCTCCATCACCGCCGACTCGATAAGAATGACGTCTCCGCCCGCCTCGGTCCAGGCAAGGCCGATTGCCGTGCCGACGGTGTTGTCTTTCGGTATTTTTGTGTTATGGAGCTTGGGAGCGCCGAGAATTTTTCTGACGCGTTCTTTGGTCAGAGAAAGCTTTTCGTTATCTCCCTTTTCTGCGGTCAGCTCGACGGCCAGTTTGCGCGCCACCTTCGCAAGCTCGCGGTCAAGCGAGCGCACGCCCGCCTCCATCGTATAGGAGGCGATGATGTCTTTGAGAGCCGCTTCGGAGATCGTGAAATCTTCTTTTTCAAGGCCATGTTCCTTAATTATTCGCGGTATCAGGTGACGCTTGGCGATTTTTATCTTTTCTTCCATCACATAGCCGGGAAGCGGAATGACCTCCATGCGGTCAAGAAGCGGCCGCGGTATCGTCGCGGCGGAATTGGCCGTTGTGATGAACATCACCCTGCTCAGGTCAAAGGGGACCTCCAGGAAGTTGTCGGCAAAGTGCCAGTTCTGCTCGGGGTCGAGCACCTCAAGCAGCGCCGACGAAGGATCGCCCCGGAAATCGGCGCCAAGTTTGTCTATTTCATCCATCAGGATGAGCGGGTTGTTCGATCCGCACTGCTTTATCTTCTGGATGATGCGCCCCGGCAGCGCGCCGACGTAGGTGCGGCGGTGACCGCGTATCTCAGCTTCGTCGTGCATGCCTCCCAGCGATATGTTGATGAATTTTCTGCCCATCGTCCGCGCGATCGAACGGCCAAGCGACGTCTTCCCAACGCCGGGGGGCCCAACGAAGCAGATCACCTGCGCGCGCATATCCTTCCCCGCGCGCTTTTTGACGGCGAGATATTCCAGGATGCGCCTTTTGACCTCGTCAAGTCCGTAATGGTCTTCGTCAAGCACGCGACGCGCGTTGTCAAGGTCCAGACAGTCTTCGGTAGCGCTGTTCCAGGGCAGTTCGGTCAATGTTTCGATGTAGGTGCGCGCCACTGCGGCCTCCGGCGACACAGGAGCAAGCTTGGTGAAGCGCGATATCTCCTTATTTACCCGCTCAAGAACCGCTTCGGGCATGCCCGAAGCCAAGGCGGCGGCGCGGAGCTCCTCCGCCTCGCTCGCGGGGCTTTCTTCGCCAAGCTCTTCGTTGATCACTTTGAGCTGTTCGCGCAGGTAATAATTGTGCTGGTCTTTATCTATCTCCGAGCGCACCCGGTCCTCAAGGTCGCGCTCAAGCCCCAGCAGCTCGTTTTCCGTGATCAGCATCTTAAGGAGCAGGCTCAGGCGGTCTTCCGCGTCCGAGGTCTCCAGGATCTTCTGTTTTTCGGTTATGTCGAGGCGGCTATGCGAAGCCACCACGTCGCACAGCACGTCAGGGCTGTCGATATCCTGTACGGAGCGCGCGATCTCCTCCGGCAGCTTGGGATCGAGGCGGACGTTCTGCTCAAACTCACGGAGGACGGAGCGCATGCGCGCGCGAATCTCAAGCGAAGGCTCACGCTTCTCCGTCTCCAGCGGTATAACGGACGCCAGCATAAATGATTCGTTGGTCGCGAACCGCACCGCTTCCGCCCGGTAGCCGCCCTCAACGACAACTTTCAGAGATCCGTCCGGAAGGCGCACGTTCTGGAGCATCTTGCAGACCGTGCCGATTTTGTAGAGCCCCTCTGGCTGGATGGTATCAGCGTAGGGCTTCTTCTCGGCTGTGATGAAGACGATCCGGTCATGCTCCCCCGCCTCTTCGACGGCGCGCATTGAACGCGGCCGGCTGATGAAGAGCGGTGAAACGACGCCGGGAAATACGATCATGTCCCTCACGGGGATGACCGGGTAGATCTGCGGCTTATTCTGCTCCATGCGCCTTGTCACCCGTTTCGACGAGCGGCTTTTCCGCGCCCTCAACCGCGCCCTTCGTTACGGTAAGCGAGGTAACGTTAGAGGACCTGTTCGGTATCTCATACTGAAGGTCGAGCATGAGCCGCTCAAGGATGGTGCGGAGGCCGCGGGCGCCGGTGTTGAGCTTGGAGGCCTTTTCCGCAATCGTCTTCACGGCGTCTTCGGTGAACTCCAGGTCGATATCCTCAAGCGCGAAGAGTTTTCGGTACTGCTTAAGGGGAGCGTTCTTCGGCTCCTTGAGGATCTGGACGAGCGCCTCCTCGGAGAGCGCCTCGAGCGCCACAAGGACTGGGAGACGGCCGATGAACTCCGGGATAAAGCCGTAAGAGCGCAGGTCGTCAGGTTCCAGTTTTTTTAGGAGCTCGGAGTTGTTGTGCTTATTGACGTTCGAGTTAATCTCTCCGCCAAAGCCGAGCTGCTTTTCATTGGTCCGCTGCGAGATGATCTTTTCCAGACCGTCGAAGGCGCCGCCGCAGATAAAGAGGATGTTGCTGGTGTCGATGGGAATCATCTCCTGGCTGGGATGCTTGCGCCCGCCCTTTGGGGGAATGTTCGCCACCGTGCCCTCAATTATCTTCAGCAGCGCCTGCTGGACGCCCTCGCCGGAGACGTCGCGCGTGATCGAAGTCGATTCCGATTTACGCGCGATCTTATCGATCTCGTCAATATAGATGATGCCGCGCTCCGCCGCCTGTATGTCAAAATCAGCGGCCTGCAGGAGGCGCAGGAGGATATTCTCCACGTCTTCGCCGACATAGCCGGCTTCGGTCAGAGTCGTCGCGTCCGTCATCGCAAAGGGTACGTGCAGCATCTTCGCGAGCGTCTGCGCAAGCAGCGTCTTGCCGCTGCCGGTGGGACCGACGAGGAGGACGTTGCTCTTGGGCAGCTCTACGTCGTCGTCGCCGACAGCCGGGTTCAGCAGTCTCTTGTAGTGGTTGTAGACCGCCACGGAGAGAACCTTTTTCGCCTGGGCCTGCCCGATCACATACTGGTCGAGAAATTCTTTTATCTCTGCCGGTTTGGGCAGTTTGTCTATTGACGGAAGAGAGGTGTAATCAGGTTTTGTCTTATCCTGTGCTCTCTCCGGCTCTTCGACGCCAAGATTTTCTCCTCTCAGCAGGATGCTGCAGAGGTGGACGCAGTCGGAGCATATAAAGACGTTTGACTGCTGTCCGGCGAACAGCCTCGCGACGTCGTTCTGCGATTTTCCGCAGAACGAGCAGTGATTCTTCTTTCTTTCTTTAAACACATTTCCATTTTTATTATCATACATGCGAACAGGCACCTCGCAACAAAATGAGGGGATCCCCGCTGGAATCCCCTCATCAGATTTTTAGCGTTTTTCGATTATCTTATCGACGATTCCATATTTAAAAGCCTCTTCCGCTGACATGTAGTAATCTCTGTCCGTGTCGGCTTCAATTTTGTCCAGAGGCTGGCGGGTGTGTCTTGCCAGTATCTCGTTGAGTGTCGCGCGCGTTTTGAGGATCTCTTTCGCGTGTATCTCGATGTCGGAAGCCTGGCCCTGCATGCCGCCCATCGGCTGGTGAATCATTATCTTCGCGTTGGGCAGGGCGAGCCTCTTGCCGTCGGCGCCCGCCGTGAGGAGCACCGCGCCCATGCTCGCCGCCATGCCGAGGCAGATCGTCGAGACATTGGGGCGGATATACTGCATTGTGTCGTATATCGCGAGTCCCGCCGAAACCGACCCTCCCGGACTATTTATATAGAGGGAGATATCCTTGTCGGGGTCTTCGCTCTCTAAGAAAAGCATCTGAGCCACCACAAGGTTTGCGACGGTATCGTCGATCGCAGTGCCAAGGAATATTATCCTATCCTTCAGGAGGCGGCTGTATATATCATAGGAACGCTCTCCTCTTCCCGACTGCTCTACAACTATAGGAACGTAGTAAGACATTATAATATTCCTCCTTCTATCCCTTATTTTATCTTCGGTCTTGTAAAATCGGGCGGGAAGCGTTACTCCGCCTCTTTTTCGACCTTTTCTTCAGCTTTCTTCTTCGGGACCTCGGTGACCTTCACGGCGGTTACGAGATAGTCGACCGTCTTGCGGTTGCGGATCTTCTCGGCCATTTCAAACAGCCGGTCACGGTCCTCGTAGATGTAATTCTGGAGTTTCTGCGGGTCGATGCCGGACATGCGCGCGATCGAGGTGATCTCCTGCGTGAGTTCCTCCGGGGTCCACTCGATGTCGTTAGCGTCGGCGACCGCCTCCAGAACGAGCGCGCGTTTTACGATGTTTCTCGCCGCCGTGTCAAGCTCCGCCTCGTACCCCTCTTTGCTCATGCCGCTCTTCTCAAAGAACTCGTCCATCGTCATGTTGTTCTCCCGCTTGATCCTCTCGGCCTGCTGCTTTTTGATCGAATCCTTCTGGCGGTCGACGAGCGTCTGCGGCACTTCAACCTCAACCATGCCGGCGATTTGGTTGACGATGGCGTCCTTGAGGTTTTCCTTGCTCTGGTTCTCCGCGGCGGCCTCAAGCTGTCTTCTGACCTCCGCCTTGAACTCATCTATCGTCTTGTGCTTCGACTGGGTGATTTCAACGACGAGTTCGTCGCTCAGTTCGGGAGCGGTCTTTTTCATTATGCCAAGAATCTCGATCTCATAGCGGCTTTTGACGGCGTGGTCCTTCTTTGCCTCTTCGCCCTCGATGGGCAGCTCTACCGAGACCGTGTCTCCAGGAACCTTGCCGACGATGGCTTCGACGACTTCGGGGCGCATAGTATCGGCGCCGAGGAAGATCTCCGTCTTCTGCTCCTCTTCGGCCTTCTTTTCGCTGCCGTCTTCGTAGTAGATGAACGTATCGTACTTGACGGAGACATAGTCGTCCTTCGTCAGGGGGCGGTCCTCATAGGTCGGAACTACTTCGGCGCGGCTCTCCACAATGCGCTTCACCTGATCTTCGACCATCTGGTCCGTCGTCTCATATATCGTCTTTTCAGCCTCGATCTCCGCAAGGTCGGGGAGGTCGAACTGCGGCGTCACTTCAAACTTCGCCGTAACTTCAAAGCCCTCGCCGTCTTTGATTTCGCCGGGCTTCACTTCAGGTTCGGCGATGAGCTTAAGCTCATATTCCTCTATCATCTTGTCGATAGCGTCAGGAACGAGGTTCTCTATCGTTTCAGCGAAAACGGCCTCTTTCGGGAAATAGAGCTCGAGGGTCTTGCGGGGGATCTTTCCTTTACGGAAACCCTTTATATTGGCCTGCTTAGATATCTTTTTGTAGGTGCTTTCCACGGCTTTCGTTACCTCTTCGGCCGTGAACTGAGCCTTGGCCTCCACGATGTTCTTTTCCTGCGAAAGTATTTCGGTCTTCAATTTATTTTTCCCCTTTCAAATTATTACAACACTCTATGTTCAACCATAGCATTTTACCATAACTAACCATTTTCCACACACAAATATTGTGGAAAATTTTCAAAATATGTGCCAATTCACTAAAAATTGCCGGATGCCGTCGTCGTCTCTCCGTCTTAATACGCCGCCGCCCTCTTGCGCCGCATACTTCCACGCCAACAAGGGGAAAATCGCCGAGACGCGCGGCTGTGTAACGCGCACAAATATATCACAGCCTGCCCCGGCTGAAAAGCGGTATTTTCCGGACGCTGCTTTTATGAGCCTCAGGCCCTTGTATCAGCCAATCCCGCCCGGTATGACGATGCCGAGTACCAACACGGCAATCGTCAATACGCAGTAAACGTACTTGCTGAGCGGATATACCCACGCAGGCAGAGGTTTGGCGCGTCCTTTTTCAAGCTCCCGCTCAACATACTTTCTGCCGAAGACCCAGAAGAACATGATTCCCGCCATACCGGCTCCGAGCGGACACACATAGATCGAGACAAAATCCATCCAGCCGCCGACTATCCCTTGAATGCAGGTGGAGACGAGCGCGCCCGC
Organism: Synergistota bacterium; assembly: GCA_023450745.1. Lineage (GTDB taxonomy): Bacteria > Synergistota > Synergistia > Synergistales > Synergistaceae > Cloacibacillus. The sequence continues at coordinate 29,915 of JAEXGR010000005.1, forward strand.
GCCGGCAACGCAGAGGCAGGCCTGAAGGCGGCTGAATCCCCATCGCTCCTGCAACGTCGCAACCGGCGTTTCGTAGAGATTAATCAGCGAGGATACGCCGGCGAAGGTCACGGCCACGAAGAAAATAATTACGATCAAAGCGCCCCCGGGCATATTCTTAAACAGGTTGGGCAGGGCGATGAACATCAGGCCGGGACCGCCAGAGTTCAGCTGGGCCCCCGTGGTCGCGATGGCGGGAATGATGACGAGCGCCGCGAGCATCGAAGCTATCGTATCAAAGACCGCGACGTTGCGCGCCGAATCAAGGACGTCCTCTTTATCGCTGAGATAAGAGCCGTAGATTAGGGTGCCGTTGCCGGCGACGGAGAGGGAAAAGAAGGACTGCCCCATCGCGTATATCCAGGTCATAGGATCGCGCAGCCCCTTGGGATCGATGGTGAATATATACCGGTATCCGTTCGCGGCTCCCTCCTGAAAAAAGACGTACACGCCAAGGCAGACGAAAAGAAGGAAAAAAAGCGGCATCATCACGCCGTTCGCCCGTTCGATGCCGTTTCCAATCCCCATGATGAGGATGAAAAAGGTCACGGCGATGGCAATCCACTGCCAGAGATTATTGCCGAAGGCTACCGCCATGGAGCCGAACATCGCGCCGAAAGCCTCCGGCGATGCCGGGGCAAGCGTCGCGCCGCTGAACGCCCCAAAGGTATATTTGAATATCCATCCCACGACGACGGTATAGCCGATGGCCAGCGCAAGCGAGCCCAAAACCGGCACGACTCCCAGCGCCTCACCGACCGCGCCGCGACGGCCGCGTGATTCGACCGCCTTTTTGAAGGCTCCCATCGGGCCGGAGCGCGTTCCGCGCCCAAAGGCCATCTCCCCCGTCACGCCGGAAGAGGCGATCAAAAAGACAAAAATCAAATATGGTATGAGAAAGGTACCGCCGCCATAGCGCGATATGCGCTGCGGAAACATCCAAATATTACCCATGCCGACGGCGGAGCCGATACAGGCCAAAATAAAGCCCCACTTGCTGATAAATCCGTCTCTGGTTGTTCTGTCGCCTGCCATTGATTACCACTCTCCCGCTTAAAATTTCAGGATCGTCAATTACCGTCCCGCCGCGGTCGCTTCATGCCGCAGCCGTCGGTTTATCAACATGTTCGCGAAACAAATGATATCACATGAGGCGCTATTTCGCCGCCCGCGATCTCATTAACCGCATTTTGTTCGCAGGCACGGACGCGGCGGCTGACAGAGGTAAAAGCCAAGCACAGCGAGCGGGTGCGTTATTCGCGAACGATCCGATACGCACACGGCCGCGGATCACAATCGCCCCCTATCTGCTGTCTTATTAGAATACGTAAGGCGCACTCACAGGGCTTGATTGGCGCAGATACTTACCGAATCGAGCTGTAAGAGTTGGCAAAAATGAATCCTGGAAGATATAACGCCGCGTGCGCCTTGCCTGCTAAAAGAAAAAACAAGCCGCTTGGCATTATCAAATGCCGGCACTTCTTATGAAAGAACGCCAACGGTTTGCAACCAACGTCTGAAGCGGCCGTGTCCCAACGGACACGACGCCAAGCGAACACCCAGCGGGTTCAAAGCTGGAACAATATCACACTAAAACAAAAGAAGGATAAAACGAACGCGCCGCAGCGACGTCCATATTTCTGCGACGGTATAAGGCTGAGGCATTTTCGTATCATATATCAATGTCGCGGATGCCCATGGCTTCAAGCTTACAACGAATAATTTCTTTCATTCTTTCCGTGGCGGCTTCGACGCGATTTCTGTATCCCCGTTTAATACATATTTTCTTGACATATATTCCGATGACCTTATCGGTCACCCCTAATTTTTCTCCGATTTCTTTGTTGCTAAGCCCCATAGCTAAACTATCAAGGACCGACAGCTCTATTTCCGTAAGGCTTACAGAGTAATTACGATTAACTTGCCGCATAAATTACCTCAACTCCATTTTTATAGAAAATGTCATGGCGATCATCCCAAGCAGGAAACAACCATTTGTAGGCAGAGCCTCCTTGCTTTGCAGCCCTGTTTTCCCAGTTCTGCAAGCGTGCAATTCCCATTATTTCGTGTTTCGATTATCTCTTTTCCCGCGACAATACTAACCTGCATCATGAAACACACATCAAATGCGCAAACAAACAGTAATGGATTTATCAAGCATAAATAACCTAGATCCCTTTCTTTATATTTTACCGCTTCAAATAAAAAAGGCAAGCACTGTATTTTTATTATATTTTAATGGTAAAATCATTTATTTCAAATTATTATTCAACTTTAACTAGTAATATTATATAATTGCTTCCAGTATTACGCAGAATAACGCAAATGGCATGTTTATTGGTAAAGAGCTAAAATTCGGCCATAGGCGTAAGGTCTGCGCTTTTGTTTTACTGGGGACAGGCAAAAGTAACGGCAATTCGTTTCTTGGATATATACTGGGCTTCACTGTGCGGCCAGTAATGCCGGACGACGGCATTTTTCCTTTTACATGAGGTTTGCAGGCTAATGACGCTGCCCGGCAGCGCCTGCGCGATAGTAAGCTTTCGTGCGTTTGCCCTGTTGCGCGCGAACGCATATAATAATCTGGAAAGGATAATTATTTTTAAATGATACTCAGCGTCAGCCGTAGAACCGACATTCCGACATATTACTCCGAGTGGTTTCTAAACAGAATCCGCGAAGGATATGTCATGGTCAGAAATCCAATGAATTATCACCAAGTCAGCAAAATCAAAATAACGCCTGACGTGGTTGACGGAATTGTCTTTTGGACAAAAAACCCGGCGCCGTTTTTGCCAAAGTTAAAAGAACTTGTATCGTATCACTATTACTTCCAGTTCACATTGAACTCATACGCGGCTGATATCGAACCTGGAATACCGTTCAAGGGCACGCACATCATTCCTACATTTCAGAGGCTTTCCGAAAAGATCGGCCCCGGCAGGGTCATCTGGCGTTACGACCCTATTTTGCTCAGCGAAACATACACCATAGGCTACCACATAAAATACTTTGAGCGCCTGGTCCGTCTGCTCCACAATCACACTCAGAAATGTACTATCAGCTTCATCGACCTTTACAGAAGCACGCGGAATAACGTAAAGGACCTCGGAATGACATCGTTGAACGAAGAGCGCAAAGTCCTCTTGGCAGGGGCTCTGTCTGAAATCGCCCGCTCCTATGGGCTTGAAATGGATACATGCGCCGAAGACGCGGAGCTTGAAGCCTATGGGGTCACACATGCCCGCTGCGTGGACAGCCGTTTGATCGAAAAGATGTCGGGACATTCTCTGAAGGTTGAAAAAGACAAACACCAGAGGCCTGCCTGCGGCTGCATGGCAAGCATTGATGTCGGTGCGTACAACACCTGCCGCAGTGGATGCAAATACTGTTACGCAAACCACAGTCCCCAAACAGTCAATACAAACTCGTCAAAGCATATTCTGACCTCCCCGTTGCTTTACGGTGAACTTACAAACGAGGATAGGGTCACAGAAAGAGCCGTAAAGTCGTGCCGCGTATGCTCTCAGCAAAATATTTTTATATCATAGGCATTAAGAACAGACCGCTGAAAAGCGCCCCTCTGCTGCGTTGCAAATACTAAAAAGCCCCTGTTCCACGCTGCGCGCATAAAAAACGGGGTCTCATGAGAGACCCCTAAACGGTGGCAATAACTGGTCGGGATGGTCGGATTCGAACCGACGACCCCCTGCTCCCAAAGCAGGTGCGCTAACCAGGCTGCGCTACATCCCGAGTACTGAGAGATTATACCATGAGAATCGGTTTATGAAAGAGATATTTTTTGATTTTACGCTCCGGCGTCCGCGTCTATCCCCGATTTTACCTCCTGTATCTGCGCCATGAGGGTCGCAGCCAGAAGTATCGCACAGCCGGCCATCTCGCGTCCGGAGAGGCGTTCCCCAAGTACCAGATAACCGAAAACGGCGGCGAAGAGCGCCTCGGCGCTGAGGATTATACAGGTCGTTACCGGGCTCACATCTCTCTGCGCGGCCATCTGGAGCGTGTAGCAAATGCCGGTGCAGAAGAGCCCGGCGTATAGTATCGGCTGCCAGGAAGCCAGCAGCGGCCGCCATTCGGGGGCTTCCATCAGAAACATCGCCGCGGCGGAAAAGAGAGCCACCGTACCGAATTGAATTGTGGAAAGCTTTACCGCATCGTGATCTTTCGCGAAGCGATCACATATCATTATATGCGCCGCCCAGAAGAGGGCGCTTGCGAGAATAAGGGCGTCCCCCATCTCTATTTTTAAGTCTTCGTTGATCGAAAGCAGGTAGAGGCCTGCGGTGCTAAAGATAATGGCAAAAATGGTCAGCTTTGACGGTATCTTTTTCATGAAGAGCCCGTACACGGGGACGATGACGATATACATCGCCGTGATGAAGGCGGCCTTGCCAGCCGTCGTAAAAAGCAGCCCGACCTGCTGGAGGCCGGAGGCGATAAAGAGCGCGCCGCCGCAGAGAATGCCGCACTTGAAGCAGCCGCGCCATTCGGAGACGACGGCAGGATCACCGCCGCTTTCCGCTCTCCTTCTTCTTTCCATCACCAGGGCGAAAGGAATCAGAAAAAAGAGCGCGACCACATATCTTGCCGTGCAGAAGGTAAAGGGGCCGATAAATTCCATTCCCATTATCTGGGCGACAAAGGAGGTGCCCCATATCAAAGAGGCGGTTGAAAGCATTACTACAGAGAGCATACGGCGGTTAATCATTGACAATCTCCAGCTGGGTAAAATTTATAAATTATCGTATCGCGAACACGCAGGAGATTATACATCATACGTCAGTTATTTTCGACTATGGCCGTCTCCTGCGGCGTCAGGCCGTAGAGCTTATAGACGGCCCGGTTCAGTTCTCTCTCCGCCAGCAGGATCTCTTCGTTTTTACGGCCGTATTTTGCCGGCGGGTTTAACTCATAGAGGCGCGAAAGTTTTTCTCCAAAGGCGGAAATTTCCGCCCGGATGCGCTGTTGGGAAGCGTTCTCCGGGTGCATTCCCATTATCGGCAGTTCCGCAAGCGTCGAGGGACGCAGTTCAAAATAATCGTTCATCAGCGGCGCCGAGGTCAAACGGAAGATAAAGTCCATCAGCCTGGAGTTAAGCAGCGCGAGGATGAAGGGGTCGCGGTCGTCGATCACGCAGCACTTATCGTTCGCATAGACGCCGTCTTTTTCCAGGACGGCAGAAATGTTTTTGCATATCACGGGAAGGATTATTTTAGGTCTCTCAAAAACATCATAATAGCGGCAGGGGCGCAGCTCCCACCAATAGTCGCCCCGGTCACGCCGCTTAGCGGCCTTCCCCTCATACTGGGCGAGGTAAGAGGCAAGCCGCGGATGGTTCCTGGCAAACCACATATATCCGTCTGACAGGTCGCGTCTCTTGTCGGTGTAGCCCTTAGGCATGAAGATCAGATATTTTTTTACCGGCGGCAGGTAATACCGTTTTATCTCGCGGCCAGAATAGAACGGAACGATAAGCGCCGCCGAAGCCGGCTCGCCCGCGGCTATTGTCTTCGCCGTTTCAGGGCCGATCACAAAGGCCTCGTTAAGCCCGGTAAGAATGCCGCGATATATCCCGCTGCCGGTACAAAGCGAAAGCGGCACGCTCCTTTCGCGTATCTTAGCCGCCAGAGCCGTTACTTCGCCGTCTGAGAAATTCCATGACGAGGAGGTGATATCGCCATCTGTCAGGGTCCGAAATCTCTCCTCGGCGTATTCTGAGAGCGGTGTCTCTTTAGCTTTTGTGGAGGCGTCGATAAACCTGATCCCTTCGTCCTCCGGTTCTTTGAGAACAGAGACGATGGAAAGCGGCATGACCGTGCCCTTCAGCAGCGGGACCTTGCCCAGGTCCACAATGACGGCCGGGCTATGGTATTTAAAAAAGTCGCGCAGCCCCGTACCGTAGTCTGATTTCATCCATTTGTTGGAGATCAGCAGTACGGCGCTGCCGCGGGCGGAGAGCATGGCGGCCGCCTTTTCCACATAGTAGCAGTAAATATCGGCGTTGAAGCGCGATGACGAATAGCCGGAAAGCAGTTCTTTTATAGAGGAGAACTGCTCACTGCGAAGATGCGGCGGGTTCGTTATAATCAGATCAAATTTCATATCAAGAAAGATATCGTCTATTAAAATACTGCCCCATACAAAATGATCGTCAGATATCTTCGCCTCTGGATAATTTAACTTAAGTCCGGCTTTGAGTACATCGAGGGCCACCGCGCTGCAGTCCGTTACAAAGAGAGACTGCTCGATGAATTCGCGTATAAAGCGTTCCTCGGTACGCGGCCGGTTGTCCGCAAGATATTTTCCAAGCCCCAAACGCACAGCAGCGATCTTTTTTATAAAAGCGCCCACTATCTCGCCGCCAGAAGCCGAAATATCGCAGAACCGCATTGCGGCGAGCGCGTCGTCTATCTTCTTCGCGTCGCGCGCGATGACTGTATCGTCAAAGAGAATGCGGCTCTCGGAGAAATAACCGTCAAGCGCGGCGGGAGCAAGGCCGCAGCTTCGGCGGAGATAATTTTTGACTCCCTCCGTCGAGAGATAACCGAGAATGTCTTCCGGAATGGTTATGCCGCGTACAGCCGGCGATTCCATAAAAATGGCAAAGTATCCCTCTCCCGCGGCCGAAGTTATCGCGGAATATACCGCGTCAGCGTCGTTGGTTTCCATATAATGAACGAGAAATTTAAGGCATTTCTTTTCCGAAGCTGCCAGCTGTGCTCCGGGAGCCAGCTTGATCTGAAGGAAATCCACCCTTCCTTGGCCGGCGGCGGGCGTATGGCGTCCCAGCAAGCGGTAGGATGAGACGGTATTTTTCAATTCCTGAGGGATATGGATGCCTGAGCGTATCCACTTTTCCGAGGTGGCGATGTTTGCAAACAGAGAGCTCATGCCGCCGATAAATCTATCGGCATTGAACTCTTCCTTTCGTAAAGCCCTGTGAATGACAGATGAATTGCCGCCGCCCCGCATCATACCACTCCCCCACCAATTCTTTTATTTAGTATAATGCATATGCGAAGATAAAAACAGAGCTGGAAAGTTTACCGACAACCGTGGTTGTGATATAGATAAAGGCCTTTAGCAGGCAAATGCAGAATACGCGACCCCAGCGGTAACCATACTAGCCGTGAATGTCTTGAAAAGTTCAAATGATGTACCAAGCTCGTGGTAGCAGGCAGGGCAAAAGGTTATTGTACATATGAAACAACCAGACAAATACCAGAAGATCTCGAAAAAATAAAAAGACTCCCAGCAAATATAAGTTCCCGAGGACTCTGCCAGAACCACATAGCCCAAAGAAACAGCTGACGGGCTTTACCATGAACTGAAAAAGAAAGATAAATTCAATATCGCGCAGAGCACCGGTGAATTATTACGGAGAACCGCGCGTAGAAAACGAGATAATATACCAAGAAACACAAGCAGCGACAAGAAAAAGCGACCCACAAGAATATTTTCCCGATGGCCGCTTTTTGCATGTATGTAAAATTATGTACTTTACCTATTATAATGCCTGACAAATACCGACTTTCTTACACCGGCTTATCGGAGGCAAGCTCAGGACCATGTTTTTTATCAAAAGCACCGTAAATCATCTTAATGCAAAGCAGGAACATTGCGGCACCAAGAATAACCAAAAACCAATTTACGTACAGAGCCAAACCAACTGTGAGGACAACAGTGCCTATGCATCCAATAACGCTTGCCCGTGCAATAATAACGTCAATTTTTAACCCTCTTTCGATGAATCCCGGAAGTAGCGGTTTAGCTTCGTTCGACGTCATCAAGGAAACAGCGACTGTGGCTATCAGGCTGACGGCAACGCCCCAAACTCCTGGCAGCGGAAGCTTATAGATGACCGTCGCCAGAACGCCCATGACCGAGCCACAGACAATGCCGGCGACAGTGCCTTTAAGCGTCAGTCTAGACCAGAACATACAGGCCATCATCGGGACAAAGATTGCGCTGACGTAGACGTTTTTCCCCAAATATGTGATCTGCAGGATAGAACGCAATTTCAAAACGATCAACGCTGCGGCGCACGCTATCAGCAGAGTCAGTATTCTTGATAACATCAGTGCCTGCTTGTCAGTAAGGTCCTTAGAAAGCGAAGGCTGAATGACGTCTACCATCAGAACCAGGGAGGTGGTTTGAAGATAAGAATCCAGTGTAGATATCATCGTAGCAAGAGCTGCGGCGATAAAAAGTCCGATTAAACCGTGTGGCAGCACTCTTGATATCAAAGCAAATATCGCCTGCTCATCGTTGCCACCAAGCACCGCTTTGTCTACGACCATCGCAGCCGCCAGCCCTATAAATACTGTCGCCCCGGCAAAAAGGGTCGTATACGCAAAACCAAACATCGCGCCTTTGACAGACGTCTCCTGATCTTTTGCTGAGATATACCTTGTAAGGATGCAAATGTCCGTATTCGCCGCCATTATTCCGCTTATAAAGAACCCAGTCCACCAGACATTGGGTTTGAGTGAAAAAAATGCTGTTGAGAGGGAGCTATGGACAGCTTCCGGAGTGATACCGTGTCCGAAAATGCAGAATGCAGGCAATAATACAAATATCACAGGCGTCATTATACACCACTGTAAAACGTCATTGGCAACAACAGACAAGAGCCCTCCAGCCGTCGTGTATATTACTGAGAATACGATGCTGATTATCAGAGCTTTTTCATAAGTAATTCCGTATTTTCCGAATGCCAGGCTAAGTATGAGGGCCACGGCTGCCATGGTATTCGTTACAAGAACGAATGTCTGCCACGCCCCCCAGGCTCCCGCAAGCGCTTTTACCCCCTGGGAATTGAAGCGATGGCGGAACAGGTCGCCGCCGCTGCGCAAGTCCAACTTTGCCGCGCACGCCCTGACTCTTCTCGGTATCCCAGCAGCAATTGCGATCCATGCCCCCATGTTGTAGCATTGACTAGGTATAAGAACACCGATCCCGCTTGTAAAAACGCCGGCTGGATATCCGATCAACGAGCTGGCGCCTTTCATGGACGCTCCTTGGGTGCAAAGTGTGGAAAATACTCCAAAAGCTTTGCCTCCGAGCAGGTAATCGTTCTGGCTCTTTACTTTCATGCTTTGATAGATGCCATTCGCCATGATAACAAAAGCGTAAATTATAACCACCCACACATCCAGCCGGGAGAAACGCAGAACCTCTTCCAACATCGTAAAAACCTCCTGTCACATTGTTTTCTTTTGCGCTAAACAACAGCAGAGATTGATTTCTCTGCAATAAACATCCTTAAGCCTTTTTACATAGAGTTAGGCACCCAAAGTATTTAATTTAATATTGGCGAAGGAGTATAGTAGGATTGCCGAAACCAACCAGTTGTTCCGGCACTACCCTAAGATAACGGCCATCTGGGCTCTACGCATTGCTTATAGTGTTGTTAATTTTTTGCGCACAACCACATATGGCCATTATCACTAGGGTACGATCGCATCAATAGCTGTACAAAATTGTTACGTATTGGCCTCAGCTCAATTATTCTTCTATTATTACCGCAGTGGCGTATACAGGACCGTCCGACCAAAGTTTAAGGGCAAATTCTTTAAGCCTTCTAACATCGCCATCGACCGTGCCGAAAACATTTTCCGCTTTGCCACCTGTTTTGCGTTTGGGCCCATACCAAAAGTGCACAGCATTTTTTACGGCAGGGCTGTCTCCTAAGTACATGCTGACTTCCCCTGTTTCCATTTCAGAAGCGAGTTTGGTATTTTCTTCTGGAACGTTTTTATCCGTACTTGGCTTAAAGAAGAATGCCTCGCCAGCAAATCTGGCGTGCAGGAGTTTGATTTCTTCAGGAAACGTCTCTGTCAGCATTTTGATCGTCTCGGGAGCGGCGTCTTCTTTCAAATTAATTACCAGAGGCATACCGTCTTTGAATTTCAGAAGCAGTTTTTTCATAATAGGTTTCTCCCTTCCAGTATAAGTTAAGGCCTTACAATATCTTTATAATCCAGTGTTTCGCCAAGAACCGCGTATCGTGTACCGCCGAGGTAGTGCAATGTCTCCGTATTGCCGATGCCGGTCTTCCAGCCGCTTATTTTGTCAAAATATCTATCGTCCACGGTAATCCCCACCACATCGGCGACAAAGAAACTGTAGGCATCGTTAGCAATCGAATAGACTTTGCAGATTTTGCATTCAACATGTGCGATACATTCTTTGATCTGCGGAGTGTCTTCAAGGATACTGGCTTTTTCGCGAGTAAGCCCCGTTTCTTTAAACTTGTCAACATCACGTCCCGATGTGCGTCCACAATAGTGAAGCTCCCACAGAAGATCCCTATTTGGGATGTTGATAATATATTCCCCACTATTTTTGATCAGGTTGTAAGAAAACCGCTTCGGTGTCACGCTGATACCGACAGTCGGAGGATCTCCGCAAAGACTGCTCTGCCAAGTGATGGCTATAATATTATCCTTATCTCCTTCCTTGCAGGTGACTAAAGTGGACATCCCAGGGAAAAGAACCGCTGTCGATCGCTTAGGATCAAGTGATATCATACCCATGTTTCACACGCTCCTTGTCTGTATTAGTTAATGAATATTGCGAATACCTAGATTAATTAATATTCTATGCGCAAACCCTCGTGAGCGTTATATGACCGTGTAACAAAAACACCACGCTCAATTTGTATAATCACGTCACTTGCGAATAGGTCACTATATCGATAAAGTATTATAATGAAGGCATTACGGAATGCTGGTGTTTTAGGGAGGAATTCCGATGTTAATGAAGTTGACGTGCAAAAATATACATGAAATAAAATCGTGCGATTCGCTGGAGTTGGTTACAAAAGAAAACTTCGCCGATAAGGCGATAATGTGGTGCCATTTTATTGACAATTTTCAGTTAATCAAAACCGTGCGGGAAGACGAACTGGTTATCGCTGCCGGTTTTGAAAAAAAATCTGAGGCGGAAGTATTGGATTTCATCAGCAAATTACATGAAAAGCGTATCTCCTGTCTGATCGTTTACACATCGGAAGATAATGTTTTGCCATACCAGAAAAGCATTGAAAAGCTGGGAAACAATCTTGGGCTGTGTATCTACTCATTACCCGCGAGAGTGTTGCTCAGCGAAATTACACAATTCATATGCGAGGCCATATGCCGCAGCAAACTTTCTCAGCAATTTATAGACAAATTCATAGATTTGCTGATATTTGAAAATATAGAGGATAATTCCATCTTAGCGACCAAGGCAAATATGCTCGGATACGACCACAGTCAGTCATATTATTGCGTGAATATATCTTTTGACAAGACCGATCCCGACACCAATCAGATGACGATTAAAGACATGATATTCTGCATTTTGGATTCTGTATCGAAACAATATAAAACGCAGATACTTCACACCATACATAATAATAATATCATCGTCATCGTCAACTCCGTCAAAAATAATGACCTAATAGATAAAATCACATCCAAAACTCTGGAAAAGCTTTATGATAGCAAATCGATCATCAGAGCTTCAGCCGGAATCAGCGAGAACTATTCGGCACTCTCACAGTTTAAGCAGGCATACACGCAAGCTGAAAGCATGGTAAGACTCTCTTCATCCCTTGGAGGGAAACAGCTTTGTTATTACAACGCTGATATCAACGCCATACTCAGCAATATTCAGGATAAAACTACAATCAATACAATTTATTCAAATATGATGTCAAAGCTCGAAGATTATGATAACGAAAAGGGCTCCATGCTGAAGGATACGCTCTTTTCTTTTGTTGAAAACGATTTTAATTCAAAAAATACAGCAGAGGCGATGCACATACACTTAAATACACTCCGTTATCGCCTGAGCAGGATACAGGAAATCCTCGCCATAAAGCTTCGCGAGCCACAAAATATTTATAAAATCACGACGGCATATCATATCGATAAGTACATCAAATCTCTTTCCTGAATCTAACAGTACCCTATTTTGTGCAAGCTACGGCGGCCGTGTAAGATAGGCCGCCGCGTGCCCTCATATGTTTTTCACTTATTTTTCAACAACTCCAATATTTTCTCAGGCGTAGCTGGCAGCCTTTTGATTCTCGCGCCGCAGGCGTTGTAAATAGCGTTCGCGATAGCCGCATGCGGAGATGTCAGGGGTAGCTCGCCTGCGCCGGAGGCGCCCCATGGGCCAAATTCTCGTGGGGTCTCTATATGTATGAGTTCCATATCATCCGTAATATCTTTTATATACGGGAATCCGCATGCCAGAAGATTGTTGTATTTTTGGGGATCTTCGAAATCTTCTTTTAACGCTAGACCAATCCCCTGGGCAAGCCCGCCGTACATCTGTCCGTCAACAACACCGTAGTTATTTATGACCCCTACATCATCTATGAGAGTCATCTTCAAAACCCTCGTTTTTCCAGTGGCAATCTCCACCGCAACCTCCGCCATAAACAACCCATACATGTAACAGGCATACGGCATTCCCTGACCCTTTTTGTCCGTGTTGGTGCAAGGCGTGATCTCGCCTTTTTTATCCCTTGTCACGCACTCATATTTGCCTGTATATATCAACGGTAGCCCCGCGTCGAGCATTTCATTGTATGTCCGATAGGAACCATCTTCTTTTTTCATGGCCGCCAGCAGTTTGTTGCAACTGTCTATGATTGCATTGCCCACCATCACCTGACATCTGCTGGCGGCGGCGGGACCGCTGTCAGGGCAACGATAGGTGTCGTTGATAAACATTTTTATTTTATCAGGATGTATGCCAAGCGGTGCAAGCGCTCGGTGTGCGGTCGCCACCATGCCGATGTCCGCGCCTTGCCCATGTTCCTCCCATGTGTTATAGAGCATCACGCCGCCATCCGCAGTCAGCTCAATATTGTTGAAAGCCTTGTCTGCGCCGGAACTGTTGGAATTATATACACCAAAGGCCACGCCTACCCCCTTTCTTATTTCCGCTGTGGACTCATTTTTTGCTTTCTCCAGAGCGGCCTTATATTTCGGCCTGAGAATATCCACCATTTTCGGCAGAGGAAACACCTCTGGCGCATGTCCGTGGGGAAAAGTCTTTCCTGGACGAATGGCATTAAGATATCGAAACTCAAGTGGATCCATACCGACCTTTTCCGCAAGCATATCGACCGCTATTTCCTGCGCGGTATGCACCTGAGGTGCGCCCCAGGCCCTGAACGCTGTGTTCCATTTTTGGTTGGTATAGACGGCATAACCTCTTCCATCAATATTTTCGATGCCATATAAAGCCCCCATATAGTGAGAAGTTTTTGTTACCAGGCCAGGAGCAAATTCGGAATATGGCCCGTGGTCAACCCACGAGGTATGTTCCATTGCCGTGATCACGCCATCGCCATCGGCGCTGATAGCCACCTTCATCAAAGCAGGAGCTCTTTTGGGAGTGTATGTTATGTGGTGTCTGGTATCATAACGACAAAATACGGGTTTCCCAGTTGCAATTACAGCAGCGGCGATCAGCGCCTCGTTAGTTATCCCCAGCTTGTAGCCAAAAGAGGCACCCGCGTTGTTCTGGATAAGCCTTATTTTTGAAGGCTGAATGCCAACTCCTCTTGCCATAAAGGCCACGCCTTTATAGATGGCAATATGTTTTGACTGTATCGCCAGGTTTCCGTCATCGTCCCAATAACCAAAACCAACGTCATTTTCAAGAACCATGTGAGGCTGCCTCTGAAGATAGAAGACGTCTTCAATCACATAGGGCATTTTATCTATGATATCCCTTGCCTTTTGCCCTTTTTCAATATGCGTTTCATAATAAACGTTCGGCACCCCGGGATGAACCTCCACCGCCCCCTCCGCGAGAGCATCCTCTATGTTCATGAGCGCAGGCAATTCTTTCAATTCTACATGTACCTTCGACACGGCCAGCTCCGCTTCTTCGTAACTTCGTCCACACACTATCGCCACAACGTCTCCCCACATAAATATTTTTTTATCGCAGAGTATCGGGCGCTCCCATCCTGATCCTTTGGACGCAGGGGGCTGCGCGCCAAACAATTTGTTGGTACCACCGGCAGCGTATATATCTCTGGATGTCACAACTTTAACCACCCCAGACATTCTTTCCGCTTCTGAGACATCTATATTCAGTATTTCAGCGTGGTTGACGTCAACGTGGACGAGCGCGGCGTAGAGTGTATCACCAGGCAGCTGCATGCCGGCGTCGTCGCCATAGTCCCATGTGCCGGTAGCCTTATATTTATCACTGGGACGTGGGTAATTTGTACCCCAAATGTGCTCTCCTGGCTTCAGCGATCCAGCAAAATCCCTCATCTCTCTCTTACCCTGTAAAATGTCAGCTGCGTCAATCACCGCATCAACAATCTGCTTATAGCCGGTGCACCGGCATGCGTTCCAATGTTTCTGAAACCAGCCGCGCACCTCTTCCCTTGTTGGAGTTTTGTTGATATCGAGAAGCGCCTTCGCCGACATAATGAAACCCGGCGTGCAGAAACCGCACTGGATCGCGTTATTGGCAATGAAGGCCCATTGTATCGCGTGCAGGTTATCTGGCGTCCCTAATCCTTCTACCGTCAAAATTTCGGCAAGCTCAGGAACATTTTTCATTTTGATTAAGCAGGACCTCACAACGCTGCCATTAAGAATCACATTGCACGCGCCGCATTGCCCACACTCACAGCCACGCTTGGTACCGGTCAACCTGAGTTGATTTCTGATGACATTCAGTAATGTTTCATTATGATCACACACAACACGGTATTGTTTTTCATTTATACGCAATAAATATGTTCGTTTCAAATGCTTGTCATTCCATGCAGACAAAATACAACGACCTCCCGTGATTAGAATTCTCTCAGTTTTTTAATTAAGGCAATCATGTGATGCGATTCCAATACTATAGTTCAAAGGATATATGAATGAAGGATAAAAGTTATATAGCGTAACATTACAACAAAAACAGTTGTTTTTTGACATAGAAAAACATAGGAGGGTGAACAAAACAGTGCAGTGCACTGCCGCACGTTGCATACCTTCCGCACCGCAACTGCAAAATGGTGATGACACACTTCCTGCTTTGATGCGAGCGGCCAATTGTTTGACGCTTACTTTATTTTCTGCAACAGGAGCCGTAATCGGGTGAAGATAATCGAATGGGACGGGGACGGTTTTGGCTTTACCAGAAGCGTCTTGAGCGGGGGACGTTCCCCTGGCCCCCAGACGGGCATGGAAAGAGGATAAGCGTCACCGGCGAGGAGTTTTCCTGTCTGTTTGCCGGAACAAAACTGAAGCGTAAGCTCAGCATGGTTGAATTGTTTCCCGCAGCTGTCTGCCCAGGACAATAATCGGAATTACAAGTTCTTGATATGACAGAATTTATGCCATGTCATCATTTATAATTGCCGGTATGGAAAATCTTGTTCGGTCCCTTGAAGAGTTACGCAATAAGTATCACGATTTGGAAGAAGAACACCGCGGTCTTCAGAAGAAGAACGAGGAGCTTGCGTTATTGGTCAAGTGGTATGAAGAGCATTTCCGTCTGAGCCAGCACCGTCAGTATGGTCAATCCCGCGAGAAGTCGGAGGGTCAGGGCCTCCAGCTTCTTCTGTTTGACGAGGCGGAGAATACATCCGAGCCCAAGCGTGCGGAGCCGGAAGTTGAAGAGATAACGTACAGGAGACGCAAAAGGGAGAGTTCGTCAGTATCCCGAGATAATTTTGAGGAGCTCCCCGTGGAGCGTGTTGAATGTACGATTCCGGAAGAGGAGCGTATCTGTCCAGAATGCGGCGGTCCGATGCATGTAATGAATTGCAATACAAGGCGAGAGCTTGCAGTAGTACCCGCCAAAGTATTTATCCGCGAGTATGTCCGCGAGGTCTATTCCTGCCGTCGCTGCGAGAGGGAAAACACCAAGGTCGGGATCGTAAAGGCGCCGATTCCGGAGCCGGTGATAAAGGCAAGCGCGGCCTCGGCCTCAGCCATTGCGAACATTATGATCCAGAAGTACATGATGGGAGTCCCCCTCTACCGTCAGGAAGCCTCATGGCTTAACGAAGGACTCTGCCTGAGCCGTCAGACCATGTCAAACTGGCTCATTAGAAGCGCCTCCGACTGGCTGCTTCCGATATACGAAGAAATGCGCAAAAAGATGCTGAAAGAGGACATCCTCCACGCGGACGAAACGACGGTACAGGTCCTGAAAGAACCGGGTAAAGCCTCCAGAACAAAGTCCTACATGTGGCTCTACCGTACGAGTAAAGAGGCGAAAGTCCCCATCGTCCTCTTTGAATATCAGGAAACCAGGTCAAGCGCCCATCCTAAAAAATTCCTCAACGGCTTTAAAGGCTACCTCCACACGGACGGCTACTCCGGCTATGGCAAACTCGACAGCGTCATCCGCCGATGCGACTGCTAGGCGCACGCCAGAAGAAAGTTCCACGAAGGAGCAATGGCCGTACCTGCCGAAGAAAGGAAAAACTCTCTCTCGCAGACCGGACTTGAATACTGCGACAAACTTTTTGCGCTTGAAAGAGAATACAAAGAGCTTAAACCCGAAGAACGACATGCGAAACGCCTTCAAAAAAGCAAACCGCTAACGGACGCCTTCTTCGCGTGGGCCGCTTCCGTCCGCGCACTGCCGCAAGTTACAAAGTTACATATTGCAGCTTTCCAATACCTACGCTACAAAATGATAATAACATGCTAACTGCTTCGAGGGGCGGTTCTGGCTGTTTGACGCTTCCGACGCTTACCAAAAAGACACGGAAATATACACGCGGTTGGAAAGATACAAAAAAGCCTTCTAGCGAAACGCTAGAAAGCCTTGCTACAACCGAGAAATTAATATGGTGGAGCTGAGGCGATTTGAACGCCCGACCCCTTCCGTGCGAGGGAAGTGCTCTCCCGCTGAGCTACAGCCCCATCAAAAATTGCGGGTTTATTTATTGGAGCGGAAAACGGGACTCGAACCCGCGACCTACGGCTTGGAAGGCCATCGCTCTACCAACTGAGCTATTTCCGCCTGCAACGCGAGATATATTATCACCGTAGCCTCAAACTGTCAAGAAAAAATATAATGTTGTGTTGTTGTTTTTAATTACGCACTATCTGCCGTGTATTTTCCGATTTCGGGACGTACAATATAATTGCGGCAAGAAAACGCTCAAAGGAGAAGAAAGACCGGAAAATGGATAAAACAATAGATAAAATAAAAAAATTACTGCCCTTCGTCGGCATCGCGCTCTTTGCCTTTGCGATGTACACGCTGCACCAAGAGCTTGCGCATATGTCTTTTCACGACCTGAAAAAAGCGTTTGCCTCGATTCCGCTTTCGGGGGTCTTTTGCGGCCTGCTGGCGGCCGCGGCAAATTACACCCTGCTTTGTTTCAATGATATCTATTCTACCGCGGAGATCGGCGCAAAACTCCCCCGCTTTAAGGTAGCGGTGATCTCTTTCGTGAGCAACGCCATCGGATTTAACCTCGGGGCCTCCGCAGTCTCCGGCGGAGCTGTCAGATACCGCCTCTATTCCGCCCTTGGGCTGAACGGCGTTCAGGTTGGGCATATCGTGGCGCTCAATCAGCTTTCGATGGTCTTTGGCCCTTGTACGGTCGGCGCGCTGGCTTTTTTCTTTGCCCCCGGCACGATGTTTTCGCACCTTGGCTGGCCGCAGTCTTTCCGTTATCTGGCCGCCTTCGCGTGCGCCCTTGTACCGGCGGCGGCGTTTTGCGCGGGAGCGGCGGCTGCCGGAGGTCATGTCTTTACTTATAAAGGACATAGGATTAAGCTTCCGACCCCCCAAAAGTTATGCGTCAGGCTCATGATCGGTTTTCTTGATATAACGACCGCCTCCCTCGTGCTTTATTCCGTGCTGCCCAATCATCACGCGCCGGTGCTTGTTTTTATATCCGCCTTTGTCGTGTCGATGATGGCCGGAATGCTGAGCCAGGTGCCAGGAGGGCTCGGGGTCTTCGATGTCACGCTGATGATGCTTCTTTCCCCGTTTTACCGGCACGCGGACATTTTCAGCGCTATTCTTATTTTCCGGTTTATTTACTACATAATTCCTTTTGTCTGCGCGACGGTAATTTTGTTTGCGGTCGAACTTAGCGGCAGCCTCTCTCGGTATTTTGGTAAATTGGAATCCTTTCTTCCCGACGCGGCGGCGCTCTGGACTTTCATGGCCGGAACGTGGCTGCTTCTCTCCACCGCCGCTCCGATATTTCAGGGCGGCTGGAGCCGGCTGGGCGCGCTGTTGCCGCTGCCTCTTTTTGAAGCCTCGCATTTTATCAAAAGTCTGGCAGGCACCTTTCTTCTGTTTTTGGCCTGGGGGCTGGAGAAGCGACTTAGATCGGCGTGGGGAATCACGCTGCTGACCCTCTCCGTATCGCTGTTTTTTTCACTGCCCAACGACATCACCCCTTTTAGGGACTCTTTTTTTCTGCTGCTTCTGCTTGTGCTTCTTTTTTCACGGCGCAGCTTTTACCGCCTATCGTTTTTCTCGGCTCCTGATCTGAAATGGAGCCTCGCCATTGTCTGCGCCGCCGCGGCGGTCGTCTGGTGGGGTTTTTTCGCCTACCGTCATGTGGAATACGCAAACGACCTGTGGTGGACTTTTGCCTTTGATTCCGCCGCCCCTCGTTTCCTGCGGGCCGCGGCGGGGATGTCCTTTGCGGTGCTTCTGATTTTTCTCTTTCTCTGGCTGCGTCCGTCACGCCCCGCGGCTGCGGCTCCCGCTCCCGCGGAAATAAAAGACCTGGTATCCAGCTCGCGCGCGCCGGACGCGGCCCTTGCGCTTCTAGGAGATAAGAAGTTTTTTATGGCAAAGGACAGAAAAGCGGCGATCATGTATTCCCCTTCCGGTTCTTTTTGGATCGCCATGGGTGATCCGATAGGCAAAAGGGATGATGTGCCCGGGCTGATATGGGATTTCTGCGACGAGGCTGACCGCCGGGGAGCAAGCGCCGCCTTCTACGAAGCCGGCGAGGAATGGCTTGATATTTACCGAGACGCCGGTCTCAGCGCCGCGCCGATCAGCGAGGACGCCCGTGTGGATATTTCCACCATATCCGACGGGCTTGAAGGGGCCAGATGGCGAAAGCTCCGCAGTATAAAAAACCACCTGGAGGGCGAAGAGCTGGTATTCAGCCTTCTTGACGGAGCAAAGCGCGATAAGGCGCTGCCAAGACTGCGCGGGATATCAGACGAATGGCTAAAGAGCGTGCACGGCACGGAGAAGGGGTTCTCTCTCGGCTTCTTCGACGACGGCTACTTGAAAAACTTCCCGGTGGCGGTCGCCTTCAAGGGCGGCGAGCCACTTGCCTTCTGCAACCTGTGGCTAGGCGGCGGAGACGAGTTTTCGGTAGACCTGATGAGGTACGCAAACGGCGCGCCGCGGGATATAATGAGCTGGCTCTTTATCGAGACCATGATTTGGGGACGCGGGCACGGCTACCGGTATTTCCGCCTCGGCATGGCGCCGCTCTCGAACCTGGACCCGCAGAATTCTCTCTGGGAGCGCATGGGCAACTTCATCTACCAGCACGGAGAGCACTTTTATAACTTTAAAGGCCTGCGCCAGTATAAAGAAAAGTTCCAGCCGGAATGGCAGAGGCGCTATATAATTTATAAAGACCGCGCCTCGCTTCCGCTGCTCGCGTCTCAGCTCGTAAGGCTGATTGGGAAAAAGCACGCGGCGGGAGGCGCCTAAGGCAGGCCGTAGATCGTAGCCGTACAGCGGTCAAACACGACAAACCTTTTGATAGATATGCTGAACGGCCCGTGATGCCGGAGGCGGCGCGGGCACAAGTAACACAGTCTTTTACACGTTTGCCCCGCGGCCGGCGTCCCAGAAATGCGCGCCCTTCTATAATTGGGTATAATAGACGGGTATGACATACCTTATGGAGGAATGAATTTGTCGTTCGGTGCTGAGCTGATATGGATTTGGAGCAGGGAATTTAACGTCTGTCGCGGCCGGCGCGTACAGAGGGTAGACGGAGGCGACAACTCCGTCGTCGTCTCTTTCGGAGCCACGGAGCTGTTATTGTCGTGGGGTGCGCAGAACTGCGGCGCGGCGCTGATATCCCAGAAGGAGAGAAAATCTCTTTTATCTTCCATATCACAGACGCCGCCAATCACGAACGCGCTGAGAAGCCACCTGACCGGGGCCGAGCTCTGCGACGTGGAGCAACTGCGGCGTGACCGTATCCTCAAGTTCACCTTTAGAAAGACCGTTGGGGCGGGCTTTATCGCTACGCGTTGTCTTATAATTGAGATAATGGAACGTTATAGCAATATACTGCTTACCGATGAAAGCGAAAATATCATTGAGACTGCGAAACACATCCATCCAGCGGACAATAATTACCGGACCGTTTTGCCGGGGCTCCCCTACCGTCTGCCGCCGGCTTTTGAGGGGCTGGCGCTGGAAGAATGGCTTGCCTCGCCGGACGCAGCCTCCATAACAAAGATTGCCGGGTTCGGCAAACCGCTGCTAAAAATTCTCTCCGAGGTCGAGTTGGAACGAGCTGTCTTGATTTTGGGCAGTTTTTATAACGACAACAATAGAGCTACGTTCGTTCTTCAAAGGATAGGCCGCTATATAACCTCACTGCCGGAGCTATTGCCCAAGAGCGAAGCCATTGAAGTAAACGACGCCGGGAAGCTGGTAACGCTCGCGCCGCTCCGCGACGTCGCCTTTGAGGCGCGTAAAAAGCGCGCGGCGCAGATCATCGAAAAAGAGATAACGCGCCGTGAGCGTCAGGCGGGGGACATAGAGCGGCTACTCGCTGACGACAAGGCGGAACTTTACAGGCAGTACGGCGAGCTGATCGTCGCGAATCTCTGGCAGATACGTCACAACGTCGCCGAGACGGAGCTTACGGGCTACGACGGCTCCGGAAATGAGCGGTCGCTTACAGTGCCGCTAGATCCAAGGCTCTCACCTTCGCAGAACGCCGCTCTTTATTTCGCGAAATATAAAAAGATAACGGCGGCTCAGGAGCGCGCCGCCGCGCTGTTGGTCTCTGTGAGAGAGGAGCTTGGCGATCATCGGGAGGCGCTGGAACTCGCGCAGTCTATCGGCGACGCGGGGTCGCTCACGATGCTTGAGGAAGAGCTTGGAATCGCCAGGGCGGCGGCACAGAAGCGGGGGGCGAAGAGGCGGGAGCCTCAGCTTCCGCCGCACAGGCGCTTTGAGTTTGAGAAGGCCCTAGTATTCGCGGGACTGTCGTCAAAGGGCAACAGATATGTGACCTTTAAACTGGCCCTCGCGGACGACCTTTGGTTTCATGCGCAGGGAGTGCCGGGCTCGCATGTCATCCTGCGCCCCCTGGCAGCGCTCTCCGAAGAAGAGCTTTCTTCGCTGAAAGCCTTTTGCGCCTCGCTCGCGGCCTATCACAGTAAATTCCGCGCGGCGTCCCGCCTGCGCGTAGATTACACCAAGCGGCGATATGTCAGCCCGATCCGCGGCGGAGAGGCCAACGTTACCTACAAGGAGTTTTCCACGATCAGCGCTTCTCCCGAGTACTGGCAGGAGTTCCTGGAAAACCGCTGATCCGGCGGGTGAATGCTGCTTTTTTTTGCGAACTTTAATCTGTCGCGGTTCTAATTTTTTTTAGAAAGTTGACGAGCTCGCCCGGGAGCGGCTGTGTGAAGAGCATCTCTTTGCCGGTGCGCGGATGCTTGAAGCCAAGCCTCCACGAATGGAGAAAGATTCTCTCCGGGCCGAAGGGCGACGGCCTTGACGGCGCGTAGAGACGGTCGCCGACAAGCGGGCACCTGACCGCCTGCATGTGCACCCGTATCTGGTGCGTACGACCGCTGTGAAGGGTACATTTTACCAAAGAGCAGCCGCCGGCGTGCCAAAGCCTTTCGTAGTCCGTCCAAGCCTCGCGGCCATCTTCCACGCAGGCCATGCGGAGCCGGTTATAAGGATCGCGGTCGATCGGATATTTGACGGAGCCGCGCACGGCGGGCGTCGTACCGTAACAGAGGGCCAGATACTCTTTTTGGATGCGGCGCGCCTTGAAGTCGCGAAATAGTCCCTCCTGCGCAAGTCCGTTTCGCGCGACCACCATCAGCCCCGACGTGGTCGCGTCGAGCCGGTGGACGATCCCCGGACGCCGGACGCCGTTCATCGTCCCGAGGTCTGGGTAACGGAACAGCAGTCCGTGCACGAGCGTGCCGCTCCAGTGCCCCGGCGCCGGATGGACCACGAGCCCCGCGGGTTTATTGACCACGATCAGGTCCTCGTCGTCATAGACCGTCTCAAAGGCGATATCCTGAGGTTCAAGGTCAAGCGTCTCCGCTGGCGGTATTTCTACTTGCAGCCGGTCGCCGGCGGCAACTTTCACCGAGGGTTTGACGCGGCGCTCGGGAGTAAGCGAAGAGTGCCTCTCTTTTATCAGCTTCTGCGCGTAATTGCGGCTTATCCCCAGAAGGCGCGAAAGGGCGAAGTCCAACCGGTGCCCGTCCAGCTCCGCTGCTATCTCAAAGCTGTGCGCGACAGAAGAGGAGGGGGCGGCGGTCAGCCCCTCCCCCTCCTCATTGATCTCTTCTCCAATTATATTATTGGTGATCGAGCACATCGCGGCAGCGGTCGCAGATGCCCTTCTCCGCCACTTCATGGCGTCTCTTCCAGCAGCGCGGGCACTTTTCGGCCGTCGACTTGTTGACGCCGATACGCAGTCCCGTCGTCTCGTCGTCGTAGACGATCTCCGCGCCGTCGACCTCCGCGACGACTTTGCAGGACGAGACGATGAGGATGTTCTCCCAGGTATCGTCGCCGATCTTGCCGGCGAGAGGCCGGTAGTAGTCGCTGAGCTTTATCTGCACGTCGGCGTCAAGCGGGTGTCCGATAACGCCCTTGCCGCGCGCCGATTCAAGGCCGCGAAGCACGCCCTGACGGGCAAGCATGAGCATATCCCATTCGTCCTCCACCGCGGGGTCAATGCCCTCGGCGAGGCTGCCGGGCCAGTCCGCCAGCAGAACGCTCTGCGGCAGCGACGGGTCCATTTCACGCATCTTCTGCCAGATTTCTTCCGCTGTGAAGGAGAGGACGGACGACATCATCTGCGTCACCGCCTGGAGTACCTGCCACATAACGGTGCGTATGGAGCGGCGGCTCATCGCGTCTTTCGCGTCGGCATAGAGCTTGTCCTTACTCACGTCGATATAGAACGACGACAGCTCGTTATCGCAGAACTGGTGGATGAGCGTCATCGGCTGATGGAACTCATATTCGTCAAATCCCGCCGTCACGCGCGAGCGCAGCCGCTCAAGCTTCAGCATTATGTACTGGTCCACAGGGGCGAGCTGGTCGTGCGGCAGTATGTCCGTCGCCGGGTCGAAGCCGGCGAGGTTTGCGAGCAGGAAACGCGCCGTGTTGCGTATTCTTCGGTATGACTCGATAAGGTTGCGGAATATCTCTTCCGAGATACGCACGTCGCCGCGGTAGTCGGATGAGGCGACCCAGAGGCGGAGAATGTCCGCGCCGTTTTTATCGATGATTTTCTCCGGCTTCATGACGTTGCCGAGGGATTTGGACATCTTCTGACCATCCGGCCCCATGATAAAGCCATGCGTGAGGACGGTCCTGTAGGGAGCGGTGCCGCGCGTCGCCACGCTGTTGAGCAGCGAGGTCTGGAACCAGCCGCGATGCTGGTCGCTTCCCTCGAGGTACATATCGGCGGGCCAGCTGAGGTCTTCCCAGTTGTCAAGCACCGCCGAATGGCTCGTGCCCGAGTCAAACCAGACATCCATGATGTCTTCGTCTTTACGCAGGTGGCTGTGTCCGCACTTCGGGCAGACCGCGAGGTCTCCGACGAGCTCCTCCGGCGTCATCGTCCACCAGCAGTTGCTGCCGTGTTCGCGGATTTTGTCCGCCACGCGGCGCACGCGGTCTCCGGTAAGGATCACTTCGCCGCAGTCTTCGCAGTAGAAGGCGGGAATGGGCACGCCCCAAGTGCGCTGACGGCTGATGCACCAGTCGGAGCGGTCGCGCACCATGTTCGTGATGCGGTCTTTGCCCCAGTCGGGAACCCACTTCACCTCGTCTATACACTTGAGGGCCTCGTCGCGGAAATCGGCGACGGAAACGAACCACTGGTCGGTGGCGCGGAAGATGACCGGCTTCTTGCAGCGCCAGCAGTGAGGATAAGAGTGAGTGATCTTTAGCCTGCCGAGCAAGCGCTTTGATTCGCCGAGCAGCTCGAATACTTTTTTCTCGCCTTCCGCGAGCGACATGCCGGCGAATATCGGCGTGTCCTGATAGTAATGACCCGTTTCGTCGACGGGGTTGTAGATGTCGATGCCGTAACGGACGCCCGTCTCATAGTCTTCGGTACCGTGGCCGGGCGCGGTATGAACGCACCCCGTGCCGGAATCGAGAGTGACATAGTCAGCGAGCACGAAGGGAGTGGCCCGGTCGTAGAAGGGGTGCTGCGCGAGCGAATTTTCAAGCTTCTCGCCCTTGCAGGAGAGGATCGGTTCGCCGAACTCAAGCTGCGTCGCTCTCTCGACTTCCGCCTTGAGTCCCTGCGCGATGAGGTATATTTTATCGCCGACCTGATAGAAGCCGTAATCGTAGCGCGGATGCACGGCGACCGCCATCGAGGCGGGCAGCGTCCAGGGGGTCGTCGTCCAGATTATAACGTCGACATCTTTGCCGGCCAGTTCGGGAAATACCTTCGCCGCGTCGGTGTATTTATAGGCGACGAATATCGAGGGCGAGGTCTCGTCCGCGTATTCGATCTCGGCGGCGGCGAGAGCCGTCTGGCAGTCGGTGCACCAGTAGATGGCCTTGCGTCCTTTGTAGACCAGGCCCTTATCTACCATCTCGGCAAACCCTTCGATCTGGGTCGCCTCGTAGGCGGGCACCAACGTCATATAGGGGTGTTCCCAATCGCCGATGACGCCAAGACGCTTAAACTGCCCTGTCTGGATATCGGCAAATGAACGGGCGTAGGCGGCGCACTTCTCACGCAGTTCAACGGGGGCGACTTCGTCTTTGTTGAGGCTCTGCTCTTTGAGCACTTTGAGCTCGATGGGAAGTCCGTGGGTGTCGTAGCCGGGCACGTAGGGAGCGAAGTAGCCGCGCTGCCATTTGTATTTAACGACGAAGTCTTTCAGTATCTTGTTTGTCGCCGTGCCGATATGGATGCTGGCGTTCGCGTACGGAGGGCCGTCGTGCAGAATGAAGGAGGGTTTGTCCTTATTCTTTTTCTTGAGCTCGCCGTAAACGTCAATATCGTACCAGAACTTCAGGAATTCCGGCTCCCTCTGCGAAAGATTCGCGCGCATGGGAAAATCGGTCTTGGGAAGAAACAGGGTATCCTTATAATCATTCGCCATAAAATAACCTCCATATAAACTGAACGGAATTCCGCGAAGAATTCCATAATGTACAACTTACGTATTATAACAGAAAAGCATGAAATGGCATAATACGGCGCGGCCGCGGCCGAACGCACGGAATATCGCCCCTTACGCCCGCGGCTGCCGGACAGCGCCGTTTTTCACGCTCTTACAACGTTCGCCGAAATCACCCGTGAGATATCAAGAAAAAACCCAGACGGTTTTTACGTGAACGTTCACCGCGGCCTTCAAAATCCATGTGAATACGCTAATGCCGCCTTAGCGCTGCCGCAGGGGAGGCAACTTGCCGGAAAAATAATATCAAAGAGCGCCTCGCTGATATATAATTATGTACAAATAAAAATCCTGGATTGGGTGACTTATCGTGGAACAGTGGAAAAATAAAGGACTTTTTGCAAAAACTCTCTATTCGCTGAACGGCCTCCGCACCGCCTTCATGACGGAGAAGGCCATACGCCACGAGACTTTGGGCGTGGCCGCCGCCGTCGCCCTCGCGCTTTTCATGAAACGCGGCTGGGAAGATATATTCTGTGTCTTCGTAGCCGCGCTCGTTCCCATGACGGTCGAACTGATAAATACGGCGGTCGAAAGAATCATTGACACGCACTTCGGCCCCGCCTTTAGAGAAGAGGTGCGCATCCAGAAGGATACTCTTTCGGCCGCCGTATTTTTGAGCCTCATTATCGGCTACGGTATTTGTATAAAAATCATCTTTTTTTAGCCTGATCAGCGGCGGCGATTGGGCGTCAGGAGTGAAAAGCTTTCCTCGTCGCCCTCTCCGCCGTCATCGTCCGGCGGCAGCTCCTCTTCTTCTTTATCTTCGCCATCAGCCGCGTTTTCCTCAGACTTTGCGGCGATGATCTCCGCCAATTCGTCGTCGGTTATCATATCCAACGGCAGACCGCTCTTGATCTTGATGAATTTGCGCAGCACGCCCTCGATATAGTAGTTGGTGTCGGCGATTACCATCGCGCCCTCTTTTACGCGCTCCTCCCTGATTTCACTGACGAAGCGGTCCTCAAGAAGATCCCCGGGGGTAAACGATCCTTTGTCGCCTTTTTTCGGAGGCTGCGGGCCGCGCCCGGGTTCCGGCTTTTTCTCCCCCGCCTTGTCTCCCTTGAGGCCCGGGGTTTCGGCGATTTTTTCCTTGTCTTTATCGGTCGTTGGCTTGCCCTTTTTCTTTTTGGGCGCGTCCTTCTCGGGACCGCTGATCTCCACGATTATCTGATTGTTGGTCTCTTTGGCCCTCAGTTCGCTCATCAATTCGCCGAAGGTAGCCACCGCGCGCGTCCCCGTCAACAGCGCTTCCTGCGCGGGTTCTTCGATGCCGCCGCCGCGCGCCGTTATCTCGCAGAAGGAAATCGCGTTTTCGGGAACGGTAAGCTCAAAGCTCTTAACCACCGGCGCCTTGCGCCATGGACGGAAGGTGACGTCTACTTTAACCTTGTCTCCCGGCTTGTAAAAATCTTTTTCGTCAGCGATCTCGATCTTGTCGATGAAGACAATCCGCGGAGTCTTTGTAATCTCAACGTCAACCTGCACGCCGTAGGGGCTGATCTCTCGGAAAGGGTTCAGCGACATGGCCTTGCCCATCGCCTCGATCTCTTTTTGCAGCGATTTTACGACGTCCTTATCCGAATAGAAGATATTGCGGCGCACCCAGGCCGGCGAGAGGTTGCCGCCGGAGACGGAGTACGAGACGAGAGCCGTGCCCGAGCCGCGCTGGGCCCAAAGGCTGTCGATGATTCCGAGGACGCCGGTCGTGCCGATCTCCGGCCCGAGGTACTGGTCAGCGACTGTCTGGAAGCGTTTTGTCTCGCTCTCTTTGGTCTCGATATTGCGGAAGTTCACCGTATAGCTTGAGGCGGCGGCCAGCTGTCCGAGACGGCCGCCGATCGCCTCCGGCCGGTCCTGCGTCACAAGCCCCGTGATCTTGCCCAGATAGCCGAGTTTGAAGGAGCTCTCCATGCTGGGGATTATTTTTAGGATACTGGCGTCCATCATCGCGTACGACACGCCGCCGCGGTTGAACATCGGATGCGCAAAGGCGACGAAGCGCCCGTCTTTCGAGGTGGCGGTCAACGTGCCGATACCGCCCGCGACAAAATCTCCCCAGGCAAGCGCCGCGCCCATCGCCGCGCCAGGCTTGGGTTCCCATTTTAGATTCACGGGGTTTACGCCGCCGGCGGACGAGCCGAGCGGAAGAACGCGCAGGCCGAGTTTATTTTCCAGGCGTTTCGCGTAACGGTCGCTGATCCCGTCCACCGTCAGCGGCATCATTTTTTGTTCCAGCTTCTCGCCCGAAACTATCTCGGGGCTGTCGCCCGAGAGCGGCTCCGCGTCGCCAGAGACGATTTGGCCGCCCGGCGCGGGCGCCTTTTTGTCCGCGCTTGCGGGATGTTCCGCGGCAACTTTCGGAATCTCAAACCAGGGCAGTTTTTCTGACCAATCCATAGCCTTTGCCATCTCTTCGATCGGGGTGACGAGGCCAAGGTTGTTGTCGGCGAAGGACCATCCGTAGCCGATTGCCCCGATAAGCCTGCCGCCGACATAGACGGGAGAGCCGCTCATGCCCGAGGCGATGCCGCCGTTTTCCCGCACGTATTTATCTTCGACCCGAATGAGGATAAGGTTTTTCGGGTTCGTCTTTTTAGGTAAGATCCCCAGCACCGTGACCTTAAAGGAGGTTATCTTCGTACCGGAGAGGACTGTCCTGGCGTAGCCCTCCATGCCGGGCTTGATCTCCGCAAGCGGCAGCACCGGGTCGCTCGGCACAAATTTATAGCCCGCTTTTGCCGCCCCCGTACAAAGAAGGGCAACGGCGGCCGCCAACATTATGATAGTCGTGATTTTTCTCATTTTGTCCTCCACTGACGCTATTTTTCGTTTTTGAGGAATCTCAGATAGGACATGATCAGCTCGTCGATCGCGCCGTCAAGCACCGCCTGCACGTTGCCGATTTCGCAGCCCGAGCGGTGGTCCTTTACGAGCTGAAAGGGCTGGAGCGTGTAGGAACGTATTTGGCTGCCCCACGCGATGCTCCGCTTTTCACCCTGGATGCTGTCAAGCTGTTCCTGACGCTCGCGCAGCGTCCGCTCGAATAACTTCGAACGAAGAACCTGCATCGCCGTCGCCCGGTTCATGTGCTGGGAGCGTTCGGTCTGACAGCTGACGATGATGCCGGAGGGAATGTGCGTTATGCGCACGGCGGAGTCGGTCATGTTGACATACTGGCCGCCCGCGCCGCTTGAGCGGAAGGTGTCCATTTTCAAGTCTTCAGGGCGTATCTCGATCTCGACGCTCTCCGGCAGCACCGGCATTACCTCGACAGAGGCAAAGCTGGTGTGACGGCGTTTTGCCGAATCGAAGGGGGATATACGCACGAGCCGGTGAACGCCCTGCTCCCCTTTGAGGTAGCCGTAGGCGTAATCGCCCGATACGGAGACCGTAACGCTCTTTATTCCCGCCTCCTGGTCCGGCAGTTCGTCTATCAATTTCACCGTGTAGCGGTGATCCTCTGCCCAGCGCATATACATGCGGTAGAGCATCTGCGCCCAATCCTGCGAATCAAGACCGCCCGCTCCGGCGTGTACGGTCATGATCGCGTCGCCGGCGTCATAATCGCCGTCGAGAAGGATCAGTATCTGGTAGTCTTCAATGACCTTCGTCAGCTTCGCGGCGCGGGAGTAGAACTCTTTCTCCAGCTCCGCGTCCTCCGCCTCCGCCAGGATTTCGGCGATCGCCTCAATCTCCTCGAACTCGCCGTTCATCTCCGCGGCTTTGTCAAGCCGCGCCTGACAGCGCGAAAATTCGCGGGAGATATCCTGAGCTTCCGGCGAGCCCCAGAAGTTTTCTTTTTCCGTCGTCTTGTGCAGCTCTTTTAATTTTGCCTCGATGGAAGGCAGGTCAAAGACTTTCACGCAGCTCATCAAACGATGAACGCAGGTCCGTCATGACGGTCGATATGGGAAGTACTACCATCAATAACCCCTCCTGAAAATACGAATTAACTTTTATTATAACCGCAAAAGAACAAAATCGTATATAATTTTACCGAAGTCGATCGGGGGAAGTGGCAAAATGATAAAACCAAATGAAGAGGCGAATAGCCGCGCGAGGGTCTTTGAAATGTTGATGAAAAACCCCGGAGAGATCGTCTCCAGCTCGCAGCTTACGCAAAGACTGTCCTTCTCGCGTCAGGCGGTCTTTAAGGCGGTCTGCGCCCTCAAGGACGAGGGCGTCCCTATTGAATCAATACCGCAGAAGGGTTACCGTCTGGAGGCGCTCGACGGGCTCCAGCGGCTCAGCCCGACGATGATAGAATTTTTCTTGCAGGGCAATCCCCTCTTTAACAAATGCGTCTATATGAAGGAGACGGATTCGACCCAGAAGGTGATAAAAAAGCTCGCCCGCCAGGAGGCCGAAGCCGGCGTCGTGGCGTTGACGGAGCGCCAGAGCGAGGGACGCGGCCGGCGCGGAAGAAGCTGGCAGAGCCCGGATGAAAAAAACCTGATGTTCTCCATGCTTCTCCGTCCGGCATTGAAACCAGGCGAAGTGCAGCTGCTCAATCTCGCCGCCGGGCTGGCCGTCAAGGAAACGCTTACAAAACTTTGCGGCATCCCCGCGGAGCTCAAATGGCCGAACGACATCCTCTGCCGCGGCAAAAAGCTCTGCGGTATCCTCAGCGAGGCTTCCGGCGAACCGGACCGCATATATTACGCGGTCACCGGCATCGGCATCAATATCAATATGGATGCCGCGGATATTCCCGGTGAGATATCCGGCGTCGCCACCTCCGTATACATCGAAAGCGGCAGGCAGTTCGCAAGGTGGAGGCTTTTGATCGCCTTTCTGGAACGCTTCGCCGCGCTCATGGAGCTTTTGACCGCCAAAGACGGCGCGGCAAAATTACTCGCGCTCTACAGAACTGCCTGTGATACGATTGGAAAAGAGATCCGCGTGCTGCAGGACGAAGAAAGTATCAACGGCCGGGCGACCGGCGTCACCTCGGAGGGAGCGCTCGTCGTATTGACCGCCGGCGGAGAGAAAATATTTGCCGCCGCGGATGTCCATCATCTGCGGATGGCATAGACATAGGGAGTGAAGACGGATGAGGCTCACAGAACGCGCCCGCACAAGCGGCTGAGCGGCTAAGATAGCTCCGGCGGAGCTTGACAAAATATTAAAAGACCTGCCCGTGTTTCGTTCCGAAGAGCTGTTAGCCTCTTGGAACCACGGGGAGGATGCCGCGCTTTGGAAGATAACCGACGAGCGGATTGGAATACTGACGGTCGATTTTATCACCCCGGTGGTAGACGATCCCCGAAGATTCGGCGAGATCGCGGCGGCAAACTCGCTGAGCGACGTTTACGCGATGGGAGGCCGGCCGGTGGTCGCGCTGAACGTCGTCTGTT
The DNA here is from genome assembly GCA_023450745.1 of Synergistota bacterium. Taxonomy (GTDB): domain Bacteria; phylum Synergistota; class Synergistia; order Synergistales; family Synergistaceae; genus Cloacibacillus. The sequence continues at coordinate 60,744 of JAEXGR010000005.1, forward strand.
TCCCGACCTCCTGCGAACCGCTCTCCGTGCTTCAGGAGATATTGGAAGGCGGCGCGCGCAAGATGATAGAGGCGCGGGCGATGCTGGCCGGCGGCCACAGCGTGCAGGATGAGGAACCTAAGTACGGACTCGTCGTCTTCGGCGAGGTCGAAAGCGACGAGATGTGGACCGTCGGCAGCGCTAAAGAGGGAGATTCGCTCATCCTCACAAAGCCGATTGGCACGGGAATCGCCGTGACCGCGATCAAAGCCGGGTTCTTTTCGCCGGAAGATACGGCGGCGGCGGAGCTGAACATGGCAAAGCTCAACGCCGTACCGCAGCTGCTGCCGAAAAGACTGCGCCGGGCGGTGAACGCATGCACGGATCTGACGGGCTTCGGCCTCGCGAGCCACGCCCTCGACCTTGCTTCGGAGGGAACCTCGCTGACAATAGACTGCGCGAAGATCCCGCTTCTCCCGGGAATAGCCGGGATGGCCGATATGGGGCTGATACCGGCGGGAGCCTACGAGAACCGGAAATACGTCGGCGATAAAGTTGTCAACGAATCTTCTCTGGGGCGGTTCGCCGAGGACATCGTCTTTGACCCGCAGACCTCCGGCGGCCTTTTATTCGCCGTTCCGCCGCGCGAAGCGCAGGAGATCGTCGGCATACTTACCGAAAACGGTTTTCCTGAATCAGCGGTGATCGGCAGTTTTGTAAAGGGAGAGGAAAAGCTGCTGCTTAAATAGCGGCGGCAAAAATAAAAAGGGTGAGCTGACTTTCACGTCCGTCAGCTCACCCTTTTTAGATGCGGCCCTCTCATTGTTCTGTGTTAGGCGATAATGTACGCAACCGCCGAAACTACGCAGGCCGCCCCGGCTAGCCCAAGCATCAGCACGTTGTTAATTCTTCCCGCCTTTTTCTTATCCTCGGCGCTGTAATCGGCGTAGCCAAAGTTTGTGGAAAGGCTCTCTCTGCCGTCCGTATCGTACCATTTCTTAAGGTAAACTGGCGTTCTGAGTGTGAATTTCATCTTTGCATCCTCCTAAATTCGTTATTTTATATCTTCGTGCCACTCTTTCTTTGTGGTTATATTTTCGCAGAACCGTTCCTTTTCATCCATAGAGAGTAAAAAGAACTTTGGCGTCTTTACTAAAAAAACGAAATCAATTCGTTATTCCCGCTTCAGTTTTGGTATAATCGCACAAAGATGATATTAATGGCGGACCGCCAAAAATCCGGATGCCACATCATTGGCCTTGATTTTGTTCGCTGAATGAAGTAGGTAAATTGCTAATTTTTTAGTTTGAGACGGGAGAGGAATAATGCGCGAGAAACAGATATCGCTTGACGAAACGGACTGGAAGATACTTGACGCCTTACAGGAAAACGCCCGCGCCACCTTCACCGAGATCGGACAGTTTGTCGGCCTGACCGCCCCCGCCGTCAGGGAACGGATCAGACGCATGGAGGACGAAGAGCTGATCGCGGGATACCGGCCGGTCATCAATTACAATGTGCTTGGACGGCCGTTGCGCGCGCTGATATCCTTAAAATTTAAGAGCGGCTCGCGCGCCGCCGAACGCGCCGAGTTCTCGCACCTGGAGCTCTTCAATGACATTCCCGGAGTGCTGAAATCGTGGCTTGTAACCGGCGATACGGAATGCGTGCTGGAAGCGGCCGCCGCGACGATGAAAGAGCTTGACGCGATACTCGTGGCGCTTAACCGCCTCGGCTTTCTGACGGCGACCTATATGATACTTGAAGACACGGGCGAAAGAAACTGCAGCAAACTCTGAAAGCCGAACGGCGCGGCTTCCGTCGTGCAAGCCGGCTACAGCAAGAGACAGATTAAGAGCAGGGCGTCCGCCGTTTAATGCGGCAGACGCCCTGCTCTTTTATTTTACTTTCACCGGTTCTCCGCTAACCGAGCCTGTTCGCCCGCGAGCAGAGCCATATAGAAATCACCAGGAAGACCAAGTTTGCCGTCCAGGCGGCGACGAGGGGCGGAAGCGTGCCGCTCTCTCCGAGAGCTCTGCTGAACGACATGATCACGTAGTAGACAAAGATGATGATGACGCTGTACCCCAGTCCTACGCCGGAGCTTGAACGCTGCGGCCGGCTGCCGAGCGCGGCGCCGAGCATCGCGAATATCAGGCAGGCCCAGGGAACGGCGATCCTCAGCTGGAGCGCCATCCAAAGATCTCCCGTGCCTTCGCCCATCTTTTCCTTGAGCTTTACGGCGGCAAGCATCTCGGGTATCGTCATCTCGTCGGGTGATGATGAGCTCGTGGATATCTCGTCCGGCCCCAGATTCAAGCTAAGAGCCTGGCGGTTGAATTTAAAGAGCAGCCCGACCTCTTTGGTTTCCCTCTTTATCTCATAGACCGCGCCGTCCTCAAGCCACCAGCTTCCGTCTACCCACTTTCCGCGCTGCGCCGCGATGATCCGCGCCAGGCGCCCCTCCTCAAATTCTTCCACCGTTACATCCTTCATATCCTTGGTGGCGTTGTCCATCTGGTCGATATAGATCACGCGCTTTACGACGCCGCCGCTCTCCTCTTTGAGAAAGACTTTCTGGGTGAAGATCGGCGCCGATTCGCGCAGCACCTCGTATTTCATTACGTTAGCCGCGGCGCGCTCGCTCAGGGGGACGATGCTTTCGTTGATAAAGAATGCGCAGACGGAGACAAAAAAGGCCGCGATCACCACCGGGCGCACGATACGCTGGAACGAGAGCCCCGCGGACTTCAGCGCCACCAGTTCGGAATTCGCTGAAAGCTTGCCAAAGCCGAGCAGCGCCGCGAGAAGACAGCTCATTGGGATGGTAAAGACGACAAGCCTCGGCATGTAATATAGGAATAGCCTGATCACTATTCCTATGGAGACGCCCTTTTGGATAATGAGGTCCGCCATCTGAAACAAAAGGCCTCCGGCCACCAGAATTATCGTAAAGGCTACCAGTCCGAAGAAAAATGGTCCCTTAAGCTCTCCCAATATAAAGCGGTCAAGCGCCCTCATGCGAAAAGAAAATTTATCAGCACTCTTCAACGGTATTCTCCATTATTAAGCTTCATTATATAGTCAGCGCACTCGCGCACCGCGCCTCTGCCGCCGGTCCGCTCCGTAACAAAGTCGGCGCAGGCAGCGACCGACGGATGGGCGTTCGACACGGCGATGCCTAGCCCGGACCACTTGACGCATTCTATATCTGGAGTGTCGTCCCCGGCATAGGCGGTCTCCGCGGCGGTTATCCCCCATGCGGCGGCGAGAGAGCTCAGGTCCCGCAGCTTATCATCAGTGCCGTTGATACAGCGTGTAATTTTGAGATTATCGGCACGCTGCTGCGTCGGCGCGGAGTACCTGCCGCTGATGAAGACGACCTTGACTCCGCTTTTGAGAAGCTGCACTATCCCCTGTCCGTCCTGAACGTCGAACCGCTTCAGTTCGTTTCCGGCGCCGTCCATATAGATGCCGCCGTCGGTTAAGGTCCCGTCGACGTCCAGCGCAAACAATTTAATCAATTTTCCCCTCTGTCTTATGCTGCCAGTCCTGCGTCATCCGCGGCGTGAATCCTCGCGTGCTCTCCGCCGCGAAGTCAAGAATCATCTTGGCTTCGGGATCGTTCGGATACCGCTCCTGTACCTGACGAAGGCCGTCCCTGATGGTAAACCCTGAATTGTATATCAGTTTATACATTTCGCGTATCTTGCGGCGCGTTTCCATATCGATATTCCGGCGGCGCAGGCCAACTTTGTTTATATCGTAGACACGCATAGGCACCCCCGCGGCCATGCAGTAGGGCGGCACGTCCTGCGTGATGCGCGACAGACCTCCTACCATACAGTACGAGCCGATGTGCGTAAATTGATGAAAACCGGTCATGCCGCCGATGACGACGTAATCCCCCACATGGACGTGGCCCGAGAGGCCGGCCTTGTTCGCGATCGTACATTCCCTGCCGATATGTACATTATGGGCAAAGTGCACGCCCTCCATAACGAAGCAGCCGTCGCCGACCGTCGTTGATTCGCCCTCGCCGACGGCGCGGTTGATCGTGACATATTCACGGCAAACGACCCGGTCGCCGACGATGGCCCAGGTCTCTTCGCCCTTATAGCTGAGGTCCTGCGGCACGCCGCCGATAACGGCGTGCTCGTGGATTACGCACGCCGAACCGAGCACCGTATAGTCGCAAACCCGGGCAAAGGCCCGCAGCACCGTTCCCGAGCCGATTTTGGTCTTTGCGTCGACTATACAATATGGGCCAATATTTACGTTATCGCCTAATTCTGCCTCTTTAGCAACAATCGCTGTCGGATGTATCTGGACGCTCATCTTCTCTATTCCGCCTCAAGCGTCAGGCCGGAGGCGATGAGAAACCCCATCTCGGCTTCCGCAACGATCTCGTCGTCAACCTTCGCGACAAATTCAAACTTGCCCATGTTCCCGCGGCGCCGCTTCAGCCTTGCGGTGGTGCGGAGCTGGTCTCCCGGCTTTACCGGCTTGCGGAATTTGGCGTTATCTATCGATGTCAGATAGACAAGCCGCCGCTCCCCGCTCTGGAATTCAGGCTGCAATTTGAGCAGCACGGCTCCCACCTGACCCATCGCCTCAAGGATGAGGACTCCCGGCATTACCGGCTCGTCGGGAAAGTGCCCCTGAAAAAACGGCTCGTTGAATGAGACGTTTTTATAGCCGGTGACCTCTTTTATTTTGTCCGTGTCAACGATCTCCTCAATCCTGTCTACAAGCAGAAATGGATAACGATGCGGAAGAAGCTCCATTATCTGATTGATATGTACCTGCATTGATTTTTCCTCCTTATTTATCTCTCTTAAAAACGTTTTTACGCCTATATTTAGGAAAACAACGCCTTTATCCGGCGCGCGAGCGTTCCGTGAATGCTGTGTCCCGCCGCGACAGCCACATAGTGCGCCGTCGGTATTTCTCCGGCCAAAGTCAAATCTCCGAGCAGGTCGATGACCTTATGGGTCACGCATTCAAGCGGGAAACGCAGCTGCTGCCCGCCGACAAGCCCTTTTTCATCAAAGACTAAAGCGTTGTCCAACGTTCCGCCCTTAGCGAGTCCATTCTGTTTCAGATAGTCAAGCTCGGAGGTGAGTCCAAACGTGCGGGCCCTTGAAATTATATTATAAAAAGTCTCGCTTGTAATATCATATTTAACTCTTTGGGTGCCGATCGGGGTTCCTGAATAATCAATTATATAGGTTATCATCAGTTTATCGGCGGGAGCGGCGGCGATAAGGCGGCCGCCGCCGTTCTCTTCCAGATACAGCGGCGCGGAGATCGCGCGCCTTTTTATCTTGCCGTCAGTTTCTTCAAAGCCGCAGTCTTTGATCGCCTCCGCAAACGGAAAGGCGCTGCCATCCAGGATCGGAACCTCGTGCCCCTCGACCTCCAGCTCCACCGCCTCCAGCCCCATACCGGCTACTGCCGCGAGCAGGTGTTCGGCGGTCCTCACAACAACTCCGTTTGGAAGAGAAAAGCCCGTGAGGCGGCTGTCTTCCTGTACCACCGCCTCCGTCAGCGGAGCCAGCCCCTGCCGGCCGCGAAAATAGATGCCCGCCTGCTTGCAGGGACGCATCCAAAGCGTAGTTTTTTCACCGGAATGCAGTCCGACTCCCGAGATTTTTATCTCGTTCTTAAGCGTTTTCATGCTGCCCCTCAAGGCGCTCGACCTTTTTTGCGAGATCCTTTACATGCCGCATCAGATCAGGCAGCTGCCGCATGGCGGCCTGTTGGCGAAGCTCCTTTTTATGCTCCTGCGCCGGAAATCCTGATACTGTGGCCCCCGCGGGGATGTCGGAGGCGACGCCAGCGCGCCCGCCAACCGTGCAGCCGTCCCCGATCGTCGCATGATTCGAGGCCCCGGACTGCGCCGCCATAATGACTCCCTTGCCGATTTTCGTGCTTCCCGCGATCCCAGACTGCGCGACGACGATCGTATAGCCGCCTATCTCGCAGTTATGGCCAATTTTTACATGGCTGTCGATCTTGGTCGCGGGACCGATATACGTCTCGCCAAAGGTCGCGCGGTCGACCGCTGAGCAGGCGCCGATTTCAACGCCATCGTCAAGGTGAGCGATCCCTATCTGCGGAATCTTCACCATGCCGGCGCGCGGATCTGGTACAAAGCCAAAACCCTCGCAGCCGATGACGGCATTTGTGTGAATCACACACCGGTCCCCGATCTTTGTATGATGATATATCATCGTTCCCGGCTCTATAAGGCAAAAGCTTCCGATCTCAGAAAATTCATCGATAACGACATTTTCCATGATTACCGTATTGTCGCCGACGGTAACGCCGTCGCGAATCACCGCCCCCGCTCCTACAGAGACGTTCGCTCCGAGGCGCGCGGTGGCGGCGATGATCGCCCGGTTGGATATTTTCACCTCACGCACGGGCGTATCGTCAAAATAATGAAGCAGGGAGATAAGCGCCACTCGCGGGTCGTCAACCTCTACGCCGCGGCCGCCCTCTGCGATCCAGCCTCTTTTGGTAAAGAGCACGGCGCCCTCTTTCACAAACGGGATAAATTTTTTCTCCCAGAGCGGCGAGATACTCCCCTCTGCGGCTTTCTCCGGCGCGCATATAGAGGTGACCGCGGTCTTGGGATCACCCTTCACCTCTCCGTGGGTCATTTCTGCAATTTGGCCAAGCGAAATGCTCTTTGCTATCGTACTCAATCCTCTCTATAAAACGCTACAGGTTTCCCAGCATCTTCAAGCTCCAGCGATCGTCGTCGCGGGCGTCATATTCGACTTCAAAAGAAATGTTCTCCGTGGCCCGCCAGCCGACGGCTCCGTTAAATTTGCCGTCCTCTCTGAATCTCAGCCAGACATAGGGCTTGTGGAGCTGAGGGTCCATTGAGAGCCGTCCCCACCACATATCGTCTTTAGTGTCCCATTCACCGCCGATCCAAAGATCGCGTACCGACCGCCAGCGCAGGCCGAAACGTCCGTTGATATTCCACTCCTGCAGCCCCAGTATCCCTTCGGCATAAGCCTCCATATCGACCTCGGGAAGAAGCTCGACCTTGCGGCCCAGATGCACGCCAAGCTCCGCTGATTTGTCTGAGGTCCCCGCGTAGATCGCGGCCCAGGCGCCGATAGTGTAATATCGGCTCTCCACTCTGACGTTCAGCTGCGATATCTGCGAGGGCTGAAATTCCGCCTGGGCTTTTGAGGCGGAACGCTCGGTTATACGCCGTTCATTTATATACTCCTCGGCCCAGAGCTTCATATCCGCGGAGTGCCTGGACGCCCAGATGACCGGAATCCCGATAAAGGGGGCGAATTGTCCCATCAGTCCTTCGCGCAGCTCCCCGTGAAGAAGCGTCGGCAGGGAGTTGGAGACCAGCTTCGGATTAACGGCCAGTATCATCGGCATCTGCGGGGCAAAGGCGATCGTCAGAATCCGCAGATCGTCCTTCGCCGCCAGAAGCAGCGAAGGAGCCCAGCCGGGAAGCTTTTCGCCGGCGAGTTTCTCAATCTCTTCCTGCAGTGCCTTGTCAGACCAGCTCAGCGATTCAAGCGGGACGCCCTGAAGCAATACCAGCGCCTCTTCGCGCAGGTGCTGAACGTCGTTGTTGAACCAGTCGAGCGGCGGAACCTGCAACTGCGGCGTTCTCACCTCGACGCTCCAGGGAGTCACGTCTCCTTCTGGAGCAAATTTGACGGCAATATTACCGTCTCCGCTTGCGAGCGTTTCGATTTTATAGCCGGAAAAGAGTCTCGAGGCAACCGTTTTCAGGATCTCCGCCTGATAGCCTGGACTTTGGCCGGCGGGCATGCTTTTATGGACCGCCAGGAGGCTCTGTTCGGCGAGAGCGCTCTGCCAAGCCGGCAGCCCATCTACGGTCAAAGCCGCCGCCTCCGCCCGATTTGAAGACACAATAAAAGTCGCGGCAATTAAAATTGCCGCAACTATTTTTATACATTCATTTATCGTCTGTCTAGAAGAGTTCTCCGAAGCCAAAATGGAACCTGCCTTCGTCCCCGTCCGCGTAGTCAAGACGCAGATTTCCGAGAGGAGTGTTCAGACGGATACCGATTCCGGGAGATGAGCCCCAGTCGTCGTTACCAATCGAACTATATGATCCCATATCCCAAGCCCTGCCTACGTCATAGAAGACAACGAAGCTCAGCATCTTCTGCATCGGGATTCGGAGCTCAAAGTTGCCCAATACCATGTTTGAACCATGCTGGTAGTCATCCTCGTATCCGCGCAGCGTCGTGTCGCCGCCGACAGTGTACATTTCGTCGTAAGGCACATCACCGGTGGAAGACCCTGCGATTAGACGCGCCGCAAAGATGACGGGCTTGTCCTCATAACCGTTAAGGAAGGTCGTCTCAAAGATATCCTTCAGGAAGTTGCCTACAGGGAAATAGAATTTACTCTCAAACCAATATTTCATGTAGTTGTAGCTTCGGTCTTCCACATCAGCCTTGCCAAACTGGAAGTTGATGCTCTCCACGTCGCCTCTCGTATAAGGGGCATATTCGTCGATATTAAACCTGCGGAATGAAAGCGTGGCTGAATAGTAGGTACCTTCGCCAAGTTCTTCTTCTTTTATTTTTGCCAGTTTCACAGCTCTATCAGCATCATTGGGATGATCTTCTCTGAATCCATCTTGCTCTCTAACATTATCATTTTTTGTATTATGCCAGTCGAGCAGCATATACCAGTTATACTTCGACTCGTCACGGAACTTTTTACCAAAGCCGATAAAGGCGCCGTACTTGTCCCTGTCGTACTCAAGGTATTGTTTGTCGTTTTCATAGTAGTAGACGTCGTCCCAAGCCCGTTTGTAACCGCCGATCTTCCAAGCCATAACCTTGCCGCTCATGTAGGGCTGTTCAAACGAGAGCCAGAATTCTTCCCGGTCCCCAAGTTCAAAGCCAACGCTGAGCTTGAGGCCGGCGCCGCCGATGTTGAAGTTCTCGTAGCTCATACCGCCGCCAAAGCCGCTCTGCGTTCCATAGGCGATATTGAAGCCGAGCTTGCCGGTGCGCGCCTCTTCGACGGTCAGCACGACGATCACGTCGTCGGGATTTTCGCCGGGCTCAAAGTTCACGTTGACGTCGCTGAAATATCCCAGTCCCTGAAGGCGGTTCAGCGTCAGGCGAAGCTTATTCGCGTTAAATAGCTCGCCGACCTTTATCTTCAGGTACCGCTCGATGATCTTCTTTTTGGTTATTTTGTTTCCCTGAATGACGATCTCGGAGATCTTTGGCTCGATAATCTCAACGGTGATGACGTCTCCGTCGATCTTTACGTCTTTTACGTTAGCCATGACGTAGCCGTCTTCCTGATATTTTTCTTTTATTCTCTGAAGGTCGTTGCGGAAGAAGGTTCTGTTGAAGATCATGCCCGGCTGCGTAAAGATCGCGCTTTTGAGCTTATCCTCCGAATAGACGGTGTTGCCTGTAAATTTGATCTCGCCGACTTTGGGATTTTCCTGTACGAGGAAGGTAACCTTGACGCCATCGCCTTCGTCTGTGACTTTATAGTCGGTCGCGCTAAAGAAACCAAGCTCAAAGATCGCCTCGGCATCCTTGCGCAGCTTCTCCTCATCCACATGCTGTCCGACTTTTGAGGTCACCACGCTCATTATGTGCTCGCGGCTGACCTCGCTGTTGCCTTGCAGGTCCATACTTACAATCACAGGGCCGGTAAGATCCGCCTCTGTCGGAGCGGGGGCCTGTTCCTGCGGCTTATCCGGAGAGACAGCTTCCGGCGACGCGGAAGGGACGCTTTCTGCCGTACTATCCAGCGAGTTTCCTTCGGCAGATAATGCGGAGGTTGCCGCGAAGGCAACAAAAACCAATGCCAGAGCAAGATACTTCGCTCGTTTTAACACACACACCACTCCTCAAATACAAGGGCTAAAAAATTAGTTGACGATTTTGATCGCAGGCTCGCTGCCCCTCAGACTCTTTTCGCCTATCTGGATAAGCGTGAGGAGATCTTCGGCTTTTATCTTATTTTCGGCCCTCTGTTTGACAGTGGGACGTTCTGCGGGAATTTGCGCCGCCGGTTTTTCCACGGCTTTGGCGGTAAAATTCTTCTTTAGTCCGGGAGATTTCATCTCCGCGGTCCGAACGGCGATATTGCTTTCGTTGAGGTTTTTCCGAAGAAGCTGCAGGAGCTCCTTTTCCTCCGCCGTAACAAGGGTGAATTCTTCAAAGTTGCCCTCGGCGCCCGTCGAAAGCGCCGCGACCCGCTGAGGACTGCCGCTCTCCACCGCGATCGGGAATGTCGAAAGGCAGATAATGATGATCGCAATGCCCAAAGATTTTACGCTGAAGGAGGCGCAGCTTCTAAGCCTCAAATAGGCCGGCTGCGGCGCAGACTCATTTTCTGCCTGGTCCCACAGCTCTTCCCGTACCTGCTTCAATTCCGCGGAGAGGCAGTCTGCTTCTGCCACCGCCGATTTCCATTTATGATTTTCGCAGGCCGCCGTCAGCCGGTCGAGCCATCTTTGCAGTCTAGCCGTTTTTTGTTTCATCGGTCTCCATCCTCATAAATTCAAGATAATAGAATTATCCCGATTTATACGCCAGATGTGGCCTCAGACTCTTTTATTCCGAGCCACGATTTTAACTTCGCGAGCGCCTTTCTTCTTATGCGGTATACATGGCTGATGTCGATATTCTTCTCATCCGCCACATCACGGGCGACGCGCCCCTCCATAACTAGAGCGTTGATTATTTCTGATTCTCTCTCGGAAAGCTGTGACAACGCGTTTTCCAGATCTATCGACCATTCGCTGCGGCTCGATTCATTATATAAAAGCGAGCTGCCGCCGCTTTCTTCAAGAAGCAGCGCCTCGTCCACGGGAAGCGGCGCTCTCGCCTCCACGCGCTGGAGGAAGTTGATCATCCGGCCGCGGATCTTATAATAGGCAAAGGTGGAAAAACGGATGTTCCGTCCGGCGTCAAAGGCGTCGACGGCGTTTATCAGCGCGATCATCCCCTCCTGAATGAGGTCTTGATACGTGCTGTAGGGGACTTTTAATTTCTTTGCGAGCCAATAGACCATCGGACGATTGGCAAGGATTAATTCTTCCCTCGCCTCTTCGCTTCCGGCTGCGCATTCCCTCCACAACTGGGAGTCGTCCTGCCGCTGATCGATATCGTATTCCGCATTTTTGCTCATCTCATCACACCCTTTTCTCAGAGACAAGGTAACTAACTCCAGACATTTTACCACATTATATGTAAATTGACTCTATAATATCGGCATTGAAATTATCTCGTCCTCGGCGACCTGCAGGTGCAGCGTATCGTTCAGGCGGGCGAGGACAAACCTGTCTCCCGCCTCGACGGTGAAGACCGAGATGGAGCAGTTGTCTATGCGCGCCTTCCAAAATATATTCGAACGCGGCAGCTCCAGCATCGGCAGAAAAAGCGCGCGCAGCATCGCGCCGTGCCCGACGACGACGATGTTCTCTTCGGGCCGTTCAAGAAGCATCCTCGTAAACCGCACGGAGCGTTCATACAGCGCCGTCATTTTTTCGCCGCCGGGGGCGTCGACATGGAGCTGATTGCGCCGCCACTTGTAAAAAAGCTCTTCGCCGAAGCGGGCCTTTATTTCCTTCACCGTGAGCCCCTCCCACTCGCCGAAGTTCACCTCTTCCAGAAGCTTTTCTTTCTCGACGGCGAGTCCGTGGTGGGCCGCGATATTTTCCGCCGTCTCGCAGGCGCGGGACAGCGGGCTGCTGATTATCGCTCCGACCTTCTGGCGGGCGAAGCGCAGTCCCGCCTTGCGGGCCTGTTCGCGCCCCTCCGCGCAAAGAGGGATGTCGGTCACGCCCTGATAGCGGAATTGATTGTTCCACTCCGTCTTTCCGTGACGCACAAAGAAGATTTTTTTGCCTTCTATCGGAGCGCTGAGCCCAGGGGCCTCGTTTATATTATTTATTTCCTGCATAATTTTTACCTTCTCTCTTTGCGACAGGCGGTATAAAATCCGTGCGGCGCCTGTCGTTTCGCAATAAAACGCCTCTCGCAGGCCAGCGCGGAGGCAACTAAAGTATCTTACCATAGGGAAGCGGCAAAAGTCAGCCCGGCATTATACGAAAAAATCCAGGTGAAACCCACGCAAAAGCGGCTTAATATTTTGTCCTGACAATATTTGCGTCATAATTTTGCCAAACGCTTTGTCGTGCCGCCGCCGCTATCTACAGAGCGCCGGTCCCTACAGGCGTTAAAGAGAAGACCGTGGTATCCGTCATCTGTCGGCCGGCAAAAATAAACGGTCTAGAGGAATTCCTCTAAACCGTTATTATCAATGGAGCCAGCGTCCGGACTCGAACCGGAGACCTGCGCATTACGAGTGCGCTGCTCTACCAACTGAGCTACGCTGGCGTTTTTTATGGAGCGGACAACGGGATTCGAACCCGCGACCCTTAGCTTGGGAAGCTAATGCTCTACCAACTGAGCTATATCCGCGCAATCAACGGGAGATATAATAGCATATCTTTGCGAACTATGCCAGCCCCTTTTGCAAAATTACCGCTTTTTTTCCACAGATTTTTTATCTTTCCAGGGAGCGGGCAGCTCTTTGGTCTCTAGATCATCGCCGGCGCGGTATTGCCAGCCGCCGCCAAGCGCAAGACAGAGACTGACGGCCGAGTTGAGGCGGTCGGCGCGGCTTCCCTCGAGCTGCAGCTGCACGGCAAGAAGGCTGCGCTGCGCGTCGAGCAGGTCAAGCTGGCTCGTCATCCCGTCGAGGTACTGCGTCTTGGCGAGTTCGTAGGCCCGCCGCTGCGCCTCCTCCTGTTCTAGCTCGAGGGTTACGATCTCCGCACTCTTTTCATTGGCAGTGATGGCGTCGATCGTCTCCTTCATCGCGTTTTGCACGGCCTTGTAGTACTGGGCGAGAGCCTGCTGCGCCGCTGCCTCGCTCTTCTTTACATTCGCCTCAAGCTTCCCGCCGTTATAAAGCGGCGCGACAAGGCCGGCCGCCGCCGCCCAGCCTGTCGGTCCGTCAAGCATCGTGCTCGGGGAATCGTTGAGGTTTCCGATCAGCCCGCTGAGCGATATCGTCGGATATTGCGCCGCCTTTGCGGAACCAATGTTGGCAAGCGCCGTCCGGTAGTTGAAGGCGGCCTGCAGGATGTCTGGGCGCTGCGTCAGAAGCTCCGCGGGAAGCCCCTCCGGAATGGCCGGGCACGGCGGAAGCTCCGCTATATACGCGCCGCGCGGCACTTCCCGCGACGCAAATTCTTTAGGGTCGCGCCCCATTAATAGCAGCAGCGAGGTCTCGTACTGCGTCATCGCCAATTGAAGCTGCCGAACCTGAACGGCCGTGGCGGCGACCAAGGCTTCACCGCGGCGGACGTCAAGCTCGCTCACCTGCCCCTGTTCGTACTGATATCGGCTAAGCTCAAGGGTCCGCTGCTGCGATTTTAGATTTTCCTGAGCGATCTGTATCTGCCGGTCCGCGGCGCGCAGCGAGAAATAGTTTTTGGCGACCTCGCCGGCAAGGGACAAGCGCACGGCGTTCTTCGCGGCCTCCGTCGCGAGGATGTTTTCTTTAGCTGCGCGCGTCGCCTTCTGGAGCTTTCCCCAAAGGTCCATCTCGTAACTGATGCCGCCGGCCGGTTCAAGCACGTTGGTCTCCTCACGCTTACCGTCCGCGCCTCCCAGAATGTACGAGCGTGATACGTCAAACTGGGCGTTCAGCGACGGGCGCTGCTGACCGCGCGCAACTTTGAACGAGGCGCGCGACTGGGCGACGGCGGCAAGAGCGGACTCCAAGTCGCGGTTGCGCCTAAAGGCCTCGTCGACGCACTGGTTGAGGACCGGTTCGTTAAAGAGCGTCCACCAGGCGGTATTCGGCGTTATCCTTTCCGCCGCCGGCGTTTTGTCGGCCGACAGGTCGCCGGATACAGTCATTACGTAGGCCGGGGGCATGTCGTATGCCAGCGGGGACGTTATCTTAGGGCCAAGGTCTATATGGAAGAACGACCCGATAAAAAGTGCCGCTAAAAGCGCGCTGGTAGTCATTTACTTCGCCTCCCCTGCCGCCGACGGAGCGGCCGCTTCCGATGCGGGGCCTTTTTTGCGGGCCGAAAGCCGCATTACCATTGTAAAGAAACAGGGCACAAAGAATATGCCGATCACCGTGGAGGCAACCATGCCGCCGATTATCCCCGTGCCGATCGAATGGCGGCTCGCCGCGCCCGCGCCGGTGCTGACGGCAAGCGGCAAAACGCCGAGTATGAAGGCCAGCGAGGTCATTATTATCGGCCGGAAACGCAGGTGCGAGGCGTTTACCGCCGCCTGCATCAGCGGGACTCCCTTCTGGTGTTCCTCCAGCGCGAACTCGACGATCAGAATCGCGTTCTTCGCGGAAAGTCCGATCAACGTGACCAGCGCCACCTGAAAATAAAGGTCGTCGGACAGGCCGCGCATCATCGTGGCGACGAAGGCTCCGAAGAGCGCGAAGGGAACGGAGAGGACCACCGCGAAGGGCAGGCTCCAGCGCTCGTACTGCGCCGCCAGAATGAGGAAGACCATTATTATGCCAAGGACGAAGGCAATCATGGTCGCCGCGCCGGTCTGTTTTTCCTGATAGGCGGTGCCGGTCCAAGCTAAGGTATAGCCCTCCGGCAGTGTGGAGGCGACCTCCTCGAGGGCCTTTATTACCTGGCCGGAGGTGTACCCCGCGGCGGGCTGCCCCGTCAGCTTCGCGGCCGGGAAGACGTTGAAGCGCTCCATCGTGTCCGGCCCCGTCGTCGGGCGCAGCTCGACCAGCGACTCCAGCGGAATCATGTCGCCGTTTTCCGAGCGGATGTAAGTGTATTTAATGCCGTCGGGGCGGTCGCGATAATTCGACTCTGACGAGATCAGCACTTGGAAGGTGCGTCCCATCTTGTCGAAATCGTTGACATAATAGTTGCTGTAGATGCTGCCCATCGCGCCAAAGACGTCAGCCAGGCTGACTCCGAGCGATTTAGCCTTTACCCTGTCGATATATACGTAATATTGCGGCACTTTCGTCGAGAAGGTCGTCGAAACGCTCGCGATCTCCGGCCTCTTGTCGGCCTCTTCGATAAACTTCTGGACGACGCTTTCGATCTCGTCAGCGTCTGTGGTGACACGGCTCTGTAGGTATCCCTCAACGCCGCCGGTGGTGCTCATCCCGATAATTGCCGGCGGATTAAAGGCGAAAACCTGACCTTCGGGGATATTCCAGGCCTTCCCCATCACCTTATTGGCGACGGAGAACGAATCCTGCCCCGGCCCTTTGCGCTGGTCCCAGTCCTTAAGCCTGATAAAGCCCGCGCCGTAGTTCGACTGGTTGGACGAGTTGATGATATTGTATCCGGAGAAAACGAGCGCCGTCTCCACCTCCGGCAGAGAGGTCGTTATCTCTGAGACCCGCTTCGCCAGCGCCTCCGTCTGATTCAGCGAGCTTCCGTCAGGCAGGGACATCGACTCCATGATAATGCCCTGGTCCTCGTCGGGAACGAGCGAGGTCGGCAGCGTCAGCGCCATCTGCGCCGTCGCGGCGACAAAAAGCAGGAAGACGGCAAAGACGATGATGCCGTGCTTGAGCATCACGCGCACCGAGGAGGAGAAGCCGTGAGTGACCTTGTCAAAAAAGGAGTTGAACCATCTGAATAAGACAAACTTCGGCTTGTGCTCCGAGGGCTTCAAAATCATCGCGCAGAGCGCGGGAGTGAGCGAAAGCGCCACAAAGCCGGAGATTATGACAGAGGTTGCGATCGTAATCGCGAACTGTTTATACAGCTCGCCCGTGAGGCCGCCGAGAAAGGCGATCGGCACGAAGACGGAGGTCAGCACGAGAACGATGGCGATGACCGGCGCCGTGACCTCTTCCATCGCCTTGCAGGTCGCGTCGAACGGCGGCAGTCCGTCCTCCATATGGCGGTCGACGTTTTCAATGACGACGATCGCGTCGTCAACGACCAGACCGATGGCAAGAACGACGCCGAAAAGCGTCAGCGTGTTGATCGAGAAACCAAATGCCTTGAGTCCCGCAAAGGTCCCGATGATGGAAACGGGAACGGCGAGGCAGGGGATGATCGTGGCGCGAAAATCCTGCAGGAAAAGCAGCACGACGAGGAATACCAGCACCAGCGCCTCTATCAGCGTAATGATGACCTCTTCAATCGAGACCCGGACAAAGGTAGTCGTATCATATGGAATATCGTAAACGAGCCCGCTGGGGAACTTCTTCTGCGCGTCGGCGAGCTGGGCCTTGACCTCGTCGCACACCTGTATGGCGTTGGCTCCCGGCGCAAGGGTGACTCCGACGGGGACGGCCGGCGTGCCGTTTTGGGTGCCGGAGAAGCTGTAGCTCTTCGCGCCAAGCTGCACGCGCGCGATATCTTTGAGATAGACCGTCTCGCCGCCCGGAAGGCTCTTGATGATGATGTTCTCAAACTCTTCCTCGGTAGTCAGACGGCCGGTCGTCGTCATGATGTAGGTCTTCTGGAGGTCGGCCTTGGAGGGCGCGTCGCCGAAGCGTCCAAGGGCATACTGGCTGTTCTGGTCCTTAACCGCGGCGGCGACGTCCGCCGGCATGATGCCCAGCTGCGACATTTTGTCGGGCTTGAGCCAGATGCGCATCGCGTAGTCCTGATTTGTGAAAATATTGACGTCGCTGACCCCTGGAATGCGTTTGAGGCTGTCGACGACGTTGAGCAGCGCATAGTTGCTTATATAGGTAGTGTCGTATATGCCCTGCGGGGAAAACAGTGAAAAGATGAGCAGAATATTGGGCGATGACTTCTGCACGATGATACCGTACTGGCGTACCTCCGCCGGTATCGAGGGCGTCGCCATCTGGACGCGGTTATTGACGTTGATCGTCGCCTGGTCCGGGTCGGTGCCGAGCTCGAAGGTGACGGTCAGCGTCATGTTGCCCTGTCCGTTGCTGACGGAGTTCATATAGATCATGTCGTCGACGCCGTTTATCTGCGTTTCCAGAGGCGCGGCGACAACCTGCGCGATGACCTCCGGCGTCGCGCCGGGGTACTGCGCGCTGACGGTGACCTGCGGCGGCACCAGCTCCGGGAACTGCGCGACGGGAAGCGTGTATATCGAGACGATTCCCGCGATGACAATGACTATCGAGCAAACGGTCGCCAGAATGGGCCGTTTTATAAACATTATGGAAAACATTTATTTTGCTCCCTCTATAGCGACCTTCTCACCGGGCTGCACCTTGGCGACCCCGTCAAGCACTATTCTCTCCCCTTCGCTGAGCCCTTCTCCGACGAGGCAGGTATTGTCTATCGTTCTGAGTATCGTTATTTCAGCCTTTTCGGGAACGTTTTCGCCGTTAAGCCTATAAACGAAAGATTGATCGCCGGCCTGTACGACGGCTTTGAGCGGCACCTGAATTATATTGGGAACATAATACCCCTTCACATAAACGCGAACGAACTGGCCGGAATAGAGGGCGTTGCCTCTATTGTCAAAGACGGCGCGGGCGTTGATCGAAGCGGTCTGCGGCGTTACAAACTGGTTCTGGAAGTCGATCTTTCCCTCTTTGTCGACCTTCGTGCCGTCGCCGAGAGCCAGCTCGACATGGGGGCCGCCAGCCTTTACTTTGAGAATCCCCCGCTCAATGAGCTGAGAGTTCTTGCGGTAAGTATCGGCGGGAATCGCAAAATCTACGTAGACCTTATCAGACTGCACGATCGTCGTCAGCAGTCCGCCCGTTTCGATGAGATTGCCGACAGAGTACTGTTCCTTGCCGCTCAAGCCGGAGATCGGGGCCCTGACGGTCGTCCATTCGAGGTCTATCTGAGACTGGCGCAGCGCGGCGCGGGCCGCGTCTACCGCCGACTTTGAGGCCTGAAAGTTCGACTCCGCCGTATCGTACTCCGCCTTGCTAACGGCGTTTTTCTTGTACAGCGCCGAAGCCCTTTCATAGTCGGTCTTCATCAGGTTCATCTGCACTTCGCTCTGCTTCAGAGAGGCGTAGTTCCGGTTCACCGCGGCGCGGTAGGGCGCCTGATCGATGACGAACATCACCTGTCCGGCCTTTACCGGCATTCCTTCTTTATATGATTTTTTCTTTATAATGCCGCCGACCTGGGCCCGCAGCTCAGCCTGCCTGAAACCCGCCGTCTGCCCCGTATACTCCATCGTGACCGGCGCGTCTGAGCGCCTGACCGTCATCTCCGAAACGACGGGAGGTGGCACTATCGCGGCGGCCGCGGCCGCCGCCTTCTTTTTTTCTTCATTCTTAAAATACCACCAGCCCCCGGCCGCGGCGACAACTATAAACGCAATGATCACATATACGATATACTTTTTATTATCTTCCGTATTTTGCGCTTCGCTCTGTATTCCCGGTGTCTTGTTTTCGTTTTCCACAGGCACATCTACTCCTCGCGTAAGGGCATTTTATTAACTTTTATTATAACATGCCAAATAAAAATGAAATACGCAGTCTCCGTGATAACAGCTAAAACATCAGGGAAAACCACCAAAGACAACGGCGAAAACGCTCGCCAAAATTCACAGCAAAGGATACTCGCAAAAGGCGATTTTTTTATTGATATGCCTGCAAACATGGGCCCGTCCCGCAAATTGTGTAAAACTCCGGGTTTATGCTCTGCGTTGTACACCACTTTTGGAGGTTTCACAATTTTAGGGATGGGCTCAAAACACGCTTTCGGCGAGCGATATTTTCCCCCGGCAGGGTGGGGACAACCTAACCGATCAAACCGCCGCCCGCGCTGACAATCATCGTCCTCCCCATTGCGGCGACAAAGCGTTCATTGTTACCAAATATTCCTGTGAATACGTTCAGCAACATTGATATTCTTCTGTTTGAAAGCAGGCGCCTTTTCCGCTCCATAGCCAATGGCCAAGAAACAGGTCAATTCATAATCCTCAGGCGCTCCGACAGCTTCTTTCACGTGCTTACTTTCATTGACAATAGGAATGCGGAACGCGCATGTCAAGCCTTCGGCAGTCGCCGCTAAAAAAATATTTTCCATCGACGCCCAGGCGGAGGCAAAATAATTCAGCGAACTTTGATCAGCGGGCTGACACAAAGGACAACCCTTTTGTCTAAAGAAAGGCAGTACCAAACAATTGCTTTCCACGAGCATTTTCTGTTGTTTAGGCAGGGCGTCGGTAAACATAGCGTGTTCATCTTTATCCATCGTGCTGGCGCCGGCATCAAGTCCTGCTTTCTGCACCGCTAAAGTATTGGCGGCAACAGGAGCAATAATCTTCGCAATATCTTCCCGTCCCCTTACTACCACAAATTCCATTTGGTGCAGATGGTCGTTCGTGGGAGCCTTAAATGCCGCTCCTAATATTCTTAGCAGAATTTCGTCATCGACCTCCTTTTTAGAAAAATCCCGCACCGTTCTTCTTTTTTCCAAGACCTCATAAAATTCCATGGTTGGCTCTCCTCTACTTTCTGCAATTTTCTTCTAAATTATTTAAAATACGTTTTAAGGTTTTTTCAAATAACACGATTTCTTCTTCAGCAAACCCAGCGTAAAAAATTTCACTCATCTGCTCGGATACCTGGCTATATTGTTTTCGCAGCTCACTTGCCTCTTCAGTCAGACAAATCAGTACCTTCCTGCGGTCTTCGTTGTCAAATTGCCTGTTAAGCAGCCCTTTTTGTTCCATCGTATCCAACATTTTAGTTAAAGTGGCCTTGGCAAGACCAGTCTTCACAGATATCTCCTGAATGGGAATATGATCCTTTTCCCAAAGGACAGTTAAAATTCGGCCCTGCGGCCCGTTAAACGCGGTGACGTTGTTCTTTGCCAAGATTTGTTCCACCATTCTGCCATTGACATGTTTAATCTGAGAAATTAAAAACCCACCCTGATGCTTCACCTTTCACACCACCTTTGTTTTATATAATATAATACTATATAAAACTATTGTCAATATGTTTCGCGTATTAAAAACCAGCCTAAAGACTTTTTGTTAATTGCCAAAGTAATCGCGAGTCGGAAATATTCAAACTCGCGCTTAGTTCAGCAAATGACCCTTTTGTACATTAGAGGCTCTTCTCGCGTTTAGTTCAGCCAGAGTTTCCAGTCTATAGAGTAATATATAACCGTTTCGTCCGGCCGTTCTGGAAAGGAGACGGTTATTATGACTGTATTCACACATTTTGATGGTAATGACAAACATGTCCTGCAAACTGGGCTTGAAAGGGGCGATTCGTTTGCTAAGATCGCCGAAGCTTTAGGGAAGCACCCGACGTCGGTTGCGAACGAGGTGAAAAAGTACCGTTCTTTCAGGAAGTCGGGTGGCATGGGCTCCTGTTTCAATGATTGTAGGAACAGGTTTACGTGCAAAAAGACGGATTTGTGTGAAGCTCCCCAGTGCCGCAAAAAATATTGCAGACATTGTGCAAGGTGCAGTGAACACTGCCGTGATTATGAGCAGGAGCGGTGTTTGAAGCTGGATAAACCTCCATATGTCTGTTCAAGATGCAAAAACCGCAATACCTGTACGATGGAAAAAGCTTTTTATGATGCCGGTGTGGCAAATGAAGCGGCCTCGCGCCTTCTCCATGAGTCCCGTTCCGGTATCAACGCGGATGAGTCAGAGGTGGCACTCTGGAATGCCACAATTACACCGC
>JAEXGR010000020.1 GCA_023450745.1 Synergistota bacterium
AGGCTATAGTGCTGCTCACGCCATGCAACCCCACGGGAGGCGTCCTCTCGCGCGGCACGCTTGAGGGCATCGCGGAACTTGCGAAGGCTCACGATCTGCTCGTGGTATCGGATGAAATTTACGAGCGTCTCGTTTACGACGGAAAGCGTCAGACAAGCATCGCCTCTCTGCCCGGCATGGCGGACCGCACGGTAACATTCAACGGTTTGTCCAAGGCCTACTCGATGACGGGCTGGCGTCTCGGCTACGCTGCGGCTCCCAAGGATCTCATCATTGCCATGAATAAAATACACCAGCACAACACCACCTGCGCTCCATCATTCGTGCAGCGCGCCGCCATCACGGCTCTGCGCGACGAGGGGGACGAGGTCGAGCTGATGGTCAGGGAATTTGAGCGCCGCCGCGACTACGCCGTCGAAGCGATAAATAAGATGGAGGGCGCAAGCTGCATCGCGCCGAAGGGAGCCTTCTACATTTTCATCAACGTGAAGGGGTTGGGACGCCCTTGCGCCAAGGTTGCCGAATACCTGCTCGAGGAGGCAAAGATCGCGCTGGTGCCCGGAAACGTCTTCGGCAGGAACGGCGAGGGGTATCTGCGCATGAGTTTCGCAAACAGCCTTGAAAATATCGCCGAGGGCTGCGACAGGATGAAAAAGGCGTTCGTCGAACTCTCGGGAAAATAAAAAAGAAAGACAGGAGGAATTATAAATGAGACTTGCAACATTTCGTAAATGGAACACAGAGAGGGCAGGGCTTGTAACAAAGAGCGGCATCCTTCCTCTGACGGCGCTCGGCGCGCGGGCCGGCTTTGAACCGGAGGGCGAGATATTCGCGCTTATCGAAAAAGAACAGCTCGAACCGCTGACCGAGTGGTACAACAAGGGCGGCAAGACCGAGGCGGAGGCGCTCGCGGAAAAAGAGGCGATCCCCTACGGCGATGTAATCTACGGCCCGCTCTACCGCAACCCGCCGCGCATCTTCGGCATCGGCCTCAACTATAAGGACCACGCGGGCGACCTCGGGGAAAAGACGCCCGCCGTATTCCCTGGAAGCTTCTATAAACCGGCCTCCTGCATCGTCGGCCCGGGGGACGAAATCCGCATCCCCGCGCTGCCGGAGGCGCAGAAGACGACGGCGGAGGCGGAGCTCGGCGTCATCATCGGCAAAAAATGCAAATTCATCGCAGAAAAGGACTGGCAGGAATATGTCGCGGGCTACACGA
Source organism: Synergistota bacterium (assembly GCA_023450745.1). GTDB lineage: Bacteria > Synergistota > Synergistia > Synergistales > Synergistaceae > Cloacibacillus. The sequence goes on from JAEXGR010000020.1 coordinate 1,223, forward strand.
CGATACTCGACATGACGGAGGAGTCGATACTGCGCCTCAACCCGCGCTATCTTACGATCGTCAAGGGGTTTGACACCTTTTTCAGCTTCGGCCCGCAGCTCGTGACCCCCGACGAAATACCGGACGTCTCCGCGCTCGAGGTGGCGACCGTCCATAACGGCTCTGTCCACGCGAAAAACAGCGTGGCGAACATGACCTTCAGCCCCGCGAGGCTCGTCGCCCTCATCTCTCACATGCAGGGCTGGCTGCCCGGCGACATTCTCTCGACCGGCACGCCGCGCGCTGTACATATCCAGGACGGCGACACCGCCGAATGCCGCATCACCGGCCCCGGCGGCTTCTCCTTCGCGCCGCTCGTGAACCCGGTAGTGGACCTGAAACTAAAAAAATAAAAGACAGCTCAGGGAGGAATAGACGAATGGAACTGGGACTTATCGGACGCTACGGAAAGCCCGAAGAGTACGGCAAACTGGCCGCCTTCCTCTGCGCACCGTCCAACACCTTCATCACCGGCCAGACCGTGCTCGTGGACGGCGGCATGGTAAAGGCGATATAAGGCAAGGATATCAAAGCCGCCGGCCTCCGAAGCGCGGGAAAACTCGGTTCGCCGATAAAACGACAGCGGGCGCGCGAAGCGCCCGCCGCACGCGCAAAAGACAAGGCGACGGAGCGGGAGTTTCTTGTCAGACGACGATAAGGCCGAGCAGCTTCGCCAGCGCCGCCGCCTGCATCGCGTTCACCTTCGCGCCGCGCAGCTCGGCGAGGCTGTCGGAAAGGGTGATACCGTCGATCAGACAATCCGAGAGGTCTATCCCTTTGAGAGGGCTTTTGAAGAAGTCGGCGGCGGAGAGGTCCGTATCACGGAACCGGGCGCGCCGGAATTTGACGCCGGAGACGACCGCCTCGCGGAGCGTGGAGGCCTCTACCCCGCAGCCGTCCCATATCATCTCTCCGAAGTTGGCGTATTGAAAATTACATCCCGAGATCGCCACCTCTTTGAAGAGGGCGCGCGTGAACACGCTTCCCACGGCCTTTGAGTCCCGGAATGAGGAACGGCGCCAGAGGCTGTCCTTGAAGAGACAATTTGAGACGTCGGAGTCTTCAAAGCAGACGGCGTTGAAGCGCGCCGCGTTGAATTCGCAGCGGATAAAGCGGCACTTTACAAAGCGCACGCCGTCAAAGCGGAGCCCCGAAAGGTCGAGTCCCAAGACCTCTTCGTTCTCAAAGACGATATCCTCTACCGGCATTTCTCCCGCAAGAGCCTCAGAGACAACTTCCCGCAGCATCGCGCCACCCTCCCATACTAAACCTGCCTGCAAATAGGATAGCACAATATCGGTTTTACGAAAAAACGCCGGCGGACAGACCGCTCCCCCGCGGCCGGCTTTTCAGATCTCCTACTTAGCCGGCTGTCTGTAAGTTCGTCGATGCGCCTCCCGAGCCGGGAGGATAGGATAGCAAGACGCCCGGCGGCAGCCGGGCGCGGGAGGGTGGACATCGGATGAAAAAGCTGCCAAAGATAAAATTACTGGACCTCGCAACCCCCTCGGAATCTTTCCTGCTCGCGGTGATCCTCGCGGCGGCGGGCGGCTTTCTCGACGGGTATACGTTCATCGGGCGCGGCAACGTCTTCGCGAATACGCAGACGGGAAACCTCATCCTGCTGGGAGTGAATCTCGCGCAGGGCAAGCTGGCGGCCTCGATCAGCTATCTCGTTCCCGTGACGGCCTTTTTGCTGGGGACGGTGATCACGGAGCGGATCAGGATACGCTGCGGCGCTCTGAAACACCTCGACTGGCGGCAGATCGTCGTCGCCGCCGAGGCGCTGGTGCTGGTACTGATCTCTTTCATGCCGCACTACGGCGATAACGCCGCAAACGCGATGGTCTCGTTCGCCTGCGCGATGCAGTTCGACGCCTTCCGCTCCATGAACGGCGTGCCCTTCACGTCGACGCTCGCGATGATGAATCTGCGCGGGGCGGTCGAATATGTGATGGATTATCACGAGGATCAGGATATGGAAAAGGTGTCGCGCAGCTTTGAATATCTCATCACGGTGATAATCTTTACCCTTTCCGTCGTCATCGGCTCCAGGCTCACCTATATATATGACGACGGCGCGATTCTTTTTCCGGCCTTTATGCTGCTGCTCGGGGCGCTGCTGATGTTTTTCAAAAAAAGACAGCGGCCGGAACAGGCGTGACGTCCCCGCGGGGCCGGCAGAAATAGCTCGCCAGGCCGGACGGCCGGCGGGGAACGCTTAATGGCGGAGCGGGGATCATTTTCCAGAGACGGTCTCTGCGCCGAGATATTTTGCCTGATATTCTTCAAGCGGCATCGGGCGGCTGAAACGGTATCCCTGCAAGCCGTCGCAACCGATCTCCAGGAGGGCGTCAAGCTGCCGGTCGTCCTCCACCCCCTCCGCGATGACGCAAATTTTCATTTTACGGCAGATACCCGCGATGGCTTTCAGCACGGCCGCCGCCGCGGGGTTGCCGGGCAGATTCCTCACGAGGCTGCGGTCTATTTTCAGAACGTCAAAGCACGACGAGGCTAGGAGCGAAAGGTTCGCGTAACGCGCCCCGAAATCGTCTATCGAGATACGGAAGCCCGCCTCTTTCACTTTTTTCACGATCGCGAAGAAACGTTTTTCGTCTTCGACGTCCACGGTCTCGGTAACTTCTATTTCGACAAATTTTTTGGGAACGCTCTCCTGACGCCAGACCTCTTCCAGCCGTTCGACAAAGGTCTTGTCCGCGATCGTCGCGCGGGAGAAATTGACGGAAACGGGCAGGACTTTTTTGCCCTGGTCAAGCCACCGGCGAATCTTGCCGCAGACAAGGCCGAAGACCCAGAAGTCGAGCATCCCGATCAGCCGGCTGCCTTCAAGCAAAGAGATGAACTGGTCCGGCGGGATCAGGGAACCGTCCGCGGAGACGTAACGCACCAACGCCTCCGCCCCGATGGGCCGGTGGTCGGACGCCGAGACTTTCGGCTGGAAGTAGACGATAAAACGGTCTTCGTCAAGCCTGCGCCGCAGGACGTTGGGGCTTCCCAAATCAAGTATCTCATCGTTATATACGCGGTAGCGTTTTGAGGCGGCGTTGTCGCGGTAAAAGTATTTTTTATCGAGGTACATCTGCTCGTCGGCCTCCGTGAGCAGGCGCTGGATATCGCAGCCACCCGCGGCCCAGCGCCAGCCCAGTGAAAAGCTCTGCCTGCCGTCATCGTTATGAACAGCCAGCTTTTTAAGTTCGGCGACCATACCGCGGAAACGCTCTTCGTCCGAGTTCGGGGCCAGTACGACGAATTCGTCGCCGCCAATCCGGTAGAGGCCGCTTTCCTCCTCACGAAATACAGATTCCACCGCCCGGGCTGTCCTTACGAGCATCATATCCCCCGCCGCGTGCCCATGGCGGTCGTTGCATATTTTAAGGCCGTTGACGTCGATATAGGCGACCCCCAGCGATGCAAAACCGCCTTTAGCGAGCCGTTCCACATCTTTGATGAAGGCGTTGCGGTTATGGAGCCCCGTCAGCATGTCGCTGTAGCTGAGCGCCTCAAGCCTTTGCTGGTAATCGCGGCGCTGCATGCTGCCAGCGATGAAGTTGGCGAGGGTCATGAGCGGCGGCGAGATATGATGTATGCGCTCCGCCGGCGGATTATCCACGCCGAGATACCCCGCGAGGACGCCGCCGATCATAATCGGCGCGGCGGCCAGGCTATGGATGTTCTGTCTGCGGAGGATCTCGCCTTCGTCATAGCGGTCCTGCCGCAGCGCATTGACATCTTTGATAAGGGAGCACTGACCCGCGTTGAAGCTCTCCATCCAGGGAGCGATAAGCTCTGCGGGCAATTTTTGCAGGCTGTCGATCTGCGGGGAGACTCCCGGGGCGCACCACTCAAAGGTATTGTTCATCAGCCCGTTTTTGATCTCAAAAATATAGGCCCTTTCCGCCCTCATAAAGGTACCGATGTTTTCAAGCGTTTTAGCCATCGCTTCGTCGTAGTTTTTGGCCTCGTTGAGAAGTTTAACGCAGTTTACCACCGCGACCTCGGCGTCGAGAGCGTTTTCCAGCATATCCCGCTGATTCTCTTTCTCGGTCATGTCGAAGGCTATTTCGATGCGCGCCTCGCGGCCGCCCCAAAAGACGAGCTTGTCTTTGAGCAGGTAGTGACGCGCGATCTTTTGGTTGTATATTTCCCAGGTATAAAACTTTTCGTGAGAAAGTCTGGAATTCGTGCAGAAGCTGCACGGGGAGTCCCTTCCCTGCAGCACCTTATAACATTTGCATCCTTTGACGTCAGGGCCGACGCCGAAGAGCGCCTTCGCCGACTCATTGATGAAAACCATTTCATATGTATTTATATCAGAGATATAAACCAGTTCCGACAGTTCGTCAAGTAAATCGAAGATATTAAAATTTGCAGTGCTCATATCAGCCTAACGGCAGCACCATGCAAACCAAGAGGAGCCATATCCGCAACGTCTCCTTTTCTCCAGTCAGGTATACGGCAAACGATCCACAGAAATATTTTACATCCCCCAGCCGCAGGGCCATAATATATTCAAATGGACTTCTTTTAAAAGATAACATGAAAGTTGATTATATACAAGCATCTCTCAGGCCACGTCCCGCGCCGCCTGAGAGCTGGATAGGTAAACGGCCTCCCGCCGCCTGAGAGCTGGATAGGTAAACGGCCTCCCGCCGCCAAGATGATGATATAATTACACGCGATGAAGGCGACGGAGTTCGCCAGAAGCTCTTTTTGCGGTAACGACTCCTGCCCGGACGGCGGGGGTCTCTTATTTTGCCGGAAATATCTGCCCGCGGGAGGGACGTCTGTTCATGGAAGGAATTATTTTTGTGGGGTTGGGCGGTTTTTTCGGCGCGTCGCTGCGCTATCTGCTCGGGCGGGCGGTTTCGGCCCCGGGCGTTATTCCGGCGGCGACGCTTGCGATAAATATCTTCGGCTCGTTCGTGATCGGCGCGCTGAGCCTGATCTCGGAGCGCTACGGCCTCGCGCGGCATTCGCTGATCTTGATGCTGCAGGCCGGTTTTTGCGGCGGCTTTACAACGTTTTCAACCTTTTCGCTGGAGACGTTCAGCCTGATATCCCAGGGAAAGATCGTTCCCGCCGTGCTTTACGCCATTCTCAGCGTCCTCTGCTGCCTCCTCTCCGTCGCCGCGGGGCGCGCGCTCGCGGGGCTCTGTATATAAGCGGAGGCTTTTTCGTTTATCCAAGAATGAAAAAAGGCTTTACCCGCCCGTCTCCCTTGCCTCTTGGCACGCCGGATGAGGCCGCTTTGCCCATAATGACGCGGCGCGCCGGCCGGTATATATAATTCTTCACCGGCTCTCGCGGCCGCTGTCTCTATCGCCTCTTGTTTCAAGAGGACAACGTCCAAAGCCCGCTTCAAGCAGGTCGTATTTTTAGTCCTCCGGCAGATATCCGTCTTTTGGAAATGCTTCCCTTCGTACAGTCAGCAGGTTATTAGTTAGTTGCCCCGATCTTTTTGGAAAAACGGCGCCGCCGAAGCGGAAGCATTTCGCCAAGACGGTTCCCTGGGAGGAAGTTGTGCGTCATCTTCTGACGGTCCGTTATTTGACATCCCTAGTCCGCCACCACCCCCTCTCTATGGAGCGTGTATTTGCCGCGGGCCGTCCTTTCCTTCCGGAAGCTTGTGCCGCGCGGTCTTTCAGCGCCGTAATGACAGATTACCCTTTAGAGCCGCCTCTAAGTCAAGTAATTCTCAAAAATTCCTCGCGGAAATTTTGGACGGAACATGGTTTGACTTAGAGCAAGCTCGAAGAGGTACGCTTCGGGAAAACGCCGTAAAAACGCCAAAGACGTCGCCGCCCGGCAGCATGGGCGCGGGGACGCGCGCGGCGGCGCCTCCGATAGATATCGCGCACGAACGGCGAGCGCCGGGCATCAAGAAAAGTCAGCGTGATTTGACACAAATTAAAGCGCGCCGGGGATATTTTACCGCCGCTCGGAGCGGAAGCGCGCGGCAGAAAGAAGAGGTCTGGACAAAATGAGGGCAAGTACGGTTATTTCATCGCTCGCGGCGTTTTTCATCACGGTGCCGCTTCTCTTTACGGCGCCCGCTTTTATCGCCTGCAAGGCATGGCGGGAGGAGATCGGCGAAGCGGGAGAACGGGCGGAGGCCGTTGCCTATGAGGCCGCGGAAATGAGGAAAAATATTCCGGCACACCGTGTGGGAAAGCTATGGAAGTTCAAACGCTCCGAACTAGATGCGTGGGTAGCCAGCGGGAAAAGTGCGGAATAAACATCGATACCACACACAGGAAGGAAGGATTTCACGATGCCGGAAATAAAACTATATAACGATGATTGTATCGTTGCGATGAAAAAAGTAGCAGATAAGTCAATTGACCTAATTGTTACTTACCCTCCATACAACCTCGGTAATTTCATGAAAAATCGAGATACCAACTTGAGCAAAATGAGTAACAACTTCTTTGGCTCCGCAGGATGGGATGATATGGAATTTGATGATTTGGAAAAATCAATGGACGATTTTTTCAAGTCATCGGCAAGAGTAATAAAAAAAGTCAGCACGATGATCGTCTTTATGGCAATCATAAAAGTAGAGACTATCCATAAGGCTTGCAGAAAAACATGGGTTCTATTATAAGACTACAGGAATATGGCATAAAACGAACCCTATGCCAAGAAGTATAAATTTGCACTTTGTAAATTCTACAGAAGTATGGGTTTACTTTACCTATAAGACAAGAACTGGAACATTTAATAATGGCGGCGCCATGTTCCATGATTTTGTTGAAACATCGGCAACTCCGAATGGAGAGCGAAAGTACGGAAAGCATCCAACACAAAAGCCGGTATGTTTCATATCTGCATAGGCATCATTACCTTAGCATATGGAATATGAATTATATGTTGTGACACAATAACCCTTCACATTTAAGATACAGAGATATCATATGGAGAGAACTTAATAGTCAGTCTACGAAACATTTCAAGAATGGAAATCTGGGATTGTACAGAAATGCCCGGTATTCTATCTATCAGTTTTTACTTGAGGAAGATAAGAAAAAAACTGCATTTCCGCTTTTGTGTGAAGTGGTAATGTACGATTTAAGCGGACTCGAGAATAATGAAGATTTTAATGCGGACAACGAATGGGAAAAAATTCAACTGGAATTGTCGCAGAACATGAACTTTCCATACGAGGCAGTATTGACGCTACAGAGGTAGACCAGTGGTTAAAAGGCTTAAAGTTTTAAAACCATAGATTTTGTAAACCTGACTTGGTCTATAATTTAAATTAACTAATGTAGATGCGGAATAAATAAAAAATAGCGGCTAGGCTTTGGTGCCTAGTCGCTATTTTGCACGCTACGTTCACTTAACTCCACAGACATTTTTGTATTAAAGTTTAATTTCACTTAGCCAGCTATTTACTTCTTCAGGTGCATTACTAATATCACTGCGATAGATAGTAAATGCGTTCTTTTCAACATTAGCTTTAGTTTGTAATTTAGCTATAGTTTCAACAGTGCCTGAAAGACCACTGCCACCGTGGGTGTTAAAAGGAATAATAGTTTTACCATCTAATTTATACTGTTCTAAAAAAGTGTACATAACCATAGGCATATCGCCCCACCAGTTTGGGTAGCCCAGAAAAATCACATCATATTGCTCCATATTAGCAACTTTGTCCTTAATGGTAGGTCTGGCACCGCTGGTTTGTTCCTTTTTAGCATCGGCAGTTAAAACTGCGTGGTTATTCACTTCATAATTTTTAGTAGGCACTATTCTAAACATATCACCGCCCACCTTAGCATGGATTAAATTAGCCACATATTCAGTGTTGCCCATCAGCTTACCGTTAATCATTAACCCACTATTTTTAGCATCAGCTGTTTCAGGTAACGAAAAATATGCTATTAATATTTTTTTACTGCTTAAAGTTGCAGCCTCAGCTTTAGTAGACAAGGTCGCTGTTTTGGCAGGCTCGTTGCTACTGCCAAAACCGCTTAAACCTAATAAGCACATCGTCATCATCAAGATTGCCATTAATTTTTTCAACATAATCACTTTCTCCTAAAACTTTTCTATATTTTAGCTACCTTTTAAGCAACTATCCGTTTTAAAACAAAGTTTATAGGATAAGTTTGCCTTATCCCATAACCTGTATATAACTAGAGGTGCTTGCCATAAAATTCCTTGAGCTTATTCGTTGCCTGCTCTACATATTCAGGTACAAAGTATGTTTGAATATGGGTAGCACCCGGAATTATGAATAATTCCTTGTCCTTAGTACCTGTAGCCTTTTTAAAAGCATCTTCTGTCATATATAGAGAATCAGCCTTGCTACCTGCCATCATAAGCAAGGGCGCGTCAATTAATTCTATTTGATTAGTAGCGTCCCAAGCCATAAGTTCAGTTAAGCTTTCTGTGGTATAAGTAAAAGTAGAGTTGGGATGTCTATGAGTTATGCCATAGTATTCCATACCCTCACGATATAAATCGTTAGTAATTTTAGCGATGGATTCATCTGTTAAAGCATCAAAATCCAACGTTCCTGACACAGGTACCCTGCCGGTTTTTACAAATTCAGCTCTAGCATCTGAGGCTGCTTTTAAGCGACTTTGCACAGAATCCAGTTGAGAATCAATATAGCCATTACGTCTAACGCGACCTGTATTGAACATACTAAGAGTAGCTACTGCTTTAAAACGCTTATCCGTTTTAGCAGCATTTAAGGTGTAGCCACCGCCACCGCAAATTCCAAGCACGCCTAAGCGGTCAGCATCAACGCCGGTGTATTTGCTGATATAATCTGCCATACCATGGATATCTTCGGTACGGAAATAGGGTACATCCTTATGGCGTGGTGTACCACCGCTTGCCCCCTGATAAGAAGCATCAGCAGTTATAGTAACATAACCCAGTTCTGCTAAATTTTGTGCATACTTGCCTGCTACCTGTTCCTTGACACCACCGTTAGGATGGGCCACGACAATGGCTGCATATTTTTTGTTGGCGTCAAAATTAGCCGGTGTATAAACATTGGCAGCCACTTTAACTCCGTGCAGATTATAATGTACCGGGTGGATATTTACTTTGCCAGATTCATTTTTAGTAATTGCCCCTCTGTAGACTAACCCAAAGGGGTTCTTACTTGGCCTTTCAGCTGCCATACCAGTTGCTACACACCCCATAGTGAACATAGCCATACTCATTGCCAAAACTTTTTTGTTTAATTTCATTTTGTTTACTCCTCTCATTTGATCATAATATTTTCCACTTGTTTTTGATACCTTTTCCGTAATACAATGACAATATAACATACGGTAGTAACTACCGGTCAAGCTTTTTTTTGAAAGGATGAAAAGTATTATGTATACCATGAAAGAAGTGTGCCAGGAAGCCAATCTTAGCTATGAAACTCTAAAATATTATTGCAATGAAGGACTTGTACCCAACGTAAAAAGAGATAAAAATAATCGCCGTATTTTTGACGAGCATGATTTGGCTTGGATTAAAGATTTAACGTGTTTGAAAAATTGTCATTTAAGTATTGAAGAAATGAAAGCTTATTTAGCCATGTGTCTTGAAGGCCCCCAAAGCATTCCGCAAAGGAAGGCGTTTTTGATAGAAAAAGAAGCCAGGCTAAAAAAAGAAATAAAGCAACTTAGGGATAGTGTTAAATATATTGCATGGAAAAAAGATTTATATAATAGCTTTATTTCGGGTGAAAAAAAATATACCAGTAATCTAATAAAAAAATATAACGAATGAATTTAAGATGTTCTTCGAAAAAAGACTTGACCGGTAGTTACTACCGTAAATTACAATATCTTTGTAATCAGAAAAAACGTTAACCAGTATAAATTTTGTCTGAATTAGAAGGAGTGTGAAGAACAATGAACAAGTGCTGGAAAGTAACTGCAATATTAAGTATGGTGTTAATTTCAAGCTTTGTGCAGATTGGCATAGCCGCAGAAACGCCAAAACTAACAAGCGAGAAGAAAATTTTGGCAACCCTAAGTAAGGGCAAAGGCACAGTTTTCCCTATAGGCACTTACAACGAAAGAAATAAAAACAATTTTACCGGTGAAAGCTATGTAGCCAGATTAGGTGGTCAAAACGGTATCAACATTGCTAATGTTACCTTCGTAAATGGAGCACATACTTATTGGCATATTCACGAAGGAACATGTCAAATTTTAATGCCTGTAGCAGGCAAAGGTTATTACCAGATTTGGGGACAGGAACCTAAAGTACTAAAACTTGGGGAAACGGTCACTATTCCTGATGGTATAAAACATTGGCATGGCGCTGCTAACGGTCAGACCTTTCAGCATGTGGCAGTTTCAGGCCCTGCTAAATATAAAAATATTTGGTTAGAACCGGTGGATGAGCAAGTTTTTAAAACGTTAAAATGATACAGCAAAATTAGGGAGGAATTTACATGAGAATTTTAAAAACAGCTGTATTAATGGGGTTGATTGCTACCGGTACTATGTTAGGAATGTGCGCCGGTGTGCAAGCAGCCAGTACTTTAGATGGGTATGATAGAGCCAAAGTTGCAAACAGTGAATATGTAAAAATGCATGGCACAAAAGAAATGCCAGAAGCTAAAAACGACCCTGAACTGGCAGCTACGATGAAAAAATACGTTTTTGGCGACATTGCCAAGCAAACAAAAATCACCAATACAGAAAGGCAATTAGTCACCATTGTTGTTTTGGCAACAGGCCGCAATCATAAAATGCTGGGAGAAGCAGTAACAGGTGCTTTAAACACAGGTGTAAAGCCACTAGAAGTGAGAGAAGCTTTATATCATATAGCACCATACATTGGCTTTCCTAAAACGTTCGAAGCCTTAGAGATAACAAATAACGCTTTTAAAAAAGCTGGTATTAAATTACCACTGCCTAAACAGGGAACCACCACTGATGAAGACCGTTTTGCTAAAGGCTTGCAATTTCAACTAGATAAATATGGCGAACGCATTAATACCATGCGTAACAATACCCCTGATTATCAAAAACATTTAATGGATGATTTGGCAGCTTTTTGCTTTGGAGATACTTATACCAGAGGCACCCTAGACTATAAAACCAGAGAGATGCTAACTATGGCAGCTATTGGAACACTAGGCACCGGAGATGCGCAATACAAGAGCCATGTAGCAGGAACTCTAGCTTCTGGGGCTACCAAGGAAGAAGTCATCGGTGTAATCACAACTATGAATCCTTATATTGGCTTTCCACGCACCTTAAACTGTCTGCGTATTGCTAATGAAGTTTTTAATGCTAAACAATAAAATACTTTCTGCGTCAATAAAAAACAGCGGTCAGGTTTTAAACCTAGCCGCTATTTTTTTATTCCACATCTACATTAACCAATTTATACATGGCTCTGCCCAGGCCTAATTTGGTCATATATTCCATTTGATATAAACCTAAAAAAGTGCCTTTCCGTTTAGTTAAATCATGGTTCTTATGCTCTTTCTGAGCAAATAGTATATCTACGGCAGCCTTATCTACTGTCACCGGGTCTGTAGAGGCGACTACCCCTAAATTAATCGGTTTTTCACCCTGAGCCCCACATTCGCATTTGGCAATAACATCATACCTCACATTGACATAAGCCACCTGATTGCCAAAATGGTCAGTTATAGCCTTGCCGGCTTCTAAAACAGTTTGCTGATATTCATTTATATCGCAGAATTTTTAGTAATGATGAGTGTGTTCAGATAGTTATGAATGAGCTGAAGAACAATTAAAGAAGCATTGTCCATCATCTATAAAACGGCAACAGCCCTGCGGCGCTAACCGGCGCGGAGCAAAAAACAGCCGCCCCTCCCACGATGCGCGCGAAAGGGGCGGCCTCTGCCGGATGCCGGTTATCCGCCGGCGCTTCCGCTACGGCGCCGCTTCGAGGCGCACGCCCTTTCCCAGCAGCGCGGCGTGCTCCGCGCCCGAGACAAAACGTCCCACCGGCACGAGGCCCTTTGAGGCGGCGCGGCCTTTGTAAAAGACGGCGATGTTACCCCACGGCGCGTAGACCGTCATTTCGCCGGCCTTAGGCGCGTAGCTCGCCGGCATTCCCGCCGTCGAAAGCTTCTCCGGCGGATAGGCGATCCTTTCCGCGCCGCCGAAATCTTCAAAATCCAGCGTCAGAGGCAGCATCTTTACGAGGCTCTCCGCCGTCGCGTTGTCATAGAGCTCAACGAGCGCCTCCTGCCCGTCAAAGGTCAGCCTGATCCTCCGCGGCGCGGCCTCCGCCCGCGAAGAGACCGCAAGAAGCACCGCCATGCAGATAAGCGCGAGTATCCTTTTCATTATCGTCTGTCCCCTTTCAATAATTTTTCGTATAAACATACGCCTTCGCCAATCTTCGCCCGGATTTTAACTCTTAGAGTAAACTTCAAGTCAAGCGGCAAGATAAGCCCCGCGGGGCAAACACGCCGGGGCTTTTAATGAAGACATTGAACACGGCCCGGGGGACGGTACTTCACGCCGTCGCCCGGCATGGCGGCGGGAAGCCCTCCTGATATAATAGAAACGAAAACGACAGTAAAGAGAGGGAGGTACGGCGATGGAGGTCAGAGTATTGCGTTATTTCCTGACCGTGGTCAGGGAGGAGAGCATCACGCGCGCGGCGGAGATTCTGCACATCACGCAGCCGACGCTCTCCCGGCAGCTGGCTCAGCTCGAGGAGGAGACCGGCGTCAAGCTGTTCAGCCGCGGCGCGCGCGGAATCATGCTGACGAACGAAGGGCTGCTGCTGCGCCGCCGCGCCGAGGAGATCGTCGACCTCATCGACAAGACGGAGCGGGAGCTGCTCGAACAGGACGAACTCGTAGACGGCACCGTGACCATCGGGGCCGGCGAGCTGGCGTCGGTGCAGCTGCTGGCCGAACTGATCAAGTCGGCGGGCGCCAGATATCCGCTGATGCGCTTCGAGCTCTTCACCGCCAGCGCCGACCTCACGAAGGAGCGCATGGACAGGGGGCTCACGGACATCGGCCTGCTGCTCGAGCCGGTAGATATTGAAAAGTATGAGTTTATCCGCCTGAATGTGAAGGAACGGTGGGCGGTGCTCCTGCGTACCGACGACCCCCTCGCGCGGCGGGAGTATGTGCGGCGCGAAGATCTTCTGGACGGCCCCCTGATCCTGCCCATGAGGGGAAATGTGCAGAACGAGCTTTTTAACTGGTTCGGCGCCGCGCTTGACCAGCGCGGCATCGTCATGACGAGCAACATGAGCACCAACGCCTCGATAATGGTCCAGAAGGGCATCGGACGCGCCCTCACCGTCGAAGGCGGCCGTCCCTATCTCGACCGGGAGGCGCTCGCCTGCCGGCCGCTCTTCCCCGAGCTGTCCGCGACCTCCGTGCTGGCCTGGAAACGCGGCCAGCCTTTCAGCCTCGCGACGGCCAAGTTTATCGAGCACCTTAAATGCTTTTTAAGCATGGCTCCATCATAAAACATAAGCATTAGACATATAGGCGGCAAAAAATTATAGTGTAGGCGCATTCGGCGAGGGAAAAGGTTTTTCCCGGACCGCGGCGCTTACACTATTTTTTATTGCCACAGGAGGACTGAGATGACGATCGACGAAGTCTGCCAGTCTTTCCATATAAGCAGGGAAAGGCTTCTGAGCTACGAAAGAAACGGCCTGCTGGAGAGCGGAAAGAATGGCGACGGCAGCCCGGACTACCAGGAAGGCGAGCTGCGGCGCCTCGGAATGATCCACTCCCTGCTCAAAGCGGGGGTCGACGCGGAGGTGCTGGAGCAAAATCCCGTGCTCTTCGACGAAGGCGAAAGCGGCGGCGAGCGCGTCAGAATACTGAAACGGCAGCGGTGCCGCCTGCTGGGGGATATCCACGAAAGGCAGCAGTCGCTGGACTGCCTGGATTACCTTATCAGGAAAATCAAAGAGGGCGCGGCGCAAAGGTGACCAAAGAGCCGCCGGCGGGCGGGTCTGATAAAAACGGCAAAAGGAGTGGAGAAGAAATGACGATCAGCGAAGCGGCGGAAAGGACAGGACTCTCGGCGGACACGCTGAGGTATTATGAGCGGATCGGACTCATCCCTCCCGTTCCCCGGACGGAGAGCGGGCTCCGCGTCTACAGCGGCGAAGTGATCGAGTGGATAATGTTCATCCAGAGGTTCAAGGAGATCGGCATGTCGCTGGACGCGATACTCAATTACGTAAAGCTGGCGATGCTCGGCACAAAGACACGCCAGGAGCGGAAGGTCATCCTTCTGGAGACGCGCCGCAACCTGATGAATAAGATCGACCAACTCTGCGGCTGCCTTAAAGAGGCGGACTATCAGCTTGAACATTACGACAGCCGCCTGCTGCCGGAGACGGAGAGCGCCGTCGAACGTTGGCGGCGGCCGGATAACGCCGCGGCACAGAATTTCGCCGTCTAACTCCCGCAAAAACAAACGACGCGCGGCCTTCAGGACCGGAGCGAACGCGCGGAATACCGTACCCGCGTCCGCGCCGCCCCAGGCCGCCATTAAACGGCTTGAGGCGCTGGCCTTGCTTTCGGGGCGAGGCGTTTGACTTAGAGCAAACTCTATGGATTAAGATTCTGTCAGCGCCAAGAATATGAAAAGAGGGGGGCCGGTGAAAGAATGGAACGAGAGCTTGTTTATTTCTGCCGTCATTTTACGGCGCTCTTTAAAGAGATCGCCCCTTTTTGGGCGCTCGGCATCGTCATCGGCTCGGCGATATCCGTCTTTGCGAAGGGACGGATTCACGGGCTGCTCGGCGGGATGCGGCGCGCGCGCCTCGGCGCTTTCGGCGTGATACCGGCGAGCCTGCTCGGCGTCGCCTCGCCGCTCTGTATGTACGGCACGATACCGATCGCCGCCTCGCTCGCGAAGAGCGGCATGGAGGACGACTGGCTCGCCGCCTTCATGATGAGCTCCATCCTGCTCAACCCGCAGCTGATGATCTACAGCGCGGCGCTGGGCAAAGAGGCGCTCGCCGTCAGGACCGTCTCCGCCTTCCTCTGCGGCGCGGCGGCCGGGCTCTGCGTGCGGTATCTCTGCCGCGGCGGGAGTTTCTTCCGCTTTGACGGCTTTACGGAGCCAGAGGACCGCGACACCGACCCTAAAATGGCAACGCGTCTTATAAAAAATATCCTGCGCAACATCCGCGCCACCGGCCCCTGGTTCCTCGCGGGCGTCACACTCGCGGCGGCCTTTATGCGCCTCATCCCCTCGGCGGCGGTCGCGGAGCTTTTCGGCCGGGACAACCGCTTCGGCGTCGTCATGGCGGCGACCGTTGGCGTGCCGCTCTACGTCTGCGGCGGCGGCACCGTGCCGCTGCTTTCCGAATGGCTGCAAAGAGGCATGAGCCTCGGCGCGGCGGCGGCCTTCATGATCACCGGCCCCGCAACGAAGGTGACGAACCTCGGCGCGCTCAAAATAGTGCTCGGGATGAAAAACTTCATTCTCTATCTGTTCTTCACGATGGCCTTTGCCGCCGTCACCGGCCTGCTCACAGACCTGCTCATGTAGATTAGCCCCTTCTCGTGAAAAGGGAGGCTGCGGGGATGACGCAATCCCCCGCGGCCTCCCTTCCTCTTTCCTCTTCGCGCGGAAAAAGGTCCCGTCCACCCGCGGCGGCGTCTTTTGCGGAAGGCGGCGAACTGAAAACGGCCCGGGCTTGATATTTCCCGGGCCGCCGCGTATTTTTTTCGGCATCCGCCGCCGGGCGGCGAGTCGTTTATTCCGCCTCGCCGAGCATCACGCGCACGCAGTTTGCCCAGGCAAAGTCTTTTTTGCCCATGCCGTAGCCGATTCGGGAGACCTTCATCAACGGCAGCGGCGCGAATTCGGAGACAAAGTGTTTAAGCAGCGCCGCCCCCGTGGGGGTGCAGAGCTCGCCGCGCACCGCGCCGCCGTAGATGGGAACGCCGCGCAGCAGTTCCATCGTGGCGGGAGCGGGGACGGGCAGCACGCCGTGCGCGCAGCGGACATGGCCGCTGCCGACGTGGACGGGCGAGGCGACTATCCGCGCGGGCGCTATTTCGTGCAGCAGCAGGCTTACGCCGGCGATGTCGGCGACGGCGTCCAGAGCCCCCACCTCGTGAAAGTGGACCTCGGAGACGGGCCGTCCATGAACCTTTCCCTCCGCCTCCGCGATAAGCGCGTAGACGGCAAGCACGTCGGCGCGGACCTTTTCCGGCAGGTCGAGGCGCGAAACGAGGTGCCCGATTTCGTGCATCCCCGCGTGGCTGTGCCCTTCGCGGTGATGTTCGTGCGCGTGCCGGCTCGCGTGTTCTTCTTCATGTTCGTGCGTGTGTCCGTGACTATGTTCTTCTTCATGCGTATGTCCATGGACATGCGCATGCACGTGCACGTGCGGCCCTTCGGCATCGGCGCTCTCTTCCTCCGCGCCGCCGACCAGCACTTCGACGCGCGTGCCGGTGACGCCGCACTTAACGCAGGGAAGGGCGGATATTTCCACGCCCGGCAGCGCCAGCGCGTTCATTCTTTCGAGAAAGGCGGCGGGGTCCGGGTGCAGCTCGAGCAGCGCCGCCGTCAGCATGTCTCCGGCGGCTCCCATGCCGCAGTCAATGTAAAGCGTTCTCATCGTTTATTTCACTCCTATGTGATTTATCATACTGGCCAGATAGCCCGCGCCAAAGCCGTTGTCGATGTTGACGACGGAGACGCCGCTGGCGCAGGAATTGAGCATGGAAAGCAGCGCGGAGAGGCCGCCGAAGGAGGCCCCGTAGCCGACGCTGGTGGGCACGGCGACGACAGGGCAGTCGGCCATGCCGCCGATGACGGAGGCGAGCGCCCCCTCCATTCCCGCGATGGCGACGATGACGCTGGCGCTCATCACATCGTCGGTGTGCGAGAGAAGGCGGTGCAGCCCCGCGACGCCGACGTCGTAGAGGCGCGTCACCTCGTTTCCCAGCGCCTCCGCCGTAAGCGCCGCCTCTTCGGCGACGGGCATGTCGCTGGTGCCGCCGGTGGCGACGACGACCTTTCCCCGCCCATCCGGCCGCGGCATTTCACCGGCGATGCCGACGCGCCCCATCTCGTAATAAGAAAGCGGCACGGCCCTCTCCACGACGGCGGCGGCCTCGGGGCTCATGCGCGTGATGAGCACGGTGCGCTGCCCGTCTTCAAGCATCGCGGCGGCGATATCGGCGATCTGGCGCGGCGTCTTTCCCGCGCCGTAGATAACCTCCGCGATACCCTGACGCAGCGCGCGGTGGCTGTCAAGCTTCGCGAAACCAAGGTCGCGAAAAGGGCCGCCCTTCAGCTTCGCCATCGCCTCGTCGACGCTCGCCTCGCCGGCGGAGAGCCGTTCCAACAATTCCCGGAGTTCTCTTTTCTCCATCCTTTACCTCGTTTCCATATCAAGAAGGATAATGTCAAAATATTTTTTCAGCTTCGCCAAGATCTCTCCGCGTTTTTCCAGCGCGGACGCCATCTGCCCCGGCGGAAGCTGGACGCGGGCCGCCTCGTGGAACACGCGCACGCGAAAGTCGGTGAAGCCGAGAGCGAAGAGCTCCTCTTCCGCGCCCTCCACGCGCCCCAGCAGTTCGCGGTCAATCCGCCGTCCCGCGGGTATGCGCGTCGCGAGGCAGGCATAGGCCGGCTTGTTCCAGGTGAATAGCCCCGCCTCTTGGGAACGCGCGCGTATCTCGCTTTTGGTGAGGCCGCATTCGCGCAGCGGCGAACGGACGCCGAGCTCGCCCGTCGCGCGCATCCCCGGACGGTCGCCCGCGTCGTCGGAGGCGTTGGTGCCGTCGATGATAAGGGGAAAACCGTCGCTTGCGGCCCGCTCGCGCAGCAGGAGGCCGAAAAGTTTTTTCTTGCAATGGTAGCAGCGGTCGGGGGGATTCGCGGCGACCGCCCCGTCGTCCGTGATGTCGTACTCGATGACGGTGAGTTCGGTCCCCAGCTCCTTCGCGAGGCGCAGCGCGTCGTCCAGCTCAAAGCGCGGCTGGAAAGGCGTTTTTACGTAATAGGGACGCACCCGCGCGCCGTATTTAAGCGCCGCGTAGAGCAGGTAGGCGGAGTCCGTGCCGCCCGAGAAGGCGAGCGCGGCCCGCGGGTTTTCGTGGAAAAATTCGCTGAGTTCCATCATAAGTTACTCCTTTTGCCGCCGTCCAGCGCCTCGACGCCGCAGTCTTCCATGAGGGCGGCGTCATAGAGCAGCCTCTGCGTGGGGCCGTCCGCGAAGAGCCCGCCGCTTTTGAGCAGGATCGAGCGTTCGCAGACCTCCGCGGCGAAGGCGAGGTCGTGGGTGGCGATAAGTTTGGTGTGCGGCAGGGCTTTCAGTACATTTATCAGGTTGCGCCGCGCCTTCGGGTCGAGAAAGGCGGTCGGCTCGTCAAAGAGCATTATATCGGGCGCCATCGAAAGCACCGTCGCAAGCGCCGCCATCCGTTTTTCGCCGCCGGACATTTTGAGCGCCGTTTTATCGCGCAGACGCTCGATATGCAGCAGCGCGAGGCTCTCCTCGACGCGCCGCGCGACCTCCTCTTCGGAAAGGCCCATATTGCGCGGACCGAAGGCGATATCGTCGTAGATCGAAGCCATAAAGAGCTGGTCGTCGGGGTTCTGGAAGAGGACGCCGACCTTCCGGCGTATTGCGGCGAGGCTCTTTTTTGAAAGCGGCGTGCCCCCCGCTTTGACCGTTCCCGTCGAGGGAAGCACGCCGACCAGCGCCATGATCAGCGAGGTCTTGCCCGCGCCGTTCGCGCCGATGAGCGCCGCGCTCTCCCCGCGCGCCAGCCGGAAGCCGACCTCCGTCACGGCCTGCGTGCCGTCGGGATAGGTCACGGAAAGTTTTTCTATATCAAGCATGAAAAGAGCCTCCCAATGAACTGCGGCAGATTTACCAGGCGAAAGAGCAGCGAGGAGCCGCAGATAAGCAGCAGAAACGCGGCGTCGCGCGGGGCAAGGCGGCGTCCCTTCGCGGCGGCCGGCGGCGCGTCCTGATAGCCGCGGCATTTCATCGCCTGATAGACGCGCTCGGCGCGGTCGAAGCTGCGCAGCAGCAGCTGCCCCGCGAAGCTCCCCATATCCCTCATCTCCACGCCTTTCTTAAGGCCGCCGCGCAGGGAGTAGGCGGTGTACATCGAAAGCGCCTCGCCCGCGAGCGTTCCCAGGTAGCGGTAGGTCATCTCAAACAGGGAAATAAAGACGCCGGGCAGATGCAGGCGGCGCAGCCCCTCCGTCAGCTCGCGGAACGGGGTGACGGCGACGAGGACCAGCACCGCCGAAACACAGAGAAGCGTGCGGAAGACGATCGCGAAAAGAGCCATCCAGCCCGCCGTAACGCCGAGGCCGCCGAGAGTAAAGAGCACGCGGCGGTCAAAAAAAACCGAGGATATCCCCGCGAAGAGACAGAAGGGCAGCGCCGCGAGGCTCCGCCGGAAGATCATGCCGGCGGGGACCTCCGCCAGCGAAAGAACCACGGCGGGATAGAGGACGAAGGGCGCCAGCCCCGAAAGCTCATGGCCGCTGAAAGAGATGACGGCGGCAAGGTAAAAGAAGGTTCCCGCGATCTTGGCCCGCGCGTCGAGGGAATGGATGACGGAACCGCCTCCCGCCAGCTGCTCGAGAGAATATATTTCATATATGCTTCCACGCAGGTCCGCCATCCGTCAGTACCGTCGTTAATGGGCGCGGCTACGCCTTGGCCGCCGCGCCTTTGCTTTTCTTTGAGCGGGAGATCGCGGCTCCGGCGAGCGCCGCCGCCGCGAAGGTTATCGCCGAACCGATGACGCCCGCCGCCGCGGTGCCGGAGACCGGCGCGCTCCCGGAGGGCTCGGCGTAGTCGTAATCGGGCATAAAAGCGGTCTTCTCCTGTATCCCCGCAGCGCTCTCAAAGGCGGCGCCGGCGGCCTCAAGCTCGTAGTCGCCCGTCACGTTCATTATCGACCATTCAAGGCCGTCGGGGTAAGAGGAGGCGAAGCCGGAGAGCAGCGCGCCGGTGACGAGGGTCATCGCCGCAAACGCCGCCAGGACCCTTTTCGTCGGCAGCCCCGCCGGAATGTCCGCGCCGTTTCCCGCGCTCTCCAGTATCTCGGGGCGCATCCGCCACACGAAGGAGAGCACCGCGCCGGTGACAAGCCCCTCGACGACGCCGATCGCCAGGTGGATCGGCTGCATCAGCAGAACGAAGGATGAGAAGGGCAGCGCCGTAATGCCGGAGACGAGCGTCTCCAAAACGACGGCGAAGGCCCCCGCCTGCAGCGCGGCGACGACCCCAAGCACCGAGGCGAACATAAGCCGCCCCGAGGAGATTCCCCTTTTCATCAGCGGTTTAAAGAGCAGCGGATAGACCGCGAGGCAGGGAATGACTCCCATATTGAAGATATTGCTGCCCAGCGCGAGCAGCCCGCCGTCGGCGAAGAAGAGGCACTGGATGACGAGCACCGCGGAGATCGCCAGCAGCGCCGGCGCGCCGCCGAGCAGCGCCGCGAGCAGGATGCCGCCGCCGATGTGGCCGCTGGAGCCGGTGGCGGGGATGGTGAAGTTGATCATCTGAGCCGCGAAGACGAAGGCTCCCGCGACGGCCATGATCGGCAGTTTTTTCTCCGACAATTCCTCTTTTTTCATTTTGGCGACCGAATAGGCGATCGCCGCGCCGCTTGCCGCGCACATCGCGAAGGCGACGGAAGGCGATAAGAGAGCGTCTGACATGTGCATGATAGATTTCCTCCAATATTTATTTGCATAGCCGGCCCCTAAAGGCCCCCCTCTTTCTGGAGAGAGACCGCCTTCATGGCAATCATAAAAAATCAGTTCGTGGCGGAGACTATGTGCGACGGAGGCCTGACGCCGCTTCTGCGGCGCGATGCCGCCTCTTCATGAGGCGCGCGGGGAACGGACCCGTCTTTGGCGCGGGGAGCTGTCTGCGCCCGCAACCTGACAAAAATAAAGTATCACTTAGAGCTGGCTCTAAGTCAAGTTTTTAGGAAAAGATTTATAAAAAATTTTTCACGCGCCCAGAAAGGGCGGCTCCGCGGCGGGGCGCCCTCCTGAAACGGCGTCCGTTTAAGCCGCCTAACGGATAAAATTCGTCGCGACAAACGCCTCGCGGACCGGCGCGGCGACGCCGTCCTTCCGCCCCGCCTCGACCGACTTGAGCAGCCAGGCCATATTTTCGCCAAGAGTGCGCATCGTCTGCAGCCCCTCAGCGTCGCGGCGCACCTCTTCGGGGGAACAGCCGTGAACCTGATTCCAGTACTGCGAGCCGACAATGTTCATATTGCAGATGGTAAAATACTTGTTCAGCCGGTCGAAGGCGGCCGAGGCCCCGCCGCGGCGGCAGGAGACCACCGAAGCGGCGAGCTTGCCCGCCGTCCGGCCGCCGCTGCTGAAAAAGAGGCGGTCAAGGAAGGCGCACAGCTGACCCGAGGGGCCCGCGTAGTAGACCGGCGAACCGACGACGAGCGCGCCGAATTCGTCGAGCCGGGGGGTGATCTCGTTCACCAGATCGTCGAACACGCAGCGGCCCGACGTCCGGCACTTCATGCAGGCGATGCAGCCGGCGACAGGCTTTTTGCCGAGATACAGCGTCTCGCTGGCGATGCCGTGCTTGGAAAGCGCGCCGGCGACCTCGCTCAGCGCCGTGTAGGTGCAGCCATGTTCGTTGGGGCTGCCGTTGATCATCAAAACTTTCATGCTTTTTCCTCCTAAAATATAAGAGCCGCGGGCCGCCGCGCGAAAAAGCCCGCTCCCTGATTTTTCCACGTTTACGGATGCTTGCGGTTATTTTACCACGCAGCGCGCGGCGGGCCTACGCAAAAAACGCCGCGATAAAAAGCGGGGGCCGCCGCGCGGCTCCCGCACTATTTTATCTGTCCGGCGCTTTTACCGGCGGCCTATTTATCGATATTTACCAGCTCGTACCGCCGGCTGCCGAGGCCGATCTTTTCGCCGTGCGCGAGAACGTGAGCGCCGTTGCGCGATTCTATACGCTCGATGAGCGATTTGCCGTCCGGCGCGGCGTAAACGAGATCTACGCACGCCTTGTCGAGCGCCACGGGGTCAAGCGAGGCCAGGATGCCGATATCGTGCATGTCGGGCTCGGCGGGGCTGCCGTCGCAGTCGCAGTCGACTGAGAGCCTGTTCATCACGTTGATATAGAGTATCTTGCCGCCCAAAGAATCAACGACGGACTTGCCCGCCTCCGCCATCGATTCGAGGAAGGCGGTCTGCGCGCCGCCCCACGGGCTGCTGTCGCTCTTGCCGCCGCTGTGGATGCGCGATTTGCCCTTAGCCGAGGCGATGCCGATGGAGATGTTCTTGAGCGCGCCGCCGAAGCCCGCCATCGCGTGCCCCTTGAAGTGGGAGATGACCACGTAGTAATCATAGTTCTTGAAGTGCGAGCCGACGAGGTTCTCCTTGAAATACTTGCCGTTCTTCACCGGCAGCCCGAGCGAACCCTCGGCGTCCTGAATATCCACCTTCGCGATCGCGGTGAAGCCGTGCGCGCGCGCCACCTCCATGTGCGAGGCCGTCGCGGCGCGCGCGCCGTTATAGGCGGTGTTGCACTCGACGATCGTGCCTTTCACCGACCGCACGAGACCTTTTATGAGGTCGGGCGAGAGAAAATTATGGCCGCCCCGCTCTCCCGTGCTGATTTTGACCGCCACATTTTTGCCGTCGGCCTTGCTCTCCAGCGCGTCGTAGACGGCCGCCAGCCCCGCGGGACTGATATCCTTCGTCATATAGACCCTGGAGGGCGCGGCCTCTGCCGACAGGCTGGCGAAGGCCGCGAAAGCCAGCGCCAGCCCTGTAATACACTTAAAAAGTTTCTTCAAAGCTGCACTTCCCCTTTCCGGCGTCCTTCACAGACGCCGCCTCACATTATTTAGGCGCTTTTTACGCGAGGCTCCTTCACGCGGCGCGAATGACGCGGAGAATCAGCGGCCCCATACTCTAAGCCAAGCCCCGCGGGCTCAGTCTGCCGACACCAGCCGGTAGTTCCTCTTTCCCACGCCGGCCGCCTCGGCGTACCCCAATACGCGGGTGTTGTGCGTCCGCTCCCACTCCTCGCGGACGGCGGCCGAGGGCGCGGCCCCAAAGGTGATGTCCACCGCCGCCTGGTCTGCCGCCACGGGGTCGAGCGAGGCTAAGATGCCGATATCGCCGAAGGGCTTCGTACCGGCGCAGGAATCGTCCGGCTCAATCGCGGCAAGGACGTTGATGAAGGCCCAGCGGCCCTTTTTATAATCCAGCGCCGCCTTCGCCGCGTCGGCCATCGATTCAAGAAATTCATCCATTTCCGCCGGGGAATAACCGCTGTCGGTCCTTCCCGCGCTGTGGATGTTGCACTTGCCGGAGATCGAAGCCAGGCAGATGGTGAGATTTTTCAGCGTGCCGCCGTAATCCCGTATGTGATGCGACTTAAAACGCACGACGGAGACGACGGAATCGTAACCGGCGAAGTGAGAGCCGGTGCGATGGTATTTCAGGTGCCTGCCGCCCGTTACCGGCATGTCGAGCTCTCCCTCGGCGTCAAGGATATCGACGGGGCCGACCGCCGTGAAGCCGTGTCCGGCGGCCAGCTTCAAGTGGCCCTCCGTGGTGTCGCGCGGCGGCGTAAGGCCGTTTGAGTCGATAAACGTGCCGTTCACTTTGTCGCGCAGCCCCTTGAGCAGCGCGGGAGAGAGGTAGGGCCCGTCCGGCGTCTCAAAGGTAAGCTTGATGCCGACCTTTCCCCGCGGCGAGTGCCCCAGCGCCTCGTAGACCTTTACCAGTCCGGCGGCGCTCACGTCTTTCGTGAAATATACCGCCGGCGCGCCCGCGTCGGTCACGCGATGCGCCAGTTTTTCAAAATCCGCCCCGCCCGCGGCTCCCGCGGCGTGCGCCGCGCCGCCGAACGCCAGAGAAAGGGCGGTCAGCACTCCCATAAAGATGCTTAACGATCTTCTCATTCTGTCCTCCCGTACGGTCAGGCCGCTATTCTCAGTCAAGCGATACGAGCCTGTAGTTTTTATTCCCCATCTTGAGTTCATTCATATAGGTGAGCTGCCGCAAGCCGTGGCGTGACTCGATGCGCTCACGCAGATCCTTTTGCTCGGCCTCGGGAAGCTTGTAGACGAGGTCGATCGTCGCCTGGTCGACGGCGAGCAGGTCGGTGGAGCCGAGGATGCCGACGTCCTTCGCCGTCGGCGCGGCGGCGGAAGCGCCCGCGCAGTCGCAGTCGACCGACATGTTCTTCATCACGTTGATGAAGGTGATGCGTTTGCCGAAATGATCGATCACCGCCTTCGCGGATTCCGTCATGCACTCCTGGAACTCGTCCTGCGTACGGCCCCACTGTTCGCCGTTTTTGGAATGGATCATCGCCTTGCCGATCTTGCCGTCGGCGCAGCCGATGCCGATATTCTTCAGCGAACCGCCGAAACCGCCCATCGTATGCCCTTTAAAGTGCGTGTAGACGACCATCGAATCGTAATCGAGAATGCCCTTGCCCATCGACATTTCCCGGAAATGTTTACCACCCTTGACGGGCAGCATCGCCGTGCCGAACTCGTCCATGATGTCCACTTTACAGAAATCGAGGCCGTTGGTCTTGATCGTCTCACGATGCCCCGCCGTCGTCTGGCGCGGGCTGCCGTAAAAGACGTTGGTCTCCACAAGGTTGCTGTTGGGAATATGCCCCTGCAGCGCCTTGATCAGCGGCAGCGGCAGAAGGTTAGGCCCCTGCGGCTCTCCGGTGTGCAGCTTGATCGCCACCTTGCCCGTGATCTCCCCGTTGATTTTGTCGTAGATCTTCAAGAGGCCCGCGGGGCTGATATCCCTGGTAAAATAGACGACGGAAACGCCCTCCTCCGCCGCTAGGGCCGCGCCGCTCAGAGATACGAGCAAAAGCGTAAGCGCAAAACTCATAAATTTCTTGAATCCGCTGTGCATGAAAAAACCTCCCCATTAGTTTGATGTAGATTCATCCTAGTCCTTGGAGTTCACTCTAAGTCAAGAATCAACGTGAGATTTTTATAACGGAAGACGCAAAGATAAAAAGAGGGCGGCGCCATTATTTATCCGCGAGTTCGAACCTCACCGCCACGTCTCCCGTATGCTCAAATATCTCCACTCCGGAATCGATATGGCCAACCTTTTGCAGGTTGGATATTACTTCGCCGTTCTGGCGGTAAAAGATGACAAAACTGCGGCGGGGCGTCCAGTAACAGATATCGCCGACCTCATAGCCGCCGGTCACAGCTTCGCGGGCGGGAAGCTCTTCTTCAAAACGGCAACACATCTCCCGTCCGTAAAGATCCGCCATCGGAAGCGTGAGAGGAAATTTTTTCACTAACGCCTCAGTCGTGGCGTTATTCAGGAATGAAGCCGTCATAGAACGCTCTCCCACCGTTATCTTTACCTTGACGCTCTCCGCCGCCTCCGCTCCCGCCGCCATAAAAATAAGCGCCGATACGGGCAAAAGCGTAAGCGCAAAACTCATAAATTTCTTGAATCCGCCGTGCATAAAAAAACCTCCCCATTAGTTTGATATAGATTCATCCTAGTCCTTGGAGTTCACTCTAAGTCAAGAAGTTTTTCTGAAGGACGCCGGAAAATCAACCGGGAGGCCGTTCTCTCATGATGGCTTTTGCCGTGTATGGCGAATATACCAAAGAAACAACTCCTGCGGGCGGAGCGCGTGACAGAATGCCGCGGAAACGGTACAGATTGCCCCCGGCGCGCTTTGCAACAATAGCGCCTTTGGCCCTCGCCGCTTTTATGCCGCCGTGGTAAAATTAATCAACTCTAGAGTATGCAACTCACGAGTTTGCTAATTTTTAAAAGGAGTGCGAACGTTGTTTATCGGCAGAAAAGAAGAGCTTGCGAAGTTGTTGGCCATGCATGAAAGCGGCAGGTTTGAGTTCGCCGTCGTTTACGGGCGCAGGCGCGTCGGCAAGACGACGCTTATCCGTGAGTTCTGCCGCGGGAAGCGCGCCTTTTATTTCGTCGCGCGTGAAACGTCAAGCGCCGCGAACCTCAAGATATTGAGCGAGGAGATGTCCGCGCAAGGGCTTGTACAAAGCGGGGCATATTTTGAAACCTGGGAGGCCTTTTTTGTGGCGGCGGGCGAGCTTGCCGCCACGGAACGCCTTGTAGTCGCAATTGACGAATATCCCTATCTCGCCTCGGCGGAGAAGGGCATTTCGTCGGCGCTGCAAACATATATAGACGGAGAGTTCAAAACCGGGCAAATGTTCCTGATCCTCTGCGGCTCCTCGATGAGCTTTATGGAAAATCAGATACTAGGGCACAAGAGCCCGCTCTACGGCAGACGGACGGCGCAGTTCCACGTGAAGCCCTTTGGCTTTTTCGACTCACGCCAATTTATGCCGGCCTTCGCGCAGGAGGAGCAGGCCGCCCTCTACGGCGCTACCGGGGGCATCCCTGAATATTTGGCGCAGATTGACGGGGACGCGTCGCTGAAGGACAATATCACAGAGCTCTTTCTCAAAGAGACGGGGGCGCTCTATGAAGAGCCCTCAAACCTCTTGAAACAGGAGCTGCGCGAGCCTGCGCTCTATAACGCAATTATCGCCGCGACTGCGGGAGGGGCGACGCGCCTCAACGAAATCGCGACGAAGGTCGGCATGGAGAGCAATAAGACGGCGAAATATCTTGCGTCGCTGGTATCGCTGGGGATAATCGGCAAGACGACGCCAATCGGCGAAAAGGTGGGGCGCAAGACGATCTACACCGTCGCCGACGGAATGTTCCGCTTCTGGTATCGCTTCGTATTTCCCAATATGAGCGCCATTGCCTCCGGCGCGGGGAGCGTCGTCTACGACAAAAAAGTCGCGGATGGCCTGCCGCGCTTTCTTGGCGGAGTTTTTGAAGAGATATGCGTCGAGTACCTTCTGGCGATGCAGGTACGCGGGAGGCTGCCCATCTTTGCCGGCGCGATTGGCAGATGGTGGGGCAACAATCCGGCGCTCAAGCGCCAAGACGAGATCGACATCATCGCTTTCGACGGCGACGCCGCGCTGATTGGCGAATGCAAATGGCGCTCCGCTGCGGTTGACGCCGATGTGCTTGCCACGCTCGTTGAAAGAGGCAATATCTTCGCAAAGACGCGAATTTACTATTATATATTTGCGAAGAGCGGGTTTACGAAAAAAATGTTCGCGGCGCAGAAAGAGCGCGGGGATGTCGCGCTGCTTACGCTTGCTGAGATGACGCGCGAATATGACGGCGCGGACGGAGATTCAACCGCGCGATAGCCGCTTAACAAAGATAATAAAGACGTTGTCCGTTCTGATTTCAGCGCTTTCTCCCAATATGGGTGCTATTTGGTAATTTATGATATACATTATAAGCGACCCGTGACGGATTGAAAATATCGTCCCGATATTTGATATTCATGAAATAGCGAAACAATCCCCCGCGCCGCGCAGGGGGGATTGTTTCGTTATTCAGTATCTTTATTCCGCGTTTTGCCAGGTCTTTTATTTTTTCATCAGCCGCGCCAGCCAGGCGTCGATGTCGCGCCCCAGCGCGCCGCCGCCGCTGTAGTGCACGGAGAGCGGTTCGCCGATTTCGGAGTCGGGGGCCAGCTTGGCGATGGCCGATATGCTCTGCCCGAGGCGGCCGCCGCCGTGGCTGCAAAAGGGAATGATCTTCTTGCCGGAAAAGTCGTATTCTTCAAGCAGCGTGGCCACCGGCATCGGGATCGAAGCCCACCAGTTCGGGTAGCCGAGGTAGACCGTGTCGTATTTTTCAAAGTTCGCGATCCTGGCGCCCAGACGCGGGCGCGCCGCCCTTTCCTGATCGTCCTTCGCGCGCACGAGACAGCCGTGGTAGTCGCTCGGATAGGGGGCTTCCAGGATGATTTCAAAGAGGTCGCCGCCTGTCCTCTTTTGTATCTCTTTTGCGATATTCGCCGTATTGCCGGAGTAGGAGAAGTAGGCGACGATCACCCTTTCTCCCGCCGCGCGCGCCGGGGCGGCAAATACCGCGCCGGAGAGCGCAAGCAGTGCCGCCAGCGCTATAAATGTCATCTTTTTCATCATCGTTCGCTCCTTTATTTCGCGCTGCGCGCGACGCGGAAGCCGACGTTGTACAGCCGCAGGGCGGGCGGCGTCGCCGCGCGGTATGCTGAGCGCAGGTGTTTGCCAAAGTCGTTCCAGCCGCCGCCGCGCATCACGCGGTAACGCCCGCTCCGCGGCCCCGCGGGGTCTTTCTGCCCGTCGGCGCCGTATTCGCCATACCGGTCCCAGCACCACTCCCAGACGTTGCCGTGCATGTTGTGAAGTCCCCAGGGGTTCGCGGCAAAGCTGCTCACAGGGACGGTCTTTCCCCGGTATTCGCCGGTCGGAAAGTCGGCGTAGGGATAGGAGCCGTAATAATCGGCCTGGTCAGTGGCGACGTTGGCGCCGGTGGAGAAAGGAGCCGCCGTTCCCGCGCGGCAGGCGTACTCCCACTCCGCCTCAGTCGGCAGGCGGTAGCCGTCCGCGCCGCGGTTCCAGCTCACGTTGTTTCCGTTTACCGTATAGGCCGGCGTCAATCCCTCTTTGGCGCTCAGCGCGTTGCAGTATCGCACCGCGTCGTACCAGCTGACGCTGTCGGCGGGGAGTTCGCCGCCGTTGAAGGCAAAGCTTTGACCGCCCATCAGCGCGCGGTATTCGCGCTGCGAGACCTCGTATTTCGAGAGATAGAAGTCCGATACCGTTACATTGTGCCGCCGCTCGTCTTTTTCACGCCAAGCCTCCGAGGCGGGGCTGCCCATCTGAAAACCGCCGCCCTTTATCAGCACCATGTCCGCCGCCGCGAGCGCGGGAAGCGGCGCAAGCAGCGCGAGCAGCAGCAGGCTCATAATAATTTTTTTCGCCATCTCTATTCCCCCATCGCCGCTCGCAGAGGTTCTTCTCCGGCGGCCGTAGTTTTTTCATAATTGGCGGATATCTTGCCGCGCAGCTTTTCCCGCACCAGCTGCAATTCCGCGATCCTCGCGTCAAGCAGCGCCATCTGCCCGGCGAGGATCTCTTTTCTTCTTTCAAAGGTGCTCTCCCCCTGCTGGTAAAGCCGCACATATTCCACAAGAATGTCAATTGGGACGCCGGCGCTCCTCATATTTTTGATAAACTCTATCCAGCAGCAATCCGTCTCGTCATACTGACGCAGCCCCGTGCGGCTGCGCGTCACGCGCGGGATCAGCCCCACCTTTTCATAGTAGCGGAGGGTGTCTATGGAGAGCCCCAGCCTTTTGCTTACCTCTGTGATATACATTTTCCGTCACCTCCGCTCAAGGTTACATATTAGAGCCAGCTCCATGTCAAGGTTCTAATCCGGCTATTTCTTGATCACTTCGGCGACGCAGGCGAGCGCGTTGAGCGTCCGCGGGAAGCCCATATAAGGAAGGCACTGCGTGATGGCTTCGATAATCGTATCCTCGTCGTTGCCGACGTTGAGGTTGCCCTGCACATGGGCCTTGACCTGGCTGTCGCAGCCGCCCTGCGCCGAGATGACGCAGAGGGTGAGTATTTCGCGCGTTTTAAGGTCGAGCGCGCCGCGCGTGTAGAAGTCGCCGAAGCAGAAGGAGGCGAGGTATTCCGCCAGGTGTTTTCTGTTTTCCGGCGAGTTCCGGTACATGCCGTCAAGTCCGGGCGGGAAGATCGCGGCCTGCGTCTGGAAGCCTTTTTCGTAACGGTCTCTCTCGGTGACGGCCGCCTGGCTCTCGACGGGAAGCTTCACATTTTTTTCGCGGAAGGCTTCGTTCATCCGGCGAGCGGCGGCGAGCGCCTTGGAAAAGCCGATGTAGGGCGCGCACTGGTAGACCGCCTCTTTGATCTCCGCCGGCGTGAGGCCGATGTTGAGCGACGCCTTCACATGCGCTTTCAGTTCGTCAAGGGTCTGATTCACCGTCATCACGGAAAGCGTGATCAGCTCGCGCTGCTTGTCCGTGAGCCTGCCGCGCTGATAGATATCGCCGTAGACAAAGTTGTTCATCATTTCCGCAAGTTCTTCGCCGTCGGCGTAGTATGCCCCGTCGCCGCCTTTGAAAAGCTCCGCGAATTTCGCGCGCCCCTGCGCCGCGCGGTCGCGCTTCTGCGCCTCAAGCGCCCATGCCGGCGTCTTTCGGTTCTCCGCGGCAAACGCGCCGCCCGCTATCATACCCAGGACGGCGAACGCCGTCACAAGAATAAAGAGATATCGCCACTGCATCTTTCATTTCCTCCTGTTTTTCATGATTTGTCCCGCCTCAAAAGGGCGGGCGATAGACATTTTGAGCCTCAGGCTAATGCGTTCCCGCGCCCTTTATCTCCTTGGCGGGCGGCAGCTCTCCGCCCGTCAGCGCCCGCGTCAAAGCCGCGCGCAGTCCGTTGATGATTCCATAGGATGTGTATGTGGCGCTGGAAACGGCGTCTACCGAAAGCGTCTGCCTCTCAATAATCGCCCTGCTCACGCCGCGCTCGGCTGCCGTGACAAAATCGTCGTGGTCATGGTGCGAGATTATTTTTATCTCTTTGACAAGGCCGCCCTCTACCGTCGCCTCCACCGTCATGTCTCCGGCGAAGGCGCCCGCCGTTCCGCGATAGCGCCCATCTTTCAGCTTTATCTCATGGCCGAAGCGCGGCGCGGCCACATCGGCGGCAACGTTTCCCGCCATGAGGGCGACCGCCACCGCCACCGCGCAGAAGATAATCGCTTTTTTCATTATCCACACCTTGCTTTCTGTTTTTATTTCACTTCACGGCCGTACTCTATCTCTTAGAGTCAGCTCCATGTCAAGCGTAAAATTTTTTCGCCCTTCGCCCGCTTGCCTTGGAGCGGGCTCCAGCGTTTATAATCCCCTTAGACATTCAACTTAAGGAGAGAGGCACGGCATGAAAATAAAATTTTCTCATTTTGCCGCTTTCGCCGTCGTCCTGCTGGCAGTCATGACGACCACGCTCAACAGGGACGGGCGATTGCTGGGGGCGGCCCCCGGTGAAAAAGGGCGGGAAGAGGCGCGGACGGAGTGGCTGGCGGAGGACGGTTCCCGCGTGATTTCCACCGGGGAGCTGGCAAAGGATATTCTGGGCTTCGGCGGCAACGTTCCGCTGCATATTTATTTAAAAGAGGGGCGCGTCGCGCGCGTCGAGGCTCAGGACAATTACGAGACGCCGCCCTTTTTCGCGCAGGTGGAGGCACGTATTCTCCCCGCCTGGAACGGCCTGACCGCGGAGGAGGCGCTGGCGAAGGAGGTCGCGGCGGTAAGCGGCGCGACGATCTCTTCGCGGGCCGTGATCGACAGCTTCCGGCGCGGCATGGAATACGCGCGGGGGGCGTCTGCCTCGCCGGCGCCGCGGCAAGCGCCGCTTGGCCCGCGCACGCTGGCGGCGCTTGCCGTGGCCCTCTGCGGGCTGCTTCTGCCGTTTTTTGTAAAATCACCGCGCTACCGCCCCCTCCAGTTGCTGGCCAACACCGCCGTCCTCGGCTTTTGGAGCGGGACCTTCATCTCTCTCTCGCTGCTGACGAACCTCGCCGCGAACGGCTGGCAGACGCAGAACATCGCGGCGGCGCTGCCGCTTCTCTTAGCCGCCTTCGTCATGCCCTTCTTCGGGCGAAAGGGACATTACTGTTCGTGGATATGCCCGCTGGGCTCGCTGCAGGAGCTGCTGGGCAGGGCCGTTTCCTATAAAATCAAGCTCTCCGCCGCCGCGGCAAAACGGCTCGGATATTTTCGAGAGGCGGTATGGCTGGCGATGATAACGCTGATGTGGCTCGGCGTCGGCTTTGAACTGATGGATTATGAGCTCTTCTCCGCCTTCCTCTTCCGCCGCGCCGCCGCGCCGGTGCTGATACTGGCGGCGGTCTTTCTCGCGCTCTCGCTCGTCACGCCGCGGCCCTATTGCCGTTTCCTCTGCCCCACCGGCACGCTGATCAAGTTCGCGCAGGGGGACTGCGCCGCCGCCGCGGCCGCGCCGAGGGCCCTCGGCCTGTCGCTCGCCGCCGCGTTCGCCGCCTCGTCGTTGTGGGTCATCGCCAACGCCTTCGTCTAAGCGGCGGGCGGAAGGAATCTTGGCAATAAAGGCCGCGGATTTTTTCGCGCAGCCTCTTGACTTGGAGCGGGCTCCAGAGTGTAAGGTCTGCGGCATGGAGGAGAAGAGCGCTTCTTCTCTAAAATTTCACACGAAGAAGGATGAAAATGAAGATACTTTTTGTTATTTGCGCGGCGGCTCTGATGATGTCAGGCGCGATGGCGGAGGCCCGGCCGATTGTCAACCCTGACGGCTCCATGCCCAGGGTACAGTGGGCGGTGGTTGAGTCGAAAGAGGGAGGGATGGAGAAGATGCAGGCGCTGGCGGCACGCAACGTGGCCCCATACGCCGCGGGGGAAAGCGGAACTTACGCTATCTACGGCGGCATTGATAAGAGCCGCCCCAACCTGCTCCGGCTGCTCGAGATTTACCGCGACGAAGCTGCCTATCAGGAGCACCGTTCCAGCGAAGGTTTCAAGAGATATCTGAAAGAACGCGAAGCGGTTCTCGCCAGCCTGCGTATCATTGAGATGACCCCTTTCCTGCTGGAGAGCAAGACCGAGGGCGAGGGAAGCGTCGTGCGCATGGCGCGCCTTGAAATCAACGAGAATCACCTTGACTCCTACAAGGCGGCGCTGCGTGAAGAAATTACCGCTTCGGTGGCAAACGAACCCGGCGTGCTCGCATTGCTGGCGACGACAGAAAAAGGCAAGCCTAACGTTTTTCATCTGCTTGAGATATACAAAGACGACGCGGCGTATAACGCTCATCTTGCCGCCCCCTATTTTCAAAAATACGCCCAAGCCACCGCGGGGATGATCAAAGCCAGGCAGTTGACGGAAAATCTGCCGACGACGGTCAGACTGACGGGGAAACCTTTTAATGAAAAATAGAAAAGAGCGTAAGATCAACGATGAAGAAACACGCAACGATTGCCGTATCTGTAACGCTGGCCCTCATTTTCACCGCGGCGGCCGTCATGAGCTATAACTCGCTCTCCGGGGACCGTTCGGCCTCCGTATCGGGGCAAAACGCGAAAGCGTCCGCCGCCGCGGAGAAAAAAGATCTGGGGCCGGTCGTCGGCCTCTATCCGACGCCGCTGGTAGTAGTCGGCACGATGGTAGACGGCAAACCCAACTGGATGCTGGCCGGGCATAACGGAAACATCGGCCACGACCGCATAATGCTTAGTCTGGCCAAAGCGCATTACACCAACAGGGGCATCAGAGAGACGAAGGCCGTATCGGTCAATGTCGTGGATGAAGCCCTCCTGGAAAAGGCCGACTATGTCGGCAGCGTCAGCGGCGCGAAGACGGACAAATCACAAGTGTTCGCCTACAGCCTCGGCGAGAACGGCGCGCCCTTGATCGATGAGGCGAAGGTGACGATGGAGTGCTCGGTAGCCGATATTTACGAGACCGACAAGTTCGATAATTTCATTCTCTCAGTCGGCCACACCTACGCGGCGGCGGACATCCTGAACGAAAACGGCCGGATAGACTATAATAAATTCAAGCCGGTCCTCTTCGAGATGCCTAATTACACATACCTGCGAACCGGCGACACTATCGCAAAGTGCCTGACTTTAGGAAAAAAATAAAGACGGCGGCGGCCAAACCGCCGGTTATTCAAGCGCGGTCAAACCGCAGCTGTATCTCCGTAAGAAATTCCTCCTCCCGCACGGTGTCGCGGTTGTCTATCTCGTAGAGCTCGAAGGGCTCGCCCAGCGGACGCAGCCCTTCAAGCTCCGCGTAAGCCAGCAGCTCTTCCACCCGCTGCGCGTTCTGCCCGTAGCCGCCGGCGTAAAAGCAGGAGAGATATTCCCCCGCCGGGAGGATGAAATCGTGATCCGCCGTCCGCTCTTCCAGAATAAAAAACACCGCGTCGTAGACGTTGGCGACGCCGCGCCGCAGCTGCGCCATCGAGGGAAAGGCGCCGATAACCTGATTCCCGAAATCGCGAATCTTCTCTTCATGCTGGCGGTGAAGCCTCTTGACGGCAAAGTCCATCTCCTCGTCGCGCGTGATGCGCTCGCTGAGCCGCACGCAGTACCTCTCGGAGAGGCTCTTTACCGCAAAGAGCCCCGTCTTGATCGCTTGCGCGTTCTCCAGGACGGCGATCCGCTCTTTTATCAGTCCCTCCCGCGTCCGCAGCTCGCGCAGCCGCTCGCCAAGCAGCCGCTCTTCGCGGCGCAGGAGCGCGAGCGTGTTGGCGACGCTCTGGTCGGTGAGATATTCTTTGATCTGGGCCATCGGAAAGTCCAGCCGCCGCAGGTCGCGGATGATATTCAGCTTGTACATCTCCTTCAGGCTGTAAAGCCGGTAACCGTTGGCATCCCGCCGCGGGCGCAGTATTCCCAGCCGTTCGTAATAACGCAGCGAATCGACGCCGATGCCGTAAAGCTTTGATATTTCGTTTATCTTGTAATAATTTTTCATGGACGCGCCTCCCCTCCTAAGACCATGCGCAAAAAACCCCCTTGACCCTGGTATTATGCCAGAGTTTATAGTATTTGCGAAAGGGTGCGTATCATCATGGTAAAAAAAATATTACTTAACTTAATCCGGGAAAATATGGCGGGGCTTTCCCCGCGAAAAATCGTTATAATCATCATCGGGACGGCGATCAGTTCGTTCGGGGTCTATAATATCCACCAACTGGGCGTCATCACGGAGGGCGGCGTGCTCGGCATGATCCTGCTGGCTAATCACTGGCTGGGACTTTCGCCCGCCATCGCCACCCCGGCGCTGGATATCGCCTGTTACGCGCTGGCTTTCAGGTACCTCGGCGGCGCCTTCATCAGGCTCTCGGCGGCGGCGACGCTGAGCCTCGCGGGATTCTTCCGGCTGTGGGAGCAGTTTCCGCGGCTGCTGCCCGACATGAGCGGCAACCCGCTGCTCGCCGCCCTCTGCGGCGGGGTCTTCGTCGGGCTGGGAGTGGGGCTGATCGTCAGACAGGGCGGCTCCGGCGGCGGCGACGACGCGCTGGCGCTCACCATCTCCCGCCTGACGAAGTGGAAGATCGCCCGCGCCTACCTGGTGACGGACATCACCGTGCTGGCTCTGTCGCTGAGCTACATCCCGTTCAGCCGCATCGCCTTCTCGCTGGTGACGGTCACCGTCTCTTCCCTGCTGATCGGCTTCATCCAGGAGGCGAAGTTTTTTCCCCTCCGCGAAGAAGACAGGGAAGCCGCCGCGCACAGCGCCGCAATGACCACAAAAAAGGAATGATCGCATGAGTAACGGTAGATTCGACATTAGAAAACTGACGGCGCAGGATCTCGACCAATACAACGGATTGCTGCGCTACGCCTTTCAGGTCACCGAAAAAACGCTGCTCGAGAGCGGCTGGGAGGACGAGGATATCAAGCAGTCGAAGTTCCCCGTCCTGGAGCGCGCCAACGTCTGGGGCTGCTTTGACGGCGCGGAGCTCGTCTCGCAGTTCGCCGTCTACCCGCTGGAAATGAACATCCACTCCGTCGTCTATCCGGTGGCCTTCATCACGAGCGTCTCCACCTACCCCGAATACTCGGGGCTGGGGCTGATGTCGCAGCTGATGAAGAAGGGGCTCAGCGAAATGCGCGACAACGGGCAGTCGCTGTCGCTGCTCTACCCCTATTCCATCCCGCTCTACCGGAAAAAAGGCTGGGAGATCATCTCCGACAAGATGTCATACAACATCCGCGACGTGCAGCTGCCCCAAAATATCGCAGTGCGGGGCTATGTCCGGCGCGTCTCCTGGGAAGACCCGGATTTTATGAACCTGCACGCTCAGTTCGCAAAACAGCGGCACGGCTGCCTCTTCCGCAACAACCTCGCCTGGGACGAATACTGGAAGTGGGACGAGGACGACACCACCGTCGCCATCTATTACCGGGAGGACGGCCTGCCGCGCGGTTATATGGTCTATCTCATCAAAGACGACATCATGTATATCAAAGAGATGATCTATCTCGACATGGAGTCGCGCAAAGGGCTGTGGAAATACATCGGCGCGCACGAATCGATGGTCGGCGAGGTGCGCGGCTACAACTATTTCAGCGAACCGATCGCCTTCAGCTTCGAGGACAGCGAGATCAAGGAGACGATCCGTCCCTACATTATGGGACGTATCATCGACGCGGAGATGTTCCTCAAAAAATACCGCTTCCGCGGCGAGGCCAAGGGCAGCGTCGCCATAAGGATTTCCGACCCCTTCCTGGAATGGAACGACCGGAGCCTCACCCTCGATATCGCCGGCGGCAGCTGCGAAATATCTGAAAAAAGCGCCCGCCGCCGCGTCGCGATGTCCATAGGCACGCTCACGACGCTTCTGCTGGGCTACAAGCGGGCCTCGGAGCTCGCGGAGCTGGAACGAATCGAGGCCGGCGAAGAGGCGATCCGCTTCCTCGACAACGCCGTCATCCACAAAAAACCATATATCTCCGACTACATCTAACGGGCCGAGGCCCAGACTCACAGCGAAAAACGGCAGCGCCGGATAAGGCTAGATCGCGCCGCCGGCCTCTTTGGGCGGCGCGATCTCTTTCCCACCGGCGGCATCGCTCATTACCCGCCTGACTTTTCGCCTTTACCTGCAAGCCCGGAGGTTTTCGTCTCGACCATAAAGGCGGCGGACTGCCCCCAAGCGGCGACCACCAGCCCGCCGTCCGGCCGCCTCACTAATCCCACCGGAGTATCGAAGCCTTCGGCGAACGTTTCGGCCCCGCCCTTCAGGGTGACGCGCACAATTCGCGTGCCGCCGTAATCGGCGGCGATCACCGCGTCGTCTCCGTCCCTGACAATGCCGGGAGCCGGCGATACCAGCGCCTCGCTGACCGTCGTCACCCGGCCGTCGGGCCAGAGGCGCTGAATGAGCCCTCCCAGACAGCTGACGACAAGGCTTCCGTCGTCAAAATGCGCGATACCCACGGGTGAGCGGTGTCCTCTTGAAAGGACCTCTTTTCTGCCCGTGGATGACACCCTCACGACCTCCCCCGCGTCGCGGTTCGCCACATAGAGAATACCGTCGTGCCACAGCATCCCCGCGGGGACGTCGAAGCCGGAGGCGAAGCGGCGCAGCCGGCCCTCTTCCAACAGGTATATAAGCCCCTCGTTGTAAGAGGCGATGAAGAGCCTTCCGCCATCATCCATCGCGAGACCGGAGGGGTGAGCCACCGCCTCGGTAACGACAGTCCGCCGCCCCCGCGCGTCGTACTTGCAGACGCGCCCCGCCGCCCATTCGGCTATGTAGAGCGCCCCTTCACCGTCATAGAGCATGCCTACGGGAAATTGCAGGTCACGAATGAACGGCTCCCGCTCACCGGCAAAGGCCGCGCCGCCGAAAAGCAGAAACACGCCGGCAACGATGGCGGCGAACCGCTTCACCCCGTAACCTCTCATCATTGTCTACGCTCCACGGTCATCTCTTCGACGGCCCCCAGTTCCCGGAGCGCGTCAAGGCCGGCGGTCACCCTGCCAATCACGATCACTGGCGACGAGAGCCCGGGGTCCCGCGTCTTATCGAAGAACAGCGCGAGCGACCGACCGCGAAGCCAATAGGCGAGGTCTCCGTCCTCAAAACTCTGCTGCCGCGCGCCCTCCTCCGAAAGCCCGCCTGGAATGGGGTCACCGTAATACTCGCGGTCCCGGAGGCGATTCATCCTGACCGTCACCGGAAGCCGGCGCGCCAACTCGCGCGCGGGGGCGCTCTCGTTGAGCTCCGCGGACAGCGACCGACCGCCGATCCGAATCGTCACCGGCGTATCCGCCGTTGCCGTACGTGATAATAACGGCGACGCGAGAGCCGCGAGTAACGCGGTATACAACAAAATTCGCTTTCTCATTTTATCTTGCTCCTTTTTGCCGTGGAACGGCAGCACGGCAGCCTCATGACCGAGACCGCCGTTTCCCTTCCGACCATGGCGTCGTTTTTTATCGCGCTTCAAGGCTATCTCTTAGAGCGTTCTCTAAGTCAAGCCGCGGCCAAAACCTCCCGCCGCTTCCATGCCCGGCATCGCGCCGTGTTTTTCTTTTTGTGGGAAATTTCCCCGGCCGGCGCTACGCCCGCCGCTTCGTCTCCGCGACGGGAAGCGTGATCACGGCGCAGAGGCCGCCCCGCGGGCGGTTTTTCAGGACGAGCGAACCGTCGTTGAGCAGCACCATATTGCGGGCGATCGCCAGTCCGAGCCCCGTTCCGCCCGATTCGCGGTTGCGCGATCCTTCCAGACGGTAGTATGGCTCAAAGACCTTTTCCAGCAGTTCGTCGGGAATGCCGGGGCCGTCGTCCTCAACTTTGATAATGACCTCCGCCCCCTCCCGCGCCACGGAAATTACCGCGCCGCCGGCGTATTTGACGGCGTTCGTCAGCAGATTCTCGAGACTGCGCTTAAGGCAGGTGGGGCGCGCGCAGACAAGCAGCGGGGCGTCGGACTCCGGCATGGAGCCCAGACGGATATCTCCCTCCGCCCCCTCCATATCGTCGGCGACGCTCTCCACGAAGGCGACGACGTCCATCGGCACGGCCTTCTCCGAGGTATGCAGGCTCCGCGCGAGTTCAAGCCCCTGCTCGATTATCGAACGGATCTCTTCGAGGTTGGCGGCGAATTTCTCCCGCAGCTCGCCGGGCTCGATCTTGTCGAGCCGCAGCTGGATGCGCGCGAGCGGCGTGCGCAGGTCGTGCCCCATCGCCTCGAGCATGCCGTTTCTCTCGTTGAGGCTGTCGCAGATGCGCGCGCGCATCCGGTTGAACGACTGCGCCGCCTCGCGGATCTCCCGGCTGCCGCACTCATCCAAGGGGCGGGCCGCCTCGGGATTACGCCCGAAACGGTCTGCCTCCTGCGCGAGGCGCTCTATCGGCCTCGTCGCACAGCGGACTAAGATGATGACGATGAGCGAGAATATCAGCGATTCCAGCAAAACGAATATCCGCTGCCGCCATATCAGCCGTTCGTCCGTGATCGAGAGCGGCTGCGTCAGCTCCAGCCACTCCCCGCCGTCCATCTTTATCACCACCTGCATCGTGGGAAAAATGTACCCCGCAAATGCGGGCGCGGAAGCTTCCGGCGAATCCGCGCGCAGCATCCGCGTCCTAATGTCGGGTATCTCCGCGCCCGCCGCGCCAAGAGCCGCGACAATCGCCTTTTTCATATCTACGGCCTTATAATAATCCTCGCTGTGCCAATCGGGCGCCGGAACCACGCGGAAACGGAACGGTTTGCGCAAAGTATCGCGCGAAGCGTCGAGCCTTTTCAGATACTCGCGGCGCTGCCGGGCGTCCATCGTATCCATCGCCTGATAAACCGAGGCGATGTAATCGCGTCCGATGCCCAGCACTTCCCTTATATAGGAATGCTGTACGGAACAGACGGCGTAGAAGTTGATAAATTGGTTCGCGGCGGCTCCCAGCACCAGAATCAGCAGGATCAAGCCAAAGAGCGAATCAGGCGTCAGCGCCCGGCAAAACCGTTTCATCAGACATTCTCCCTGCGGACGGGGGCGGCGAGCATATAGCCGTCGCCGCGCATCGTCCGGATGAGGCCGGGGCTGCCCCCCTTGTCCCTGAGCTTCGCGCGCAGGCGGCTCACCTGCGCGTCGATGCTGCGGTCGTAGATGTTGAGGCTGCGCTCCGCAAGATAATCCATGATCATATCGCGCGTCACCACCTGCTGCGGATGGCTGAGCAGCAGCATCAGCAGACGAAATTCAGCCGCCGAGAGCGGCACGACGACGCCCTCCCCGTCTATGAGGTGACGCGCCATGACGTTGAGCTTCCAGCCGCCGAAGGCAAGCACGCTCTCCGCCCCCTCCGCTCCCGGGGCCTCAACGCCGCGCGCTCCGCCCGAGAGCGACGAGCGGCGCAGCAGCGCGCGTATCCTCGCGATCAGCTCCCGCGCGTGAAAGGGCTTGCAGAGATAATCGTCACCGCCGATCTCCAAGCCAACGACCTTGTCGGTAGTATCCTTCAGCGCCGTCAGGAAGATTATCGGGACGGCGCACCAGGGCGTGCCGGGGACGCGAAGCCGGCGGCAGAGCGAAAGCCCGTCCTCTCCCGGCATCATGATGTCCAGCAGGATCAGGTCGAAGGACTCCCGCTCGAGGGCGGCAAAGAGCTCCGCGCCGTTCTTCGCCGCCTGCGAGTAATAGCCATACGCAGAGAGCGTCTCCGCGATCAGCTCGCGCAGCTCACGGTCGTCGTCTACGATCAAAATCCTTGCCTGTTCCGCCGCCATCGCCGATACCTCCGGTCATTCGCCTATTTATGCGACTCTATTTTAATACGCGGCGCGCCAATAATCCAACGACATAATCTGACAAACGCGTAAGGTTCCGTAAAAGAGGGAAAGATTACGTCGGCCTCGCGTCATACCCCCGTAAGGTTGGCGCGGTAAAGTATGCGCCATCAGGGACGCCGAAAAAACTCCGGCGGCAAACGACCGGCATGAGATGGAGGGAATAGGATGTACACTGTAAAGCAGGTTTCTGAAATTACCGGAATTTCAAGCTATACGCTCAGGTTCTACGATAAAGAGGGACTTTTCCCTCACCTTGACAGAGACGAACAGAACAGGCGTCTCTTCTCCGATTCGGACCTCCGCAGTATCGGGACGATACAGGACCTTCGGGAGATGGGCTTTTCGATCGCCCAGATACGCGGCTATCTGGGGGCCGAGGAAAAGAGCGACGGCAAAGTAAGACACGACATCATCATGGAGCAGATGGACCGCCTCAAGTCCGAGCTCGCCGCCGTCGTGCGTCAGATGAAGCTGCTCCAGTCAAAGGCGGAGTACTACGAAAACGCCGCAAACGGACATCCCGGCGCGCCGCTGACCGGCGCCGCCGCGTGAAACAAACGCCATGAAAATACCTTTTATGACCATTATGGCAATGCTCGCGGCCGTCTTCGCGGGCGTCGTGCTCTGGGATATCTGCTGCATGTAGCCGGCGCGGCCGGCGCGCAGCTGCGTAAGCGTCAAACCTCCAATACCTATCCATTTTCATAACCTTCCCGTACCATTCGGTCAGGTCCGGTGTCCTAGCCCCCCTAGGCCGCCACTTCCGCGGCGGACTCTTCGGCCTTACCGCCGTCACTGCCGCCTGGCTCTTTGAGCCGGCAGAAGCCGGGCAGCTCTTTGCTCCAGGGCAGCAGCGTGGGGTACTGTTCCATGGCGATGTTGGG
>JAEXGR010000039.1 GCA_023450745.1 Synergistota bacterium
CTGTCCCTAGTACGAGAGGACCGGGATGGACGTACCGCTAGTGAACCAGTTATTCCGCCAGGAGTAAAAGCTGGGTAGCCATGTACGGATCGGATAACCGCTGAAGGCATCTAAGCGGGAAGCCGGCCTCAAGATGAGATACCTCATTCGTCAAAGAAGTAAGGTGTCCGGCAGACGACCGGTTTGATAGGTTGGAGGTGTAAGAGGGTAACGCCCTTTGAGCTGACCAATACTAATACACCGAGGCCTTAACCTCATAAATCCTTTATAGACCTAAGTAAGAGGGTCTAGAGTCAAAAGCGTGATATAATAAGTCGCGTACGTTATGACAAAGCAGGTAGACGCGTAAGCGTTTATTCATAGAGTTTCCGGTGCTAATAGAGGAGTGGACCCACCCGGTTCCATGCCGAACCCGGCAGTTAAGCACTCCATCGTCGATGGTACTACGGAGGGTATTCGTGGGAGAGTAGATCGGTGCCGGAATTAATTTAACAAGCAGGCTCAGGACATTTCGTCTTGAGCCTGCTTGTTTTATGGAGGCGGGATTTGCTTATTGAAAAACCACCGGCGGTTGTTTACTATATCGGCCCGGCTTTACACGCCGGCTTACAGTCTCCTGCCGCATATATTTCGCGCTTGTGAATAAGCTGTCATGTTTTTTACCGAAATCTGGTATTTTTACTTTGAAAAAATGCGTTTTTAGGATAAAATACTAGTTAATGTAATGAGGAAATTGACGGTTGTTATGGAAGAATGCAAAAAAGATGTTCAAAAAGTTATTGACAAAAAACCAGAGTGCGGCATGCTCAGCCAGCCATGTAGAAAATAATATAAATCACGGTTAATACGCAGAGAGCTTGTATGTATATTTATTATACATATGGGCTCTCTTTTGTTTTTGTATGCTTAGTATGCAATTAAAAATCCTTATTTATGGACGGTGGTAGATATAAAAAGGTTTTGCTTCACTAAAAGGCGGCGTGTTGCCAGGCGGGTCTTTTATTCCGTGATGTTTGTCGCGGCGCTGTCTGTCTTTGCCTGCCGCCCGCCCGCGGCGCTGGGATTTCCCGCTCTGGAAGAGCTTGAAAGCAGGGCCGGCGACGGGCCGGAGGTGCTTGCGGCGATCTCTGCGATGCGGCGCGATTCGCTTGGCGAGGCGCTTGAACGGCAGCGCGAGGGCGGCCGCTATTTTATTAACGCCTCATACGGTTATAGCGACGAACCTCAGTACGTCGGCAGTACAAGCAATATAAGCTACGAGAAGCTTACTTTGGGCGCGGGGCTAAGTTTTCCGCTTTTCGGAACATGGAATAAACTCAAGATAAACAGGCTCAACGCCGAGATTGCGGCGATAGATTCCAAGTACCGGCCGCAGGCGCTCGCCCTTCATAACTTGGCGGCTCTGAGAAAGGCGTATGCCGTTTTGTGGATTGAGTCCCAAAAGATCAAGCTGGCAAAGATTTTCCTCCGCTCGCAGGAAGAGGTGACGCGGCATTTGAATAAGCGAAGGGAGGCGGCTCTGCTGCTGGAGGCTGACAACCTTGAGTTTCGCACCGCCTTCGACATGGCAAAGCGTGATATTGCCGTGTCAAACCTGCGGCGGGTACAGGCGCTTCAGGTGCTGCGCCTCG
This sequence comes from Synergistota bacterium, assembly GCA_023450745.1. Taxonomy (GTDB): domain Bacteria; phylum Synergistota; class Synergistia; order Synergistales; family Synergistaceae; genus Cloacibacillus. The sequence goes on from JAEXGR010000039.1 coordinate 1,632, forward strand.
CCACCGGCGTGATGTGGCCGATGCCCGAAGAGCTTCCTTTCCCGACCTTGCCGGTGTTTGAGGGAGCCGCCGCGGATGTCGCCGCGAACCCCGCCGTTCTGATGAGGCAGGAGGGGTTGGAAAAGTACGCGAAGCTTGTCGAGGTTACGAAGGGAATAGACCGCGAAAGCACCATTACCGTCGGCGTGACCGGCAGCAAGGAGGAGCCGGGGGACTTCGGCAGCGGCGTCTACCTGGGGTTCAGTATGTCGGAGCCTATCAAGAGCGCCTCGTCGCCGGAAGACAAGGCAAATCTCGCCGCGCGCGCCGATTACGAGAGGGCCGAACGGGAGGCGCTCTTTACCAGGATGAAGCTGGAGGGGGAGGCGGAGGAGGCTCTTTCCTACGCGGCCTATGCCTCGGCGAATATCGAGGCCCAGCTTTCGCGGCTGCGGGCCATATCGGAGAACGTTCGTGAAAAGCTGCTGCGGCACGCTTCGATGGCCGGAGATACTTTTGAGCAGCTGCAAAGCAGCCGCTATCAATATTACCGGGTGGCGGCGGACGTGCTTGATTCGTATCTTCTATTTATGGAAAGCGGCGCTGACATCCTCAGCTACGCTTATCCGCGCGGGCGTGACGGCGAACCGCCGGCGCGCGCCGCGGCGGTTCCTTCGGGAGCGATAGAGGCGATGATGTCTCCTCTCTGGCTCTCCGGCCCTTCCGCGGCGTTTGCCGCGTCCTCCGGCACGGCAAAGAGCCCCCAGAATGAGACGAAATTTTTGCCGGGCGGCGTTTATGTATGGGAGGCCGCGCCGTTTCTCTCTCCCGCCTCGCGGGGGCGCGCGCTGGTTCGGCTGAAAGAGCGCGGCGTTAAGAGGATGTTGATCTCGTTTACCGGCAAGGAGCTGCGCAGCTTTAAAAATAAAGGGGCGAGGCATGATTTGCAGGCGTTTCTCTCGGAGGCTGACGCGATGGGAATATCCCCGGAGCTGCTGCTCGGCGAGCCGACCTGGCTCTATCCCGAGAATAGGGAGAAGCTGATTTTGACGATCAAATTCATGTCGGCCTTTGATTTTAGCGGCATACATCTTGACATAGAACCGGACTCCCTTCCGGGAGCGGCGGAGCGGCGTCCGAAGCTGCTGGAGCTTCTCATCGACACGATTAAAGAGTCGAGGCGCGCCGCGGGGCGGCTGCCGGTTTCGTTCTCGCTGCACCCGCGATACCTTGAGGGCGTTTTGGGGAAGACCCTCGCCGAGAAATTACCCGCCTCCGCCGTCAGCTATATCGCGCCGATGATCTATTCCACGAACGCCGCGGGAGTCGCCGCCAAGATGTCCGCGATTCTCTTGCGCTTTCCGCAGTTCGACTTTGTGCTGGCGCAGAGCGTGGAGAAAATACTCCCTAAAAGCGAGAGCTACGCCGCCGCGGGAATGGACGGTTTTTCCGCCGCTATGCGCGGTATCGACGAAAAGCTGGCCCCACGGCGTAATTACAAGGGGATCATCGTGCAGGATTGGAAAGATTACGAGGTGATGCGCTGATGAAAATATCGTTCGCAAAAAAAGGAAATCCCGAGAATCAGGATGGGATGAAGATAAATTACGCTCCGGCGAAGAGGAAGGTTTCAAAGGCGGTTTGGTGGCTGCTCCTGGCGGTCGTATTCGCGCCGTTCTTGTGGCTGCTCCTGTCGCTGGGGGCGAAATGGCTCTTCGTTTCTTCTTCGGGAGCGGTGGCGATGGACGTCTATCCGGTGAAGGCCCTTGAAGAGGGGGTAGTGACGAAGGTATATGTGAAGCCAGGGGAAAATGTGCGCGCCGGCAGCCCGCTGCTCGAGCTAAAAAGGTCTGTTTCGGAGGCCGCGGCGGCGGATCTGAAAAGGGTGAAGGCCGAGCTCGAAGCGCTGGAAGGGGCTGCCGCCACGCCGCGCCTCAAGCCGCCGGTTTACATGGACGGCATGGTGGAACATCTTGCCCGCGAGGAGCGCGTCATGAAAGAGCTGATGGAAAACGGCGCGGCCACGCGCGCCGAATACAATCAGGCTAAAGAACGGCTGCTCTCCGCGCAAAACGACCGCGAGGCGCTGCGGCGCTCCGCCGCCATGCCGCCGGACCAAAGCGCCGGAATCAGGAAACTATATCTGCAAAGGTATGCAAAAATGCAGGAGGAGCGGATGAACGCCCCGCTTACGATACACGCCCCGCGGGCCGGAAGGGTCGAATCTATTTTCGTCACCGCCGGTTACGACACGGCGGGGGAGCGTGAACTGCTGCGAATTGCCGACCCGGAGAAGCCATACATCGTCGCCTATGTTTTTCCCGAGAATTATGATGAGCGGGTGCGCCCCGGAAGCGTCGTCAAAGTACATCTTCCCGGCAGCGGCAGGACGATCAGGGCGACGGTAGTGGAGCCGCCGCTGAACGCCGGCAGCGTTCCCGGAGGCCTCTCCGACACGATACTCTCCGGCCGGCGCGGTATCGTCGTCTTTTTAAAACCTGACGAACGCCTCTTGCCGGAGGAGAGCGTCAACGGTATGCCGGTCCGTGTCGACTGGGGTATAAGATTTTTTCGTTAGGAGCGGATTTTAGAGATGAAAGAATATTCCGTTTTGCTGATTACTGCCGCTGCCGCGGGCGAGGCGGCCGCCATCTGCCGCTACCGGTCGGCGGCGGCGCTCCTTGCCGCGGAGCGCGAGCCCGCCACGGTGGTGATCGACACCTCGCAGTTCAAGCCGGGCGAGGAGCTCGAGTATTATAAAAATATCGCGGCGCTTCGCCAGAGCCCCGTCTTCTGTTACGCCCCGCTATACTTCACCCATTCTGTACGCGGCCTCGACGTCTTAGCGGACGGCATTTTCGATGATTTGAAGGCTGCCGCGAGGGAGGGAGAAGCGGTATTGAGCCGGGGAGAGCGGATAAAGACCTCGTCGCTGCCGGGAAGCTATAAGCTGCGGATGCTGAGCTACCTGTACGCGCGAGGCGGCTACGAGTTAAAGCCCTACTGCGTTCCGGGGTCGAAATGGATATACGGTTATCCGACCGCCGCGGCGATCATGGAGCATGAGGCGGCGCACGGCGACAGGCATTGGAACGGCGACGAGACCCAGCCATACGACCGCTATATATTCGACTGTGCGGAGATGACGCAGGCGACGGAATGGATAAGAAGCCTGCATCGGTGCGGCTATACGGAACAGACCACGGTGTATGACCGTATCAGGCTCTGTCCTAAATGCCAGACCGGCTATCTCAATTATATCGACATCTGCCCGGAGTGCGGCAGTCTGAATATCGCCAGAAAGAGAATGGTCCATTGCTTTACCTGCGGCTGCGTGGCCCCCGAGGCGGAGTTCCGGCAGGGCTTTTCGCTGTCCTGTCCGCGCTGCGACGCCAAGCTGCGCCACATTGGCAGCGACTATGACCACCCGCTTGAGTCGTATCAGTGCGAGGACTGCGGCTCCTCCTTTGTTGAGCCGGACGTCAGAGTCTCGTGTCTCAACTGCGGCGCTCAGTCGCTGCCCAGCGAACTTGCGGTCAATAACTTCTACGGCTACCGGCTGAGCGACAGGGGCGCGGAGGCGGTGCGCTCCGGCATCATATCCGAGGAATTCACGCTCTTTGGCGACACCAACGTCGTCAGCATGCAGATATTCTGCGGCATAATAAAGTGGCTGCTGAGCCTTCGCCGCCGCTACCCTGACGCGAATTTCTCCCTTCTGAGAGTGAAACTCTCCGGCCTGTCGGATGCGGAAGAGGCCGTCGGCGCAGCCGGGCTGAGAAGGGTGATCGCCGAATTAGAAACGCGGATAAAGGCGCTGGTGCGCGAGACGGACGTTTCCGTATTGGGCGGCGATGGCATATTCTGGCTCCTGCTGCCGCGCACCCCCCTGGAGGGCGGTCGGGTGCTGGCCGGCAGGCTGGAAGATATGGGCTCGCTGTTTGAGGGGCCGGGGGCGGAAAAGCTGCGCCTTTCCGTGAAATGTTTATCGGTCTCCGAGGAGGAGGCGGCCTTGCCGCCCGACGAGCTGCTGAAAAAATTTGCCAAATTAGCCTGAAAAAGACGGCGCGTTATTGATGTACGAGCAAATTCTTCTGCTTCTGAGTCCCATAATAGAGCCTGTGTTGAGCAAAGACGCCTGGCCGCTCCTTATGCGCTTCATGCCCTTTATCATATTTTACGAACTGCCTTACACGCTGCTCATCTATGCGGGGGTGGTGAAGTATATATGGGAACGCCAAAGAGAGGGGCTCAGAAGGGCGTATTTCCCGCCGGTCTCATGCATCATCACCTGCTACAGCGAGGGGCGTGACGTGCAGGGAACGATTCGCTCGCTTACGGAGCAGATATACCCCGGCAGGATAGAGCTCATCGCGATGATAGACGGCGCGGCGCGCAACAAGGAGACCTACGAGGCGGCCCTTGAAATGAACGCCTATGTGCGGAACTTCGCGGGAAGAAGCCTCAAGGTCGTCCCCAAATGGCAGCGAGGGGGCCGCGTATCCAGCATCAACACCGGGCTCAACTACATCCGGGGCGAGATAATATTCGTCCTTGACGGGGACACTTCCTTTGACAACAACATGGTCGAGCGCGCCGTGCGCCACTTCGAGGACGCCTCCGTGGCGGCCGTCTCCGGCTGCCTGCGCGTCCGCAACGCCGACAGCTCGCTGGCGGCCTCGCTGCAGGCGATAGAATACTTCATTTCGATACAGACGGCCAAGACCGGGCTCAGTGAATTCAATATCGTCAACAATGTCTCCGGGGCCTTTGGGGTATTCCGGCGTTCGGTCGTCGAACTGCTGCGCGGGTGGGACGCCGGCACCGCGGAGGACCTCGACATGACCCTGCGCATAAAACAGTACATCGGGCGCTACGGCGGAAGAGTCCGGATCGTATTCGACCCCGAGGCGATGGGGCACACGGACGTTCCCGACACCTTTGCCGGCTACTTCAGACAACGGATGCGGTGGGACGGAGACCTGCCCTTCATTTACTTCAAAAAACACCGGCGGGCTTTCAGCGCGCGGCTGCTTGGCTGGCCGAACTTTATCATGGCCGTTCTCAACGGGCTCTACTCTCAGATAGTCCTGCCGTTTGTCATCTTCACATACACGCTCTGGCTCTTTTGGGCATATCCGCTCGGCTATGTCCTGAGCCTTCTCTTCACCGTGTACTTCTTTTACTTTATCCTGCTCTCGGCCATGTACGTGACCTCGCTCGTCTTCATCTCGGAGAGGAAACGGGAGGACCTGTCGAGGCTGCCGTTGCTTGTGATATTTCCCCTCTTTATATTTTCGTCGCGGATCAACAGCCTCCTGGCCACGGTCAGCGAGCTGGTCTTCAAATCGCATAAAGATTCGTCGATGGCCCCTTGGTGGGTGACGAAGAAAAGTAAATTCGACTAGGCGCGCGCCGGCGCGGAAAACACCGCCGGGCGGCCGGCCTTTGCTGCCGCAGGCGGGATAAAAACGCCGCGCCGCTACTTTTGACCCCGCATAAAGTCCGCCAGCTTTTTTAGGTCGCGGACGTATGAGAGGACCTTGATCTTCTCTTCCATCGGCAGCTCGGCGACCGCCGTGAAAATTTCCCGCGTAATGCCGTTTGCGGCCGCGATGTCGCCGTTATCGTCGGCGTATTTAAGAAACGGGCACTGCATCGGCCTCTCCGCCGCCGCGTTATTTTTTATGTCTTCGCCCATGAGCGACACGAGAGAGACGTCGAGGGCGGCCGCGATCTTTTCTAAAGTTTTCAAAGAGGGCCGTTTCTTCCCGTTTTCAATCTCCGATATATAACTTACGGAGATATCCACCTTCTCCGCGAGGTTTTCCTGGGTCAACCCCTGGGCTATCCTGTATTTCTGAATTTTCCACATTAGACGGGCTCCTTCCCTAGTATCAATTTACTTAGAAAAGAGCTAAATTACTATCAATTATAATCGAATAAAAATCAGCTATAAGCGAATATATTTAAATAGTATTGACTTTTGGCGAATATACATCTACTATAATCTATGCAGGAATATATGTAATCCATAAAAAGCGAAGATAGACCCATAAAAATATCGGCGTAAGTGAACGTAGCGTTGTCTCCATTTATATAAAATGTTTAGTATTTTAATATCGCAAAATAGAAACTGACAATAAACTGCCATGTTGTTACGCCTATACGAAAAACGGAACGCTCCGGCTGTCCGTACATAATACGTGTGGAAAGGTGTGAATGCCGGTGAAGCAAAAGCTGCTGTACTTAACGTTTTTTGTCTCGCTGTCCATCTCGGCGGCCCTGCTCTTTTTGCTCGTCAGAAATATGAGCGAGCTGTGGCTGTTGCGGTGAGCGAAGAAACCAAGATTTCTATTATGTCATTATGAGGAGGGAAAGATAAAAAACATTAGCTGCTAGCGTTTTATGACGACATAAGAAGGCTGAGACAGAGTGATTGAAGAGAGGGGTATGAGAATGGTAAAGCTAAAGAAATACGGAATAATTTTTCTTGTGGTGCTGATGGCTTTGGCGGTCGCTCCGATGGCCTTGGCGGCGGATGTTGCCACTTCGGCTGAGTTGAAGACGGCTATTTCAAATGGAGGAGATATAAAATTAACCGGCGATATCTTGGATGCGGACACTTATTCTATCACCGCAGATACGACTTTGGATTTAGCCGGACATAAGCTGAAAACGTTAAAAAACACATTATTTGTGATTAATAATACAGACGCAACATTAACGATCAACGATTCTGCCGGTGCGGGAGAATTAACGGGCGGAGACTATGGGGTCAAAATTTTTGGGAATCAGAAGGCCAATGATAGAACCCCGGTTAACGCAAAATTAATTATGAACGGCGGGACTTTCTCTGCCAAATATTGGGTCGTAGCAATTTACGGAGCGGGCGCTCAAGTTGACATCAATGAAGGCGCTACTTTGAAAGCTACAGAAGTAGACGGCTACGCGATCTCTGGCAGCGGGATAGTTAATGCTGCTGAAAATAATGGCGGCACTGTCATAAACATCAATGGCGGAGAGGTCATTGGGGGCAATGGTGTAGATCCCGGTGATGATAATATAGCGGCGGCTGGAATTTATCATCCGCAGGACGGTACTCTCAATATGAGCGGCGGAAAAGTCTCCGGCTATATGGGAATACAATTTAAATCAGGCAAATTAAATATGACGGGCGGCACAATAACGGCAAACGGTGTGATGCCGTCTCCTGTGCCCAGCTTCGATGGCGCAACAAGAGTAGGCGCGGCGTTAGCGTTTATAGCAAGCGGCTATCAAGGCGGAGATATGGAAGCCAAGATATCTGGAACAGCGGAACTCAAGAGTACCGGTGAAAATTCCTATGCTATATACGAGGCAGAAATAGCGGCAGACAAAGAGGGAGCAAAACTAACATCACTGGATATCTCCGGAGGAACGTTCTCTGGAGTTGCGGGCGCTCTTTCTATAGAAGACAAAAAGAGTGCCGTTAACACTGCCATCACCGGCGGCACCTACAGCAGCGACCCGACTGAACACGTCAAGCCTCCTTATGTCGTCAAGCAGGCCGAAGGCAAATATACTGTCGTTCTCGCGGGCGTCGCCGTCACTCCGGCCGCCGCGGAACTCGTGCTTGGCATTACGCCGACTGCCGCGCTGACGGCTTCCAGCGATACTACGGAAACTTTTACCTGGGAATCTAAGAATACCAGCGTCGTGACAGTCGACGGCTCCGGCAACATCACCGCCGTCGCCGCGGGCACGGCCGACGTCACGGCGACCGGCGATTCAAGCCATTCCGTGGGAACATGCGTGGTCACTGTGCGCAAAGCCTCTCCCGTAAGCGTGACTCCGGCCAAGATGGAATTGAACGTCGGCACCGCCGGCAAAGTGGAAGCTAAGTATGACGCGAAAGACAGCGTTGTCTGGAGCAGCAGCAATGAAGCCGTCGCAACCGTCAAGGACGGCACGGTAACGGCGGTCAAAGCCGGTATCGCCGTCATCACCGCCAAAGGAACGCACACTTCGGCGGCCTGCACGCTGACGGTCATAGACCCGGCGGCTCCCGACCCCACGCCGACCCCGGCCCCCGTCAGCCCGGGCACCGTAGGGAAGGATGAAAACCCTGTCAATAACGAGAAAGACAAACCGGAGAACGTAGAAGCGGCAACCCCGGCGATTAAGGAAGCGACCGATGAAGCGAAGGGCGAGGTCGCCGAATCGACGAAGATCAAGAAAGAGGACCTCGTCGCCACGGCCGACGGCAAGCTCACGATCAGCCCCGTACTTGCCAAGAGCGCGCTTGAAGAGGTGATGTCCGCCGACAAGGAGGTATCGCCGAAGAACGTGGTGCTGCTGCCGATCGTATCCGCCGCGGTCAAAAAAGACAACGTCGCCGCGATGGCCTTTACAATGACCGGCGAACAGCTTGGCGCTCAGGACGGAACAGTCGCGGGAGACGTCAAGGTGATCAAGGTGCTGGCCGCCGGTAAAGGCGGGCAGTTCGGCTACGCCGCCGAGGCGTCCGGTTACGCGGACAAGACCTTCACGCTCAAAGACACGGATGGCAAGAGCCTTGCCCTGACAGATAAGATCGCGAAAGCTTCGAGCTACACGCTGGTCGCCTTCGTGGCCGACAACGGCGACTTTGACCTCGACGCCAAAGCCGGCAGCGTGGTCGACCCGATCGCGGTGGCTACCAACGCGGCAGCGCCGGCGCCGAGCGGCGGCGGTTCAAGCGGCGGCTGCAACGGCGGCTTCGGCCTGCTCGCGCTGCTTGCGCTCGCGGCGGCCCCCTTTGTCTGCCGCAGAAAGAGATAATGATACGCGCTTCTCAAGTTAAAGCCGCGTAAGCAAATTACCGATAACGAACACCGATCAGGCCGCCGCCGGAGATTTTTTCCGGCGGCGGCTTTGTTTTTGGCGTTACATGGCTTTGTATTGCCTTTACCTTGGCGTAACTTCCGTGACAGGCATCCGTAACCCGGCGGTGGTTAAATTGAGCCAACATATTGAGAGGATGGATTTCAATGATTAATTTGTCGGATCAGATCGGAAAAGCATGGAAGTTCGCGCTGCTGTTGATCGCGGTGACGGCGGTATGCGCCGCCGCGGCGGCGCACGCGGCCGGTAAGGACCTCGTCGTTTATACGGCGCTGGAAAATGAGCAGATCAATAAGTATCTCGCCACCTTCAAGGAGGAGAATCCCGACGTCAATGTAAAGATCGTGCGCGATTCGACGGGGATCGTCACGGCGAAGCTGCTCGCCGAGGGCGGTAGCACGCCCGCCGACGTCGTCTGGGGGACGGCGGCCTCGAGCCTTCTCGTGCTTGAGAAGCGGGGCCTCATCGAGCCTTACGCGCCGAAGGGCCTTAATCGCGTGGAGAAGATGCTGAAGGATACGGCTAATCCCCCCGCGTGGGTCGGCATCGACGCCTGGGAGTGCGCGATCGTGGTGAATACCGCGGAGGCGAAGGCGCAGGGGCTGCCCGCAATAAAGTCATATAAAGACCTCCTCCGCCCCGAATTCAAGGGGAAGATCGTCATGAGCAATCCCAATTCATCGGGGACCGGTTTTCTCGCCGTCTCGGGTATTTTGCAGCTGATGGGCGAAAAGGCGGGGTTTGAATATCTCGACAGGCTCCATGAGAATATCGCGCTTTACACGCACTCAGGTTCCGCGCCCGCGAAGAAGGCCGCCGCGGGTGAATTCCCCGTCGGCATCTCTTACGGCTACGCCGGCGTGAATCAGAAGAAAAAGGGCGCGCCCGTGGAGATCGTCTTCCCCGTGGAGGGCAGCGGCTGGGACGTCGAGGCGAACGCTCTGATCAAGAAGAAGAATATCAAACCCGAGGCGAAGAGGTTCCTTGACTGGGCGATTTCGGACAAGGCGATCAACGCGCTGAAGGACGATTACGCGATCACCGCCGTGAAGGTGAATAACGCGATTCCCGAGGGTTATTCCAAGAATCCGCTTTCACAGCTGGTGAAGAAGAACGACCTGCGCTGGGCCGCCCAGAACCGCGACCGCCTGCTCAAGGAATGGGCTTCGCGTTACGAAGGCAAGACGGAAGCGAAGTAGGGACGACGCGATGACGACTCTCCGCGCGAAAGGTATAACAAAGAGATTTAAAGGCACGACGGCTCTCGACAAGGTGAGCTTCGATATCCGCGACGGAGAGTTCGTCTGCATATTAGGCCCTTCAGGCTGCGGCAAGAGCACGTTGCTGCGTTCGCTCGCCGGGCTGGAGGCCATAGATGAGGGAACGATAGAGATCGGGGGCCGCGACGTTACCTGCGAGCCTCCCGCGAAGAGAAATTTCGGCATCGTCTTTCAGTCTTACGCGCTATTCCCGAATCTCAATGTCGAAGAGAATATCGCCTACGGGCTCTGGAACAAGGGGGTCTCCAAGGCCGGGATCGAGGCGCGCGTCTCCGAGATCGTCAAGACCACGGGGCTGGACTGCCACCGAAAAAAGTATCCGCAGCAGCTTTCGGGCGGCCAGCAGCAGCGCGTCGCGATCTGCCGCGCGCTCGTGATGAACCCGGAGTTCCTGCTGCTCGACGAGCCGCTTTCTGCGCTTGACGCGAAGGTGCGCCTCAAGCTCCGCAAGGAGATCCGCCAAATCCAGCAGCGTTTCGCGATTACGACGATCATGGTGACGCACGACCAGGAGGAGGCGCTCTCGATGGCGGACCGCATCATCGTGATGAACGAGGGGCGCATCGAGCAGATGGATACGCCGCAGGCGCTCTATGACGCGCCGGTCAACGGCTTCGTCGCCGATTTTGTCGGCACGGCGAACTTTGTCGGCGCGGGGAAGGCGATCCGTCCGGAGAGTCTCTGTCTCAGCAAATCGCTTTCGGATAATACGATCCAGGCCGAGGTCTGCGACGTGGAGTACCGCGGCGCTTTCTACCGCATCGAGGTGGAAACGCACGTGGGGCACCTGATGGTCGATATCCCCTCGCAGCAGAGCGACGCGAGGGTTTTGCGGCTCGGCAGCCGCCTCTATATCGACATTCCTCAGGATAAGGTCATCATGCTCAAGAGCGCCTAGCGATGAAGAAGATACGAAATTCGTCCGGGACGGAAACCGCGCTCCTTATAATAAGCCTGTTTCTGCTATTCACAGCCGTCGCCGCGCCGATGGCTGTCCTTTTTGCGAAGGCCTTTACCGATTTTGACGGGGCCTATATCGGCCTCGCGAATTTCCGCGAATATTTTTCTTCGCCGCATCTTGTCGGAGCGCTCTGGAATTCGCTGGCGGTCTCCACGGCTGTTTCGCTGATCTCGCTGACGCTCGCCTTCGTCTACGCCTACGCGCTGACGCGCGCAGAGGTGCCCGCGAAGGGATTCTTCAAGTTTGTCGCGCTGCTGCCGCTCTGCGCGCCGACGATGGTGTTCGGCATTGCGCTGATCTATCTGATCGGCAATAAGGGTCTGGTCACGATGATGGGGCTGAAGCTGCCGCTCTACGGGCCGCTGGGGATCGCCGTATCCGAGGTGGTATATACTTTCCCGCAGGCTTTCCTGATTCTCTATATAACGCTCTCTTATACCGACAACCGGCTTTACGAGGCGGCGCGCGCGATGGGAACGCGTCCCTCGCGAATGCTTTGCACGATCACCCTGCCGGGGGCGAAGTTCGGGCTTGTCAGCGCCTTTCTCGTCGCCTTCACGCTCTGCTTCTCCGATTTCGGCGCGCCGAAGGTGGTCGGCGGCAATTACAGCGTGCTGGCTACCGATATTTATAAGCAGGTGGTCGGGCAACAGAATTTTGGGATGGGTGCGGTCGTCGGGCTGCTGCTGATGATCCCGGCGGTGGTGATGTTTGTCACCGAGCGCCTTACGGAGGGCGGCAACGGCGTCACCGTGAGCTCGCGCAGTATCGCCTACCGCGTGATTCCGCACCGGGGGCGCGACGCGGCGCTGACGCTTTTTTGCGCCGTTGTCGCGGGATTCATCCTCATGCTCTTTTCCGCGGTGCTCGCCGCTTCGCTGATCAAAGCGTGGCCCTATAATCTGGCGCCGACGTGGGAGCATTTCACGGTCGACAGCCCCGCGACGGGCGGCATAAGCTCGTTTTTCAACAGCCTGGTCACGGCGCTGCTGACGGCGTTCTGCGGGACGGTCTTTGTTTTTATGAACGCCTGGCTGGTGGAGAAGAGTATGGCAAACCGGCTGCTGCGTCAGGCGGACAATCTTTTTTCACTGATACCGCTTGCGCTGCCGGGGCTTTCGATCGGCCTTGCCTTCATCTTCTTCTTCAATCTGGACGGCAACCCGCTGCGTTTTATCTACGGTACGGCGGCGGTGCTGGTGCTGGCGAACATCGTCCATTTCTATTCGGTGCCCTATGTGACCGCCTCCTCCGCGCTCAAAAAGCTTGACGGCGAGATAGAGGCCGTCGCCGCCTCGATGGCGGTGCCCCCCTGCCGGACGCTTTTCAAGGTCACGGCGCCGATGTGCCGCGCCGCCATATTTGAGACGGCGCTCTATTTTTTCGTCAACGCGATGGTGACGGTCTCGGCCGTCGTCTTTCTTTATCCTCCCGATTTCAAGCTCGCTTCGGTGGCTATCGTGAATATGGAGGACGCGGGGGATATCGCGCCCGCCGCGGCGCTCTCCGTGCTGGTGATCCTTGTCAATGTGGCGGCGAAGCTGCTGTACGAATATATTTTTGTGATGAAAAGGAGCGGTGATCGATGAATGACTGCAAAAAGATCAAATGCGTGATCCTCGACTGGGCCGGGACGGCGGTCGATTTTGGCTCGCTGGCCCCGCTGCGGGTGTTGTCCGAGATCTTTGCGGAACGCGGGCTGAGGCTGGAGATGGCGGAACTGCGCGCCCCGATGGGAATGCCGAAGCTCGACCATATCCGCGAACTGCTGAAGATGGAGCGCCCCGCCGCCCTGTTTAAGGAAAGGTACGGCCGTATGCCGGCAGAGGACGACGCGCTCGCGATATACGCCGTCTTTGAGCCGGCGCTGATGAAGGTCCTCCCTGATTTCGCCGCGCCGATTGCGGGCGTCTGCCATGCGGTGAGAGAGCTTCGCGCGGCGGGGATAAAGATCGGTTCCACCACCGGCTATACGCGGAGGATGATGGATATTCTCGAACCGCTCGCGAGGGAGGCGGGGTACGCGCCCGACTGCGTCGTGACGCCGGACGAGACGCGCGGCGGACGCCCCGCGCCGTGGATGATCTTTCGCAATATGGAGCGGCTGGGGGTGTATCCGCCCTCCGCGGTGGTAAAGGCGGGAGACACGGCGGCGGATATCCGCGAGGGTAAGAACGCCGGCGTGACCAGCGTCGGCATTCTGAGGGGAAGCAGCGAAGTCGGGCTCACGATGTCAGAGCTTGAAGAGCTGCCGGCGGAGGAGGTCGAGGAGAGAAAGCAGGCCGCGCGCGAGCGTTTTTATCTCGCGGGGGCCGATTATGTGCTGGAGAGCGTCAGCGAGCTCCCGGCGTTTGTAAGGGAGATTGAGAAGGATGACTGAAAATAAATATCTGCTGCTGACGCCGGGGCCGCTCTCGACGACCGCCGGGGTCAAAGAGGCGATGCTTCGTGACTGGTGCACCTGGGACAGGGACTATAACGACGTGGTGGAAGGGCTGCGCCGCGATCTTGTGGAGATGGCGCTGCGTGACCGCGCGAAGCTGCCCGTCTACACCGCCGTGCTGATGCAGGGCAGCGGCACCTTTGCCGTGGAATCTGTCGTCGGCAGCGTCATCCCGCGGGGCGGCAAGCTCGCGGTGCTCTCGAACGGCGCCTACGGCAGGAGGATTGCCGAGATCGCGGGGGTGCTGAAAATACCGGCGGTCGAACTCCGCTTTGACGAGTGCGAGCGTCCCGAGGCGGCGACGCTTGCGGAGATGCTGGAAGACGATCCCGCGGTGACGCATGTCGCGGTCGTTCACTGTGAGACGACGACCGGTATTCTGAACGATATCGAGAGCGTCGGGCGGGTCGCGAAGCGCTACGGCAAGAAATTCATCGTCGACGCGATGAGCAGCTTCGGCGGCGTTCCGCTCTATATGGACGACCTTGAGATAGACTTTTTGATCAGCAGCGCCAACAAGTGCGTCGAGGGCGTTCCCGGATTTGCTTTCGCCGTCGCGAAGCGCGAGGCGCTCGCTGCGTGCGCCGGGAGAGCGCGGTCACTTGCGCTTGACCTATACAGCCAGTGGAAGACGATGGAGGAGCACGGCGGCAAGTGGCGCTTCACCTCGCCGACGCATGCCGTAGTCGCCTTTGCCGAAGCCATGCGCGAACTTAAGGCGGAGGGCGGCGTCGCCGCGCGCAACAGACGCTATACCGCCAACAGGGATCTGCTGGTGCGGGGGATGGCGCGGCTCGGCTTCCGCGCGCTTCTTCCCGCGGAGCTGCGCTCGCCGGTGATAACCTCATTCCTTTATCCCGCGGACGACGGCTTTTGTTTCACGGATTTCTATGAGTTTCTTAAAGGGGAAGGCTATGTAATCTATCCCGGAAAGCTCTCCGAACGCGACACCTTCCGCATCGGCAATATCGGCGATATCAGGGAAGAGCAGATCGCGGGGCTTCTTGCCGCCGTGGAGCAATACGCCGGGCGGCTTGCGGGAGAAGAGGCGAAAGAAGTCCCGCCGATCTGCGCTTAATCACTCGATCAACAGCAAGATCAGGTCGTTGACGTTCGTGCCGGTGGGGCCGGTGACGATCAGCGCGCCGGCCGCCGCGAGGGCGCGGTTTGAATCATTGTTGTTCAGCAGCGCTTCGGGGTCGGCGCCGCTTTTTGCGATGAGACCCCACGTAGTGCCGTCAACCATCCCCCCGGCGGCGTCTGTGGGGCCGTCCGTGCCGTCGGAGCCGCAGGAGACGAACACCGCCGCTTCGCTGCCGGCCAGATATTTCGCCATGATCAGCGCGAGCTCCTGATTGCGTCCGCCCAGGCCGTCGCCTTTGAGGCGCACGGTGGGCTCTCCGCCGTAGATGAGGGCGCAGGGGCGGCGGCAGGGGGAGCCGCCGGAACGGACGCGCTTTGCCGCGTCGTATATCTTCGCCGCGAGCTCTTCTACGTCGCCGTCGACGGCGTCGTCCACGATGCGGGCGGCATATCCCAGGTCTTCCGCGCGCCGCGCCGCGGCCTCGCAGAGGATGCGCACGTTGGCCGCCATGACCGTCGTGACGTTGGGGGTATCGACGGGGCGCTGTTGTTCAATGACCTCCGCCGCGATGCCGAGCGAGTATTTTTCGTTTATACGGCGCACGTCTTCCGCGCGCGCGGGGTTGGGCGCGGCGGGCCCGGAGGCGATCGCGCCCAGGTCGTCGCCTATGACGTCGGAGAGGACGATCTGATAGACCTGCGCCGGCGCGCAGTGCGCGGCAAAGCGTCCGCCTTTGACGGCGGAGAAGAGTTTGCGTATCGTGTTTATCTCCTGAATGCTGGCGCCGCAGGCGAGCAGTCTGCCGTTCAGTTCGCGCAGGCGGTCGAGCGTCACGCCCGGCAGCAGCGATTCGAAGAGCGCCGAGCCGCCGCCGGAAACGAGAAAGAGCATCGCGCGCCCCGCGGGCTTCTCCTCCGTCAGTTTCAGCGCCGCCGCCGCCGCCGCGAGGCCGTTTTCGTCAAGCAGCGGGTGCCCCGCCTCGTAGATTGACAGGTTGGCCAGGGGGCCCTCGGAGTGTCCGTATTTTGTGATGACGCAGCCGCCGGCGATCTGTTCGCCAAGCTCGCCGCAGGCCGCCTGCGCCATCCGCCAGGCCGCCTTGCCGATGGAGACGAGGACGAGCTTTTCGGAGGGCGACAGTTCCCGGAGCCCCCGGCGCACCGCCTCTTCGGGCATCGCCGCCTCCAACGCGGCGGTATATATCTTTTCAGCGTCCGTCTTCAGCTTTGAATTTATAATGTTGACCAACTCCGTTCATATTGATTGAGTTATATACTAACAGCAGGATACCATAAAAGAAGAAAATTTTCAGCGTTGGGCGGCGTCTGGCGTTTTTTACTCTCCTTAAGGCCGCGAGGCCGCCGGAGCGTAAAAAACGCCCGCGCGAGCGAGAGGCTCGGGCGGGCGCCGGGGGAAGGCCGTTTTTAAGGCTATCTTACCGGTTCGTAATCGATTTGCGACTCCTCGTCCGTGGCCTCGAGCTTGAAGATGACGGGGCGCAGCCCGTCGTTGCAGCTGCATATCGCCACGCCGGGTTTTCTGATCCAGTCGCCGTAGTAGAAGAGCCCCTCTCCCGCGCCGTGGGCGAGCGCGAAGGCGTACTGGTAGACCGCCTTCCAGGCTTCGTCGCAGAAGCCCTCCGGCTTCGCGTAGTCGGCGTAGAATACCTGCCCCTCCCGGAGCATCGGGCAGGCGGCGAGTCCCTCTGCGCCGTATTCGCGCGCGAGCTCTTCGTCAAAGGTGGTCTTGAGCACCGTGATCTTAACTTTTTTCATTCTCTTTCCCCTTTCAACGTTAGAGGTAGGCGAGCAGCATCTCGCGCAGGGTCTTGCAGGCAAGCGCCGTCGAGGCTCCGGAATGGTCGTAGTGCGGCGAAAGCTCGCAGATGTCGAAGGCTTTGACGTCAAGGCCGCGCAGGGCCAGCAGCGCCGCCAGCAGCTCCGTAAAGCGCAGGCCGCCGGCCTCCGGGGTCCCCGTGCCGGGGAACTCCGCGGGGTCGACCACGTCAAGGTCGAGCGTCACGTAGACGGGCGCGCCGCCGATCTCCGCCGCCGCGCCGCCTGCGGTGTCGGCGCGGAATTTTTCCATTTTTGTGCGCCCCGCCGACCAGCGTATCTCCTCGCGGCTGCCGGAGCGGATGCCGAACTGGAATATTCTCCCGTCGCCTAAGATGTCGTGACAGCGGCGGATCACCGAGGCGTGTGAAAGCGTCTCTCCCAGGTAGCCGGCGCGCAGGTCGGCGTGGGCGTCGAAGTGGACGAGGCGAAGGCCGGGGTATTTTTTCGCCGCCGCCCGCACGGCGCCGAGCGTCACCAGATGTTCGCCGCCGAGCAGGACGGGCACTTTGCCGTCCCGCAGTATTTCCGCCGCCGCGCCTTCAATGGCCGCCAGCGCGCCCGCGGCGTTGCCGAAGGGCAGGTCGAGGTCTCCTGCGTCAAAGACGCCGATATCTTCGAGGTCCCGGTCCTGATAGGGGCTGTATGTTTCGATTCCGAAGGACTCGGAGCGCATGGCCGCGGGGCCGAAGCGCGTGCCGGGGCGGAAGGAGGTCGTCGAGTCGAAGGGAGCGCCGAAGATGACAGCCCGCGCCTCCGCGTAGGAGGCGCCGCAGCCGATGAATCCCTGTATATTGCTCTGCATCTAATCTTTCAGCTCGAGGGCCTGTTTTACATAGTTCGGCAGCATGAAGGCGCCGACGTGGAGGTCGGTGTTGTAGTATTTTGTCTCCAGGCCGAGGGCGTTCCAGGCGGCGGCGTCAAGGTCTTTAATGGGATCGAACTTTTTCGAGGCGAAGCCGAAAAGCCAGTGCCCCGAGGGGTAGGTGGGGATGTGGGCCTGATATACGCGGCAGACGGGGAAGAAGTCTTCGATGCGCTGGTGCGCGCGCTTCATCGAAGCGCGGTAGGAATCGTAATAGGGGTTCTCGTGCTGGTTGACGAGGATTCCGTCGTCGGAGAGCGCCTTGCAGCAGTTGCCGTAAAATTCCTTGGTGAAGAGTCCCTCGCCGGGGCCGAAGGGGTCCGTCGAATCGACGATGATGAGGTCGTATTTTTCCTGAACGGTGCGCACGAATTTGAGGCCGTCCTCAAAGTAGAGCGTCACGCGCGAGTCGCCGAGTTTGCGCGAGGTAAAGGGCAGCAGCTCGCGGCAGACCTTCACGACCATTTCGTCGATGTCCACCATGTCGATTTTTTCAATGGTCTTGTAGCGCGTGAGCTCGCGCACCGTGCCGCCGTCGCCGCCGCCGATGACGAGCACGCGCTTGATCTGCGGGTTCGTGGCCATCGGCACGTGGACGATCATGTCATGGTAGATGAATTCGTCCTTCTCGGTGAGCATCATCAGCCCGTCGAGGGTGAAGAAGCGTCCGAATTCGTCGGAATCGAAGACGTCTATCTGCTGAAAGGGGCTTTTGCCCCCGAAGAGCTGTTTCTTTACTTTGATCGAAAAGCGTACTGTCGGCGTATGTTCCTCGGTGTACCATAGTTCCATTGTGAAATTCCTCCTATTTTACCGTGTATAGGTCGTTGAGCGTCATATCCCGCGGCCCCATGACGAGGCTGCCCTTTTCTTTCGCGTAGAGGATGTAGTCGAGCGCCTCTTTCGTCACCTCTTCGCCGGGGGCGAGGATGGGGATGCCCGGCGGGTAGCACATGACGAATTCCGCGGAGATCTTCCCCACCGTCTCCCGGACGGGCAGCGGCCTGCTGGGGGCGTAGAAGGCCTCCTGCGGCGTCATCCGCACGATAGGGGGGATATACTCGTGGTCGAGCAGGCTGAGCCCCTCGCGCCCGCGCAGGCGCTTTATCTCGGAGAGCGAGGCGACGAGGCGTTCAATCGCGTAGTGGTTGTCGCCGACGGAGATGATCGCCAGCATGTTGCCCATGTCGCCGAACTCTATCTGAATGCCGTAGTCGTCGCGCAGCAGGTCGTAGACCTCGACGCCCGCGAGGCCGATCTTCAGCGTATTGACGGAGAGCTTGGTCGTGTCGAAGTCACAGACGTATTTTCCGTCGATGATTTCGCGCGAGAAGGCGTAGTAGCCGCCGATCTTGTTTATTTCGCCGCGTGCGTATTCGGCGAGCGAGACGACGCGCGCGAAGGTCTCCGCGCCCTCGGTGGCGAGCGCTTTGCGTGCGATGTCGAGCGAGCTCATGAGAAGGTAGGAGGCGCTCGTCGTCTGCGTGAGACTGATCACCGTGCGCACATAATCGGGGTTTACGCGGCCGCGCCTCATAAGCAGCAGAGAACTCTGCGTCAGCGAGCCGCCGGTCTTGTGCATGCTGACCGCCGCCATGTCGGCTCCCGCCGCCATCGCGGAGAGGGGCATGTCGTCTCCGAAGTA
This sequence comes from Synergistota bacterium, assembly GCA_023450745.1. Taxonomy (GTDB): domain Bacteria; phylum Synergistota; class Synergistia; order Synergistales; family Synergistaceae; genus Cloacibacillus. The sequence goes on from JAEXGR010000039.1 coordinate 20,589, forward strand.
AAAATGCGTGCCGTGGGCCTCGTCGATGAGCGCCGCCATTCCCGCGCGGTGCGCCGCCTCCGTGATACGCCTGAGGTCGGCGCAGATGCCGTAGTAGGTGGGATTGTTGACGAAGACGGCCTTTGCCTCCGGATGGGCGGCGATTGCCGCTTCGACGTCCGCGGCGCACATCCCAAGCGAGATGCCGAGCTTGGGATGGATGCCGGGGTCGACATAAACCGGGATGATGCCGCAGAGGATGAGGGCGTTGATCGCCGATTTGTGGACGTTGCGCGGAATGATTATCGCGTCGCCGCGCTTGCAGACGCTCATGATCATCGCCTGAACGGCGGCGGTGGTGCCGCCGATGATGAGAAAGGCGTCGTCAGCCCCGAAGGCGTCGGCGGCCAGCGCCTCGGCCTCTTTGATGACGGAGGTCGGGTGGCTCAGGTTGTCGAGCGGCTTCATTGAGTTGACGTCGACGGAGAGGCAGGCCTTGCCAAGGAACTCCGTCAGCTCCGGCGTGCCGCGCCCCTGTTTGTGGCCGGGGACGTCGAAGGGGACGACGCGGCTCTGCCGGTATTCCGTGAGCGCCTCCAGCAGCGGCGCCCTGTTCTGCGCTAGTTTGTATGCCCTGTCCTTCATCGTCGGCCTTAGTACATGTTCATGCCGTAGTAGATCTCGAGCATCTCTTTCGTGATGCGGTCTTTGATGTCGAGGCGCTCCGCGGGCGGCAGCTCGCGCGGGTCGATGTTGAAGAGGTAGTCGGCGAGGCGTATCTCCTTCAGCATCATCTTCGTATGGAAGATGTTCGACTGATAGACGTTGACGTCTATCGCGTCGTAGCGGAGCAGGGTGGCTTCGTCGATATAGTTCTGGATGGAATTTATCTCATGGTCTTTGTAATACTTCTTGCCGTCGATATCGCGCGTGAAGCCGCGGATGCGGTAGTCGAGCGCGATGATGTCGGAGTCGAACTGGCCGATGAGGTAGTTGAGCGCGTTCAGCGGCGATATCTTTCCGCAGGTGGAGACGTCGATATCGACTCTAAATGAGCTGATGTCGTTGTTGGGGTGAAATTCTGGGTAGGTGTGCACGGTCACGTGACTTTTGTCGAGGTGGGCGACGACGGTCTCGCGTTCTTCGTTGATTTGCTTCGCCCAGTGGCCCCTGTTGCAGGATTCGTCTATCTGCGCCGGGGGGACGGATTCCTCGGAGATGAGGATGGTGACGCTCGCTCCCTGGGGGTCGTAGTCCTGTTTGGAGATGTTCAGCACGCAGGCGCCGATAATGTCCGTGACGCCGCACAATATTTTTGTGAGTCGTTCGGAATTATACTGCTCGTCGATGTAAGCGATATAATCCTGCTTTTCTCGGTCTGTCTTCGCAAAACAGATGTCATAAATGTTGAAACTCAACGTTTTCGTCAGGTTGTTGAATCCATAGAGCTGGATCTTGTCTTTCAACCCTATCCCCACGTCCCTTCTCAAGCCGAAAGGCTTTATATTTTTTCGCGGCGGAGGCCGCGGTTAAAAGTTAACTATACAGATAAAGGGGCGCGTTGTCAAAGGTTTATGCAAACGATTGCTTAATGGCAGGCATAAAAAAGTCCCGCGGAACAGCTGCGGGGCTTTTTTATGCCTGCCGTGTGGGCGGGCTTATTTGCCGCTGAATTTTATCTTCTGATACTTAACGGGGACTTTGACGTCGGTGGCCTTCATGTAGCCCTTGCCGAGGATGTAGGTATCCTGGTAGATGAGCATCATGTTCTTCTTGGTCACGCCGGTTCCGAGGTCGGTGTAGTTCTGTCCGTTCCACTTCGCGCCGGGGGTGAACTCGGCATAGCAGGCGAGGAGGTCCTTCTTGCTGCTGAGCTTCGCCTTGCCTTCGACTATGCGCTTGCCAAATTCGGCCAAAGCGGCGCTGTTGGTGTAGCCGTAGGAGTAGGCCCAGGTTCCCATGCGGCCCTTCGCTCCGGCGTCGGATACGGTCTTCTCAACCTTCTTGAGGATGACGGGCCAGTTGCCGGCTTCCTTCGTGAGGTCGATGCCGAAAGCTCCGGGATAGCCCATGAGCGGCGAGGGAAGGTCGGCTTCGATGAAGTAGCCGCCGTGCTTCGCAAGCTGCTTCAAAAGAGGCTCGGTGTGGGCGTCGTTGGTGCAGAAGAAGGCGGTGTCTTTGCCGTACTTCTTGACCCATGCCGGCGTCTTTTCAAGGATGAACTGCTGGGCGCCGGCCACGCCTACGTCGCTCGTGGGGTCGGGAGCCGTTTCAAAGACGAATTTGATGCCGAGGTCTTTGCAGGCCTGCTCCATGATCGCGCGGCGGCGTCCGAGCGTCTCGTAGCTCATGTGGCGCGGGAAGGAGATATGGACGAAGGTTTTGCAGCCGAGCTTCTTCGCGGTGTCGATGATGAGGTATCCGCGGGAGACGAAGTCGGCGTTGATCGCCATGTCGGCGACCGAGGTGATGACGTTCGGGTCTTCGTGCGCTTCGCCGGCGAAGCAGAGGATGTCCTTCCTCTTCTCCTTGACGCGGCGGAAGGCCTCAGCCGTTCCCGGGATCGCCTGGTTGACGACGATGACCTTCATTTTGGGGTCGTCGGCAAGTCCGGCGATCTGGGAGATCGTCGTCTCCATCTCCGACATGAAGTTGTCGGGGTAGGTGAGGTGCTGGATCATGCCGCCCTTAGCCACATCGCCGTATTTCTTGATCATCAGCTCGGCTCCGCGGAGGTCGTCTTCGCTCTGTGATACCGTACCGGTCACGATTCCAATGTGGAACGGCGCCTCGGCTGCCATCGCCGTCGTGCTTACAAAGAGCGCAAGCAGCGCGGCAAACAATAAAAGCATAGCTTTCTTCATGAGGATTCCTCCCAAGTTTTTTTGCTGCGTCTCGAAACTGCATACCTATTTTTTATGTAAACAATCTCAGGGAAGCGCGTATCTGCCGCAGCAGATAGCCGGATTATAGTCTACCTCTCTAACGGCTGTCAATAAAACGGGCTCTCATATATCAGCCTCAATCTTAAACAACACATTGAAAATGATAATTTTTTAAGCAGGAGCACATAAAATATTTAAGCGCTTGACATATACCGCCCGAGGTTTAATATAAGTATGTTGGATATAACAATGCCGTTAGCGGGAGCGGACATACAATGCTTTCTGGTTGTTCGATATATCAGTATTTTAGTACGGATAATTGGCAAAATTTACATTCAAAATTTATAAAACTGACTATAAGGCCACTGAAAAACATCCTAACAGGAGGCGGTTGTCTATTATGATAAAGAGAGAAAGAATCGAACGTCTGGCGCAGGTGCTGAGGGACAGGGAGCTCGACGCGCTTTATATCGGTCCCTCCACGGACCTCGAATACATCGGCGGTCTGGACACTCATCCCGACGAACGGGTCCGCGGCCTGATGGTCGCGAAAGACGGGCGCTGCTTTGCGATGACGCCGCTTCTCTATAAGGAGGAGATCGTCGGCGCCTTTGGCGACGTTCCCTTTTACGCCGAATGGAACGATCATGAGGGCTTCACGGGAGCCTTTCGCCGCGGCTGCGAGCACTTAGGCGTCGCAGGCGGCCGGATCGCTTTCAACGACGGCGTGCGGGCGGTGGATATGCTCGCTATTCGCGACGCGATGCCGCTGGCGATGGTCAACGGCGGCGACCTGCTCGCGGAGCAGCGGTCGCGGAAGGACGCGGAGGAGCTTGAGCTGCTGCGCGAATCTTCGCGCATCGTCGACAGGGTCGTCGCGAAGCTTCAGAGGTTCATTCGTCCCGGCATGAAGGAGCGCCTCGTGGCAAAGAAGATCGCCGAGTTCTTTGAGGAGGACGGCGTGACGCAGATGTCCTTCGACCCGATCGTGGCCAGCGGCCCGAACGGCTCGATGCCGCATTATTCGGGCGGGGAGCGCGTGATTGGGGAGAACGACATTATAATCCTCGATCTCGGCGGTCGGTATAAGAGCTATTGCTCCGACACGACGCGCACGCTCTTTACCGGCGCGCCCACGGAAGAGATGAAGAAGATATACGAGATTGTGAAGCGGGCGCAGGCCGCCGGCGAGGCCGCCGTCAGGCCCGGCGCGACAGGGCAGGACGTCGACCGCGCGGCGCGCCAGGTCATTATCGACGCGGGCTACGGCGAGTTTTTCTTCAACCGCGTAGGGCACGGCGTCGGCATCGCCGTGCATGAGAGCCCCTATATGATCGAGGGCAACGAGGTCCCGCTCGCGCCCGGCAACGTGTTCAGCGTCGAACCGGGGATTTATCTTCCCGGCAAGTTCGGTGTGCGTATCGAAAACCTTGTCGCCGTGCGCCCGGACGGCAGCGGCGAGGCACTCAATCACTTTACCCGCGAGCTGACGGTCTGCGGCGATTAATCTGTTGAAAGGCACGGAAGGGACGTTATCTTGTTCTCTTTCGTGCTTTCCATATATATGCCACTTTTTAGGAGGAATGATTTTAACATGAGAAGAGCAGCAGTCTTTCTTTTTGCGCTGGTCGCCGCGTCGTTTATGGCTACGGCGGCTTTTGCCGCCGCGCCGTTTCACATCGGCGTCGCCACGCTCACCGTCTCCCAGGCTGAGGATACCTACCGCGGGGCGGAGCGTCTGATCAAGGAATACGGCGACGTGGACAAGGGCGGCATGATCAAGCATGTCACGATGCCCGACAACTTCATGTCGGAGATGGAGACGACGATCTCCCAGATCGTCGGGCTCGCGGACGACCCCAAGATGAAGGTGATCGTCGTGGACGACGCCATCCCCGGAACGACGGAAGCCTTCCGCCGCGTCAAGGAGAGGAGAAAGGATATCCTCTGCTTTGCCGGCGAGCCGCAGGAAGACCCGAACGTGATCACCAGCACCGCGGATTTTGCGATCGGCGTCGACAACATCATGCGCGGCTACCTGATCATCAATACCGCGAAGAAGCTGGGCGCGAAGACCTTCGTGCATATCTCCTTCCCGCGCCACATGAGCTATGAACTGCTCTCGCGCCGCCGCGCGATCATGGAGCAGGCCTGCAAAGACCTTGGTCTTAAGTTCGCCTTTGAGACGGCTCCCGACCCCACGAGCGACGTAGGCGTAGCCGGCGCCCAGCAGTTTATCCTGGAAAAAGTCCCGGCGTGGGTGCAGAAATACGGCAAAGATTCCGCCTTCTTCTGCACGAACGACGCCCAGACGGAACCGCTTCTGAAGCAGGTCGCGAAATATGGCGCTATCTTTGTCGAGCCCGACCTGCCTTCGCCGCTGATGGGCTATCCCGGCGCTTTCGGAATTGACCTTAAAAAAGAGGCCGGCGATTGGCCCGCGATCATGAAAAAGGTCGAAAAGACGGTCGTCGCCGCCGGAGGCAAAGGCCGTATGGGGACATGGCCCTATTCGTACGGCTGGAGCACCGTCTGCGCGCTCGCGGAGTACGGCAAGCGCATAACGGAGGGCAAAGCCAAGCTCTACAACCTGAAAGACCTCTGGAAGTGCTACGACAAGTATACCCCCGGAGCGGAGTGGAACGGCGCCCCCTATTACGACATGGCGAAGCAGATGAAAATAAAGAAGTTCGTCCTCGTCTACGAGGATACCTATGTCTTTGGGCGCGGCTACATGGGCGTGACCAAGGAAAAGGTCCCCGAGAAGTATATCAAGCTGAAATAAAACCCCAATTAATGCCGTGCGAATCTTTCCGGCGCGCCGCGCCGGAAAGATTTTTGCCGGCGTTTTTTCTCTTGAGCTTTTACGTAAAAACTACTAAGATACAAGATGCTTTGTCTATTAAAGTAAGGCGTCAGAAAGAAATATATGGCTAAATAAGAGGTGAAATGTATGTCCATGGAAATTCCCCTTTTGAAGATGGAGAACATCGGCAAAGAGTATTTCGGCAACCGGGTTCTTCAGGATGTAACATTTTCGCTGCGACCCGGAGAGATAATGGGGCTGGTCGGCGAAAATGGCGCGGGAAAATCGACCTTGATGAATATCCTCTTCGGGATGCCGGTCATTCAGGAGACGGGTGGATATGAGGGGAAAATCATAATCGACGGGCAGGAGGTCCGCTTCAAGGACCCTCTCGACGCCCTTGAAGCCGGCATCGGAATGGTCCACCAGGAGTTCTCTCTGATTCCTGGTTTTTCTGCTACGGAAAACATTCTTTTAAACAGAGAATCTGTAAAATATAATATGCTCGTCGAAGTTTTCGGAGAACGGCTGATGACGCTCGACAGGCCGGAAATGAGGGAGCGGGCCGAAAAGGCGATCAAGACGCTCGGCGTCGACCTCAGCCCGGAGACGCTGATCAGCGAGATGCCGGTCGGACACAAGCAGTTTACCGAGATCGCCCGTGAGATAGACAGAAGCAAAACGCGGCTTCTCGTGCTTGACGAGCCGACGGCGGTCCTCGCCGAAAGCGAGGCGACCGTCCTCATCTCGGCCCTCAAAACGCTTTCCCAGCAGGGCATTTCAATAATATTTATCTCCCACAGGCTTCAGGAGATCATCGACCTTTGCGACAAGCTCATCGTTCTGCGCGACGGGCGCGTCATTCAGGAGGCGTACACGAAGGATACCAACGTCCGGCAGATCGCCGCGTGGATGGTGGACAGAAAGGGCGACAAGCCGCAAGAGGAAAAGGCCAAGGAAGCGGAGAAAAAGATCGGCGACGTCATCCTGCGGACGGAACACCTGTGGGTCGACATGCCGGGCGAGACGGTCCGCGACGTCTCCATAGAGGTCCGCCAGGGCGAGATTCTCGGCTTTGGAGGACTGGCCGGGCAGGGAAAGGTCGGCATCTCCAACGGTATCATGGGGCTTTACGCCGCCGGCGGCAAGGTCTTCCTGCGCGGAAAGGAGATCAAGCTCAACGACCCCGACGCCTCTCTGAAAGAGGGGATGGCCTTTGTCTCCGAGGACCGCAGGGGCGTGGGGCTTCTGCTGGAAGAGGGAATCGACTGGAATATAACCTTCACCGCAATGCAGGTGCAGGAGAAGTTTATTAAAAAACTGGTGGGGGGACTCGTCAAATGGCGCGACGACAAGGCCATCGAGGAGTGTACGCGGGAATATATAAAGTCCCTCGAAATACGCTGCACCGGCCCTAACCAGCGCGCGATCGAGCTTTCGGGAGGCAATCAGCAGAAGGTCTGTCTCGCTAAAGCCTTTGCGGTGAATCCCGAAATCCTGTTTGTCTCCGAGCCGACGCGCGGTATCGACGTGGGCGCGAAGAAGCTCGTGCTTGACACTCTGCGCCGCGTCAACGAAGAGGACGGAACGACGGTAATCATGACCTCCTCCGAACTTGAGGAGCTGCGTTCTATCTGTGACCGCATCGCAATAATAAATGAAGGCAAAGTCTCCGGCATACTGCCGGCGTCAGCGCCGGCCGAGGAATTCGGCCTGCTGATGCTCGGTCACGTTGCGGAAGAGACCGCCGCCGTAAACTGATAAAGGGAACGCAGGTGAGCAAAAATGAAGAACAAATTACAGGAATTTATTGAAAACGCGGGATGGCCGCGAATTATCATCGGCCTCTTCCTGCTGGCGCTTTTTATCGCCGCGCCGTTCGTCGGCGTGCGGATAGATGCCTCGCTCTCCGATACGTTGGTGCGCGTCGGCATGAACGGCATCCTCGTTTTGGCGATGGTACCGATGGTGCAGTCGGGGTGCGGCCTGAATTTCGGGCTGCCGCTCGGCATCATCGCGGGGCTTTTAGGCGCCGTCACCTCGATACAGATCGGCATCAAGGGCAGCGTCGGCTTCCTCATCGCCGCGGCGATCGCCATCCCGATAGCCGTCGTGCTGGGCTGGCTTTACGGGCAGCTGCTGAACCGCGTCAAGGGCGACGAAATGATGATCGCGACCTACGTCGGCTTTTCGTCGGTCGCCCTGATGTGCATCGCCTGGCTGCTGCTCCCCTACACGAGCCCGACGATGATCTGGGGCTACGGCGGATCGGGCCTGCGCACGACGATCAGCGTCGAGGGCTACTGGCTCAACGCGCTCAGTAAGTATATAAACATCAGGATCGGCGAATTTTTCTACGTACCGGTGGGAATGTTCCTCTTCTTCGCCTTGGTGGCCTTTCTTGTCTGGGCCTTCTTCCGAACGAAGGTGGGAACGGCGGTGACGGCGGTCGGCTCGAACCCTGAATTCGCGCGCGCCTCCGGCATCAACGTCGACAGGATGCGCACGATCTCGGTCATTCTTTCGACGGTGCTCGGCGCCCTCGGCATTCTCGTCTATGAACAGAGCTTTGGATTCATCCAGCTCTACATGGGGCCCTTTTACATGGCCTTCCCCGCGGTCGCCGCGATCCTTCTGGGCGGCGCCTCCGTCAATAAGGCCTCGATGGTCAACGTCGTCGTCGGCACCTTCCTCTTTCAGGGGATACTGACGATGACTCCCTCGGTAATCAACAGCGTCATGCAGACGGACATGTCGGAGGTCATCCGCATCATCGTAAGCAACGGCATGATTCTTTACGCCCTGACGAGAAAAGTGACGGTGAAACGCTAATGGCTGACAAAAATCGCGAACTGAAAAATATGCTGGCCGACTACGCGGTGCCGATCGTGTTTATCGGGCTCTCCGTGCTGGCCATTCCGCTTTCGGGCTTCTCCGCGACATACCTGATACAGGAGATGTTCACGCGCCTGGCGCGAAACTCCTTCCTCGTCCTCTCCCTGCTCATCCCGATTCTGGCGGGGATGGGGCTTAACTTCGGAATGGTCCTCGGCGCGATGGCCGGGCAGATCGGGCTTATATTCGTCACCGACTGGGCCGTGGCCGGCTGGCAGGGAATGCTGCTCGCCTCGATCGTGGGAATGCCGATCGCCATTCTGCTCGGCTATATATGCGGCGCCGTCCTCAATCGCGCGAAGGGCCGCGAGATGGTCACTTCGTATATACTCGGGTTCTTCATCAACGGCGTCTATCAGCTGATTGTGCTCTACGGGATGGGAAATATCATCCCGATATCGAACCCGCAGCTGGTGCTCTCCCGCGGCTACGGCATACGCAACGCGATAAACCTCACGGGGCTGCGCCACGTGCTTGACAATCTCATTCCGCTCAAGATCGGTACGATCGACGTGCCGGTGGCGACCTTCATTCTGATCGGCGTCTTCTGCCTCTTCATAATCTGGTTCCGCCGCACGAAGCTGGGGCAGGATATGCGCGCGCTCGGGCAGGATATGGCCGTCGCGGAATCGGCGGGGATTCCCGTGGAGCGCACCAGAATCATCGCCATTCTGATCTCCACGGTGCTCGCCTGCTTCGGACAGATAATCTTCCTGCAGAACATCGGCACGATGAACACCTACAACAGCCATGACCAGGCCGGCATGTTCGCCATCGCCGCCATCCTCATCGGCGGCGCCTCCGTCAGCCGCGCGACGATCACCAACGTCTTTGTCGGCGTCGTGCTCTTCCATCTGATGTTCGTCGTCTCCCCGATGGCGGGCAAGGAGCTTATCGGACAGGCGCAGCTGGGGGAATACTTCCGCGTCTTCGTCTCCTACGGCATCATCGCCCTGGCCCTCGTGCTCCATGCCTGGAAGCGCCAGCGCGATAAGATCGAGGCCAGAAGAAGCCTGAGAGGAGAATAGCCATGACGAACAATATCAATAAAAAAAGACTGGTCATACGCCTTTCGCTGGTCGCGCTCCTGATCCTCCTTTGCTTCGCCCTTTTCTATACCGGCAAGGAGCATGAGGTGCTGCTCGATAACAAGACCGCCGCGATCGGAGACCGCGAGTATCAGGAGATCGCCTATATGAGCGTGGTCGTCGACGGCGACGAGGAAAAGGCGCTGGAATTTTACGCGGGCGACCGCGACGTCGTGAAGCTTCAGGGGCCGAGTCACACGATAAAGATCTCGGTCATCAACGAAGACACCGAAGAGGTCATTAAAACTGTGGAACGCAGCCTCAGTCTGGGAACCGCCTCCAGCGTGATGTATTCGCTGCCCGCCATCGTCGAGGGCGCTGCGGGGGCCGAACTCCCGCTGCCGCATCTTGAACAGGCGGAGGAAAGCGGCGGACCGACGGAAGAAGAGGCCCCGTCGGAGGCCGTTCCCGCGGAAGAAGCGCCGCTGCTTTCCGACTAAGACTTAGGGAACCGCTGATTAATTGAAAATAAGCTGAATAATAATCAGCGTATGTCCGCTGATTAGATGTGCCAGGCGCTAAACGCAGCAGGCCCAGAGC
>JAEXGR010000042.1 GCA_023450745.1 Synergistota bacterium
CAAACATTGCGAGAGGTAGCAACATACCTGTCAAACCGCCCTGCTGGCCCAAAGAAATTCCTCCTTACAAAACTTGTTTTTAATTTGTTTCTTTCGCCACAACGGGTATTTTATCATGATATCGCCCATTGTGCCTATATCCTTTTTTCTTTTGCCGCCTGGATGCCGGCGCTATTTTTCCCGCTCTTTAAGGAAGAAGAGCAGCTTCTCCAGCTCGACAAAAATATCGACCCGGTAGAAGAGTATTCTCTCCGGCACCACCACCGTGGCGGGAGTAAAGGCCAGTATGCCCTTCAGCGTCGGCGAGGAGACGGCCTTATCGACGCACGCCTGCGCCGCCGCGGCCGGCACCGCAAGCAGAAGAACCTCTATATTGCGCTCCTCCATCACTCTGCCGATATCGTCCGAATGGAAACACTCAACACCCATCACCTTGCGTCCGACCTTATCAGGGTCGACGTCGAAGAGCGCCTCCACATTGAACTTGTAGCTCTGAAAGGCGGTGTGTCCCATGAGGGCCGTGCCGAGGTTTCCCACGCCCGCCAGCGCCACGCGCCAGACGCGGGGCGAGGCGAGGATGTTTTCGATGTGAGCGCAGAGGCGGTTGACATGATAGCCGACGCCGCGTTTTCCAATCTCGCCGAAGTAAGAGAGGTCCTTACGTACCTGGCTTGCCTTTATGCCAAGCATCTCTCCCATCTGGAGCGAGGAGACGACTTTTCTACCCTCCTCTTTCATCAGCATCAAGAGGCGGTAGTATTGAATCAGCCTCTCTACCGTTGGTTCCGCAACTTTCATATATTGTCCTCCTCTATCCTCTGGGCGAGGGTTTCCCCGCAAACTCAGAGCGGCCCGCGAGAGCCTCCTCAATGCGTATGAGCCGGTTGTATTTGCGGACTCTGTCCATTCCGCGGGGGGCTCCCGCCTTTATCTGCCCGGCGCCGGTCGCCACCGCGAGGTCCGCGATAAACGAATCAGAGGTCTCGCCCGACCGGTGGGAGATGATCCGGTTGTATCCGGCCCTTAGCGCCATTTCGCAGACGTCGAGCGTCTCGGTGAGGGTGCCGATCTGGTTCGGCTTTATGAGCACCGCGTTTGCCGCGTGTTTTTCTATCCCGATCTTCAGGCGGTCCTTGTGCGTGACGAAAAGGTCGTCGCCGATCAGTTCGATCTTTTTACCCAGGCGTTCCGTCAGCGATATCCAGCCCTGCCAGTCGTCCTCTGCAAGGCCGTCCTCTATCGAGATGACGGGATATTTCGCGCAGAGGTTCTCATAGAGGTCGATCAGCTCGCCGGCGGTGAAACGGCAGCGCGAGCCGGGGAACTGATACGCGCCCTCAGACGCGAACTGGTTGGCCGCCACGTCAAGGCCGATCGAGATGTCGCGTCCGGGCTGGTAGCCGGCCTCGCTGATCGCGAGCATCAGGGTCTCTAAGACCTCGTCCGGGCCGCGGAAGTCACAGGTGAAACCGCCTTCGTCCCCCGTACCCGTCGTTTTGCCGGCGCGCATCAGAATATCTTTCAGCGCGTGATAGGTCTCGGCTCCCATGCGAAGCGACTCCGTGAAGGTCGGCGCTCCGTGCGGAATGATCAGAAACTCCTGGATGTTCAGATTATTATCGGCGTGCATGCCGCCGTTGATGACGTTCATCATCGGCACCGGCATCAAGTCGGCGTTAAGACCGCCCAGATAGCGCCACAGCGGCATCACCAGGTCGTTCGCCGCCGCGCGCGCCGTCGCCAGCGAGACGCCGAGCGTCGCGTTAGCGCCAAGGCGGACCTTGTGGAGCGTCCCGTCAAGCTCTATCATCGTGTTGTCGACCAGCGCCTGTTCCGACGGGTCAAGTCCCTTGACCGCGGGCGCGATGACCTCGTTTATATTCTTCACCGCGTCAAGGACTCCGCGGCCGCGGTATCTGCCGTTGTCCTTATCACGCAGCTCAAATGCCTCATAGGTCCCGGTGGAGGCGCCGCACGGTACGCTCGCGCCGCCCATCGTGCCCGAGTCAAGCCGCACCTCTACCTCAACGGTCGGAAAGCCTCTTGAATCCAATATTTCCCTCGCGTGGATGCTCTTTATACGTGACAACCTAATTTCCCCTTTCCTTTTCGGGCTGATCGTTTTTACAGCCTACCACGGTTTTTCGCCGGAAGCGGCCTCTTTCTCCTCAATGATCGTATAAGCGGGAGCGTTTCTCTTGAGCGCCGTCTCGTCCGCCGTCAGCACTTTGACGCTTAGGATGCGCCGCGGGTAGGCTATCTCGACGATATCGTCCTCACGCACCTCGGCGGCCGGCTTGCACTGCCGCCTGTTGACGCGCACGGCGCCGATCTCCGCCATCTCCTGTGCCACAGTCCGGCGTTTTACAAGCCGGGACAGTTTTAGATATTTATCGAGCCTCAAAGACTTCACCCCACTTATATTTTAAAAGTATAATGCTTCTCCAGCATTTGTGCAATAAGTAGCAAAGTGCCTAAACGGCAAAACACCCGTCATTTATATACCGGGTGTCTTGCCGTTTATTTTATTCGAGAAAATCCTTGAGTTTCTTGCTGCGGCTGGGATGCCTCAGTTTTCTCAAAGCCTTGGCCTCTATCTGCCTGATGCGCTCGCGCGTGACGCCGAAGCGCCGGCCGACTTCCTCGAGGGTATGCGCGTGCCCGTCTTCAAGCCCGAAGCGCAGCCTCAGCACCTCGCGCTCGCGGTCGGTGAGGTCGTCAAGCATCTCGTCAAGCTGCTCGCGCAGTATTTGACTGGCCGCCGCCTCTTCGGGGCTCGGGAGGTCCTTGTCCTCAAGGAAGTCGCCCAGCTGGCTGTCCTCCTCTTCGCCGATCGGCGTCTCAAGGGAGACGGGCTCCTGCGCGATGCGCTGTATTTCTTCGACGCGATCCGAGGGGATCTCCATGCCGGCCGCGATCTCCTCCGCTGTCGGCTCTCGTCCCAGCCGCTGCACAAGCTGGCGCGAGACGCGGATGAGTTTGTTGATCGTCTCGACCATATGCACCGGTATGCGAATCGTTCGCGCCTGGTCCGCTATCGCGCGGGTGATCGCCTGGCGTATCCACCAGGTCGCGTAGGTGCTGAACTTATATCCCTTGTGGTAGTCGAACTTCTCCACCGCGCGGATGAGCCCGAGGTTTCCCTCCTGTATCAGGTCGAGAAAGAGCATGCCGCGGCCGATATATTTTTTCGCGATACTGACCACGAGGCGCAGGTTGGCCTCCACCAGCGCGTCTTTGCTTGCGACGTCCCCCGCCTCCACGCCCTTGGCGAGCATGACCTCGTCTTCCGAAGTCAGGAGCGGGATCTTGCCGATCTCCCTGAGGTACATGCGCACGGGGTCTGAGAGAGGCAGGTCTTCGAGGTCGCCCATGTCCTCGGTGTTGGCCGTCGTCGGTACCAGGGCTTCGCCTTCGGAGGGGTCGACCTTGGTCTTCGGCTCGTCGAGCACATCGACGCCAAGCTCCATCAGGTTCATATAGAGGTTGTCGAGAATGTCCGCGGTGAGGAAATCCTTCGGCATCCGCTTTTCGATATCCTCGTATGTGACAAACCCCTTTTCGCGCCCCTCGTGAAGCAGGTCGCGCACATTATCTATATAGGCGCTGTAGTCGGCTCCCTCCGTGTCGTCGCCCAGCGCGGGCACGGGAGAGTCCTCCTCCGGTTCGTCGATCGGCGCTATCACGTCGAGCAAGTCCGGCTCTTCCACGGGAGGTTCCTCAAGATTGATCGCGTCGATATCGGCATCCTCGACCAGCGACAGATCATCCGGCATCGCCTCGTCGTTCACCGCCGCGTCCATCTCCGTGGGTTCGGCGCCTTCTTCTGTCATAGGGGACGTCTCTTCCGGCATAATCTCTTCTTTCTTGCTTTTTGTCTTTCTCATGCCTTTATGTTCCCTCCTTTTAATAATCTCGTATATTTTAAATATTCCTCGTATTCGCTCTCCGATATTTTCCCCTCTTTGATCTTTTTTACCAGAGAGGAGAGCCGTTTTTTCAAATATCTGCGCCGCAGCGTGTCCATCAGTTTTTCGGCCGTGTCCCCGCCGATTCCCTCTCTGGATAGTATGCTGTTGCCGCGGGCGATTATCTGCATCCCGCTCATGTCGTTCATCTGCTGCCAGCGCCGTTCCAGCGCCTCCGGCTCGTCGCCGCTCAGCAGCGCGAATACGACGTTCTGTATCCCCGGGTCTTCTATGTAACACATAAGCTCCTCAGCCCTGTAAGCCTGGCGCATATCCTGTCTGCTCCAGAGCAGGCTGCAGAGCATATATTCAAGGTCGTCGGCGTAATCCTGCGCAGGAGGAATAAAATCCGTTTCTTCCCGTTCCCGCCAGCTGCCCGGCTGCGCGTCCGGCTTTTGGCGCTTGCGCTCCTCAAGCAGGCCTTGCACCTCATGGGGAAATATGCCGAGGATATTTCCCAAATCTTCAAAATAGGGCGTCACGTCGAATATCGAAAGCGACGATAGACCCTCGATAAGATCCCGCCGCGCCTCCGGCGCGCGCGCCTGGTCTTTGAGGTCGTCGCGCCTTAGCCGCGCGTGAAAAAGCGGCAATGGCAGAGCCGTATCGATAGATTTTTCAAAAAGCTCAGGGCCGCCCGGCTGCAGCAGTATCTCGTCAGGGTCTTTTCCGCCCTGCCAGATGACGCGCTTCGCCGCGACTCCCTCCGCGTGCAGCGTGTACATGGCGCGCAGAGCCGCCTCCTGTCCCGCAGAATCTGAATCATAGCAGATATAGCACATTCCTGTCATGCGTTTTATCAGCGAAGCCTGCTCCTGAGTAAGCGCCGTGCCCAGGGAGGCCACAGTATTCGTATATCCAAAAAGGTGCGCGCGTATCGCGTCAAGGTATCCCTCGACAAGTATCGCGTGCCCCTTAGCGTTCATCGAAGCCTTCGCCTTATCTAGCAGGTAGAGGTTGTGTCTCTTGTTGAAGAGCCTGCTCTCCGGGCTGTTGAGGTATTTCGCGCCTTCGCCGTCGAGTATCCGGCCCCCAAAGCCGATCAGGCGTCCGGTGATGTTATATATCGGGAAGATCACCCGTCCCCGGAAACGGTCGTAACACCCGCCCTCACGCCCTTCGCCGGCGAGGCCGCTTTCCAGAATCTGAGCGGCGGAGAACCCTCTCTGCTGGAGCCGCCGTACCAGCTGGTCCCAGGAGTTCGGAGCCCACCCTATTTCAAAACGGCGGCATACCTCCGGCGAAAGAGAGCGTCTTTCAAGATACTTTCGCGCCGGCTCGCCGCCCGCGGCCGTCAATGACTCCATAAAAAACTCAAGCGCGGCGAGGTTTATATCTCTGTTCACGCGCTGCGCCGCAAAATTTTGCTGTCCCCGCGACAGGGTGACGCCGGCCCTTTCGGCCAGCCTCTCAAGGGCCTCGCGGAATTCCAGATGCTCGACTTCCATAATAAAAGCGAAAATGTCCCCGCCCTTGCCGCAGCCAAAACAGTGATAGGTCTGGCGCTCAGGAGAGACGCTGAAGGAGGGCGTCTTCTCGTTGTGGAACGGGCAGCACCCCCAGAATGTGCGCCCATTTCTCTTGAGCTTCACATATTCCGATACGACTTCGACGATGTCGAGCCTTGATTTTACTTCACGAACATCGTCAGACGCCATAGACTGCCTCCTCTTCGCAAAAATCAAAACTTCCCGCCGCCCGCCGCTTCTGATGCGGCGACAGGCGCGCCGGGGTCTCATTAAGAAGACTAGAGGGAGAGTAAAGGCTCTCCCTCTAGCTTATATTATCACAAGTTTTGCGCTGTTTATTGCATTACAGGGCAAACAGAGGAGCGAGCACGGTGGCGACTACGGACATCAGCTTGATAAGGATGTTGAGGCTCGGTCCCGCCGTGTCTTTGAAGGGGTCACCCACCGTGTCCCCTACTACCGCCGCCGCGTGGGGCGCCGTGCCTTTGCCGCCGAAGTGGCCTGATTCGATATATTTTTTCGCGTTGTCCCATGCTCCTCCGGAGTTGGACATAAAGATCGCCATCATAACGCCCGTAACGATGGAGCCTCCAAGCATGCCGCCAAGGGCCGCCGCGCCAAGAAGGTATCCGACAAGAACCGGCGCCAGAACCGCCATGATGCCGGGCACTACCATTTCACGCAGCGCCGCCGCCGTGGAGATGTCCACGCAGCGCTCGTATTCGGGTTTGCCGGTGCCTTCCATGATCCCGGGGATTTCTCTGAACTGACGGCGGACTTCTTCGATCATTTTTTCCGCCGCGCGGCTCACCGCCTGGATGGACAGCGCGCTGAATATGAAGGGCAGCAGTCCGCCGATGAAGAGGCCGACCATAACGTAGGGGTCCTTAAGGTCTATGGCTTTGAGGTTGGTCGCTTCCGCGAAGGCCACGAAGAGCGCCAGCGCCGTGAGGGCCGCGGAGCCGATCGCCAGTCCTTTGCCGACCGCCGCCGTGGTGTTGCCTACCGCGTCGAGGTGGTCGGTGATTTCGCGCACTTCTTCCGGAAGCTCGGCCATTTCCGCGATGCCTCCCGCATTATCCGCGATGGGGCCGTAAGCGTCCACGGAGAGGGCCATGCCGGTGATGGCGAGCATGCCGACCGCCGCGCAGGCGATTCCGTAGAGGCCGCCGAAGTAGACGCCCGCAACGATGGCGCAGCAGACGAGGATTACGGGAATGGCGGTGGATTTCATACCGACGCCGAGGCCCGCAAGGATGTTGGTCGCCGCGCCGGTTTCTGAGGCGGACGCGATTTCTTTGACGCTCGGGTAGTCACCTGAGGTGTAGTATTCGGTCGCCGCGCCGATAAGAAGGCCGGAGACGACTCCTGAGAGGACGGCGTAGAAAAGGGTGAGGTCGTTGAATATCCAGTTAGTGATAAAGAAGGTGCCGACGAGCATGAAGAGGCCCGTGGAGCCCAGTCCGTAGCGCAGCGCTTTGGCCGGGTCGCCGCCCTCTTTGACGCGCACGAAAAAGGTGCCGAGGATGGAGGCGATGATGCCGATGCCGGCCAGCAGGAGCGGGTAGATTACGCCAGTCTCGCCGATGACGAGCGCGCCGATGGCCATAGCCGCGATTATGGAGTTGACGTAAGATTCAAAGAGGTCCGCTCCCATTCCCGCGATGTCTCCCACGTTATCTCCCACGTTGTCGGCGATGACCGCCGGGTTGCGGGGGTCGTCTTCGGGGATACCGGCCTCGACTTTACCGACAAGGTCGGCTCCCACGTCGGCCGCTTTGGTGTAGATACCGCCGCCGACTCGCGCGAAGAGCGCAATGGAGCTGGCCCCAAAACCAAAGGCGGTGATGGTGTCGGGACTCTGGAAGAGGAAGTACATCGCGACGACGCCGATAAGGCCCACGCCGACGACGGTCATTCCCATAACGCTGCCTCCCATAAAGGCGATGGTGAGCGCGTCGTTCATGCCGTGCATGGCCGCGAAAGCGGTCTTACCGTTGGATTTAGTGGCGACCTTCATGCCGACGTAGCCGGTAAGCGCGCTGCATACCGCGCCCACGACAAAGCAAATGGCGCTAGGAACGCTTATTTTCCACGCCAGCAGCGCCGCGACAATAATGACGAAGGGTACAAGAGCTTTGTACTCTCTGTAGAGAAAGGCCATCGCCCCGCTCTGGATGATTCCGGATAGTTCGCTTACCCGGGCGTTTTCCACCTTAAACGCGGTGATTTTGCCCGACGCATATGCCGCGAACAGCAATGCGATTACTCCTATTCCTCCTACAATGGCTAAGATATTCATTGTTGAAGTGACCCCCTTGAAGGTTTTATATTATCGACTGTGTGTCGAACCAGTAAATTATTATATATTCAAGAACCGTATTAAGCAATATCGCCCCACAGCCTAATTTGGGCGCACACACAATAAATCGGATTATTTCCTCCTTTCCCCGTCGAGATATATCCGGACCGGGGCCTTCGGGTCGCCGCCGCCCTTCAGAGAAGCCAGCATACCGAGCACGGCTCCGCGAACGAAATCGGCGATAAAATCCTTCATCGGCAGGGGGCGGTCTCCGATATAGACCTTTGAACTGCGGTAATACTTTCCGCGGACGGTCGCCGCGAGCTTCGCCGCGATCAGGGCCTCGTCCCCACAGCCAAAGCGCAGCCTCCCGTCGCCGCCGCCTGTTCTGTCATATACCATAAAGACGCCGCTCACCTCGCGGGGGCGCGGTTCGCCGTTCTCCACCCAGATCTTGGGAAGGTCAAGATATTTGCCGCCCTCCAGTATCACGATCTCCGCGTCCGGAAAATACTGCGATACGATATACTCCGGGGAAAAAGACGCGGCCCCCGCCTCCTCAAAACGCAGTCCGTCCCTCCCCCACAGCGCCGAGGCTATCCCCATCCGCTCCACGGAAGCAGTGTCCGTGCCGTCCTCTTCAAGCACATCGTCGGAGGTCCTCTTTATATACCCGGTCCGCACGCCAAGGCGCGTCAGCTCAGAGAGCACCTTACGGCAAAATGTCGTCTTGCCGCTGTTCTTGAAGCCCGATACGGCAAAAATCTTAATCATCTTCCGCCGTCTCCTCCGCCAGGCAGTCGTCGGGAGCCTTTATGATGCTGCGGTAGATGTCAAGCAAAAACAGCGCCAGCGAGAGGATCAGCGGACCTACGAAAACGCCGAGAAACCCCCAGGCGTACAGCCCGCCGAACAGCCCGATGAAAATAAGAAGCATATGTATCTTGCTGCCCTCCGAGATGAACATCGGCTTGATAAAATTATCAATCGAGCTGACGACTAAAAGCCCCCACAGCAAAAGGATGACGCAGCCCGAGAGGTCCCCGCGCAGGAAAAGCGCGGCCGCGCCGGGCAGCCAGATCGCCGGGGTGCCGACAAAAGGAATCATCGCCGTCATGAACATGCAGAAGCCGAAGAAAACCGGGTGCGCGAGGTCGACATACCACCAGCCCAGCCCCCCCAGCGTCCCCTGCACCGCCGCCGTCATAATGATGCCGCAGACGACGGCCTTCAGCATCACCGCCGTGCGGCGCACAAAGCCGACGCGCTCGTCCTCCGGCAAGGGCAGCAGGTCCGTCGCGTAATCTATCATCCGGCGGCCGTCGCGCACGAGAAAGAAGGAGGTGATGGCGACGATCAGGATAATCAGCGCGAGCTTGAGGATGCTTTCAAAAATCTGACTGGAGACCATCGTCAGAAAGGCCGTGACATAACTGGCGCTGTCTTTTATCAGGGCGTCGACGATCGGCAGTTCCGTGATAAGGTCAAGCTCGTTGACGAAGCCGCCGAAAATCGGCAGCGATTTGACGGCCGCGATGATATCGGCGTAGGAGCCCGAGATGAGGCCGCTCTCCATAAGCTGCCGGCTGATGCGGATCGCCTCCCGCGTAACGAAGATGGAGAGCATCAATAGCGGCAGCGCGATAAAGACCAGAATCACGCCGGTACTGATGGCGGCGGCTATATTGCGGTACCTTGCGCGAAAGAGCCGTTCGTGCAGGAAGGTAAAGATCGGATAGGCAAAATAAGAAAAGAGTATCGACCACATCAGCGGCATCGCGAGCGGTTTGATAATGTACCAAGAGACCATGGCGAAAAAGGATAGCAGGATCACCAGAGGAATAACGCTGGTGCGGATCTTCTTCGCGGCGAGCATATATCTGTTTGTGGTCAAGTTACAGGCCTCCCAAATCTTTATATCTTTCACAGAGTATAAGACTTTTTTCCCCTCATATCCACATAAAAATACGCACGGGAAAGAAAAAACCCGCGCGAAAAGCGAAACGGCCCTCCGAGGCGAAGGCAGGAGCGCCGCGCCTCATGTTTCTTGCCTTGCGGCCTTTATTTCTGACACTTCGGGCAATAGACGCTGCCGCGCCCGCCCACCACGGCGCGGCACAGCCGTTCGCCGCACCGGCGGCAGGGTTCGCCCGCGCGGCCGTATACGTTCAAATAACGGTAGCGATACCCGCGCCCCCTGCCGGCGAAATACTCCTCCGCGCTCATTCTGTTTTCTTCGATACCGGTCAGCAGCGCCTCCCTGATCGCCGCCGCGAGCCGTTCCCACTCGTCAGCCGCAAGCGTCGCCGCGGGACGTTCGGGGCGTATCTTAGCTAAAAAGAGACTCTCATCGGCGTAAATATTCCCGATGCCGGCGATAAATTCCTGATCAAGCAGACAGCTCTTGACGGCTTTTTTCCTCTTCGCGAAAACCGACTTCAGATAAGAACCGTCAAACCCTGCGTCAAACGGCTCGGGGCCGAGCCGCTCGGCGCCGCTGAACGTATCCGCTTCGCCCCTCCGAAGCAGCCAAAAGCGTCCAAAGCGGCGCAGGTCCGCGAAACGCAGCTCTTGTCCATTATCCAAATGAATGACAAGCCGCGTATGTTTCTCCAAAAGATGGCCTGGGGGCGTCAGCAGCAGCGAGCCGGTCATTCGGAGGTGCAAAACGATTCTGTCCCCGCTCTCCAAATACGCGTAAAGGAATTTGCCTCGCCGCCCCATTCCTGAAATGCGCTGTCCCTCAAGCGCACGGCAAAAATCATCCGCCAAGGGACGCGCGACGACCTTCGGGTCATGTACCGTTACCCCGGTAATCCCCAGCCCTTTGATCTGTGGCTCAATAATTCGTTTTACCGTTTCGACCTCCGGCAACTCCGGCATTACGTCTCCCCCGTTCCGCGTGCCGTTATCCGCACGCCGCGCAAAATTTTACCCACCACACCGCCTATCGCAATTATACCGGTGCGGAAAATTTTTGTAAAAACACAGCCGCTAACGCATAAAAATAAAAAAACGGCCTCGCTGGCTGAAATCAACAAGACCGTTTCACTTTAGTTTTACGCAGGGTTTTCGGTTTTAGAGGTTTTTAATTATTCCCACTCGATCGTTGCCGGCGGCTTGGAGGTTACGTCTAATACTACGCGGTTCACCTGCGGCACCTCGTTGCAGATACGGCGCGAGACAGTGTCAAGCAATTCGTAGGGCAGATGCACCCACTCCGCCGTCATCGCGTCGAGCGAGGAGACGGCACGCAACGCGATCGTCTCGCCGTAGGTACGCACGTCGCCGACGACGCCAACGCTGCGCACCGGCAGCAACGCGCAGAAGGCCTGCCAGATGGAATCGTAAAGTCCCGCCCGGCGGATCTCTTCGATAAAGATCGCGTCAGCCTCACGGAGGATGTCGAGGCGTTCCTTCTTAAGCTCGCCAAGGCAGCGCACCGCAAGCCCCGGTCCGGGGAAGGGATGGCGCCCGAGGAAATGCGGCGCGATGCCAAGCACCTTGCCGACACGACGCACCTCATCCTTAAAGAGATCGCGCAGCGGCTCAAGCAGTCCCATCTTCATATCATCGGGCAGTCCGCCGACATTGTGATGGCTCTTGATTACTCCGCCGCCGCCGTGGCCGCTCTCCACAACGTCCGGATAGATCGTTCCCTGGAGCAGCCAGTCGGAGCCGCCGAGGCGGCGCGCCTCTTCCTCAAAGACGCGGATGAAAAGCTCGCCGATGATCTTGCGCTTGCGCTCAGGCTCCGTCACCCCCGCAAGCGCGGTGAGAAAACGCTCGCTCGCATCTACGAAATGCACGTTGAGATTCAACGAGCGATATGTCTCCATCACCTGCTTGCCTTCGTCCTTACGGAGCATGCCGTGGTCGACAAAGATACAGTAGAGCCGGTCGCCGACCGCCCTCTGGGTGATCACCGCCGACACCGTTGAATCAACGCCGCCGGAGAGGCCGCAGATGACCTTGCCGCCGCCAACTTTTGCGCGAATTTTTTCTATCTCGCGGTCTATCCATTCGTTGCCGAGCGTCCAGTCGGCGGTGCAGCCGCAGATATCGAATAAAAATGCCGATAATATCTCCTGTCCCTTTGGCGTGTGCGCCACCTCTGGATGGAACTGCAGCGCCGTCACGCGGCCGTCGGGCGACTCAAAACCGGCCATCGCGCCGCTTTCGCTGCGCGCCGTGACCTTGAACCCGGCGGGAAGCTTCTTCACCTCATCCCAGTGGCTCATCCAAACCGCAAGCTTTTTATCGCCGCCGCAGCGCGCAAATAACCGCCCCTCTTCAACGTTGACCGCCGCACGGCCATATTCCGCGGAATCGCCGCGCTCAACGGCGCCGCCGAACTGATGCGCCAGCAGCTGCATACCGTAACATATCCCCAGTACGGGAACGCCGGCGTTAAGAAACTCCAGCGGCACCGAAGGAGCGTCGTCGTCCAGCACGCTGCGCGGTCCGCCCGAAATTATAATTCCGGAGGGATTCGATTCCCGCAGCTTCTCGATCGGAGAATCCCAGAAAAGTATCTCGCTGTAAACGCCGAGCTCGCGCACGCGTCTGGCGATCAGCTGTGTATATTGTGAACCGCAGTCAATAATAAGTATCTTATTCTCTTTTTTCATAACAGGGGCTCCGCCCCGTCACCTCCGGCCGTCGTTAAAGTGCACGTTTAAGTATGACATAAAAAGCCTCTGAACGCTAGATATAAGGAGAACATTTTCGCGGATCAAGGCAAAAATAAGCGGATGTCTATCGGCCGCGCCGCGCTAGTTTCAGGTGAAAGCGCAAAATGCCGCGCAAAGTATCCCAGGCTGTTCAATGTTTGCATCAAAAGGCTTGATGCGTTTGCCCCCGTGTTAAGCGCGATTATGGGCGCGTTGCCCCAATTTTATGATATAGTTGATCTATCGGTGTTGTCTCATTTTAAAGAAGAATATGATTCTCGGAACCCCCAAGATATCAGGATAAAAGGGAGGCAGAAATAGATGAAAAGAATCGCCAGCATGCTTATCATGCTGCTGATATTCGCGGCAACGACTCTCTCCGCCGTCGCCGCGGGAAACTACGTCGCCTCACGGGACAGAGCCCCCTTCCACACGCTCTCCTGCCGCTGGGCAAAAAAAATAGCGTCCGAAAACGCCGTCTATTACAACACAAGGGACGAGGCGATAAAGGACGGGCACCGCCCCTGCAAAGTCTGCAAGCCATAACGGGGGTAAAATTATAAAAAACAAAAGCCGCCCGGCTGCGGTAATATTTAGTGTTTGGAGCTATACTAAAAAAGTAGAGACAATTAAAGTAATATCCGATACAATAAAGTAGACACACAAAGGAGGAGCCACATGGCTGACATTAATCAAAACAAATATGATGAAGATTTCAAAAAATCACTCGTCTGGCTCCACCAAAACGGCAGGATACAGACACAGCTCTGCAAAGAGTACGGCGTTTCACAGTCCGCCCTTGGCAAATGGGTGAAACAGTATTCCACCGTCCAAGTGGACGGCGGCGAAGTACTTACCGCTAAACAGGTCAAGGAGCTACAAAAACGCAATGCTCAGCTAGAGGAGGAAAACCTCATTTTAAAAAAAGCGATTGCCATATTCACGCCACATTCAAGCAACGATTAGGCGCTGTCCACAAGCTCCGCTTCCAGCACAATATCAAGACCCTCTGCCGGGTGCTGAATGTCAACAGGAGCACTTATTATAAGCACTTAAGACAGCAGCCCGCTCCCCGCGCTTTGGAAAGCCAGCGCCTTAAAAGCATGATTCTTCATATCTATGCAGATTATGACAAGCGTCTGGGCGCTTATAAAGTCCAGTACATACTTAAGCGTGACTATGGCATTAACATCAGCATCGGAAGAGTGTACCGG
>JAEXGR010000046.1 GCA_023450745.1 Synergistota bacterium
GAAAAATAATGTCAATCTCTCGAAAAGCAGTTTTTATTTTTATGGCTGTAATTTTAACTGCAAATCTCATGTCAGTATCACCAACCGCCGCCTTTGCCGCGATCGGCGCGGCGGACGAAGAGCTTTCTCGCGCCCGTGAACTCGGCAAAGCGGTCAACGCCTTTGCCTTCGATCTTTATAGAGAGATTGCGAAAGAAGAAAAAGGCAATATCTTTTTCTCGCCGCTGAGTATCTCGATGGCTCTTGCGCTGGCATACGAGGGGGCGGTGGGCGAGACCCGTGAGGAGATGAAGAAAGTTTTACATTTTGACAACGATATTAGTGCCCAATATAAAGCGATCTTGAATATTATAAAAAATACTCCTCCTGAAGCCGGAGAAGTATTGATCGCAAATGCAATATGGCCCGATAAAAATTTATCGGTCAGGAAGGAATATATGGAAAAACTGAGAAAATGCTACGACAGCGAAACGATAGAGCTGGATTACACTGACGTTGATCAAGCTGTGTCTGCTATAAATAACTGGACGAACGAAAAGACAAGAGGCGAGATAAAAGAGGTGGTTACGCACGACGATTTTAAAGACACATTTCTGTCTATTTCCAACGCGATATATTTTATTGCCGAATGGCAGAATAAGTTTTCTGTTAGAGATACAATGGAGCGAGATTTTTTTAAAAAAACGGTGATATTATAAAATTGCCGACAATGTTTAAAAAAGACAAAGTAGGATATTATGAAAACGAGTTCTCCCAAAGCATAAGCCTTCACTATAAGGACGCTGTCTATTCCATGTTGATTATACTTCCAGAAAAAAACGGTTTAACGAAGATCGAAAACTGTTTGTCAAACGCTTTTTTTGATGAAGTAGTACATAACCTCGATATGACTGACTGCAAAATATATCTTCCAAAATACCGTATGCAACAGACATATTACCTGGTAAAGACATTGAGAAAACTGGGACTGGAAAGGGCAACGTCGCCATTTGCAGAGTTTACAAAGATTGCGCGCAATGTGGAGGGCGTCTTTATTGATAACGTTATCCACAAAACGGTAATGGAGGTGAGCGAAGAAAAGACAAAAGCAGCCGCTGTAACAGTGTTTAATTTAAGGGGGACTATGAATTGGGGGGATAAGGAAAAGCAGCAGCTTGAGCCAAAGATCTTTCGTGCAGACCGGCCTTTCGTCTATATGATTATCAATAATCAAACAAAGGCGATAATGTTTATGGGGAGATATATGGCAGGTAATTAAGAGAAAATATATACGGAGTGAAGCATAGCCAATAGAGCAGACACATTTATATGAAATTTTTTTGATGGAGGGACAGATTTACTTCCGTCCCCAGTATGCAGATTCTGCCTCGTTAGGCGTCAGGTAGCTGAGGGAGCCATGCGGACGCCGGGAATTATAGTATCCCTCGATATACTCAAATACAGACAGCTGCAGCTCGTTGAAGGTGCGGCATGTCCTGCGTCCTGTTTCTTCCCGCTTGAGGTACTTGAAAAAGCATTCACAGACGGCATTGTCAAAGGGATACCCCTTTCTGGAAAGTTATCTCAAGACGATTATGGGGGACGTTATCACAGAACAGCACACAAGAGAAATATATTATTGTTAATACCCCTGCCAAAGCATATAATATGCTACATAATTCAATTTATATGGCTAGGGGTAAAGCTGATGGATAAAGTAAAATTGAAAAAAGTACTCTGCGATGCGGTTGATTCGGTGAGGGGCGAAGTCAAGGTCTTTGCGGACGATATCGCGGCTCACCCGGAGCTGGGCTTTTTTGAGGAGCGCACCTCGCAAAAACTCGGCGACTCTCTGGAAAAACTTGGACTTGACGTAAAGCGCGGCCTAGCGCGCACCGGTCTGCGCGCCGACATGGCGGGCGCGGCTGCCGGCCCCCGCGTCGCGGTGATTGGCGAGCTTGACGGCATCGTGTGCCGGCAGCATCCGCTGTCCGACCCCGAGACGGGAGCTTCCCACAGCTGCGGCCACAATCTCCAGATAGCGGCGCTGTACGCCGCGGCCGCGGCCCTCGTCAAGAGCGGCGCGATGAAAGAGTTTGCCGGCTCGCTATCCCTCATGGGGCTTCCGGCGGAGGAATTTATCGAGGTCGGACGGCGTACGGAGATGCGCGAGCGCGGGGAGTTGGTATACTACGGAGGCAAACAGGAATTCGTCCGTCTCGGTCTCTTTGACGACGTGGATATGGCGATGATGGTCCACGCTGGCGACGACGCGCCGGAGCCCGGCTTCTCCATACCGGCCGGCGGCAACGGCTTCCGCATTTTTATGCTGCGCTACGAAGGCCGCCAGGCACACGCCGCCGCCGCGCCGCACCTTGGCGTGAACGCGCTCTACGCGGCAGTGGCCGGGATAAACGCGGTCAACGCGCTGCGCGAGACCTTCCGCGATGAAGATCACATCCGCGTCCACTACATAATCACAAAGGGCGGCGACTCGGTGAACAGCGTGCCCGACGACGTGCGCCTTGAAGGATATGTGCGCGCCGGCAAAGCGGAAATGATAGACGAGACTTTCGCTAAGGTTATACGCGCTTTCAAGGCGGGCGGCGAAGCTTTGGGGGCGAAATGCCATGTCACGAGTATCGCCGGTTATATGCCGCTTGACGCCTCTCAAAAATTAAACGCCATCTTCGCCGACAACGCCGATATCGTGGTCGGCCCGGAGCATGTGTGCCGCGGCACCTATTTTTCCGCCTCGACGGATATGGGCGACATCGCGCACCTGATGCCGGCGATTCAGCCGATGGCCGGCGGCACGACGGGAGCGCTTCACTCAAAGGATTTCCGCGTCACGGATTTTGACGCGGCCGTGCTTACGCCGGCAAAGGTCATGCTGATGACGGCGGCCGACCTTCTTTGCGACGGCGCCGAAGGCGCTCGCGGCGTGCTGGATGGATTCAAACCTGTCTATACAAAGGAAGAGTATCTGGAAGCGATGAACAGCCGGTTCTTTTCCGAGTAATAGAAAATTATCTTTAAGGAGGAATTTTCACCACCATGGATATTGTCGACAAGGCAATACGAAACTGGAAGCTCCATGTGCTGGCGCTGCTGCTGACGATCGTAGCGGAGCTGATTGGAGCGAAGAAATTTCAGGTTGGTCCCGGGCTGCTCGTTTTAGTGCCGCTGCTTTATTCTTTTGCCCTGGGCGCGTTGTGCGGGATAAAAAAGCTGAACTTGCTGTCCCGCGAAGATATGTTTGAGGCGTCCTCGCTCGTAGGCGTTACCTTCTTCTTTTTGATGGCGCGCTACGGAACTCTCGTCGGCCCCAGCTTCTGGAAGGTCGTGGCCACAGGCCCGGCCCTTCTCCTTCAGGAATTCGGCAACATCGGAACGGTATTTCTCGGCATCCCCTTAGCCGTCATCCTCGGGCTGCGGCGCGAAGCGATCGGCGCGGCCTTCTCCAACGCCCGTGAGCCGAACATCGCGATAATAGGCGAAAAGTACGGGCTTGATACGCCTGAAGGGCGCGGCGTAATGGGCGTCTATGTCACCGGTACCGTTTTTGGCGCGGTCTTCTGCAGCCTGCTTTGCTCCTTTGTAGCCTCCACCGTCTCCTTCTTCAGCCCCCAGGCGCTGGCGATGGCCACGGGGACCGGAAGCGCCGGGATGATGACGGCGGCCCTCGCTCCGCTCGTCGAGATGTATCCTGACATTAAAGACGAATTGACGGCGCTGGCGGCGGCGAGCAATATGCTTTCCGGATTGGACGGCGTTTATATGTGCGTATTCATCAGCCTGCCCCTCTCCAATTGGCTGTTGAGAAAGATGGGAGTCAACGACGCTCCCAGCGTCCCAGCCGGCGCGGAAAAGGCGCAAGGAGGCAAAGCGTAATGAATTATCGTCAGATGGCAACATTTTTACTCATTTGCGGCGCGCAAATATTGGTCGGCAACTGGGTCGGCTCCAAGGGCTATCTCGGCGGCGCGGGGGCCGCGGCGGCGGCTTTCGCCTCGGCCGTGCCCGGTCTGCTGATACTGCTGGCGATCATCGCGGGCGGAGTATTTATCGCCCACGTCATCCCCTGGAAGGGTCTCCCCTCCGTCGCCTATATCGTGACGCTTGGCTGCATCGTGACGATCCCCGGTTTTCCCGGCGCGGAACAGATAATCACCCCTTATGTTTCAAAGGTCAGCTTCATCGGCCTCTGCACGCCGATACTGGCCTACGCGGGCCTCGCTGTCGGCAAGGATTTCGGGGCGCTTAAATCTCAGGGATGGAAGATCGTCGTCGTCGGCCTCTTCGTCTTTGTCGGCACTTTCCTTGGCTCCGCCATCATCGCCGAAATCATTCTGCGCATGATGCACTGAGCCGCGCGAAGCTTCAATATTTTTACAATCGCGGCCGCCGGTTTTCCGGCGGCTTTTTAGTTGTAAAAAACCGCCGGGCGCAGAATTTGTGGCTGATATATTTGCAATTATCCTGTATAATCTTCACACTGACGTATTTTGTGTCTCAATCAAGTGAAGAAGAGGTGTATGTAATGGTAAGTGCAAAGAAAATTGCGGCGGCTTTTGCGATGGTGCTGCTCGCGGCCGGTACGGCGATGGCGGCGGAGACGGTGAAGATCGGCGTCTATCTCCCGATTACGGGCGGAAACGCCATCGGCGGACAGCTGGAACTTGACGGAGTCAAGCTTGCGCACCAGCAGTACCCGACAGTGGACGGCAAGAAGATCGAGCTTGTCGTCGTCGACAACAAGAGCGACAAGGTAGAATCGGCGAACGCGGTCAAGCGTCTCATCGAAAAAGACAAGGTGAGGGCGATAATCGGCACCTACGGCTCGTCGCTCGCGATGGCCGGCGGAGAGGTCGCGGAGAAGGCGGGCATCCCGATGGTCGGCACCTCCTGCACGAACCCGCTCGTCACGCAGGGCAAAAAATACGT
This sequence comes from Synergistota bacterium, assembly GCA_023450745.1. GTDB lineage: Bacteria > Synergistota > Synergistia > Synergistales > Synergistaceae > Cloacibacillus. Next base: position 4,927 of record JAEXGR010000046.1, read on the forward strand.
CTTCCGCGTCTGCTTCATCGACCCCTTCCAGGGCGCCGGCGCCGCGGATTACGCGCTTAAAGAGCTGAAGGCGAAGACCGCCGCGATGCTCATCGAAGTCACCGAAGACTACAGCGTCGGCCTCGGTAACTTCTTCAAGCAGAACTTTACGAAGAACGGCGGCAAGGTCGTCTCCGTGATGAACTACCAGAAGGGCGACCAGGACTTCACGGCGCAGCTGACGGAGATCATCAGCAAGAAGCCCGACGTCCTCTACATCCCCGCCAACTTCGCGGAGGGCGCGATCATCATGCGTCAGGCGCGCGAGCTGGGCGCGAAGTTCAGCATCTTAGGCGGCGACGCGATGGACAACCCCGAAATGGTCAAGATCGGCGGCGACTCGGTCGAAGGCTTCAGCTACACGACATTCGCCTACTCGCCCAACATGGCCGAGAAGCTTATGAGCCCCATCCAGAAGCAGTTTACGGCCCAGTGGCGCAAGGCCTTCCCCGGAAAAGACCCTGCGGCGCTCACCGGCTGCGGCTATGACGCCTACCTGCTCATCTACAACGCGATCAAGAACGCGAAGAGCACCGATCCCGAAAAAATCACCGCCGCTATCGCCGGCACGAAGGATATGCCCGGCGTAACGGGAACGACGACGATCAACAAGACGCACGACGCCGAGAAGTCGGTCGGTATCATCAAGATCGAAAAGGGCAAGCAGGTCTTCCACGCGATCGTCAATCCTAAATAAATATCGGCGCCGCGGATTATCGGTACGGTCCGCGGCGGGAAACGCCGCCGGGCAGTCCCGCGGCAGGCGGCTTCGCGCGCTTGCGCCGCGAATGACGTTTGTCTCATGTCCGCCCTGCAAAGGGCGGACGGCGGCCTCCGTCTCCGCCATGTTCGCGTCCCGCCCGGAGGCGTTTCTTCCGGCGCTTTGCACGACCGGCGCCGCGGCGACTGTTTCCATTGATAAATTCAAAATTAAAAATGCCTTTCTGACAACGGGAGGATAATTTAAGAGGGGAAAAACATGACTTCTGACATGATAGTCCAGCATTTCTTCAACGCGCTGATGCTGGGCAGCCTGTACGGCCTCATTGCCATCGGCTATACGATGGTCTACGGCATCCTGCGCCTCATCAACTTTGCCCACGGCGATATCTTTATGATCAGCACCTATTTCGTCTTTCTTGCCATCACGGTCATGCACCTTCCGTGGGTTCCCGCGGTGATACTATCGATAGCCGCCACCGCGGTCTTCGGCGTCATGATCGACCGCGTCGCCTATCAGCCGCTGCGCAACGCGCCGCGCATCTCGGCGCTGATCTCGGCGATCGGCGTCTCGTTCTTTATCGAGAACCTCTGCCTTGTCATCTTCACGGGCGTTCCCAAGCCGATGCCGCGCTTTGAGCCGCTCGTCCGCGTGATGACGCTGGGCAACGTCCGCATCCTGCCGCTGGCGATATTCGTCCCGATAATCTCCTTCATCCTCGTCGGCGCGCTGCTCTGGATGCTCTACCGCACGAAGCCGGGGCTGGCGATGCGCGCCATCTCGCGCGATATCGAGACGACGCGCCTCATGGGGGTCAAGGTGGACCGTATCATCGCGCTGACCTTCGCCATCGGCTCCGCGCTCGCCGCCTGCGCCGGCATCATGTGGGCGCTGCGCTATCCGCAGATACATCCCTTTATGGGCGTGTTTCCGGGCCTTAAGGCCTTTATCGCGGCGGTTCTCGGCGGCATCGGCTCCGTGCAGGGCGCGATGATCGGCGGCCTGCTGCTCGGCTTTATGGAGATCATGCTCGTCGCCTTCTTCCCGGCGCTCTCCGGCTACCGCGACGCCTTCGCCTTCGTCCTGCTTATCCTGATACTTTTCTACAAACCGACCGGCCTGATGGGCGAGAAGCTGGAGGATAAAATATAATGAAAAAGCCGACGAAAATAACGCTCAACGCCCTCTGCCTCGGCCTCCTGGCCCTCTTTCTCTGGTGGGCGCAGGGAAACCTGGACGGCTATAAGATACAGGTGCTCAACCTCATCGCCGTCAACGCGATCCTCGCGGTCAGCCTGAATCTCATCTATGGCTTCACGGGGATGTTCTCGCTCGCGCACGCCGGGTTTATGGCCATCGGCGCCTATGTGACGGCGATTCTGATTCTGCCCGCCGCGCAGAAAGAGATGATGTACATTCTTGAGCCGATGATATGGCCCTTCTCCGTGATGCACGCGCCCTTCTTCTTCGCGGTGATCGCCGGCGGCCTGGTGGCGGCTCTGGTCGGCCTCTTCATGGCGCTTCCCTGCCTTAAGCTCGGCGGCGACTATCTGGGAATCGCCACGCTCGGGTTCGGCGAGATAATCCGCGTCCTCTTCACCAACATGACGCCGATCACCAACGGCGCGCTCGGCCTCAAAGGAATACCGGCATACGCCAACCTCGGCTGGAACTATTTCTGGTGCGTGCTCACCTTCTACGTGATCGTCAAGCTGCTCTCGAGCAACTTCGGAAACACCCTCCGCGCGGTGCGCGACGACGAGGTCGCCGCGAAGGCGATGGGGATAAACACCTTCCGCACGAAGACGATCTCCTTTGTCGTCGGGGCGTTCTTCGCCGGCGTCGGCGGCGCGCTGATGGGCAGTCTCATCACCACGATAGATCCCAAAATGTTCAACTTCCAGCTCACCTTCAACATCCTGATGTTCGTCGTCGTCGGCGGTCTGGGCTCGATAACGGGCTCGCTCATCGGCACGGTGGTAATAACGGTGCTGCTCGAGTGGCTCCGCTTCGTCGAGGATTCGATCACGATTTTTTCGTGGGAATTCGCGGGGATACCGGGCATGAGAATGCTCATCTTCTCGCTGCTGCTGCTCTTCATCATTCTCTACCGCCGCGAGGGGATCATCGGCGGTTATGAATTCAGCTGGGACGGCGTCGCGCGTTTTGTGAAGCGCCTGTCCAAAGGAAAGGGGGAGCGCGCCAATGGCTGACGCGATACTCAAAACCGAAGATATCATGATTAAATTCGGCGGCCTGACCGCCGTCAGCGGTTTCACGATCGAGGTCGAGCGCGGTTCGATAACGAGCCTCATCGGCCCCAACGGCGCGGGAAAGACCACCGCCTTCAATATCATCACCGGCTTCTACAAGCCGACCGCGGGGCGCGTGCTCTTCGAGGGGGAGGACATCACGCCGCTTGAGCCGCACATCGTCTGCAAGACCGGCATCGCGCGTACCTTTCAGAATATCCGCCTCTTCACGGGCGGCACCGTCCTTCAAAACGTGATGACCGCCTGCTGGGTGCGCCAGAAGGCTCCCTGGTGGAGCGCTCCCTTCATGCTGCCGATATTTCTTCGAGAAGAGCGGGAGATCCGCGAGCGCTCGATGGAGCTGCTGGAGACGGTCGGACTTGACAAACTTGCCGGCGAGGTTGCCACGGGGCTGCCCTACGGCGCGCAGCGGCGGCTCGAAATATCGCGCGCGCTCGCGACAAACCCCAAACTGCTGCTGCTCGACGAGCCCGCGGCCGGCATGAACCCGCAGGAGAGTCAGGAGCTGATGGACTTCATCAGAAGCATCCGCGACAAATTCAACGTCACGATCCTGATGATAGAACACGACATGAAGGTCGTCATGGGCGTCTCCGAATGGATACGCGTGCTCGACTACGGGCAGCTGATTGCCGAGGGCACGCCGGCGGAGATCCGCGCGAACCCGAAGGTCATCGAGGCCTACCTGGGCAAAGAGGCCGCGGCGGCAGGCGGCAAAAGCGCCCGCCCACGCGCCTCCCAAGGCAGCCAGCCGGTTTCGTCAGACGGCGAAGGTGAGGTAAAATAAGATGCTTAAAATAGAAAATCTCTCCGTAAACTATGGCGGCATTCAGGCGCTGCGCGGAATCTCGCTCGACGTTCCGATCGGAAAGATCGTCACGCTCATCGGCGCGAACGGCGCGGGCAAAAGCAGCACCCTGCGCGCGATCGCGGGGCTGGTGAGAAACAAGAGCGGCAGCGTTACCTGGAAGGAAAAACACCTGCTCGGGCTCAACCCCGAACATGTCCTCGAACGCGGCATCGCGCTCTGCCCCGAGGGACGCCGGATATTCCCGCACCTTACCGTGCTGGAAAACCTCAGACTCGGCGGCTACAGCTGCAAGAACAAAGACGAAGAGGAGGCGGGCATCGAGCGGGCCTTCACCCTCTTTCCGCGCCTGCGCGAGCGCTCCTGGCAGAAGGGCGGTACTCTGTCCGGCGGCGAACAGCAGATGCTGGCCGTCGGGCGCGCGCTGATGAGCGACCCCGAGCTGATAATGTTCGACGAACCCTCGATGGGGCTGGCGCCGATACTTGTCGAAGAGGTATTCGATATCATCGGGCAGATAAACAAAGAGGGAAAAACGGTGCTGCTCGTGGAGCAGAACGCTTTCGCCGCGCTCAAAATTGCCGACTACGCCTACGTGCTTGAAGTGGGAGAGATCACCCTTCAGGGCCCCGGCGAAGAGCTGCTTCGCGACCCGCGCGTCGTCAGCGCCTACCTCGGCGGCTAGAGAAAAATAACCCTTCACGACAAAAGCGCCTCCGTACATTCGCGACGGAGGCGCTTTTGTCGTCTACGCCGTCAGGCGGCGCGTCTGTCCGGCTTCGTCCCTTACCACAGGGCGACCCGCTTCTCCGGCGCGAGATACATGCCGTCGCCGGGCTTTACGCCGAAGGCGCGGTAGAACTCCGGCATCTGCTGCACGTTTACATTCGTGCGCAGATAGGGGAGCGGATGGACGTCCTCTTTTACGCGGTATTCTTCCGCCTCCTTCGTCGTGCGGTTTCGCCACACTCCGGCGAAGGTCTGGAAGAACTTCGCGAAATCAAAATCCTTTTTGCCGCGGCCGATCGCCGTCATACAGGAGAGACCGCCGAGGTCGGCGATCGCCTCGCTGAGCACCAGCTCGCCGTCGGCCTTCACGCCGGGCAGCACCTCAAAGGTGCTGAAATAATCGCTGATCGTCTTCGCGCGGCTGTTGAACGCTTTGCGGTCCCCCGCGGTCCACCAGTTGACGAAATTGCCCTTTTCGTCATACTGTGAGCCGTTCGTGTCAAAGGCGTGCGTGATCTCGTGTCCGATCACCATGCCGATGCCGCCCAGCAGCTCCTCGGCGTTTCCCGCAGACGAATAGAACGCGCCGCCGAGAATGCCCGCGGGGATGTTGATCGAGTTGTCCTCAGGCGAATAGTATGCGTTGACCTCCTGCGGCACGGCAAACCACTTGCTCTTGTCCACCTTTGTGTTGACCAGCGCAACGTCGCGCCGGCGCTCGAAATCGGCGATCGCGCCTGCGGCCTCCACAAGGCTGCCGCCCTCCTTCATATCCTTGAAGGAGAGTGCCGAGAAATCCTCCCACTTGTCGGGATAGGCGACGCGCACCGTGAGGTTGTCGAGCTTGCTTATGGCTTTGTTCCGCGTGTCTTCCGTCAGCCACGTCTCGCCGCGCAGCATATTCCGGTAATAGGCTACCACCTCTGCGATAAGCTCTTCTATTTGGGTCTTCGTCTTGGGGTCGACGTATTTACCCGCGTAGAGCCTGCCGAGCGGTTCTCCGAGATAGGCCGAGACCATCTCATAGGCGTACTTTTCATCGGGTATCGCGCCGCTGCTGCCCATCACGGCGTTGCCGCGCGCCACGGACCAGGCGCGCGTTTCGCGGTCCAGCAGGTTCGCCGTCGAAAGCAGCGACCGGATGATGAGGTAACTCTTCAGGTCTTCGAGATTCTCCGGCCGGTAAAGCCCGTTCAGGGAATCCAGCCATTTTGGCTGCATGAGGACGAATTCGCGGCTGTGGCCATATCCCAGCGAGTCGATCACCGCTGTCAGCGGGAAAGCCTTCGACGCCACCAGGAGCTGTTCCTTCGTCCGCACGTTGTACAGCGCCGCCTGCGCCTCCGGTGAGTAGAGCTCCTTCAGCCCCATCGCCTGCGCCGCCATCGCCTTCTCGACGCGGAAGAGCCCCTCGTTCATCGCCTCGGCGCGCGCCTTGTCATATCCCGCCTTTTGCAGCAGCTTTACGATAAAAACATCGTTCGCCTCTTTGCGGCGTTTTGCGGAAGGGCTCAGCTCCTTCGCCCGGTACTCGTCGGCGTCCGCCAGCAGAAGGCCGGCCGGCGAAATCGCCACCGTGTGGTTTGTCGCGTCGCGGTTGTCCGCCGTCACGCCGACGCCGAAGAGCACGGAGCCGAAATGAGGGTCGTCCGCGTCCGTCAGGTAGGCCGTCATCTCGTCCATATTGCCTATCGCCTCGATGCGTTTGAGGTAGGGCGCGACCGGCGCCATTCCCAGCTTGTCGCGGCTCTTCCAATCCAGCAGCATCTTATGGAACCTTTGTGTCAGCGCCGCCTCGTGGCTTTTCAGCGAACGGTCCTTGAGCAGCTGCTTTATCTGCGCCTCCACTTCGTCGGCCCTCTCCGAAAAAGAATTGACCGATATCTCGCCATCCCGTATCTTCGCCGATTTCAGCCAGTCGTGATTGACGGCGGCGTGAAAGTCGTCGCGGGGCGACGGGCTTACCGCGCCCGCGGGGAGCGCGGTGATATCAGAATTTACCCACGCCGCCTCCGCCGTACCGGCGGCGCCCGCAAGACACAAGAACGCCGTGGCAAATAGCATAGCGCCTTTAAAGATTCCCATACATATTTTGATCATTTATCGTACCTCCGTTGACGTTGCGTTCGCCCTTCGCGTCGCTGTCCGCAGGCGGCGTGAAGGAATACCGGTATTGTAGCACGGCACGCTGCGCTTATGTTCTGTTAAAGCATGGCAGTTGTATCAATAATGGTTTTAGCAAAGGCGGTAAGCAGGTGTTTGGCGCCGTGCTGACGGCGGTTGTGGGCCTTTGGCCCCTTCGCAGAGGGGGCTGTCATCCGCCGATTTTGCGGTTGGCTGTGGGAGTGCCATTTGTTGAGCGGCGAGGTACGATTGTGGATTAAAGAGAAATTTGGGCTTGTTTTTCTGTACATACGTCCATCCGCGCGCTGTGCCTCATGTTTATGCTCCACACAGGGAGCTCCCCCACCGGCTACGCCGGAGCCCCCTCCACGAGGGAGCCAAAAATCAAAACTTCAAGCTTTGCGCTAAACTCCAATTTCCCCGCTTTACGCGTTTGCCCTGCTACGCATAGCTTAAATCGGCAGACGACAGACTGCCGCGGGGAAGCGTTAATAATATCCCTTTGTTGGTCTGCCGTCTGCATGGGCGCGCGGCCCGGTTGTTGGGCAATTTTATATTTGCCCGATTGTTTTTCCTTTACAAAGCGGCGTATACTCTTATCAAAATTTATCCCTAATTTCTTTAAGAAGCCGGCCGCTCGCGATGAATTCATAGGCTTTTTTGATGTCGGGCGAGAGTGGCCGGTCACTCTCGTAAAGTTTTAGTTCTCTGCGAAATTCGCGGAAAGCAATTTTTGTTCCCTCGCCCAGTTCAAGTTCTCGTTCCCTCTTTCGCAGTTCTACCGCCTGACAGGCGTGCATCATTTCCATGCCGTAGATGTATTTCATATTGTCAATCGCCTTTCTCAGCTTTTGCACGACGAGAGGAGTATTGTTGGCGTGATCCTCAATAGCGCCCGCCAGAGCCATGTAGTCTACGGAACAGGGATTAGAAAGCAGGCGAATCTCCGTGTCCATCATAGTGAAAGCTTTTTGGATGGTACCGAAGCAGTGCGACGCGCCGCCGTCATGGCTGAGGAAACGAGGTAGCCTTGTCAGCACGGGGTTCGCGAGCTTGATCATTCGATAGCAGGAAGCTCGTGATACGTGCGAGAGGATGATGGCTAGCAGCTCGAAGGCTGTGCTGAGAGATGTTACCTCGAAGTTGGAAACGGAGATCATACGTCTTTCGTCAGTGAGGACGCAGGGGTTATCGTCGGTACTGTTCATCTGTACCAGCAACGCTTCTTCCGCATACTGGATTGCGTCGCGAAGGGTGCCGTTTATATGAGCCGCCCCACGGTAACAGAGTGGGTCCTGAAGCGGTCGCTGAGGATCTGGCTGATAGATATAGCTGCCATTTAGATATTTGCGGATACGGCCCGCGCTATACTGCTGTCCTTTATATTTGCGTGCCGCAAGTGCAGACGGATCAAGCGGGGAGGTGTTGCCGTTAAGTCCTTCGAGTGCGAGACTGGAAACGATGTCGCCGGTGTCGGCGAGGTCTTTCAGTTCTTTGAGCGCCAACGCAGCCTGTCCGGCGGCGAAGGAGTTGCTGCAGACTATAGCGAGCCCGTCTTTTGGTCCGAGCGATACCGGTTCCAATCCTGCAAGTTTGTGAGCCTCAATGGAAGAGAGACGGCGCCCCTGATAATTGACGTAGCCTTCACCGATCATCGCTAAACCTATGTGTGAGAGCAGCGTTATATCAGCCTCGCCGACGGAGCCTCTTTCTGGAATTACAGGGTGGATGCCAGAGTTCAGAAATTCTGCGTAACGGAGCGCGATTGCGGGCTGAACGCCGGTGTTTCCTTGCAGCAGACAGTTTAGTCTGACCGCCATGACCGCACGTACCTCGGCTTCGGAAGCCTCAGGAGCGATTCCAAGCGAGTGGGAGTAGATAAGCTTGCGATTAAAGTCGTCTATTTGGTCGGCCTCAATTTTTCGGTCTTTGTTCCACCCAACGCCCCTATTGAAACCGTAGACTGGCGTTTCGTCGTTGGCGAGGTCGTAAACTAGTTTTCTTGCGGTTTCGAGTCTTGCCTCGGCCTCGCGGCTGATCTCTACCCGCGCCTTCTCGACCGCGATAGCCCATAGTTTTTCTATCGTCAGATCATTACCTGTAAGCATAATTTTCATTGTCAATAGCCCTCCATATTTATTATTCTGTTATTTCGTCTATGAATATTGTTTTTATAAACGCGACTATTTGAACGGCGAAAATAAAGAGCACCACAAAGCCAGCTGCAGCAGCCAGTGCTTTGACGCCGTCCACTCCCTGCGCGCCGCCTCCGTAGGCTGCCATGACAATGGCTATGACGCCGACGGTCACGCCCCACATGGCCTTGATTTTTGCGGGGGGTTCTGTGCCGATCGGTACGTCGCGCATGCACATTGAACCGATATTGACGAGCGTTGCGTCGGCACAGGTGATAAATGATGCGAGGATTACGATGATGTTGATCGGTACGACGATGGCGCCGAGGCCAAAAGGCAGGTTTTTGAGGAACTCCCACAACGCCATTACCGCGCCGCCCTCTCTGAGCGCATCGACAAGGTTCGCGCCGCCGGATATCTGCATGTCAATGGCACTGGCGCCCCAGATTGCAAACCAGATAATGCCGAAGACGGATGGTAGTACCCAGTTGACGATCAGATACTCGCGCACTGTCCTTCCATATGAGAGAAGCGCGAAGAATATCCCCATTACAGGAGCATAGCTAATCATGAAAGCGAAGTCCCATAGTGTCCAGGCACGCGTGAGGGCAGGGCCGCCAATATCTATTGGGTCGAGCCCCCACAGCCAGAAATTGTGTAGCCATTCGGCGAATCCAGCGGTGCCCATTCTGACTATAAAAACAGTAGGGCCGGTCACGAGCAGGAGGATTAGTAGCGCGTAGTAAAACCAGGCGTTTAAATTACCAATGATCTTCAACCCTTTATCGAGCCCAATGTATGTCGAGAAAGTAAAGGCCAGGATGATCACGATGCCGATGCCGATAAATAGCGGCAGTGTCCCTTGGATGGAGTAGGCGCTTTTAAGGCCGGCCATGACGAGTGTGATGCACATTGTAAGCCCAGTTGTAAGTCCGATGGTCAGAGCCAACATTGAAAGTGTATCTATGACTGCCGAGCAGGCAGGGCGGCAGATCTTCTCTCCGAAGAGGGGTTTTAAGGTTGCTGTCACTGTGAGGCTGTCCCGCTTATGATAATAGACATAGGCGACGAGCAGTCCGCACATGGCGTATGCCGAATAGGGAACGAACGACCAGTTGTAAAAAACCCTCGCCATTGAAAAAATTGCCGCTTGCGGGGTCCCCGCCGCAATGCCTAGTGTGTCGAGCTCGCCCCAAACATTGCCGTAGTATATGATAGGTTCATTCACACCCCAGGTGACGATGCCGGTGGCAATACCACCAGTTAGCGCCATCGCAAACCAAGTCCAAAAGCTGTATTTTGGTTTAGCACCTCTGCCGCCTATTCGCATGCGCCCGAATTTTGAGAATGCAGTGACGGCGACTAATATTGTGCAGGAGATCATGGACAATTGGAATAGCCAGCCAAAGCTGTCGAGTGACCAGAGGAAGAAACGGCTGCTCGCCGCTGTCAGCAGTTCGTTATTAAATATCCCCACTAGCGCGGCGATGGCGATAACAACATAGGCTGGCAGGAATACCTCCCATCGCAGCTTTTTCTTCGTGTTGCTGTTGGCGCTCTTTTCTTCGTTTCTCACTTTATTTCCTCCTTGAAATAGAGAATATTTTGGGCCTATGAAGCCGTTTTTATATCATCCGGCGCGAGATGGTTTTTTCAAATACGTCAGCGGCGGTCCCTCTAACAGCATGTCGTTTGTAAGGCAGCGAGTATCGGCCCGGGATAGCTTCCTCTACGTCACGGACGAGCGCTTCGCTCAGGCGCGGTAGCGCACTCTCGTCCGGGAGGCAGCCCTCTATCGCGGCCATCGCTTCTTTAGCGAAGATAGGAGTCCTTGCCAGCGCGCCCAGAGTGATGATGGGAGAGCTTATCCGTCCCGCCGCGTTGAAGTTCAGCGACATCGCGACGCTGAGCTTGGCAATTGTTACTTCCGTGCGGGAGCCTAGCTTTACAAAGGCGTTGACATTGCCGGGCGAAGGAGCCGGAATCAATACCGAGACAATCACCTGGCCGTTTGCCGGCGGGGTCACTCTGCCATGCGCCAGCATTGAAGCGAACGGACGTTTCGTAATTTCTCCCGAGGCGTCGGCGACGCGCAGAATGGCGCCGCCGAGCAACATCACCGGGAGCATGTCTCCTGCGGGAGAGGCGCTGCCGATGTTGCCGCCGATTGTGCCGCGGTTGCGTATCTGTGTTGAACCCACATGGGCGGCGGCGTCGGATAGTGCCGGGAGATACTCGCGCACCGCTCCGGCGGAGGCTATTTCACTGAAAGGGACGGCCGCCCCTATTTCCAACGCGCCTTCTCCTGGTGAGATGGCGCGCATCTCTTCAACGTCAAGCACATTGAGCAGGCAGCTTGGCTGCACGCGCCCTTCTTTGAGGGCGATGGCGATGTCTGTGCAGCCGGCTGCGACCTTGCCTTTTTCGCCCATCTTTGGCAGCGCTTCCATTAATTCCGCTAGGTTTTGAGGAGAGAACATCTTCATAGCGCGTCCCCGGCGGTGTCAAGCACCGCGTCGATGATGGCGCTGTAGTCGCCGCAGCGGCAGATGTTTCCGGCCAGGGCCAGCCGTACTTCCGCCTCTGTGGGGTGCGGGTTTTCCATAAGCAGCGCCGTGGCCGACATCAGCATTCCGGGAGTGCAGTAACCGCATTGGATGGCTCCGTGGCTGATAAACGATTTTTGCAGCGGCGATAGCTCGCCGTTTTGAGAAAGCCCCTCGACGGTGAGAACGCTCTTTTTGTTTATCTGTCCCGTGAGGACGAGACAGGCATGGACGGCTTTTTTATCGATGACGACGGTGCAGGCGCCGCATTCACCTTCGCCGCAGCCCTCCTTCGTTCCTGTCAGGGCCATTTCGTCGCGCAGAAAATCGATGAGCCGCTTTGCGGGGTCGACGTTCATCCGGTATTTTTTATGATTGAGTTCAAAGTCAATTATCATGCCAATCCTCCTCGGAGGTTATCCATTTGACTATTCTTTCCGGAGTCAGCGGCAGCTCTGTGACCTCCATACCCAGCGCGTCGCTTACGGCGCTTGCGATGGTGGCAGTACCGGCGATCGTGCTTACCTCGCCGATCGTCTTTGCGCCGAATGGCCCTTCGTCGCCGCCCTCTTCGACGAGTATGACTCTCACCCTTGGCATATTCGCGCTGTTGAGCGTATGATAGCGGCTCAGACGGTCGTTTTTGGGGATGCCGTCCGAGCTTACCGCGATATCTTCGCAGAGGGCGTAGCCCGCGGCCATCTGAATGCCTCCGCGCACCTGGTTTTCCGCCATTTGTCTGTTGAGCGCAAAGCCGATGTCGTTGACGGAAAGAAAGTCAGTTATCTTTACCATGCCGGTGAGCGTGTCAACCGCCACCTCCGCAAAGTTTGCAACGAAAGAACCTGGGTTGGAGACGCCCTTCCAATCAGCGGTGCCGTAAAGGGCGACGCCCTTTTCCATCAGCGCTCTGGAGGCGGCCCAGGCATAGCTCATCTTTACTTCCGGGTGAGAGGCGGAGACGATCTGTTCGTTAAACAGCTCCAGCTCTGTCTCCGGCAGCCCGATAAGGGCGGCGGCGGCCTTCAGCAGCGAAGCCTTCAGGGAAAGGGCGGCGCGCCTGGCGCACTCGCCGGCGATGAAGGTTGTGCGGCTGCCGTAGGTGCCGAGGTCGAACTGCGTATATTTCGTATTCCCTTCGGTGACGCATATTTTGTCCGGGGCGACGGATAATATCTCCGCGGCGATTATCTGCATCGAGCGTATCGTACCGCAGCCGACATCGTGCACAGAGGTTTGAAGGCAGACGGAGCCGTCTTCATTCATCTTGATCGTCATTACGGAGAGGTTGCTGGGACGCGGATAAAAGCCGTTTTGATAGCCGCCGTAGGCGACGCCTGTGCCGCGGCGCCAGCGGCCCGTCTCCCGCGCTCGTTTCCGGCGTTCCTGCCATAAGAACTCTTTCGCTCCGATCGTGAGGCAGTCCTTACCGCGACAGTTTCCGAGGGAGAGCCCATGCGCGATCTCACAGTCGCCGGGCGCGTAGGTGTTGCGCAGCCGCAGCTCTACAGGGTCAATATTCAGTTTGCGCGCGGCGGCGCTGAAAAATATTTCCAGCGGCGTAATTACCTCCGGCGCTCCCCAGCCGCGCATGCCGCCGCCGATGGGAGTATTCGTATAGAACGCCCGCCCTTTGAAATTGAAGGAGGGAAATTTGTAGCTCTTTGTCATCTTGGTCTTCATCGTATCCTCAAGGTTGACAGCGTTTCCCGCGTAAGCGCCGGCGTTGGCGCGGTTAAGCACATGACAGTCGATGATGCGTCCCTCTTTTGTAAATCCCATCTCGATAGCCGTCTCCAGCGATGGACGGCAGGTCGTGGAGACAATCGCCTGCCGCCTGCTCAGATGCAGCTTTACCGGGCGTCCCGCCGTCAACGCCGCGTGAGCCGCGTGCGGTTCGTATATGAACTCCTGCTTACCGCCGAAGGAGCCTCCCATCGGTACTTTTATAACTTGCACCCTGTTGTAAGGAAGGTCAAAAAGATCGCAGACGATGGTTCTGACGCCGTATATCCCCTGTGTTGGCGTCCATATAGTCAGTTCGCCGTTTCGGTAGTCGGCCAAATAGGCGTGGGTTTCCATTGTGATATGGTTCATCTGCTGAGATGAGAGAGATGACTCGCAGCGGGCGCTCTCTTTCGATTCCGCTTCCGCGCCGCTGCCGCAGGAAAAGTCTACATCGCAGAGCAGATTGCCGCCTTCATGTATGGGGCAGGCCTCTGGCGCGGCGCTTTCGCTGAGGGAGATTATTGCCGGCAGATCCTCGTAATCTATAGAAAGCCTGCGCGCACCCTCTTCCGCCGCCTTTTTACTCTCGGCTACGACGCCGGCGATAATGTCGCCAACGTAGCGCGCGCGATTCGTGTAGAGCTGCTTATCCTCGGGTACCCCCTGCTGCAGCGGAGTCTTACGGGAGTTGTTGTATTGTTTATGCGGCGAATTTTCGTAAGTGAATACCTCGACGACGCCGCGCAGCCTGCGTGCCGCGCGCGTATCGACGCCGCGTATCTTTGCGTGCGCGTGTGTGCTGCATACAAGCTCCAGATATAACATTCCTGGCAATTGAATATCCGAAGAATATATCATCTCGCCGGTCGCCTTATATTCGGCGTCATTGATGGGATATGATTTGCCGGCGTAGCTGTAAGTCTCTTTCAAAAAAATTCCTCCTCGGAATCAAACTGAAAGTTCGACAGTTCCCTCATCCGCGTCAAGTTCGCATAGGGCGCCGTTCTTTGCGTTTTCGTAAAATTCTCTTGGCAGCTTGTCTGCAAGCGGTATCTTCATCAATATGGCGCAGGTCACAAGTATCGTGTCAGCGTACTCGACGATCATCCCTTTGGGGCTTTTGCCGTTGAGCATCAACTGGTAGAGGCCGTCAAGCTGTACGCTGGAGCTGCCCTTGCCGCCGGGAAAGACGAGTATTTTATTTGAGATGTCAACGCCGCAGAGCGCGTGCTCCTCTTCAATTATCTTTCCGCTCCGCGGTTCTGTGAGGTAGAAGCAGATATCGTCTTTCGATAGCAGTATCTCTCCGTGCGCCGAGCCGGCGGCGATTTTGTGACAGGAATACTTATTCTCATTCATGGCCCCAATCCTCCAATCCCAGCGCCGCGTCAAGGCAGCGTTCGACTGGCATCACGGAAAATCTCAGTCCGCGTCTTGAAGTGTAGTAAAGGCATTTCGGCGAGTCCGTGAGCAGGTGTTTTCCGCGCAAGTGTTCCCAGCAGGGCTGGTCGACGCAGGTGTTGCCGACGACGGTCACGTTGCTATCGCTCAGCTCTTTTCCCAACGGCAGGCGTGATATCTGCGCCGCCGCAGAGGCGGCGGTCAGTATCCAGACCGGCGCCTTCGCCCTTCTGCCGGCGAGGTGGCGGTGGACGCGGTAAATTTGCGAGAGCGAGTAGTGCGGGCAGCCGAGGATGACGCCTTCAGCTTTTGAGGCGGCGCAGGTGAATTTTTTCTCTGCCTCAACCATCTCTTTTTCCGTTATTGTCACTTCGCGCCTGACCTCCGTGCCCAGACGCGCGAATTCCGCCTCCGGCGTCACCCCCTCTACATGGAAAAGCGGGACGCGGCCCGCGGTGTTCAATTCTGCGCCGAGGTTGATCAGCCCTTCGGTAGTGGCGCGAAAGTCGCCTCTGAAAAGCGGCACGGCACGGCCGACCTTCTTCGCCGCAACCCAGCCGAGGATGGAAAAGTCAGATTCGTTTGCGATCTCCCGCTCCACGTTCACATAGAGGCCGGCCCTTCTGTTCTCCTCGAGCAGGAAGCCGTAGCGCGGCGTGAGTCCGACGATCGCGGAGCAGAGCGCGCTTTGCGCTGATTCTGGGTTGGTGCGCGCGCCGATGACGGAATTGGCGAAAGCGGTCACGCTTGATTCAGAGAAGGCGACATTCTCGCGCATCCTAGGCAGATTGCCGTCCAGATATGGGGTGCAAGTGAAGTTTAGAATAAATCCCATCGCCTCATAGGCGCCGCGGCAGCGCTCCGTCAATTTAATATCATTATCGGAGGCGTATCCGCTGCCGCCGAAATAACCGATGTCGAAGCCGGGGTTGACCGTGGCGCAGACGCGCGTTCGGCTGCCGCCGGCCAACATTTTTTCGGCGAACCATAGATCGGCCTCCTGGTTGCTTAAGGAGACATGGGCGCGGGCTATCGGTTCGAAGACGTCGGCTCCCATCGCCTCGCCGATGCCGGTTAATATCTCCATGGCGAGAGCCGCGCCTTTGCCCTCAGCTCCGCGCAGTATCGCCCTTTCATCTTCCGTGAGTTTCACTGTCTCCCGCCCTCTAGCTGTGGCAGTTTTCCGTAAAGCCGTCTATGGCCAGTGCCTGCCCGCTGATTTTTTCGCCGGCCGGCGAACAGAGATAGAGGCACATCTCGGCGATATCCTCCGCCTTGATAAACGTATGCAGCGCAGTCTGGTTCAGATAGCCGTCTCTGACATTGTCCGGCGCCAGCCCAAGCTTGGCCGCTTCGCGCTCGATCACGCCCTCGATGCGCGGTCCCTCGACGCAGCCGGGGCAGATGGCGTTGACTCTGATCTTGAATCCTCCAAGTTCTAAAGCGACTGATTTTGTAAAGCCGATCGTCGCCCACTTAGAGGCCGCGTATGGCGTCCGGTGGGGATAGGCGAAGAGGCTGGCGGTGGAGCCGAGATTGATTATCGCTCCGCCGCCCGCTTTAATTAAGAGGGGGGCGGCGAGCTTAGTACAAAAAAACTGACTGTCGATATTCGTTCGCAGCGTATCCGACCAATCCTTGGCGCTTATCTCATCCACGCGCCCCGTAGGGCCTGCGACTCCGGCGTTGTTGATGAGAAAATCAAGCCCACCCATTTCGTTCTCGATTTCGCCGAACATTCTTTCAACGTCTTCGTATACGGCAACGTCGGTGACGGAATATGTCAGTCCCGGTATCTCAACCGCGCATTTTTTCAGCTTATCCTCCGACCGGCTGCAAATATGCACGCGCGCGCCGGCATTATGGAAGGCCGATGCAATAACCTTGCCTATGCCGTCAGATCCAGCCGTGACAAGGACTTTCTTGTCTCTTAAATGGTGCGTCAAATAAATAACCTCCGCTTATCATAATTTATATTCTTCATATAACATATGTGCTAGAAATAATTTTTTGAAAAACGGGACACATTGTCCTGTTTTTGTATTATGGTGATAGTAGCACCATTTTTTTTGTCTGTCAAGATTTCGAAAACGCTTAATTAAGCGGTTTGAATTAACTGGCATATGTACCTTTTTGTGGAATATCGGCGAGATGATATGTGATATGATATTTTGGCGGTGATGAAGCGTTGCGCATTCAATATGTTTAGGATGGTGAAGGACATGGAAATGTCTACGATAGATAAAACGGTCGCGTTGTTGGAAATACTTGCCGTCTCAAAAACGGAAATGAGTATCAGGGAGCTGGAAAAACAGTCTCAAATATCGAAGTCGACGATTCACAGGATATTGCAAAACCTGCACCAAAGGGGTTGGGTCGCTCAAAATACGGAAACGGAGCGTTACAATATTGGGTTGAGATTCCTTTTTTTATATAACACAGATTCGTTTTACCGTCATTTTCTGGATATCGCGCGGCCCTTAATGGATCAATTGGTTTTTGCGACCAGGCAAACGGCGCTTATCTCTGTACTGGATAAATCGGAGGGATACTGCATATTCACAAAAACTCCGCCCACACTGCTGCAGTACGCGGCCTACCCCGGGATGCGCTTCCCGATATACGCTGGCGCCACGGGGAAGGTTCTGTTGGCTTTCGCTCCGGAGAATATCAGGGAGAAGGTGCTGAGCGACAACAAAATCCAGGTTGCGCCGAATACGATAATAGACGAAAGGCTTTTGCGTGAAGAGGTTGAAAAGATACGCCGCGACGGCTACGCGTTCAGTACAAAAGAACTCCAGAACCAGACGTCGGGAGTCAGCGTTCCCATATTGACGGCCAACGGCGAACTGATAGCGCAGTTTGGCATCGCTGGCCCGGCGGCGGATTTCGAAAACAAATTTGAGTCGATGTTGGAAGAGGTACAGAAGGCGGCCAAAGCGTTTAATGACGCGCTGACGGTAAGGTCGCTTTAAGTTCCAGCGCTGATTATCGAAACAAAGAACTGGGCCCGCCTCTTTGGGCAGGCCTCATTTATTTTTATACAGCGGCTGCTAGCCTTTTGCCGCTTCAAACTCGGACCTGATCTTTTCTCTCAGCTCGCCGTCAGTAAATACCTTCAGGCAGATGTCGGCCATGATGCGCGCGCCCTTGACGAGCGCTTCGTGACCCTCTGCGCCGGTGGTCGCCGCGGCGAATTCGCGCGTATGGAGGTCGAGCTTTTCCTTTGTGATCGCAAACTCGGGCTGTATCGCGGGGCAGCGCAGGGAGACGTTGCCTGCGTCGGTAGAGCCGGTGGGCAGATGTCCGCGCGTGCAGCGGATGCCGTATTCGGCCATCGTCTCCTCGGCGAGCGTTTCCGCCGTCAGGTTGGGCAGCATCGGCGCGAAACTGCCTTCAAATTTTTCCCAGCCGACCTCGGTGCGCGTGGCGATCGCCGCGCCGCGCGCGCATTCCAGCACCGCGGCGGTCAGCTCCCTTTGGATGCCCTGCTCCGGCGCGCGCGCCTCCACCCGGCAGACGGCGCGGTCGGGGATGATGTTCACCGCCCCTTTGACCTCGGTGATGTAAGCGGCGAGGCGGCAGTAGTCGTGCATGTGGAGGCGCAGCATGTTCAGCGCGTCGATGAAGAGCAGCATTCCGCTCTGCGCGCTCCGGCCGCGCCAGGGAGAGGCCGCTGAATGAGAGGTTTGCCCCGTGAAGGTGAAGTCAAAGCCGTCGATGCCGAGCGAGCGGTAGTCGGCGAAGCTCTCGCCCGCGTAAGAGTGAAACATGACGGCGAAATCGACGTCGTCGAAGACGCCCGCGTCCGCCATGCGGATCTTCGCGCCGTCCGTTTCCTCCGCCGGCGTGCCGACGACGCGCAGCTCGCCGGCGATATCGCCCAGCGCGCAGCCGACGGCCATGCCCGCGTAGAGCGCCATCGTGCCGTGCAGATTATGGCCGCAGGCGTGCCCGATCTCCGGCAGCGCGTCGTATTCGACCATCACCGCCACTACCGGCCCCTCGCCGCCGCGGGATTTTCTCCCGATAAAGGCGGTAGGCATCCCCATATAGGGGTATTCGACGGCAAAGCCCGCCTCGCGGAGCTTCTCCGCCATCATGCGGCTGGTCTCGAACTCCTCTTCGGAGAGCTCCGGGTGCGCCGCGAGATAATCGCTGAAGGCCGTCATCTCGCCGGCTTTAACGGTGATATATTCCTGCGCTTTCTTAAATACCTCTTCCGCTTTTGGCATTTTTACCATCTTCCTCGCCTGAGTCTTGCTTATATTTTAACACTCAGCGGCCCTATCGTGGCGGCTGCCGGAGGTCTGGGCGCGCGGCGGAATAACCGGGCGGTTTTTGACTAATATTTGACGGAAACGTGCTAAATATAGGGGGGACGGTTAAAAAATTTGGCGAAATAGGATAGAATATACTAATGTTGCCGCGAAACTGCGGAATTGGTTTTGTGCGGCCCAGATCTGAATTTAATAAAAACAGGAGTGGTTAAAATGGCTTTTCTTAGCGATATTGAGATAGCGCAGCAGGCTGTGATGGAGCCCATTGTGGACGTTGCGAAAAAGCTCGACATCGACGCGGACGATCTTGAGCTCTATGGCAAATACAAGGCGAAGGTCTCCTTCGACCTTTGGGATAAGGTCAAAGACAACAGAGACGGCAAGCTGATCCTGGTCACGGCGATAACCCCGACTCCTGCGGGGGAGGGCAAGACGACGACCTCCGTCGGCCTTGCGCAGGCGCTGGCCAAACTCGGCAAAAAGGTCACTCTGGCGCTCCGCGAACCCTCTCTCGGTCCCGTCTTCGGCGTGAAGGGCGGCGCCGCTGGCGGCGGTTACAGCCAGGTCGTGCCGATGGAGGATATCAACATACACTTCACGGGCGACTTCCACGCCATCACCTCGGCGAACAACCTCCTCTCCGCGATGGTCGACAACTCCGTCCAGCAGGGCAACCTTCTCAACATCGACCCGCGCAAGATCGTCTTCAAGCGCGTGCTTGATATGAACGACCGCGCGCTGCGCAATGTCGTCATCGGCCTCGGCGGCAAGCCCGACGGCGTGCCGCGCCAGGACGGCTTCGACATCACCGTCGCCTCGGAGATCATGGCGATCCTCTGCCTCTCGCAGGGCATCGACGACCTCAAGGAGCGTTTGGCGAATATTATCGTCGCCTACACTTACGACGACAAACCCGTCACCGCGAAAGACCTCGAGGCGCAGGGCGCGATGGCGATGCTGCTGAAAGACGCCATCAAGCCGAACCTCGTCCAGACGCTGGAGCACGTCCCCGCCTTCATCCACGGCGGCCCCTTCGCGAATATCGCCCACGGCTGCAACAGCGTGATGGCCACCAAATACGGACTGAAACTCGCCGACTACTTCGTTACCGAGGCGGGCTTCGCCGCCGACCTTGGCGCGGAGAAGTTCCTTGACATCAAATGCCGCCTCGCGGGGCTCAAGCCGAACGCCGTCGTCATCGTGGCGACGATCCGCGCCCTCAAAATGCACGGCGGCGTGGCGAAAGAGGACCTCGGCAAAGTCAATATGGCGGCGCTCGAGGCCGGCATTCCCAACCTTGAGAAGCACGTGGAAAACATGCTCTCCTTCGGGCTGCCCGTCGTCGTCGCGCTCAACGCCTTCCCGACAGACACGGAAGAGGAGCTCAAGTTCATCCAGGAAAAATGCGCCAAGCTCGGCGTGCCCGTCGTGGAGTCCGACATCTGGGCGAAGGGCGGCGAGGGCGGCATAGAGATGGCCCAAGAGGTCATCAAAGCCTGCGACAAAGAAAACAGCTTCCACTACCTTTACGACGAAAAGCTCTCGCCGAAAGAGAAGATCACGGCCATCGCGACGAACATCTACGGCGCGGACGGCGTCGTCTTCACCGACAAGGCGGAAAAGGATCTCAAGAAAATTCACGACCTCGGCAAAGACGGCCTCCTCATCTGCATGGCGAAGACGCAGGCTTCGATCTCCGACGACGCGAGCAAAAAGGGCCGCCCGACGAACTTCAAGCTGACGGTGCGCGAAGTGCGCCTCTCCGCGGGCGCGGGATTCATCATCCCCATCACCGGCGCGATCATGACGATGCCCGGCCTGCCGAAACGCCCCGCCGCTTGCAGCATCGACGTCGACGCCCAGGGAAAGGTCACCGGGCTCTTCTAAGCGAAATTTAAGCCGCCCGCGATACGGCGTATAATAAAGAAAACAGGCGTCCTTTCATATTACATGGAGGAGGCCTGTTTTTATTTTTGTAAAACGGCATAGAGTGTTTTATTTGGCCGTTTTTTCCGCGCGGCGGGATTAGGACGATGCCTAAGAGGGTGCCCCTCCCGAGAACGTTTTGTGCCCGCGTGCTGCTCGAAGAGGAGGCTCCCGTCGTCGTCAGTCTCTTTGAAAAACTCCGTCTCCGTCTATTTCAGCTTCATGTAAAGCAGGGGGAAGGGGTGGCCCTGCTCGTCACGCTCCGTGCGTTTGTACGCCTTAAAGCCCATGTGCTCGTAGAAACCCAGCGCTGACGTGTTTTGCTCGTTGACGCAGAGCCGGTTGACGGAATATTTGTCGATCGCGTAGCTCAGGAGTTTTTTGCCGATGCCGCGCCCCCGCTCCTCCGGCAGGAGGAAGAGCATCTCGAGCCGGTCGCCGTCTATGCCCATGAAGGCGACCGTTTCGGATTTTTCGTTGTCCGCCGTCAGCAGGATGGGTACGGAGGAGAGCGCGTTTTCGACATCCTTGGAGATGTCCAGCATGTCGTCTTCGGTGAGGAAGAGGTGTGTCGCGCGCACGGATTTTTCCCAGATAAAGGATATTTTCTGTATGGCTGTCTCGTCTCTTTTGGTTATTTCCCTGATCTTCATTTTTTAATATTCTCCCATATCTATAGAGTTTTGCCAGCATAGCACATAACGCCGATAGTGGACAGGCGCGCGCACATTTTTGGAGCGCGCGCCTGTTTTAGGACGGGAAAAATCACCGCAGCCACTGCAGCAGTCCGAGCGAGAAGACGGGGAAGTAGGTAAACAACAGCAGGCAGGCGACCATCGCCAGGAAGGAGGGGAGTATCGATTTGGAGATGTTTTCGATGCTCTCTCCCGAGATCGCGGAGGCGACGAAGAGGTTTATCCCGTAGGGCGGCGAGATGAAGCCGCAGGCGAGGTTGACGGTGATGATGAGCCCGAAGTGGATGGGGTCGATGCCGATGGATTTGACCACCGGCAGCAGTATCGGCGTCAGAATGATCACCGCCGCGATATTGTCCACGAAGCAGCCGATGATCAGCAGGAAGACGTTGATGATCATCAGCAGGACAAAGGGATTGTGGGCGAAGCCGGTCAGCCACTCCGCGACGTGTGCCGGTATCTGGGCCATCGTGAGGTAGCTGGCGAAGGCCATCGAGAGGCCGATCATGAACTCCGTCGCGCCGTTGATGAGCCCGGAGACCCGCAGGCACTCATAGAGGGATTTCCCGTCTAGTTCCTTATAGACGAATTTGCCGATGAGCACCGAATAGACGACCGCGACGACCGCCGCCTCCGTCGGCGTGAAGATGCCGCCGTAGATGCCGCCTAAGATGATCACCGGTACCATCAGCGCCCAGATCGCGTCGAGGAAGGCCCGCCAGACGACGGAGAGCTTCGGGCGTTCGGCGAGGCTGACGTAGCGCCTTTTCTTCGCGGTGCCGTAGCAGACGAGCATCAGCGCCAAGCCGATGATAAGCCCGGGGACTATCCCGGCGATGAACATGTCGCCGATGGAGCACTGCGCGACGACGCAGTAGATGACGAAGGGGATCGAGGGCGGGATGATGACGCCGATCGTTCCCGCCGCGGCGGTGATGGCGGCGGCGAAGCCCGCGTCATATTTGCGCTCCTTCATCGAGGGAATCATAAAGGAGCCGATGGCGGAGACCGTCGCCGGCCCGGAGCCGGAAATAGCCGCGAAGAACATGCAGGCCAGCACCGTCACCATCGCCAGTCCGCCCGTGATGAAGCCGACCAGGCTCTCGGCGAGGTTGACGAGGCGGCGCGAAATGCCGCCGTTGCACATCAATG
>JAEXGR010000063.1 GCA_023450745.1 Synergistota bacterium
GCGTCATGACTTTGCCTTCGGAATACCGGAGCCGTATCTGCATACGGCGAGGATTTCCGGAGGCAAAGTCATGACGCAGACGGCGCGTATAAACGCCGATTTTACGCGGTCTTGACCGCGGCCGCCCCCTCAAGCCCGTACTTCTTCACCGCGTCTTCGCGCATCTTGTACTTCAAGATCTTCCCCGCCGCGTTCATCGGGAAATCAGCGACGAAGTCAATGTAGCGCGGGCACTTGTGGCGCGCCATGTGCGAGAGGAAGAATTCTTTGATCTCCGCCTCCGTGGCCGCCTCGCCCTCCTTGAGCACGACGCAGGCGCAGATTTCCTCGCCGAGCGCCTCGTCGGGAACGCCGATCACCTGCACGTCCTTGACCTTCGGGTGGGTGTAAAGGAACTCTTCCAGCTCCTTCGGATAGATGTTTTCGCCGCCGCGGATGATCATATCCTTCAGGCGGCCCGTGATGCGGTAGTTGCCGTCCGCCGTGCGGCAGGCGAGGTCTCCAGTGTGGAGCCAGCCGTCGGCGTCGATTGCGGCCGCCGTGGCTTCCGGCATCTTATAATATCCCTTCATTATATTATAGCCTCTGGCGACAAATTCGCCGGGAACCTCGTCCGGCAGTTCCTCGCCAGTCTCGGGGTCGACGACGCGGCATTCGATCTCCGGCAGCGCGTGTCCTACGGTTTCCACACGCACTTCCAGCGAGTCGCCGGTGTCGCTCATCGTGCAGCCCGGCGAGGCCTCCGTCTGTCCGTAGACGATGACGATCTCTTTCATGTTCATCTTGTCGACGACGTCGCGCATTTTGGAGATCGGGCAGGGGCTGCCCGCCATGATCCCCGTGCGCATGTAGGAGAAGTCGGTCTTGTCAAAGTCCTCGTGCTCCATCATCGCGATGAACATCGTCGGCACCCCGTGGAAACAGGTGATGCGCTCCTGGTTGATACAGGCGAGCGAAGCCTTCGTCGAGAAATAGGGCAGCGGCGAGAGGGTTGTGGCGTGCGTCATCGAGGCGGTCATCGCAAGCACCATGCCGAAGCAGTGGAACATCGGCACCTGAATCATCATGCGGTCGGCGGTCGAGAGGTCCATACGGTCGCCGATGCACTTGCCGTTGTTGACGACGTTATAGTGCGTGAGCATGACCCCCTTGGGAAAGCCCGTCGTGCCGCTGGTGTACTGCATGTTGCAGACATCGTGGATATCGACGGCGGCGGCGAGGCGGTTCACCTCTTCCAGCGGCGTCAGGTGCGCGCGTGCGACGGCCTCCTCCCAGGTGAGGCAGCCCTTCATCTTAAAGTCGACGGTGATGACGTTGCGCAAAAAGGGCAGGTGGCGGCAGGCAAGCGGTTTGCCCGGCGCGGCCGTCTCCAGCTCGGGGCAGAGCTCTTTGATGATCTCATCGTAATGCGAATCGCGGAAGCCCTTGATCATCACCAGCGTGTGAGTGTCCGACTGGCGCAGCAGGTATTCGGCCTCGTGGATCTTATAGGCGGTGTTGACGGTGACGAGCACCGCGCCGATCTTCGTCGTCGCCCAGAAGGTGATATACCACTGCGGCAGGTTCGTTGCCCAGATCGCGACGTGACTGCCGGGGCCGACGCCGAGAGAGACCAGCGCGCGCGCGAACTCGTCGACGTCGTCGCGGAATTCGGCATAGGTGCGCGTATAGTTCAGCGTCGTATACTTAAAGGCGTACTGATCGGGGAACTCCTCGACGACGCGGTCCAGCACCGCGCCGAAGGTCCGTTCGATCAGCTTGTCCTTCTGCCACGGGAAGAGCCCCGTGCCGCGCTTGTTTTCATAGAGGCGCTTCGACTTCACCATGCGCGCGGGACTGCCGAAGCGGTTCATCGTGTTCACAAAGTGCAGCGAGATCAGCTCGATGCTCTCGATGTCGGGCATCCACTGCGGGTCCCATTCCATCGAGATGAAGCCGTCATAGTTCAGCGAATAGAGGGCGCGCATCATCGCGTCGACCGGCAGGCTGCCCTCGCAGACGAGACGGTACTCCATCACGCCGTCCTCCCGCACGACCGAGTCCTTAAGATGTACATGCTTGATGTACGCGCCCAGATTCTTCACCGTTTTTTCCGGTGCTTCGCCCGCGTCGCGGAAGGTGTGCTGCATATCCCAGAGCGCCGCGAGATTGTCGCAGGAGAATGAATTGAGCACCTCGCAAAGCTTGTCGGTGTCGGAATAGACGCCGATTGTCTCGATCAGCAGCGTCACCCCTGCCTCCCGCGCGGCGGGAAGCGTTCTTTCGATCACCGCCGTCACCGCGGCGCGTTCCTCCGCCGGCGACGCGCCCGTCTCTTTCGCACCGAGGCGTACATAGGGGATGCGCAGGCTCTTCGCGGTGTTGATGTAGTCAATGATCTCGGCGCAGTTTTCCTCAAGCGCCGCGCCGTCTGCGATATTATGCCAGGTGTCGATACAGGGTATCGAAAGCCCCGCCTCGGTCATCTCGCGGTGCGCCGCGTTGGCACGCGCGGGGTCGAAGATGCTGTTCTTCTCCGAGAGCTTCGGCTCGTGTATATTGTGGACCTCGACCCCCGCGAAGCCGCCGTCTCTGGCGACGGCGCAGAAGTCCTCCCATGTATGGTCGTGCCATCCAAAAGTCGAAAATGAGAGCTTCATTATCTGTGATTCTCCTCGTATGAAATCTTATTCAGGGCGTTGAGATAGGCCCTGATGCTGGAACCGATGATATCCGTCGAAATGCCGTTGCCGGAATAGAGCTTGCCGTTCGAGCGGAGCTTGACGAGCGTGGAGCCCATCGCCTCGCGTCCCTCGGTGACCGCCTGAATCTGGAAGTCGTCCAGTTCGTAGTGGTGCCCCGTAATCTGTTCGATCGCGAGGAATGCGGCGTCGATCGGGCCGTCGCCGACGGCGAGGCCGAAGAGGTCCCGCCCCTGGTGGCGGCAGTGGATGTTCGCCGTCGCGTTGATGACGTTGCCGCTGTTGATGACGAAGCTCACGAGCTCGTAGGCCGGCGGCACCTGCAGCGCGCTTGTGGCGATGATCGCCTCCAGCTCCTTCGTGCCGACGGATTTTTTTGCCGCGACATTGGTGAAAGTGTCGTAGACCTTCACCATATCCTCCTCCGAGAGGTCGTAACCGAGGCGTTCCACCGCCTTGCCGACGGCGGCGATGTCGTCGTTCGCGTCCAGACGGATATCCGAACCGTCGGAGATGGAGAACCCGGTGTCAAAGACGCTCGTCTTGCTGCGCTCCGAGCGGGCTATCCAGTTCATCTGCGCGATCGAGCGGTGCAGCTCCGTGTGCTTTATACCGCTGAAAAAGCCGCAGTCGTCGCCGCGCATGCGGATGATATGCGCCGCCGTCTCCAGCTCGGGGGCGCAGACGCCGCTGACGGCGACATCCACCTCCGAAGCGCCCGCCTTGACCGCCGAGACAGCGCAGGCCGCCGCCATCGAAAGCTCGTTCGAACACTTGACTGCAAGCGCCACCTCCTTGAGCTCCGGCACGTTTGCGTATATCTCTTTCACAAAGCTGTTGAACTCGTAGGGCATCATCGTCCCCGCCGAATCGCAAACCGTGACGGTGGACGCACCCGCGGCTGCCGCCGTGCGCAGCGCCTGATAGAGGAACTCCGGCTCGCTGCGCGTGGCGTCGACGGCGGCGAACTCCACGTCGGCGCAGCGTTCGCGGCTCTTGCGCACAAGTTTATCGATCATCTCGATGATTCCCTGAGGCTTTTTATTACAGACGAATTCCATCTGCACCGCCGAGAGCGGGGCCTCCACATAGAGGCGCGGCTGGGCCGCCTCCGCGACGGCGTTCCACGCCGTTTCCACACCCGCCTCCGTGTAGCCCACGGGGATGGAGAGGGAACTCTTCTTTACCGCCGCGGCGACCGTGCGCACCAGCAGCGAATCGATCTTTACGTTGGTGATCGGCGCGAGGCTGATAACGTCAAGGTTGAGCCGGTCAAGGATCTTCGCCATCTCTATGATCTCTTTGAAGGAGAGCGCTCCCTCAAGTCCGCGCGCCGCCTCACGCAGCGTAATGTCCGTAAATTTGATTCTCTTCATCGCCAACACTCCTTTTCATCATTTCCCTGTTTAAATTCCTGCCAATGTCCGTCGTGCGCCGCCTGGCGGCCATAAAAAAAGCCCCCGAGGCATAGCATGCCTCAGGGACGAATATACAGATAATCGCGGTACCACCCTGATTGCCGCGCGACACGCGGCCTCTCATTAGAGCCGATTACGGGGCCAGCCGTAATCCCTTAACGGCGCGAGCTTTAGGGGATTCCGCTCTGGAGCGAGACCAAATCACCGTCCTTCGGTTCCGGCTCTCACCTGCGTGCCGGCTCTCTGTAAACCTATCTACGACGACCGTAACTCCGTCATTGCGTTTCTTATTATCCAACTGTCAAATCAGCCTGTAATTTCTATTTTCAAGCTGTATTTTCTAATAATATTACGATGATATCGGAGTTGTCAAGAGGTAAAAAAATTCAGGCAGGGCGACAGCATTTACTTTTTTGGAAGGCACAAAACGTCAAGCAAAACCCGCGGAAGGGGGCTGCCTTTGCCCTTTGGCCCTCTTTCGCGATGGAGACTTTAAGCGGGCGCAAAGCACAGCAATCAGGGGTTTTAAGGCTCCCTCCGCGAGGGAGGCTTTAAGGGCACGCAAAAAGTAAATGCTGTTGCCCTGAAATTCAGGGCGCTCCCTCACACGCCTTACCTTGCACCTGCGCCGCGCTCATTATCCTTCGTTCCGCTTGCGGCAGTATCGCTCTTTCAGCGCTTTTTTCACCCATTCCATTCCAATACGCTCCTGTTCCAGGCGGAGGTTTTCGCCGTCCGCGGTATGGAGGTTTGCGAAGAGCCGCCTCTCTTGCGGCGTGAGGTGTTCCGGCAGATATTTCGCGGGCTGCGGCTCCTCCACGCAGAGGGCGCGGTGGGCCGCGAGCGTGGCTTCGTCCATCAGCAGCGAACGTGTGTGCGGCCAGCGAGCGCGCAGCTCGGAGAGGATCGCGAAGCCGTGCGTGTCGATGTCGCCCCAGTAGAAGATATCTTTATCCGTCAGCCAAGCGGCGTTTTTCAGCATCTCAAAGCCGTAGCCGTGCCCCCAGATGAGCAGCCGCCCCGC
The DNA here is from genome assembly GCA_023450745.1 of Synergistota bacterium. Lineage (GTDB taxonomy): Bacteria > Synergistota > Synergistia > Synergistales > Synergistaceae > Cloacibacillus. The sequence continues at coordinate 5,124 of JAEXGR010000063.1, forward strand.
CGCTCGCGGCAGGGAGAGGAAGTTGGTCTCGTTTTCCGTGATCACGACCTCTTGGCAGGGGATCTCCGTGGCGGCGAATTCTTCGCAGGGGAGGGTTATCTCCGTCACTGTTTCCGGGAAGAGGCGGCAGTCGGAGGGCAGCCTCAGACGCACGGCTTCCGCCTTCGCGCGGAAGCCGTAGCGCTTGGCGAAATCCGCGCCCGCGGAATAGCGCCTCTCTATCGTGCTTTCCGGCAGCAGCAGGTCGAATAATTCACCCAATATCGCCTTGTGGCTCTCGATAAATTTTGTATGAACGCCGGGGATATCCATTTCGCGCAGGTAGATGGCCGGCCTCTGGTGCGTGAGCATCCATTCGCAGATGTTAAGAAAGAGCCGCCAATGCGCGGCGACTTCAAGCGCGCGCAGCGGCTTTTTATAAAGCCAGCCCACCAGCACGGGCAGGCGCTCCGCCGTTTCGGCGGTCATTTTCCGCAGCTCTTCGGCTTCGCGTTTTTTGCCGGCCAGGGCCAGCGCGTCTTCCTCCGTTTCGAAGACGGCTCTGTCGGGGATATCGTTTTCTCCCAATATCTTGTGCCGAATGTGCCTGTATTCCAATTTATAGCCGTTTTTGCGCGTCTCTTTCGAAGCGGCCCGCAGCGCGGCGCACCACGCGCGCGTCTGCGTGAGTTTCTCGGTCATTTCGCAGGAGTCGGGGCCCCTTAATTTTACGGAACGCGGAAAAAGGGTGTCGCCGCTGATGAGCGCGGCGGGCAGGCGGCCGCTTTCCCAGAGTTTTTTCGCGGCGGCGGCAACGTCACTTTCCGTCGTCCAGCTCATGGCGGCTCTTTTTCTCTTCAAGATATTCCTCTATCGTCATATTGGTGAGGCTGGAGCTGTTGCCGTCGCGGTTGCTGACGAAGGTGACGTTGGAGACGTAGGGCTCGATGACCTGTATCTTTTGCTTCGGTGTGACGATGAGCAGCTGAAGGTTAAGCGTTTTGAATAATTCGAGCGCGAAGCGCGCCGATTCGTCGGAGCCGCGCGCGAAAGCCTCGTCGATGATGACGAAACGGAAGGTGCGCGCTTTGGAATCGCCGACGTCGAGGCCGAATTGATAGGCGAGGCTCGCGGCCAGGATGGTATAGGCGAGTTTTTCTTTCTGACCGCCCGATTTTCCTGAAGAGTCGCTGTAATGCTCAAATTCTTTGTCGTCTTCTTTCCAGCGCTCAGAAGCGGCGAAGCTATACCAGTTGCGCACGTCGGTTACCTTTTCGGTCCAGCGCCGGTCGTCGGCGGAAAACTCGGGACGGCCCTTGAAGCGAGCGATGATCTTTTCTATCGCCGAGAAGCGCATCTCCGCAGTGCGTTCCTCGCTTTCGCCGGCGATGGAGTCACGCGTGCATTCGCGCAAATCGCTCTGAAACTGGCGGATGACGATATCCTTTTCGCGTTCGGCCTCCAGCGCGATGTAGCGGCCGGGGCCATATTCTATCTGCGTCAGCGCCTTGTTGATGGTGCGTATGCGTTCTTCGATGTCCCGCCCCGTCTTGTCGAGATTTCCGTGGAAGGAGGCGATTTCCTGTATCGTTTTGCCCTTGAGCAGCTCGCGGAATTTCGCTTCGAAGCGCGGCAGGTCGTCGCGGTTCAACCGCTCGAGCAGGCCGAGATATTCCGGCAGGCTCTCCATTTCCGTCGTGAAGTCCTGCGTTTCTAAGATATATTCCTGCTTGAAGGAGGTCATCATGCCGGTCAGTTTGTTGGACATTTTTTCAGTGGCGGCGTCAGCGCGCTTTTTCGCCTCCAAGAGCGTTCCGGTCAGCCCCCTTCTGATCTCGGCGGCGTTTTCCAGCGTCACGCGCGCGGTTGCGCCCTTTTCCTTCGCGAGCAGCGCTTCAAGACGCGGAAAGGCGGGGCGGTGGCGCGCGGTAAGCTCTTCGGTCATGAGATCCAGCTCTTCCGCGAGCTGCTGGGCACGGCTTGCGCTCTCGATGCCATTTTTGGCCTGGTTCTTTATGGCCGCTTCTTTTTTATCTTCTATCGCCTTCAGCGATCGGTCTGCGCTTTCAAGGCGCTTTTTCAGCGCGTCGAGCTTCTGCGAAGCGGCGCGCAGTATTTTGAGATCCGCGTTCAGCTCCTCGATTTCGCGTGCCGTGCCGCGCCAGTCAAGTTCCGCGAAGCTGGTGAAGTATTCCAGCTTCGAGATGCCGTCGTTCTTTTCGTCAAGGGCGCGCAGCTTCGCGCCGAGGTCGTTTATTTCAGAAAGGCGGTGCGATGCCTCTTTGGTCAGCGCCGCCTCGCGCCGTTCGAGAAGTTTTATCTTGTCTTTGTTGTTCCAGCCAAGGATGTAGCGGCTGCGGTCGTTTATCTTGTAACGGTCGTCTTTTTCGTGGCGTTTTTCGTTCGATTTTATCTGTCCGTTGACTGTCACCGCCTTCGGTTCGCGGCGGAAATCTTCCATCGTCTCGCAGCAGACGTAGTTGAAGCGCGAGAGGGCCTCGGAGCGCAGCCAGGAAAAGAGGGGTGAATCCTCTTTGAGCGCGAGCTTTTCAACGAGCGAGCGCGCGGGGAGCGGCGGCAGCGGTGCGGCTGCCTTCTCGCGCACGCGGAAATAGACGAGCCGTCCGCCGAGGTTGTTTTTATCGACCCATTCCGAGACGTTTTTGTAGTAGGTGTCCGGTACGAGCAGCGAGAGCGCGAAATTATGCAGCAGGCGCTCCGCCGCGCCCTCCCATTTGGCCTCTTCTTTTTTGACCTCGATCAGTTCGCCGGCGAAGGGCAGCTTCTCTTCATCTATCGAAAGCGCTTCCGTCATCCTCTCGCGCAGCGCCACACTGCGCGCCTCGATGTTGCTGCGGCGCGCGCGCAGGCTCGAGAGCTCGTCGTGAAGCGCGGACGCCTCTTCTTCAAGCTTGGCCTTGGCGCCGAGGCATTCCGTGAGCCGGTTTTGCAGCGACGCCCGTTCCGCCTCCGTCTTTTCGCGGAGTTCGCCGAGCTTTTCCCCATTTTCTGCGAAATAGCCGGGGGTTTCGCAGGCGGCGAGCGAGAGCTTCTTTGCGAGCTGGTCGTAGCGCGCGGCGTTCTTTTTTCTGCGCTCGCGCTCCGCTTCCTTGAGCTGCAGCTCGCGCTCCAGGCTCTGAATGCGGCCTCCGCCCTCGCTGCTGATGGCCGCGATCAGGCCCGCCTTCTGCGACTCTCTTTCTTCCTTCTGTTTCGCCAGCGACCGCAACTCTTCCGCTATCTTCGCGTCCTCCAATGAGAGCTCGCGTATCCTTGCCTCCAGCAGCCGCCTTTTGTAGCCGGCGAGCCAGCAGTCGACGGCCGCCGCCGCCTCCTCCATCTCCCGCGATTCTTTTCTGCCGGCGCGGTATTTTTCGTCCAGCTCTTTGAGCGGCGTCAGCAGCTCCACCTGCCGCTTGGCCTTGAGCACCGCTTCATGCGCCCCAGTGAGGTCGTCGAAGTGGCCGATGAGGTCGCGGATGCGCGAGGCGGCGTCAAATTTTTCCAGCATGTGCGTGCGCACGAAGCTGGTCAGGTCGCCGATCGTCTTCATCGATACGGTCTGGTTGAAAAGGTTCAGCGCCTGTTCGCTGCGGATGCCGAAGGCGCGCGCGAAGGCGCCGTGATATTGCGGATAATTTTCAAAAACCTCAACGCGGGACTCGCGCAGCTTTTTGCGCAGCCCCTTTATCTCCGTGCCGAAATTACTGAAATCTTCGCGTATCGACAGCGGCCGCTCTGCGAGCGCGTAGAGCCTTTCTGGCTGCGTGCGGTTCGGGTCTAGCCAGAATACCTGCGCGAGCGTGAGGTCGACGTTCAGCGAGCTGTTGTGAAAATGGCCGAGCAGCACAGAATAAAGTCCCGCCTTGCGCAGCCCCACATGACGAGCCGAGCTCCCGCCCTCTTCGCGCGCGCTCTTGTAATAGCCCTCGACATAGGAGCGCAGCGTGCGCTCCTTAGCCTCCGCGCCGGCCGCTTTGTTGTACATTAATTTGGCGGGCGAAATTAAAAGCGTGGTGATGGCGTCGACGATCGTCGATTTGCCGGAGCCGATATCCCCGGTCAGCAGCGCGTTCTTGCCGTTAGGCGTGATGACGCGCACGCCGCCGTCGAAGGTGCCCCAATTGAGCAGTTCGAAACGGTGCAGGCGAAATCCGCCGAGGTTTTCATCTTCCGCAAAATTCAGATCCGTCTGCCCGCTCATTCGCCCAGCCCCTTCTTTCCATAATTTTTATAGGCTTCCAACTTGCGGTCAAAATCCGCGAGCCATTTTGCGTCCACATAGGCCTTTAATATCCTCAGCACCTCATATTGCGAGGCGCTGCTTCTCAGAGAACGGACGAAACCCAGCTCCTTGACCTTGTTGATCGCGGTGTCTATTTTATCGGCGAGTTTGGTCTCGTTGGTGCTTTCCGGCAGGAAGGGGCGCATGATCTCCACGATTTCGCCGCGGCTGACGATGAGGCGCGTGCCCTCGCCGGCAGTGTCGAACTCCGCCATTCGTTTTCGCAGCAGCGCCAGCAGCAGGCTGACGCCGAAAGAAAGCTGACGCTTAGCGACCAGCCTTGGCAGTGGATCGGCGTCGTCGTTCGCACTCTCCGTTTCAAGCGGATAGGCGACGTAGGCGTAGCCTTCGTTATCGTCCTTCACGAGCCTCAGCCCGAGCGGCGCGAAATGGTCTATCACCATCCCGGTGAATTCGCCAAGGTCGCGCCACAGCGCTTCGTCGCGCTCTTTATATAAAACGCCTTTATAAAGAGTTATCAACAGGCGCGAAAAACGACGCCCCCTTTCGTTGTCGTCGGCGGCAAAAGCCGCGTTATTGGAAACGTTCATAAAATCATACCTCCGGCGGAATTTCTCGTAAAGATGACGCGCGGGAGCTCCGCCCGCTTTGCCGCGCCGTCATCGGAGTTCCAGATTATATACTCGCGCGCGCCGTCGTCAAAAAAGGCGTCCTGCGAATTCGCGGCGATACTCATATAGGCAACCAGTTCCGCCAACCCCTGCGTAATCGGGAATTTTGCCGTCACCTCACCGAGCGTGGCCTGCGACCGGCCGATCAGAGTTCCGCGGATATTTTCCAACAGCCGCTCGCTGTCGACATAGAATTGTTCGAAGAGAGAATCCGTCTCCGCGTCGTCCTCGGCGAGCGTGACGCCGCCGGAGTCGATTTTGATCTTCTCGGAGGGCACGAAGAGCGGGCGTTCCATGATGAGGTTTATCTCCACGCCCGGTTCGTCCAGCTCCATGAAATCGCCCTCCGGCGGCGACTCAAGGCTTAGCGCGCTGCGCGAAATGCTTTGCAGCAGCTCAGTGATACGTCGGTTCTCCAGCCACACCCGGCCGTCGAGAAACTGGCGCAGCTGAGCGGAAAGCAGGCGCATCGTCGCCAGCGTGTGGTCGCTGGCGTCAAGCCAGCTGTCGGAGATGCGCGCCAGACGGCTGTCATAATTCGTTTCCAATACGGCCTTCATCTGAAAAATTTTATCCAGCAGTCCATGCAGCTCCTCCTGCCGGCTCGGCGAGAGCAAAAAGTCCGTGAAGGCGCGAAAACTTCGCCCCTGATCTGACTCCTCGATTGAATCGCTGCGGCCCAGCACGTCGTCGAGAATCTCACCCTTGCCGGCGGTTGAAAGCGCGATGCGCTTTCTCACGTCGCGATCCAGCGAACGGAAATTGTATTCCACCTCGCGAAAATCCGAGAGCAATTCGCGCGCCATCGAAGAAAATTGCTGAAAGCGATCCTTGACCGCAGTGTCGTCGAGCAAATTGAGCTTGCCGCTTTTGATTTTTTCTATCTCGGCGAGAATTTCGTCGCGGCGTTTTTCCAACGCCTTTATTTGCAGCTCCGGGTCCTCCTCGGAGCCCTCGGCGATCTGGCGCAGTAATTCAAAAATAATCTTTAAGCGCGACTCCGTGCCGACGAAAGAGCTCTGCGCGAGAGACTTTACCCAAGAAACGGCTTTCTCCGACGATGGGGTGAGGTCAAAATAGGGCTCGTCGCCGCCCGCTGCGTAAAAACGGCGCAGCCATCCCTTCTCGGGCTCCGCCCAATCGTAGAGATAATCGGCGGCAGCGCGTGGAAAAGTGCCCTCTCCGTAGATTTCGCGCAGGGAGTAGAGCTCGTCTTCAAGTTTTTCAATGAGATCCGGTTCGGCTATCACGCGCTCGTTGGCCTCGATGAAGACTCTGTTCAAAAAAGAGAGGATCAGCGGCGCGGAATCAGCGCGAAGAAGACGCCAGGCAGGGTTCTGATGGCGAAGGGAGAAAAGATATTCATAATCGATGCTCAAAGCCATAAAAAGCCCCCAGAATTTAAAATCTGCTGACGCTATGATGAATATCTTACTGCAAAATATGGTTTATAGCAATTTCGGGGAAATATGACCTTTTATCTTTTCAAACGTCTCGCTGCCGATGATATGTTCTACACGGCAGACGCCGGTCTCAGCAGTCTTTTTCGAGACCCCCAGCGTGTCGGCTAGGAACCTGGTAATTAGGCTGTGGCTTTCGTAAATCGTGTTGGCGCAGGCGCGGCTGACGCTCGGCTTGCTGTCGGAGAGCTCATGCGCGACATCAATTATAACTAAAGCCGGACACAGGGCCGTAGGGTTGACGGACAACGGAAAAATCAGCGATCTTAAGCACGGCATCGCGGTGTTGTAGCTTCCCTTTTAGTTTTGCAACAATGGCAAATGTAGATATGGAGCAGGAACATGGTAAGCGTCAAAGCTCCAGGGCAACAGCATTTACTTTTTGCGTGCCCTTAAAGCCTCCCTCCCTGAGGCGGGCAGAGAGCAAATCAGCGTTTTTCTGATTTGTGCGACTCGGCTGGTAGTTACACCAGAGGTGGGCCGGCGGCGGGCTTCCGCCGGGTCGGAGGGAGTGTGGCCCTTGCTCTAAACCAAGGTCAGAACTCCCTCAGTCTCGGCTTCGCCGATCCAGCTCCCTCGCGGAGGGAGCCTTAAGACCCCTGATTGCTGTGCTTTGCGCCCACTTAAAGCCTCCATCGCGAAAGGGGGCCAAAGGGCAAAGGCAGCCCTCTTCCGCGGGTTTTGCTTGGCGTTTTGTGCCTTCCAAAAAAATAAATGCTGTCGCCTTGGTCAAAGCTCCCGTGCCTGTTAACAGCAGGCGTAATCCTCTAAACTCCCTCATCAGGAACCATATACAGAGAGGGGAGTTTTACAATGGTCGGCCGCGAAAGCAAAGAAATTTACCTCATCTGCGGCGCTGCGGAACGCTTTCATGGCCGGCAGAGGGCGGAAAGGTTAAGCGTATCGCCATTATGAAAGATGAATTCTCCCGCCTTTAGTCATGTGCTAGTCAAAGCCGGAAAGCAAAAAAAAGACTTAGACGAAAGTCGTCTAAGTCATTGCTATCACTGGAGCCGGCGAGAGGATTCGAACCCCCGACCTGCTGATTACAAGTCAGCTGCTCTACCAGCTGAGCTACACCGGCTTAACTCTCCATTTCAGAGACGAAAGTATTATACCCTATATCGACGGGTTGTCAAATGGCGCGTCAGCTGTTTGTCTGCTGTGCGACGAGGTTTTCTGCCCGGTACATCTGGCGCAGCTTCGGTTTTTCGATCTTGCCCGTCGGGTTGCGCGGTATCTCGGCGAAGATTATCCGGCGCGGACGTTTGTAGCGCGGCAGGTCGAGGCAGAACTTTTCTATCTCGTCTACGGTACAGGGGTAACCTTCCTTGAGTTCGATTATCGCCGCCGCGATCTCGCCGAGACGCTGGTCCGGCAGGCCGATCACCGCCGCGTCCTTTATCGAGGGATGTGCGCGGAGGAAGTCTTCTACCTGCACGGGATAGATATTTTCGCCGCCGCTGATGATGACGTCCTTTTTGCGGTCCACAAGGTAGATGAAGCCCTGTTCGTCCTGGCGCGCCATGTCTCCCGTGGAGAGCCATCCGTCGTGCAGCACTTCGGCGGTGGCCTTCGGGTCTTTGTAGTAGCAGGTCATTACGCCGGGCCCCTTCACGGCGAGCTCGCCGACGCTTCCGTCGGTAATCGGGCGGCCTTCGTCGTCGATGATCTTCACCTTCCAGCCGTAGCCGGGGACGCCGATCGCTCCCACTTTGTCGATGTTGCCGACGCCGAGATGCACGCAGCCCGGCCCGATCGACTCCGAGAGGCCGTAGTTCGTGTCATATTTATGTTTCGGGAAGACTTTGCGCCATCTGCCGATGAGGCTCGGGGGCACGGGCTGCGCGCCGATGTGCATGAGCCGCCACTGCGAAAGGTCGTAGTCCGCCAGACGGATTTTCCCCGCGTCGATCGCGTCGAGGATATCCTGTACCCACGGGACGAGCAGCCAGACGATGGTGCATTTTTCGTCCGAGACGGTCTTTATGATCGATACGGGGTCCGTTCCCTTGAGCAGGATTCCCTTGCCGCCGGAGATGAGGCTGCCGAACCAGTGCATCTTCGCCCCCGTGTGGTAGAGGGGCGGGATGCAGAGGAAGACGTCGTCGTGCTTCTGCCCGTGATGGCTCTGCTCCACCTTTGCCGCGTGCATGAGGCTCTCGTGATTATGCAGGATGGCCTTCGGGAAGCCCGTCGTTCCCGAGGAGAAGTATATCGCCGCGGCGTCGTCGTCGGAGAGCAGGATGCGCGGCGCGTAGCTCGAGAGGTTCGCCGTCAGGTGCAGATAATTTTCCGCGAAGCGCGGGCAGCTGTCGCCGATGTAGAAGCGCAGTTTGACGTGCGGAATCCGGTCGCAGATATCCTCTACGCGGCCGATGAACTCCGGGCCGAAGAAGAGCGCGTCGACGTCGGCCAGATCGAGGCAGTATTTTATCTCCTCCGCCGTGTAGCGGAAGTTGAGGGGGACGGCGAGCGCGCCGGTCTTGAGGATGCCGAAGTAGAGCGGCAGCCACTCGAGGCTGTTCATCATCAGGATGGCGACCTTGTCTCCCTTTTTGATGCCGCGCGAAAGGAGCAGGTTGGCGCAGCGGTTCGCCTTCTCGTCAAAGACGCTCCAGGTGATCTCCCGCCGGTAGCTCTCCGTGGGGCTGGATTCGATGAGTTCGTATTCTTTCCACGTGACGCGGCGCAGCTCTTTGACTTCGGGGTTGATCTCCACGAGCGCCGTCTCGTGGCAGAATTCCCTGGCGTTTCTTTCAAGCAGTTCGGTAATCGGCATTTCTGTTTCTTCCTCCTTAAACTTTGCGTGACTTTTTTCGGAGGGAGGAATTAAAAAAATCCCCGTCCTCCGGTTATCCAGAGGACGGGGAATAATCACCCGTGGTACCACCTCAGTTTGACGTTTTCTCGCGAAAAACGTCCTCGTCGGGTACTGGATAAATAAATTTACCGTATACCCTGTCCGCGGTTACGGGCGGACCCGTCGCAGCCTACTCGAAAATAGCGCCTTTTACTTTTATGATACGCCGTCCCTTTTGGTGCGCTGCTCCTGGAATGTATTTCGATTCGCCCGTCTTCCGCCTCGCACCGTCCGGCGGCTCTCTGTAAGACTGTCGGCAGATCTACTTCTTTCCGATCGTCGCATTTGCCGTTATTGCATTACGGGATATTTTTACGCAGAGTCGCCCTAATGTCAAGCCCCCTCTCGCCGTTGTCTTCGATAAAAGTTATGTTAAGTGATTTTTAATGAACAAATGTAGACAGACGGCGAATAGCAAATATAATACTATTGCAACAAACTTGCACGTAAAAATCGAATAGGAGGAGTTTTTTTGAAACGAATCACCGAAAGGTTTTTTGTACTGTTGTTTTGCGCTCTTTTGTTTACCGGCGCCGCCGAGGCGGGGAATTTTACGGAATTGCAGGATGCGATTTCCCAAACGGCGGCTGGCGGCGTCCTTAGTCTTTCCGGCGACTATACCTACGACTTGTCCGCCGATGCCGCGATCTCGGCGGATGGAATCATTATCGACAAAGCGATTACGATCGATGGCGGCGGCTATGCGGTAGACGCGATCGGAGCCGTGCGTATCTTCAAAGTAACTGGAAACAACGTGGCCTTTAAGAATCTCACGATTACAAAAGGCGGTTCCGCGGCAAGCGGCGGCGGCGTATATATCGATCAGGCCCTGACCGTCAGCTTTGAGAATGTAAAGGTCACGAAGTGCGGCTCTGAAAAAGGAACCCACACTCGCGACGGCGGCGCGGCGCTCTTCATCGATTCAAAGGCCAACGTTACCTTCACTGACTGCGAGATCAGCGACAACACCGGCAAAGACAGGGCCGGCGGTATTTACCTCAAAGGAAACGCCGTCATGACGAACACGAAGATAACCGGTAACTCAAGCGGTTCGCGCGGCGGCGGCCTTTACGTGGACCCCGGCTATACCGCGCCTGAGCGCGGTGGCGACTGGGGCGGCAACGTCAAAATGTACAACTGCCTGGTCATGAACAACAAAGGCGGCCGCGGCGGCGGAATCTACGTCAACACGGAGAATGACAAACTCAACGTCTTCGAGAACTGCACCATCGCCAGCAACGACGTATCTTCAAACGGTATCGGCAACGGCGGCGGCATTCTCTTCTATAACGCTCATGCGAAGCTGACGAACTGCACCATTATCGGCAACAAGGCTAAGTACGGCGGCGGCTTCATCCTCGACGTCCTCTCCAAGCTGGAGATCATAAACTGCACCATGTCCGGCAACACGGCGACAATGAGCGGCGCGGGCCTTTACGCGCACGACGGCTCGCACAACACCGACACGATGAAAGCGGTCGGCACGGCTAACTTCATGGGTTGCGTGATTGCAGGCAACAAATTGGCCGACGGCACGGCGCAGGACGTAAGCGTCCACTACTCTGACAACACGGACAAAGACCCAAATCCAGCACTGGGGCCGTGGGTCGCGCGTTACGACGGTAATTTCGTCAGCGGCGGATATAACGTCCTTGGCACAGTTGACCTTACGAAGCCGGATGGCGTGTCGGAAGACGTGACGATTACGCTTGCGGATTCGGACGTGAAAGACGCCGTTGCGAACGAGGTTCTTGTTTATGAGGGCGGCATCCCCGCGCTGAAGGACAACGGCGGTTCCGTACCGACGGCGGCGCTCGCCGACAAGAGCGCGGCTCTGGAGATCATACCGGCCGGAACCGCTTGGATTCCGGCGGCGGACGCCCGCGGCGTATCCCGTCCGCAGGGACCGAAGGCCGATGCCGGAGCTTATGAGAAACAGGTTGACGGCGGCTCCTCAAGCGGCTGCAGCACCGCCTCCTTCCCGCTTTTGCTGCTGGCGTTCGGCGGCGCGGCGGTCTTTTTCCGGAAGAGATAACGCCAGGCGGCGCTAAATAGCAAAAATCCCGGCATAAAACGTGGCGACCCCCCGAAAGGGAAGGGCCGCCATGTTTATGGAGATCTGCCGATAGGGTCTTACAGGTTGTAGATGTCTTCCTGGGCGACGATGCCGATGCCGTCCGCGGCGAGCAGCGCCACCGCCTTGTCGATATTTTTATCGGCGACGCGGAAGACCATATAGGCGCCCTGATCCTTGCGCGTGGTGAAGGCGTAGGTGTATTCAAGGTTGATCTCGCCCGCCCTGAGTATCTCCAGGATGTGGTAAAGGGCGCCCGGCTCGTCTGATACGGCGACGGCGAGCACCGGCGTCACCGCCGAGATGCTTCCGGCCTCGCTGAGCACCCGCTGCGCCTTGTCGGGATCGCTGACGATCGTGCGCAGCACTCCGAAGTCGGCGGCCTCGGCGAGCGAGAGCGCGCGCATGTCGATGCCGTTCGCGCGCAGGAGTTCTACGAACTCCGCCAGTTTCCCCGGTTTATTTTCTACAAAGACGGAAATCTGCTTGACTGTCATGGTCTTTTCCCCCTTCATTGTGTAATTCCTCCTTCTATTATAATCAAAAATTCTTTATATCCCTACGGATAATCTATTATTGTATTCGGCGCGGCGTTTCGGATGTTTCCGCCGATTAATAGAGCTTGCGCTTGTCGATGACGCGCACCGCTTTGCCCTCGCTGCGCGGGATGCTCTTCGGCTCCACGAGGTGCACGTTGGCGTATATTCCGAGGAAGCCTTTGAGGGCGTTTATGAGCGCTTTTTCACGCTTGGTGATATCGCTGAGCGTGTCGCTGAACGTATCCTGGTTCATCTCAACGTTGATGTCGAAGGTGTCGCTGTTGTTGACGCGGTCCACCAGGATCTGGTAGTTCGGCGAATATCCGTTGTCGATGAGCACCGTCTCTATCTGCGACGGGAAGACGTTGACGCCCTTGATGATGAGCATGTCGTCGCTGCGGCCCATCGGTTTTGCCATGCGGACGTGGGTGCGGCCGCAGGAGCATTTTTCGTGAGAGAGTACGCAGATGTCGCGCGTGCGGTAGCGAATCATCGGGAAGGCCTCTTTGTTCACGGAGGTGAAGACGAGCTCGCCTTTTTCGCCGTCGGGGAGCACTTCGCCGGTCTTGGGGTTGATGATCTCGGCGATGAACTGGTCCTCGCAGAGGTGCATGCCGCGCTGCTCACAGCACTCATAGCTGACTCCGGGGCCCTCGAGCTCCGTGAGGCCGTAGATGTCGTAGGCCTTGATGCCGAGTTTTTTCTCGATGTCATGACGCATCTCTTCGCTCCAGGCTTCCGCGCCGAAGATGCCCGCCTTGAGCTTTATAGTATCCTGAAGCCCCCTTTCGACGATGGTCTCGCCGAGATAGGCGGCGTATGACGGGGTGCAGCAGAGGATCGTCGAGCCCAGGTCCTGCATGAACTGTATCTGGCGGTCCGTCGAGCCGGACGACATCGGCAGCGTGAGGGAGCCGAGCTTGTGCGAGCCGCCGTTGAGTCCCGCGCCGCCGGTGAAGAGGCCGTAGCCGTAGGAGACGTGTACCACGTCGTCTTTGGTGCCGCCGGCCGCCACGATCGCGCGCGCGCAGCAGTCATCCCAGGCGTCGATATCATGCTGGGTGTAGAAGGCGATGACGCGCTTGCCGGTTGTGCCGCTCGTCGACTGGATGCGGACGCATTCGGAGAGGGGCTTGCAGAGCAATCCGTAAGGATAGGCCTCGCGGAGGTCGTCTTTGCAGATGAAGGGAAGCTTGTGAAGGTCGTCGACGCTCTTGACGTCCTCGGGCCTGACGCCGTGTTCCTCCATCTTTTTCCGGTAATAGGGCGAATTCTCATAGGCGTGCCTGACGGTCTTTACAAGTCCTTCGCTCTGCCATTCTCTGATCTGTTCGCGCGGCGCGCATTCGACTTCAGGCTGGTAGTAATTCTGTTTCTCCATTGTTCTCATTTCCTTTCTCGGGGCTTTCCCAAATGTTTTTTAAATCCATGCCGCCTTCGGGCAGCAAAAAAGCAGGGCTCGCAAACAGCGGGCCCTGCTTCAACGACATATACGCGGTGCGTAGATTCAAGTGACGCTATCTATGAATCATGCAGTCTTCGCGCAGATCCCGTGAAGAGGACCCGCGCCGATAAAGGAGAACTGTGTGACACGACTGTCAAGCGATGTCTTTGATGTTTTATTCGTCATGTCCCATTGCCTCCCCTCTGATATTTCACGTTCGTTGTCTTTCAACGAATGAGATTTTAGATACAAAAGCCGATATTGTCAACTCCCTTAAGTGAATAAACCGGCGGTTTGTCAATTGCAAAAGTAAATGGTTTTCTTTGCCCCAAATACGCGGCGCCCGTGTTTATTTACGTACTATGAAATATTTTCAAAATATTACCGTTGTATTTAGAAAATAATTCATTAATTCATACATTCATTAATTGACTTAAGTTTTATATATGTGTTAATGTATGCTCATAGTTGGTTTTACATATAAAATTAAAAAATAGATGGTGCAGTGTCAGATGGTGGGGAAAAAAAGCGAACTGACGATCATAACAAAGGCCAAAGAGCTGACCGATTATATTTTTGCAGCGACGGAATCGTCCCCGAAGAAATATCGGTATACCTTTACGGCGAGACTCCAGAACAAATCTCTGGAGGTTGTCGAGACGCTTTACGCGGCGAACGACGTCTATATTGGCGGCGGTGAGTCTTCGAAGAGGTATGAAAGGCGCCTTGACCTGCAGCATAAAGCGCTTACGGACTTGAAAGTCATTGATTATCTGTCATTCGTGGCAAGCGAGCGGGGATGTTTGCTCAAGAGACAATACGAACATCTTAGCGAGTTGATAAGCAATTGCTCTAATTTGTTGGGAGCATGGATAAACAGCGATAAAAAAAGATTCGCGTCCAGAACGTGATTTTTTATAGTTTGGGGACAGGGTTAAAAAAGGGCGGTTATTGGTGGCTTCGTTCCCCCGGCAACAACGTAAACTAAGCGTCAAACGTCAATAACGACGGCAACCTCAACAATAACAACGTTAACAATGGGGCTGTCGGCCTTCGTCCGGATCTGCCTTAACTGCGTGAAACTAGGCCCAAGGGGGCGAGTCGGTGCGTAAGGCAAAGGAATCCTGTTCCTTTCCCGGCAGATGGATAAAGCAAAGCTCCTAATGCGGGGATAAACACATACCGCGGAGAGAACGGACATAAGAAACAGCTATTTTCGTTTTCATATGAATTTTGATTACAGTACTTCAGAATTCTTCCGCGGTGAATTTTATTTTTTGTGATCGGAGGTGATATATGACGACAGATTACGAGAAAATGTCTTCCTTTGAGAGTCTCATGCAGGCTCACAAAGCTGCGAGACAGGGCAAGCGCTGTAAAACCGAGGTAATACTCTTTGAGATGAATCTGGCACAAAGTCTCTGGCAGCTTAAAAGAGCTTTAGACGACAGAACATACAAAATAAGCGGGTATTATCGGTTTAAAATCCACGATCCGAAAGAGAGAAACATAGACGCGCTGCACTACAGAGACAGAGTCGTTCAGCACGCGCTTTGCGACCAGATACTCTGGCCGCTTCTTGAAAACCGTATGATATATGACAATGCCGCCTCAAGAAAGGGAAAGGGAACCTCATTTGCGATAGACCGCCTCTCTTGTTTTTTAAGGGAACATTACAAGAGCCATGGTGCGCACGGATATTTTCTGAAAGCCGATTTCAGCAGATATTTTATGAGCATATCGCATACGGTCCTGAAGACAAAGATGCGAAAAGTGCTGGCTGACGACGAGGTATACGGACTGGTTTGCGGCATAATCGACAGCTTCTCCCCCGGGGTACCGCTGGGAAACCAGACGAGCCAGTGTTTTGGGGTCTATTACCCGGACAGCATGGACCGGATAATAAAAGAAGACTGGCGCGCAAAATATTACACGCGGTACATGGACGACGGCGTAATCGTGCATCACGACAGGGAATTCCTCAAGGATTGCCTTGCGGCTATGAGAGATCATGCTGAAAATGTATTGAAGCTTCAATTCAACAAAAAGACTCAGATATTTCCAATATCTAACGGAGTGGACTATCTCGGTTTCCACTTTTATCTCACGGATACGGGGAAAGTTGTTCGTAAACTGAGGAGGCAGTCGAAGAAGCGCTTTGGGGGTAAGCTGAAGGAAATCGCCGCAAAATACTATAACAACGAAATGGATTATGCGGCGGTGAAATCCCATCTGGCGGGTTTTAGGGGGCACCTTGGCCAGGGGCACACATACTCGTTAAAGCGTCGGCTGCTTGAGAATACGGACATGCTCAACTTTATTGACGAAATATAAAGGAGATGGAAAAAGTGAAAAGAACGAAAAGAATTCTGATGTTGTTATGCGCGGCGGCGTTATTAATGGTGCCTGTGCTGCCCGCGATGGCGCTGACAAGCGCGGACGTCGTCTATTA
>JAEXGR010000008.1 GCA_023450745.1 Synergistota bacterium
TGAAGCGGACGGCAGGAATGTCTATGAGTTTTATAAGAAGCGGGCTGCGATTGAAGAATCGTTTGACGTATTGAAGAATACGCTTGAGGCCGATGTAAGCTATATGCAGAAGGATGTTTCGTTTGAGACATGGGCTTTTATCAACCATATTTCTCTGATGATAATTTACAGACTTTATTCAAGAATGAAGGGGGCGGAGATGTTGCAAAAGTTTTCGATTCGCGACTGTATCTTTTATATCTCCGGAATCCGTAAGCAGCTTCAGGGCAAGGAGTGGAAAACAACCATTATTACCAAGAAGACCGCAAAGGTTCTGGAGCTTCTAGGATTAAAGGTCTAAACCAAGAAGCTCCTGGTAACTTCCTCTAGTACCTAGAAGATAGAAAAGTTTGAGCCTAATCGAGCCCGCGCCGGAAGATGTAGAGGTGCTTATTTAGTTTCCAATCCTTACAGGAAGATTCTAATCCGCAGTTCGTCAACCAGCTCTATGTCGACAAAGTGCGTTTCCAATCCTTACAGGAAGATTCTAATCAATTTCAAGTCACGTTCTCCGGGATTGTCCTCGAGTTTCCAATCCTTACAGGAAGATTCTAATCGGATGGGCCGGGGTAATGGAAGACTATATTATCGGGCGTTTCCAATCCTTACAGGAAGATTCTAATCGGAGTTAGAAATTGATTACACGGATATACTTGTGTGTTTCCAATCCTTACAGGAAGATTCTAATCGCTCTTGCTAGACAACGTTGTTGAACAATATTTTTGTTTCCAATCCTTACAGGAAGATTCTAATCTGCTATGGCGTCGGCTGGCACAGATAGCGCGCCTCGTTTCCAATCCTTACAGGAAGATTCTAATCCCGTCAGACATTACTCTACCACATGTAACTTTATTATATTATAGTGATAAATAAAAATACAATCTGACATCTTTTAATTGCGGTTCCTCATGTCGTGCACTTATTATTTAGGGGTTTCACTATGTCTGTCGATCTACGCTACTTTTTACATTATTGGGCATCGACAAGCAGCAAATTATTTATTATCCAGCATAATACAGCCAAAGCCAGAGCTATTCTTTGCCCCTAAACCGCAGTCTAAGGCAACCTGGAGTAATTCTCTTGGCCCGCTCAGTTTAAACCTACCACTCCATCCTTTTATGGGAAATGAATTTTCAGCCTTAAATCTTGCCACACGTTCTCTAGGTATACCTATCGGAAGTATTTCAACCGCACCTTCTGGGATTCTCACATCTGGGTATATTGCCCGAAATTTTCGAGTAAGGTTGTTATATAGAGAATTAGAAAATTCTTTTTCAAATGGGGAAAAATATACAGTATATTTGCGCCCATCATGTCGCTGCATCTGAGAATAACAACTAATTGGAGAAAGGGTTTTTATTATTATTTGATTAGATACGGAATTATAACAATTAACCTCAATCTTCTCACAATACACAAGGTTAGCACCGATACGCATATATTTATTCATTAATGCGCCACTCGCAATGCCGTCCATAGTCGATGTCATCGGCGTTGATATTACAAGGCGAATTGGCAATTCAAACTCGATAAATCCTCCTGCAAGCTTGGGAGCTTTCTCAGATATCGGCCAACTCATTGCAAATAACTTTAATGGACGATTATCGATAACATACCCATGATCGTGGAGGAATGCCGCTTTGTCTGGAGGAAGAAGTTTATATATCAATGACTGGAAAAGATGCAAATTAGAGCACGGTAATTTTAATATCTTCGATTCACGAGAATTAATAAACAGTGATATGTGCATCTCTCTACCTCCAACCATCTTGATTGCGTTTATATGTCAAGAGTACCACAACATGCAAATTTTGAAAACTTTATGTACAAATTAAGATTTCAAGACACAATATAGTTGTTAGCACTAAATTCTTACAAGACAATTTTAATTAAGGGGCGCAATAGCGGCGGTTAGATTTTCTAATTATTACAGGAAGATTCTAACCTTTTTGATAGCGATTGAAACACCGAAAAAGTCAGTGAGTTTCCAACCCTTACAGGAAGATTCTAACCGGTAATGTGTTTCAGGAGTTGGCTCTGTGATATAATGCGTTTCCAATCCTTACAGGAAGATTCTAACCCATGTTGTCGTCGTCAAGCAGCGAAGCGTCTGCGGCCCGTTTCCAATCCTTACAGGAAGATTCTAACCCATCTGTCGTCTCCGGTTCGCGCACGCTATTGGAGTGTTTCCAATCCTTACAGGAAGATTCTAACCAGCGCCCGTTCTTCCTCGCTGGACGCTGTGTAGCGGTGTTTCCAATCCTTACAGGAAGATTCTAACCCAGCCTCTTCCGCGGTAAACCAAGTTTCCTTGTGCAGTTTCCAATCCTTACAGGAAGATTCTAACCGTCTCACGAATGTTAAAATCTTTCGTCACAAGATTCTGTTTCCAATCCTTACAGGAAGATTCTAACCGACGGCGTCGCCGTTGTTAAGGTCGTCCCTGTCCTGTTTCCAATCCTTACAGGAAGATTCTAACCCGCAGAGTGATTGCCTTACGCTACTGGCAAAACCTGTTTCCAATCCTTACAGGAAGATTCTAACCATGGTAGCGCGCGCTCATTCGCCCTGTGTAGTTGAAGTTTCCAATCCTTACAGGAAGATTCTAACCGATTAATCACATATTTGCCTTTTTCGGGGTCTCGAAATTTCCAATCCTTACAGGAAGATTCTAACCGGCCCGCCGTGCGAGGTCTCGCGCCGTGATGTCGTAATTTCCAATCCTTACAGGAAGATTCTAACCACCGCTACACCGCCGCGCAAACACCCGCCATGTCCTAATTTCCAATCCTTACAGGAAGATTCTAACCCTTCAACCAAAGAAAAGCCATCGACAGAATCCACAAATTTCCAATCCTTACAGGAAGATTCTAACCCCTCCCAGTGTGCCCTAAATGCGGAAAATTCCCCGAATTTCCAATCCTTACAGGAAGATTCTAACCAGCGGGTCGTATTTACCACCAGTTGTTTGTGTCAAAATTTCCAATCCTTACAGGAAGATTCTAACCATGTCAGGAATTTCCCTCCGTCCGGCCACATACGGATTTCCAATCCTTACAGGAAGATTCTAACCCAGAGCGACCGCTTTAAATGTTTGCAGCTTTCTATGAGATTTCCAATCCTTACAGGAAGATTCTAACCCATTGGCAAAAGCACCATCATTCATGAGATTGCTTAATTTCCAATCCTTACAGGAAGATTCTAACCCGGACTAGAGGCTATTCGCGCCATCATAGGCAGACCAAATTTCCAATCCTTACAGGAAGATTCTAACCTTTTCTAGTGCTTCGACAGTCTCTTTTCGGGCGGCATTTCCAATCCTTACAGGAAGATTCTAACCGGGAGGTAAAGTAGATGAAAAAGGACGGCATAAAAAATTTCCAATCCTTACAGGAAGATTCTAACCGAGGCTGCCGCCGCTCATCGCCACGCGGAAGGTTTTGAATTTCCAATCCTTACAGGAAGATTCTAACCAGCTCATCGTCGGCATCGTCGCTGCCGGGGTGGCCTATTTCCAATCCTTACAGGAAGATTCTAACCCGCCGGCGGCCTTGTCTCCCAGCCGGAGATCGCCCATTTCCAATCCTTACAGGAAGATTCTAACCTAGCTATAGGGGTAGTCCTTTTTAACCTTTTGGGCGATTTCCAATCCTTACAGGAAGATTCTAACCCGCTGCGCATAGTTGGTGCAGTTGCCGCGGGGGCGGAATTTCCAATCCTTACAGGAAGATTCTAACCGCGGCGCTTTTGATATGCCGGGCGTAGGATTTCTCGATTTCCAATCCTTACAGGAAGATTCTAACCGATGCCGTCGTGGTCAAGGTGGAGCGGATGATTGAGGATTTCCAATCCTTACAGGAAGATTCTAACCTTCGTCCTCCTCTTCTTGTATGTCTAATTGGTCCCAATTTCCAATCCTTACAGGAAGATTCTAACCCGCGCGGTCCCGGTCGACGACTGATGTTTGAACGACATTTCCAATCCTTACAGGAAGATTCTAACCTCAAAAAATGAAAAAGCCGCCCCAAAGGCGGCGTGCTGATTTCCAATCCTTACAGGAAGATTCTAACCTGATGTATCCCACGCTATGTCGTCTATGTACATCAATTTCCAATCCTTACAGGAAGATTCTAACCTACTTGCGCGTAGGCTCCGCTATCGTATCGAGCCATGATTTCCAATCCTTACAGGAAGATTCTAACCTCTTATCAAGTTTTGGCATTTCGGGGAAAACGTCAAATTTCCAATCCTTACAGGAAGATTCTAACCTCAGGCGGCGTTGGAGGTCTAAAATCGCCTCGGTCGCATTTCCAATCCTTACAGGAAGATTCTAACCAATTCATAGTGCGTCTCTGATGTTGGCTCTGTGATAATTTCCAATCCTTACAGGAAGATTCTAACCGTGCCTCTGGATACGCTCTACATAGCCGAGGCTCTCATTTCCAATCCTTACAGGAAGATTCTAACCGAGCTGCGCGCGGCGAATTCCGAGCTGCGCGAATAATTTCCAATCCTTACAGGAAGATTCTAACCGATATACAAAACAGGAGAATCAGGTTCGTGGGCGAATTTCCAATCCTTACAGGAAGATTCTAACCTCCGCGCGGCTTTCATTATCGCGGGGTGTTGACGCATTTCCAATCCTTACAGGAAGATTCTAACCGAGACGGACATAACAGTTACGGCACCAACAGCGCCAATTTCCAATCCTTACAGGAAGATTCTAACCCTTGCGGCAACTTTCTGGTCCTGATGGCGGATGCGCATTTCCAATCCTTACAGGAAGATTCTAACCGAGAGGGGAAGGCGCTGGAAAAATGACAACATATATATTTCCAATCCTTACAGGAAGATTCTAACCTCCTGATCAACATGCTCACCTCGCAATACAGTACAGATTTCCAATCCTTACAGGAAGATTCTAACCATCCTCCTTTGCGCCGCTCGTGACCCGCTTTTTGCCAATTTCCAATCCTTACAGGAAGATTCTAACCGCGACATACGCTACAGGTTGCCGACGTTGCCGCTGATTTCCAATCCTTACAGGAAGATTCTAACCCGCTCCGCCGTCGCTCATTCACCACGCCATGTCCTAATTTCCAATCCTTACAGGAAGATTCTAACCGGATATGCTTGAGCCGTGGAAGAGCGCGATTAAGTTATTTCCAATCCTTACAGGAAGATTCTAACCCGACGGGAAATCACAGACGGCAACAGTATCATTTAGATTTCCAATCCTTACAGGAAGATTCTAACCACATTTCAGGTCGTTTTGCCGTTTTCCGGCTCAAATTAATTTCCAATCCTTACAGGAAGATTCTAACCTTGCGAGGGACAATCTCTATCGCGATGGCGTCCGATAATTTCCAATCCTTACAGGAAGATTCTAACCCTACCAAGAGGAAGAAGGTGGCAAAATGGCACAGTTATTTCCAATCCTTACAGGAAGATTCTAACCAGGCAAGAAAAAGCCCCGGAACGATGTCCGGGGCCTGATTTCCAATCCTTACAGGAAGATTCTAACCGAGAACCATAGCAAACTACAGCTCCCAATATCAACATGAAATTTCCAATCCTTACAGGAAGATTCTAACCCCCATCTCGATCAGGGCCGGACCGTGTTTATAATAATAATTAACACCAATATAAAGCACTGTTTCCCGAATAGGAAAATTGAGATATGTTCCTTTATCACTAAAAAAACAACTATTTCACAAAGTCTGTCGATCTCCCTTCATTTTTACATCATTGCCGGTCGACGCTTTTTTTAAATGAAAGAGTCAATATTGCCTCGTTTAATGCCAATGACATCCCGAGTCATGTATCGTTCCGTTCTCCACACATAGAATAGCACACTGTCATGTTCGATATCGATAATATTTTTTACATCTGCTTTCAGAGCTTCAAGCGTTGCCGGCGTCAAGTCTCCCTCCAATACGGAATTTTGAATCCATGTCAGATACTTCCTGGCCGTTTTCAAAACTTTATTTACCCTTTTTTCTCCAACATCATAAAACATAATGACAAACATCTCATTACCACCTGCTTGTGTATGGCACGTATTTTATATTTTCCATAATGTGCTTTTGCAGTTTATATATTTCCATACGCACCAAGCCACGGTAGCTTACCTTTCTTCCAAGGGTAGGATGTTCGATCGTTTCATTCAGCCGGCCTTCCCACGCGCGCAAAACAATTTCGCGACCGGTCTCGCTTAGATAAATTCCGCCGCCGCTCTGTTTCTCAAAGTGCTTTTCCTGAATCTCACGTTTGTTGATAAGCGAGAATATCAGCCTGTCTACCAAAATCGGCTTAAAAATCTCCGCCACGTCGAGATTTAGGCTGAACCTGCGAAAATTTGTCTCATGGAGAAAACCTATTCGCGGGTCCAGGTGGGTGCGGTAGATCTGCGAGAGAGCCAGCGTATAGCACATCGTATTTAAAAAACTTATCAAGGCATTCATGCGGTTTGAAGGCGGACGCCGAGTTCTGCTTACCATCCTAAAGGCGTCATCTTTCACGACACGGTCGAAGAATTCATAATATTTCTCCCGCGCGTTACCCTCTATTCCCATCAATTCAGCCACATCTTTACTTTGCGGCGCCCGCTCGCTGTAAACGTCTAAAGCGCCGACGATATCACTTATCTCCACCATCGCCCTGCGTTGATAATATTCCATCACCCTCTTCATGTTGTCTATGGCGCCCGTGACAAACGAAGAGGCTATTTCTATTCGCTTCGCCATCTCCATATAATACGCCGCCTGCGCAAGTATCACGGCTCCTGAATTCAGGTGCTCTCGTGGATAAAAGGTCCCGACATAATACCCATAATGATTATAGAAATGCAGGATGACCTCTTTTTGCGAGATAAATTCCAACAGGCTCTTGTTGAAATCCACCTCACCAAATATATTTATCTCATCCAGAGTCTCTACCGGCAGGAATTTAGGATTTTCGTTCTCTCTGGCGATAAACAGCGTGTTGTCTTTTCTTTTCAATTCTCCGTTGCTTAAGAGGTAAAGCGTCTTTCCCATCGATACTCCTCCATGTCCTGCTTAACTCCAGCAATAATCTCCATAGGCGCACTTGGCGCAGTACCTGCACTTTGCCAATGGCGGCGCCTGTTCCATAGCGGAAATTCTCTCTATCTCCGTATATGCCCGATCCAAATCCCCTCGTAGTTCATCAGTGAGGGTCACTTCCGTACGTTTTTTCTCCTTTGGATAAACGAGAACTCCTTTGGCCGTGTATCCCTCTTTTTCCAACCCATAGAGGTAATGCGCTAGCTGCAGCATTGACGCTTTTTCTGCGCGGCTGCTTTTTTTGATTTCCGACACGATAATGCTCCCGTCTTTATTTTGGATGAAATCAAACTTATTATCGCCGAAAGATACTTGATGTTTATCGCGCATATAACTGTTTTTATCGATCAAACGGCCAATGGCGACGTTCTCGTCCTTTTGTTCTGGGATTATTTTCCTGGCCATCAGCCACACTTCACGCGGGCATATGGAATAATACCAAAGCAAAGTCCCGCCAATAGAGGTTTTTTCCGACAGTTTCATTTATCGCCCCTCCCTCTAAAAGCCATCGTTTCCATTTGAAGCAAACTGTGGCTGGAAACCCACCGTCGTATGGTAGATCGAAGAATCGCTGTTGCCAATACCGTCGCTGCGGACAACAAAAAACTCCTCGTCGCCCCATCGCTCAATTTTCGCGCTCCCAGATTTAACCACACAAACCTCGGCCTCTATCCACTCTGCCAGCAACTTCGAAGGTACCCCAATCGAATGCTGCGCCAGTTTGGTTCTAAGCCATTTTACCTCGTCTCTGTTTTCCAACGAGGGCTGTAAGTTATGTAGTTTATGCAATAATGTGTCGACCTCGCCGTCATCGATATAAAGGGTGACCTCCTGTTTGTTATCTTTAAACAGAGGAATAAATTTTCCCCATTGTCCTTTACAGATATTTCTCCACAGTCCGTTCGGGCAGAGCTTTGGTTTCAGGATGCCATAGTACTCTTTTACCAATGCCCCCACTTCGCCATCTTCAAACTCGCAATGCTCCTGTAAAAAATCTTTTGTCGTCCCGAGAATGACCGGGTCATACACCATTGAAGCGAAAGGCTTGTTTGGTGAAGCAGTATCACTTATTAACTCCGCTACTAAGACAAGCCCCTTGTCATGCAGCGCGCTGCGGTTGCAGCGGCCCGCCGCCTGAATAATTGAGTCAAGCGGGCCGATATCGCGAAATACCCAGTCAAAGTCCAAATCGACGCCAGCCTCCACCGTCTGCGTGGCGATCAAATGGCACAGTTCCCCTTTTTTAAGATGTTCCGTAACCCTTTTCAGCACCTGACGCTTATGGTTAGAGGTCATCCATCCGCTCAGCATGTATGTGTTTTCTCCCAGCAACGGCCTTAATATCCGGTAGGCGTCAAGTGCAGCATGCCTGGTATTGAAGACCGCCATGCCGGACTTCTCCGCAAAACCGGCACAGTTTTCCCGCAGAATATCAGGCAGATCCGTAAGCTTGTAATTACCTTTAAGAAATTTATATCTGTGGCGTATCAAAGGAAAACTGGTTGGCGGCGCCAGTTCCTGCGCTTCGGCGATTTGCGGCTGCGTTGCGGTCATCAAAATAAAGACCGTGCCAAACTTATGGCTGATATATGACAGCGTCTCGCCGAACTCATGCCAGTGACGGCAGTCTATGCCTTGCGGTTCATCCAAAATCACCACGGCATGGCTTAGCCGGTGAAAATCGATAGAGGCTAACGCTTTGGGGTTATATATGGCATCCCAGAGCTGAACCATAGTAGTCGCGATTATCGGAGAATTCCAATAACGGAACAACGTCGTCAACCTCTGCCATAGCTCCTTTTCAGGGGGCAGCGGTTGACCGTCTTTTTTGCCCTTATCCGCCTTATTAAAAGCCAACGCCAGACTGTGGTCCTCCTGAACATACTCTCCACCAAACACTTCGCGTGCGAAATCCGCGTTTTGCTCTACCACGGAAATAAATGGCAGGGCGTAAATAATAGTCTTATAGCCAAGACACTTGGCAATCATATGCGCGCAGCGCATGCCGATATTGGTCTTTCCGGCGCCAGTTGGCAGAGTCAGCGTGTATATCCCCGGAGCGATGAACAATTTAGAAATATTTTCAAAACATTGGCGAGCTACATCACTGCGCCACTTATCTACCTTTCCGCGAACGGCAAAAACTTTCTCTTTAAATTCCGGCAGCTTATGAAAGAGCGTATCATCCAAACCGATAGCGTTCATTCTGTCGGCGGCTACCAATAAAGAGAGTGTTGTACGCAGATTGAACCAGCAGTTGACGTACAGCTCTTTATCTTCTATCTCATCGGGGTCGTTATCACGCAAAAATTCCTTGATCTGCGCAAAGATCAAATCGACGTTATACCAAGGCCAGTCTGGAACCAAAGCCTTCATCTCTGCCAGCTGTTCTGCATAACTACTGCTTCTCCAAAAATCGACACTGTCGTTCCAATTCTGGAGGTGGGTATGATGCCGCCTGACGGCCTCCGCCATAACAAACAGATCACTGGCAATAAGTTTTTCGTTCAATGACAGAGAGAAAAAAGAAGAGGGGGCGGCATGTTCCGTCCCCTTGCCCCCATAGAGATGTTCTTGGAAAAGCGGCTGCGCTTTAGCGCAATCATGAGTCAGGGCAGCCGCCAGTACCACATTCGAGAGCCATCCCAGGCCGTGCTTTTCAAGCAGCGCTTCCGCCAGACGGGCGCTCTCCAGTAGATGATCCGTAAGCTTTCTATTCGGATGACTTTTCAGTTCACCACTCAGGGAACCAAGCAACAACTTCGCCCATGCATCTGGTAACGTCAAGGCCGCCCATCTCCTTCAAAACTATTTTGCCTACGCTGTCGGAATAAAGTACCGGCAGCGTCCGCTGCAATGCCCGTTTTTCATTGAATGCAAACGGTACGATTTCCTTATATATCTTTTTAGAGGCCACAAAATCTATGGCTAGGCCATCACTCAAAGGAACGATCGTATCGATCGTTTCAACAT
This sequence comes from Synergistota bacterium, assembly GCA_023450745.1. GTDB lineage: Bacteria > Synergistota > Synergistia > Synergistales > Synergistaceae > Cloacibacillus. The sequence continues at coordinate 10,098 of JAEXGR010000008.1, forward strand.
CATCCTCAACCGGTGACGCATCGCAGCTACCTTGATAATCAATATCCGCTATCGCATAAGCAACGCCGAGGTACGGCGTGTATATAAAATCTCCGTTGCTGAGCCGTTCAAGCAACTTCCCCTCCAACGGGCCTCTGACGTAGATTCTGTACTTTGGCTCCAGCAAAAATTGGTGTTTGACCTGAATATGCGGCGATTTCTGAGGATTCTTCACATTCCAGAAATTAAGCGTCCCCCGAAACCACTTCACCGGATTACTGATCTTCACTGCCACGCTGGTTCCGCTCAATTCAGGCCAATAGGCCGCGCTGCCGCCGTCGACATGCGACTCGTTATCTATTCCCAAAATCGCACTGATGATACCGGCAATCGCGGTAGGCGGCGGGAATACGAATGAACTGGAAGAGGTCGTCGTATACGGCTTACGGAACATGGCAATATTCGACGAACAATCGAAGATCACCGCCATCTAAATCACCTCTCTTCGACAGTCAGACTGCCTCCAAGAAGCGATTTGACCTCACCTAAATCACTCACGCTGAGATCAGCGTCCTTAATTATCCTTACCGATTCTATGTTGTCACGGATTCTGGCCAAAGCCTGACAGAGTTTGGTAATATCAAGAGTAATGCCGTCGCAGCCGCGTATTGCCATCTGCTCATCGGATGAGAGCGTTTCTTTATCAGCGCCCTTTAGCGATATCTTTTCGTCCATCGCTCCGATGGCCCCATTAAAGCCGTCGATATACTTAACTTCCACCAAAAATCTTGGCGTATGGCCAATCTTGCTCCTGGTTATCAAATTATAAGTACCCTTCCACAGGGCCTCAAAAAGCGCTTCCAGATCCTCGTCCGTCGCACCTGTCTTCAGCGACGAGTATTGGTTGGCAATTCCATAGTCGGCGATCAAAGCAAAGGGAACAATATATTCATTGCGGAATGAACGCTGCTCGCTGCTCTCCTTAGTAGCGAAAGCCGCCGTACCCTGCACCATCATCACCGCAGCCTTATGGATCGAACGTCCCCATTTAAACTGCACAGGCCCGGTCCAAGAAAAAGATTCTTTGTCCAAGGCAAAGGTGACCCCAAACAATCTGGTATCCAGGCAATGAGAAAGCGCCTCGCCGCCCGTCTTCACGCCATATTCTTTCTTTAACTCCTCTATTCGCTGCTTCAACGTCTTCGCCTCACCGTCTACGAAGACACCTTTTCCATCACGCAGCCACTGATCGCGCACCGTTCTCTTTATACGCACGTCTGATACCAGTACTACACCATTCTCGTCGTCATAGCGGGGATGATTGGCGGCAAGTGGATCCCCATTGGGGTTAGCGTCTTTCACAGAATAGACGAACAGATACTCTCTGCGGTTATTGAATGACATGAAAAATCAATCCTCCTTAATCTTTCTTAAAAATAGTCCAAAAGTAGTTCGGCGCGTTGAGAAAAGCAACGGAAAAGGTAAAATTGCCGTCAACGCCCAAGTCTCTTTCTCCGCACGAGAGAAGCATTTCGCCGGATCGGGCAGCCAGCGATTTAAGCATTTGGGCAAATCCCGTATAATCTTTAATCTTAAAAGTTTCCTTGGCATCCGTGACGTCAGAGCCCGTCTCTCTGCCAGGATTAGGGTCCTTTACATAGACGTCTATCAGTGTGGTTACTCTGGACATATGTGTACGAAGATCGCGCCGCCGCATCCTGCCAAAGTTAAGCTGTTTGTAAATAGGGGCCGCGTCGATAGTACCCCCCGGCGGCGTCTGCGCTAGCGCCAACATCCCAAGCACCACTCCAGCAAGAAAAACGCCGCGCCCCTCGACTGTGTTCAAATACGGATCCTTAAAGTTATCAAGAAACTCAAGCTTCATAAAGACTCCTCCTTCTCATTCAACCGATAGAGAAAATCAACGATACAGGCAATATCACGCGCAAAATATTTGGAAGATTTCTGCACCCAATCGTGGTCGGCGCAAAGTCCCTGAAACCTCGAAACAAAAAAGCTTTTTACGGACTCCACATTGATATGCTCTCCAGCTAGTATCCTGCCTTCAAGGCCCAGCATCCAATCTCTTGTATAGGTCTGTTCTCCTTCGCTCTTGCCTGCCAATTCCATCACCTTGGACCACATGAGCCCCATCGCCTGGTAGAGAATAGAGTTGTCGCCTCGTTCTTTGAAAGCTTTCGCTATTCCAGTAGCCTCGGCAGAAGACATCCATGCCTTCTCAGCGCGTTTCAACCGCGACGGCGGCACGTCCTCAACCATCAGCAGCAATCTCTCCTGCGCCTGGTTCTTTTCCCAAAAGACAAAGTGCAGCACCACCTCATCGTTCATTTTCATAATGTCATTTGGAATATAGGACTCACGGTTCAGCCCATTTTGTATGAAATCTCTCGCAAGCCTCGATGCATCGACAAATTTACCGGTACCGGCCAACAACTCCGGCACAACATATATCCTTACACCGTAAAGGCTTTTTGCGTCTGTAAAAACATTGTCTATGCGCACCCTGCCCTCAGACATCTCTTTGTAGCATTTTGAACATAAAGGAAAGACCTTCTTTTTATTTTCATCAGAATCCACATTGCCGGGTAAAAAACTTTTTTTGTCGAACGTGGCAAAGGCAAAAACCTGGTCAAGATTGACCACGTTGTCAGAGCGGGAATTACATAGAGCACAGACCGACGGTATAGCTCCCTCTTTTGGTTGTTGGACATTAGCCGTCTGGGCGGCGAGGCGGAAACGAAAATAACTCAGATAACTTTTAACCTCCGCCGGATAGAGAAAACGACCACCAATAAAGGGAGAAAAAATAAGAAGATAGGACGACTGCTTATCGCTCCAATATGCGCCCATTTCAGCGACGCGTTCTGACAGATCCTTCATGATCTTATCAACACTGCCAGGTGAAAAAACGCCCATATCCTCAAACGCCCGCAACGTGGAGTCATAAAGCTTGTAAAAACGGCACTGCTTATCCTCATGCCAATCTCCGCCTTCACCGACTAACGCGGAAACGGAATTCGCGCTGCCGGCGCCAAGCTTATAAATCGGCGAAAAACGCCATTTTGCTGCCCGTCCTACCGGTTCACGATACAGATAGCGGCGCTTTTTGACCCGATCGCCGTCAAAGCCATTCCAAAAATCCGCGATATCTATCTTCGCGATGCCTCGCACCTTTAACACATCTGCCTGCGGATCTTCCACATCCAGCCATACGCGTATCTCCTTCGCCGGCTGCTTCGATTTTTTCTTGTCCTTATCGGAGTCATCTTTACTTTCATTTACTATGACTTCCGCCGGCATCTCCAGAAAGCTGTCGATATCGTCAAATTCCGACGCCGGATGCTTCGCAATTTCCCTACTGCCAATATCCCGAACCGCGTTAACAAATCCCAAAGTTCACCACCTCCGGCTTGTATGTATAATTTACAAAAATAAACTTAGAGACTAAAATCATAACCACGCAACACGACAATAGACACTATAATCCTACATAAGGAAGGTTTCAGCTTAGTACCCTAAAAACAAATTTCCAAATCTCACAGAAAAAATGACCACAAATAACACTATACATTTATTAAATAAATTTATTCATCCATACTATAACCTTTATTGTTATTAGGCTATATAATTATAACACACTTTTTAATTTATTATTTATTTTTTTACAAATTAAATAAATTAACTTACTTAACATTCTTGAATTTCTGTAAATTCCCTAAATTTAGGACTTTAAATTGACAAGACAATTACTTTTACCGCCTCTCCCTCACCGCCCGATAATACCCCGTTATCACCTTCTGATCTCTCATATAAGTAATTACCTTTTCTTTCGCTATTTGGTCCAGGTCTTTTAATAGGGCTATGATTTCGTTATCAAACGGGTCGGTGAAAATTAGTTTGCCGCCGTCATCATTAGCACTACCTTTTATTTCCGAATCTCCCGCTGTAGTTTCCGATGGAGCCGGCAACCCAAATTCTTCAAAAGCCAAATCCTCGGGTGAGCATTTCAATATCTTTGCAATATCTCCTAGAACCTCAAGTGGTATTTTGTGATCGCCGTTTTCATACTGACACATTGTGTTAGGTTTTACATTTATCAACCTAGCAAGCTCTCGTTGCGTAATCCCCATTCTCATTCTTCTCATACGTATTTCTTCTCCAATCATCACGTCCGCTCCTCGCTAATATCATCTCCCTATCTGAATATCACAAAATGAGAATTTATTAATTTGACAATTCTTAAATTAAGAATATACTTATTCATAAATAGTGAATTTATAAATTCACTAAATAAGAAATACTCTCGTTATGAATAAAGAAAAGATGGGCATCGTTTTTACAGGCAAACACGGCATTCATATTTATCGTCATCGTCACAAACGCGTGAGGCTAGGATAACACCTATTATTAGGCAAGCATAACCATCTGTCCGAGACCACGCCGGGAACGCTTTTATCTTTATGTGTAGGCAACGCCATACCTTTGACCGAAAGAGAGTGATTCTTATGAGACGTTGTTATGCCAGCATTGTGTTTATCGTTTATTGTTTTTTATACAACTTAGCGGTAACGCCCGCCTCTGCGGTTTCAAACCACTTAATCCCGTTACCAGTGATAGATTTTAATATTTTAGCGCCTCAAACCGTCAATGTGGGACTTTCACAAAAAGAATACGAGCAGAAAATATCCTCCCTGAAGAAAACATGCGGGGACAAATACAGCGATTTCTCAAAAACGCTTTCTAGCGACGAAAAGGCGCTGTTATCCACAAGCCATACAAAGTGGAAAGCATTTATGCGCTCACTTCAAGAAACGCTGAACAAACAACTTAACACCCCCATAAAGGTTTTTTACGGCGTCAAAGAAAAAGAACGGATAACAAACGTTTACCGCGATGCCGTTATCGCTGCTTATGAGCAGCGCATAAGCGATCTTGAGCGTTGGACGAAAGGAAATTTCGCACCTTTAAAAATCAAAGAAGCAAGTGAGTTCAAAAGAACCATCGCTTATGAAGAGAACTTATTCAATGAGAGAGCATCTCGCAATATTTACCTTATGGAAGAACGCTACAGGCAGGAGGAGTTCGCTTCGCAGAAGGCCTGGCGGAAATTTCGGGAGGCGAACCTTTCCTTGATCGAGGCGATGACCAGCAATTCTCTCGAGGTTACAGAGGAAAGGATGCTGATGCTGCGGCGGATAAATGATATCCGCGCACTGCAGGCGGAGGGACTTATATTTTTCAAGCTGGAGAGAGAGGAATGATCAAAAAAAATTCCGTAAATTAGGAGGTTGGTTATCAAAAAAGGCCAATAAAAACCATTGAACCACGCGGCGTTTTATTTTGTTCGACTCAAATTTGCCTAGGGATACAGAGGAGGTTATAGCGTGAAAAGGTCAGCAGTTATACTTTTTATCATCAGTACCATCATCCTGAGCGCCGCGGCAGCTTTCGCGGCGAATCCGCTGGAAGAGCTGAAGACGCCGGCGGAGCTTTCCAACTGGACGAGGACCACTTCGAGCGAAGAGGTTATCGATTACCTGACGCAGGTGGCAAAAAACAGCGGCGGCAGGATACGCATGGAGTTTATCGCTTGGACGACGAAGGGGAATCTCGTTCCCCTGCTGGTGATCGGCACGCCCGCACCAAAGTCGCCGGAAGAGGTGCCGGCTGAGAAGGCGACCGCCTATGTGAACTGCAATATCCATTCCGGCGAGGTCGAGGGCAAGGAGTCGATGCTCATCTTCGCGCGGGAGGCCGCGCTGGGGCAGCATGACGATCTGCTCAAAGACCTTGTGATTTTAATTGCCCCGAACATGAGCCCGGACGGCAACGACGACCTTGGGACATGGCGCCGGGGAAGCCAGTTCACCCCCGCGCTGGTTGGAACGCGTTACAACGGGCAGGGCTTCAACATGAACCGCGATATGACGAAGCTCGAGGCTTATGAGTCGCGCGCGGTGGTCGAGGTGATGAACAAATGGGACCCCATGATCTTCGTCGACGCGCACGCGACAAACGGCTCCTATATGCGCCACGCCGTCACCTACAACTGGGGACTGCACCCAAACACCGATCCCGACATCATGGGCTACAACCGCGGCGAGTTCTCGCGCAAGGCTATCGGCCCGGACTCGTACCTGTATAAGAAGCTCGGTCACAAGTCTATCCCTTACGGCAATTTCGGGAAAAATTACAGCGGCAAGGTCTCCGAGGGCTGGTGGACCTTCGAGGATTATCCGCGCTACACGACGAACTATGCTGGGCTCCGAAACCGCCTCGCGATGCTGCTGGAGGTCTATTCCTATGACGACTTCAAGACGCGCGTGGATACGCAGTACGCCTGTATCTATGGAATACTTCAGACGGTGGTGCAGGACAAGGATAAGATCAAGGCCCTCATAAAGAAGGCCGACGAGCGGGGACTCGCAAGAACGACGGCGGGCATATCATCCGACGATAAGGTCTGCCTCAATTCGTCTCTCGCTATGCTGGACGAGATCGACGGCGGTTATGTCAGCGTCGATTCGTACGCCATGGACGGCGATGGTCTGGTTAAGCCAACCAGCACCGATTACGATGAGGACGGGTTCAAAACCGCCATTTACTTTGAGAAAGAGGCCGTGCACCACATCCCCTATTACGGCAAGTTCGTACCGACCGACACCGAGCAAATGGGGGCGCTCTATGTCCTCCGCCCCGGCGCCGACGACGCGGTGCAGCTCCTTCTCCGCCACGGCATCACCGTCGACAGACTCACGGAGGACGTGACGGTAACGGACTTTGAATGGTTCAAGATCGATACCCTTGGTACGAAGAAATCGCTCTACGAGGGGCATTATATGAATGTCGTCTCCGGCGACTGGACAGCCTCGAAGGACCTCACGATACCCTCCGGAAGCTTTGTCGTTTCGACAGCCCAGCCGCACGGCTCTCTAGCCGCCCTGCTGCTTGAGCCAAAGAGCGTCGACGGACTCGTCTCCTGGAACTACCTCGACAAGCTGATCACGACTGAGGGCGCGCGCTACGACCGCTTCATGACCAGCGATTCAGTCTCCAAAGCAAGGGTGGTATTCCCCATGTGGAAGTTCCACGAATTCGGCGTCATCCCGGCGCCAAAGCTGACGCCGGTGGAAAAGCTGGCCCATGACGAAACACTGCCGGCCCCGATAGAATCGGCTGAGCCCTACAAAGGCGGCTCCTCTTCGAGCGGCTGCAATGCCGGTGCGGTCGCAGGAGGTGTGCTGCTGCTGGCAGCAGGCGGCGCGGCATTGATCAGAAAAAAGTACCGTAGGTAAATCAGTTATCACAGGCCGGCCCGCAATGTCCGGCTTTTGATAGAATGCAGTTGCTGTAGGGCGCGCCAGAATTACCGGCGCGCCTTCATAAATTCACCTCAGCAAAGGGCTGCCGCAATCCCGCCGCCGCGCGGGAATGCAAATAGGCCGCTAATAGAGCTCTCTGTATATCTTCAGCACCCGTTCGCGGTCGAGAGGCACGAAGTTGTTCGCCATCAGGCGCTGCTGGCGCTGCATCACCGAGTCGGTGAACTCTTCCAGTTCTTCTTCCTTCACGCCATAGGCGCGGAGCGGCTTTTTGGAAAGGATTTTGTTCAGCAGCCCTTCAAGCGCGTCCCAGACTTCGTCCCGCGGACAGCCGAGGAGGGCGGCGATAAAGTTCATCATCGCCGCAATCTCGCCGTCTTCTTTGACTTCGATGTAGTTTTTCATTACGCCGGTGAAGACCGCGTAGTTGCTTTCGCCGTGCGGCACGTGGTATTTTCCGCCGAGCGGGTAGGAGAGGGCGTGGACGGCGGCGCAGCCGGCGGTGCCGAAGGCGATGCCCGCGTAGTTCGCGGCGGTGAGGAAGGAGTCGAGCAGCGGGAGGCGCGCCGCGCGCCCCTTCGCCGCGATCTCCAGGTAGTTCCTGACGATTATCTCCGCGGCTTTGTAGGAGAGCAGCTTGGTGAAGTCGGTAGCCTTCGGCGAGAGCGCCGATTCCACGGCGTGGACAAGCGCGTCTATCGAGCTCGCGGCAAATACCTCAAAGGGCAGGTCGTGCAGCAGCTCCGGGATGAGCACCGCCTGGTCGGCGAAGAGGGCGTCGGCGACTAGCCCCATCTTGGTGCCGATGCGCGTGCGGTTGATGATCGAGATGTTCGTCACCTCGCTGCCGGTGCCGCAGGTCGTCGGCACGATGACCAGGCCCGCTTCGCGCCTGATTCCCGCGGGGTCGGCATAGAGTTCGTCGGTCGTCCTGCCGCCGGAGGCGGCGACGACTTTCGCGATGTCGACGATAGAGCCGCCGCCCACCGCGATAAGGCGTTCAAAGCCGAGCGCCGTCACCGCCGCGATTATCTCGTCGGTCATCACGTCGGTAGGCTCGCCCGCGCCGTAGTCTTCCATGAAGAGATGCTTGAGCGGCAGCCCCAGCGGGGCGAAGTATTTTTCATATATGGGACGGATGGTGAAGATGAAGTCTCCGCGGCCGAGGGCGAACGCTTCCGCGAACTCCCGGCAGTTTTTAAATCTGTGCAGCTCTGTTTTCAGGATAACCTCTTTCATGACGGCGCCTCCCCGCGATGTTTTTTATTTTCTTCATTATTATACTCAAGTTTTTACCGGAAGGATATCAGCCCCGCCGCGGGCGCGTGCCGGGGGGCGCGGGGGCGTTACCTGATATTTGCCAAATATTTACGGTAATAGTCCAAACTTTTCCTTGCAATTAAGCGGGAAAACTATTAAACTGTTCCTGCTTTATGCATTATATGTCGCTACACGGAAGGGACGTGAGACGTAAATTGAAAAAAAACACTGGTGTCTGGTGTGTCAGACATGGAGCGAAACTCCAAAACTTCCGCACGTTACTTTCGCGCCGGATTTCTTTCGGCTTTGTGGCCAAAGCTGCCGGTATGTCAGCTTTAATGTTATATGGCGAGTACCTTCGTATATGACATGCTCCTTTGGTTTCAGCACAAATAATCCAGAGGGGGGCATATAGATGAACACCACAAACAAACCGTTGATCGTAATAGAAAATCTCTGCAAAAGTTTCGAGGATGGGGACGTCCTCAGGAACATCAGCTTTACCATCCGCGAGGGCGACCTGGCCTCGATAATCGGCCCGTCGGGCTGCGGCAAGTCTACCTTTCTGCGCTGCATAAACTGCCTGGAGCTGATGGATTCCGGCTCCGTCACCGTCGCCGGCGTCACCGTCTCGCGCAAGCCGGGAGAGGTGCCGAGCGACACGATGCTGCAGAAGGTACACGAGCTGCGCACCGAGGTGGGCATGGTCTTTCAGAGCTACAACCTTTTTCCGAATAAAAACCTGCTCCAGAACATCATGCTCGCGCCGATGGTCGTCAAGGGCATGAAGAAGGACGAGGCTCACGAACTCGGCATGAAGATGCTAGAGAAGGTCGGCCTCAAGGGCTTCGCGCAGAAATATCCCTCGACGCTCTCCGGCGGCCAGAGCCAGCGCGCGGCGATCGCCCGCGCGCTCGCGATGAACCCGCGCGTGATGCTCTACGACGAACCGACCTCCGCGCTCGACCCCGAGCTGGTCGGCGAAGTTCTGCAGGTCATGAAGGACCTCGACGCCGAGGGCATGACGCAGATCATCGTCACGCACGAGATGAAGTTCGCGAAAGACGCCTCGGACTACATCATCTTTATGGATAAGGGCGAGATCGTCGAATACGAGGACGGAGACATCCTCTTCGCGAATCCGAAGAACGACCGTACACGCGCCTTTTTGCGCCATTTCGTTAACGCGGGGGTGACTTGCTGATGAAAAAATTTATTGCCTTGCTCGCGCTCATTCTGACGCTGCTTTCGCCGGCGGCGCTTCTTGCCGGTGACGCCGCGGCGGTCTCCGCCGACGGCGGGGAGAAGCTGCTGCGCTGGGGCGGGGACTCAGAGGGCGGCTTTCCCTACATGTTCCCCGACCCAAAGGACCCGAAAAAGCTCATCGGCTTTGAGGTAGACATCGTGGACGCGCTCGCCGCGGAGATGGGACGCAAGCCCGTCTATGTCAACAACGCTTGGGACAACCTGATCCCCGGCCTCGAGCGCAACCTTTACGACATCGCCATCAACGGCCTTGAGGTGACGCCGGAGCACGAAGAGACGGTCAATTTCTCGATTCCCTATTACAAGACCTACCTGCAGCTCGCCGTGCGCCGCAACGACGACGCGATCAAGGACCTTCAGGATTTGAAGGGCAAGATCGCGGGGACGCTGAAGGAGAGCTACGCGCAGATGGTGCTCGAGGAGGTCGGCGACGTTGAGATCCGCACCTATATCGTCGAGGCCAACACCTACGAGGACCTCGCGAACGGACGCCTTGACGCGGCACTCTTCGACCAGCCCATCGCCCTCTACTCGGCGGGCTTCAACCCCGAGATCAAGTTCGTCGGGCCGCCCATCGGCGAAATAATCTACGCCATCGCGATGCGCAAGCAGGACAAGGAGCTGCTCACCGAGGTGAACCGCGCGCTGGTGGCGCTGCGCGACAGCGGCAAACTTCGCGAGATCTACGACAAATGGAACCTCTGGACGCCGGTGATGGCGACGGAGTTCAATGACTTCGACCCGCCGAAATACGAGCCCGTTTTCTACAACGAGTGGGCCGAGGCGCATAGGCCGCAGCTGACGATGCAGAAGCGCCTGGAAAGGTACTGGGACGTGATGCCGCTCTTCGCGAAGGGCGCGCTCGTCACGATGGAGGTCTCCATCGTCGCGATGGTGATCGCAATCTCGCTCGGCCTCATTCTGGCGGTGACGCGCGTCTTCGCGCCGCGCTGGCTCGCCTTGGCCGCCACCTGGTATGTGGAGATTGTGCGCGGCACGCCGGTGCTGATACAGCTCTTCTTCATCTTCTACGGGCTGCCCTCGGTGGGGATAAAGTTCTCGCCCTTCTGGGCGGGGGCGATTGGCCTCGGCCTCAACTACGCCGCCTATGAGGCGGAGATCTACCGGACGGGACTATTCGCGATTCCCCGCACCCAGTGGGAGTCGGCGCTCGCGCTCGGCATGACGCGCTGGCAGGCGATGCGCGAGGTGATCCTGCCGCAGGCCGTCCGCGTCGTCATCCCGCCGATCACGAACGACTTTATCTCGCTGCTCAAGGATTCGTCGCTCGTCTCGATCATCACGATGGTAGACCTCACCAAGGTCTACGGCCAGGTCTCGGCGACCTACTACGACTATTTCGGCCCCGGCATCATCGTCGCGATAATCTACCTGCTGATCGGGCTGCCCTTCGTGCGCTTCGCGCGCTTCACGGAGAAGCGCCTCGCGGCGGCGGAAAACGACGGCAAGCAGGACCGCCGGGAGAATATCTACCGCAGCAGTACGCGTTATCTGTAAAGGCCCGCCGCGTTACATAGTTACATAATACCGGGCGCTCCCTTGGAATCAAGGGAGCGCCTTTTTCGTGTGGTAATCCAAAAGAAACGCCGCCATGACAGCCGCGGCGGGCAATTCGCTCAGTCGGCTTTGGGGGCGTCCTCCCCAGCCTCCCGCCGCGCCTGCTCCGCAAACATCCGTTCGAGTTCGTCCTCGTCGTGCGGAAGCGCGCCCGGTATCTCGGAAGGCGGTTCCGGGCCGCTGAGGCGCTGCGCGAGCCTGGTATATCTCGTGCGCGTGCGGTCGTTTTCCACGGCGATGCGCAGCGCCTTTTTCGCGCCGACGATGACGACGAGCTTCTTGCCGCGCGTGATCGCGGTGTAGAGCAGATTCCGCTGGAGCATCACATAGTGCTGCGTCAGCAGCGGGATGACGACGGCGGAATATTCGGAGCCCTGCGACTTGTGTATTGAGACGGCGTAGGCGTGAACTAGTTCCTCGAGTTCGGCGAACTCATAGTTCACAAGCCCCGCGTCCATCTTCACGGTGACGCGCGACTCGTCGCCGTCTACCTTCGTTATCGTGCCGATGTCGCCGTTGTAGACGTCTTTGTCATAGTTGTTCTTTATCTGCATCACCTTGTCGCCCTCTTTGAAGACGCGCTCAAGGCGCTGCACGGAGGCCCCTTTGCCGGTGTTGAGTATCTTTTGCAGCTCCATGTTGAGCCGCTTGGTGCCGACGTTGCCGTTGTGCATCGGCGCGAGCACCTGGATGTCGTTCACGGGGTCGAAGTTGAAGCGGCGGGGAATATTTTCGGCGACAAGTTTTTTGATCGTCTGGAGCACTTTGTTTTCAAAGAGCTTTTTGTACTCCTCGTCGCTGAGGTTTTCCTTTTCGACGCGCGGTTCGATGAAATAAAAGTCCGAGAGCTCCAGGCTCTGATCCTCGGGCAATATCGGCATCAGGCCGTCGTTGACGCGGTGGGCGTTCACAATGATGCGGCTCTCGCGCCCCTGGCGGAATATCTCCCGCAGCATGACCACGGGGCAGACGCCGGACTCGATGAGGTCTTTGAGGACGTTGCCCGGCGAGACCGAGGGCAGCTGGTTGACGTCGCCGACAAAGATGAGCGACGCGCCGCGCGGCACCGCCTTGAGCAGGTGGTGAAACAGTATCTGGTCGATCATCGAGGCTTCGTCGACGATGAGGAGGTCGCACTCGAGGGCGTTCGTTTCGTTGCGCATAAAGGCGCCGCCCGTGCCGGGGCTGCCGACATATTCAAGCAGGCGGTGGAGCGTCTTCGCCTCATGGCCCGTCGCCTCGGTCATACGCTTCGCGGCGCGTCCGGTCGGCGCGGCGAGCATGACGCGAAAACCGCCCTCCTCACGCATGTGCAGCACGGCGCGGATGATCGTCGTCTTTCCCGTGCCGGGGCCGCCCGTGATCACCATCACCTTGGAGTTGACGGCGGTGATGATCGCCTCGCGCTGCGCTTCGGCAAGCGTTATCTCCATCTCGCGTTCAAGCCACGGCAGCATCTTGTCACAGTCGACGCACTGGCTGTTGTAAGGTTCGTTGATCAGCAGCCGCAGGTTCCGCGCGGAACTCGCCTCGGCGTAATGGAAGGCGGGCAGGTAGACGGCCTCCTGCTCCTGGCCCTCGCGGTCGGCAAACTTCTCGACGATGATCTCTTCGGCAAGGCGGGCCTGCTCGATGCCCTCGCGCGCCATTTCAAGCCTGACCTGCAGGGTCTGCGCCGAATGGGCGGCGAGCAGCTCCGCGGGGGCGTAGACGTGCCCCTCGGCGACGAGCTGGTTCAGCACATGCTGGACGCCGGCGCGCACGCGCATCGGCGAGTCGGCGGCGATGCCCAGCTTTTGCGCGATCCGGTCGGCGATCGTGAAGCCGATGCCGGGGATGTCGATCGCCATCCGGTAGGGATTGTCCTTGAGTACGGCGACGGCGCCCGCGCCGTACTGGCGGAAGATGCGCATCGCGTAGCCGGTGCCGATGCCGTAGCTCTGCAGGAAGACCATCACCTCGCGGATCTCGCGCTGTTCGCGCCAGGATTCCGCGATGGCGCAGGCCTTGCTCTCGCTGATGCCCTTGATCTCCGCGAGGCGCAGCGGCTCCTCGTCGAGGATCGGAATCGTCTCTTCGCCGAACTTATCGACGATCTTCTTCGCCATCGCGGGGCCGATGCCGCGAATGAGGCCGGAGCCGAGAAACTTTTCGATGCCCGTAATCGTCGCGGGGAGGGTCGATTCGCATTTGTGGATGTGGAACTGCATGCCGTATTTCGCGTTCTCCTCCCAGCGCCCCGCGAGGGTGAGCATTTCACCCTGCGCCGGCTCCGCCATAATGCCGACGGCGGTGATAAGGTCGGCATGGTCGCGCACGCTGAGACGGAGAACGGTGTAACCGTTCTCCGCGTTATGGTAGGTTATTCGCTCGACCTGCCCCTTGAGTTCGATCACAAGGGCGGGCGAGGTGATTACGTTATCTGCTCTTTCAGCCAATCGCCGCTCCTATTTTATATGCCTGATCTTTCCGTCCACAACGGTGAGGCCCGCGGTCAGGGACGGAAGGTCGTTCTCGGATACCAGGAAGGGATCTTCCATGAAGGCCGCCATGTCGGCGGCTTTGCCCGGCTCGAGGGTCCCGCGCCATGAAAGTTCGCCGCAGATGTTCGCGCCGCCGCTGGTGTAGATGGAGAAGGCCTCCACGCGGTCCAGGCGCTGAGAGGGCATCCAGCCGTGTTCCGGCTCGTTGTTGACGTCCTGGCGCAGGATGGCGGCGCGGATACCGACAAAGGGATTGAGCGGTTCCGTCGGCGCGTCGGAGCCGGCGCCCACGGGAATGCCGGAGTTGATGAGCGACTTCCAGGCGTAGCTCCAGCGCGCGCGCTCCGTCTCCAGGCGCGAGATGACTATCGGCCAGTCGGAGGTGACGAAGGCGGGCTGGATGTCCGCCATCACGCCGAGCGCGGCCATGCGGGAATAGAGGTCCGCGCCGCCGACCTGACAGTGGACGATCCGGTGCGCGATATCGTTATTCGCGGCGCTCTTTGCCGTTTCCACGGCGTTGAGGCAGCGCTCGATCGCGCCGTCGCCGATCGCGTAAAAGGCGACCTGCATCCCCGCCTCCTGCGCCCGCTGGACGAGGCGGCTCATCTCGCCCTGCGAATGGGCGTAGACGCCGCGGTTGCCGGGGTCGTCGGAATATTCCTCGCGCAGCGCCGCGGTGCGCGCCCCGAGGGTGCCGTCGACATGTATCTTGAGCGGTCCGGAACGGAAATAGCGCCCGCCTCTGTTATTGTTCCCGTTTTCAATGAAGGCTGCCAGCTCGTCCTCATCGCGCAGGTGCCACTGCTGAGCGATGCGCAGCGGCATTTTGTCTTCCTCTTCCATCGCCTCGTAGAGGTCGAAGACTCCTTGCGTGCGTCCGACCATTTCCAGATCGTCGGTCTGCACGGAGGTAATGCCGTGGCGTATCATCTTTTCCGTGGCCAGCGCGTACCAGTGGCGAAGCGTCTCGGTCGAGTGCTCCGGGATGTTCATGCGCACCCAGTTGACGGCGGCCTCGCTGACGACGCCGTTGGGCTCGCCCTTTTCGTCCGTGTTGATGACGCCGCCCGAAATCCTGAATCCCGCGCCGATCTTCAAAATATCGAGCGCCTTGCTGTTGAGCGCGGCGATATGTCCGCAGGAGCGCTCAAAGAAGAGCGGTATCTCCGAAGAGATCAGATCGAGGTCGTATCTGTTGGGAAAACGTTTCTCCGCCATGCGGTTTTGGTCCCAGCCGCGCGCGAAGAACCAGCCGTCCGGTGAAATGGCGTTTTCGGCGAGGAAGTGACGGCCCTTGCCGATCATCTCGTCTATCGAGCGCGCGCCGCTGAGGTCGAGGGTCTCGAGGCTGCGCCCCGCCGAAAGGAGGTGGTTATGCGTGTCGGTGATCCCGGGGAGGATGTAGCGTCCCTTCATGTCTAGGACCACCGTTTTCGTATCGCACCGCGCAAGTATCTCTTTATCCGTGCCCAGCGCCTCGATGACGCCGCCGCGGGCGAAGATCGCCTGCGCGCGTCCGGGATAGGCCATCGGATAAATTACGCTGTTTATCAATGCTATGGAGTCTGTTCTGATGCTGTCTGCCATTTTCTGAAAAATTCCCCGTCCTCTTTGCTGATTACAATTCTCTGATGAGCTCCGCGAGCGTGCGCGCCCCGAAACCGGAGGCGCCCTTCACATAATAGCTGTAGGGGGCCTTCACGAAATCCGCCGCCGCGATGTCCAGATGCGCCCAGGGGATCTCCTTGCCGACAAACGCCTCGAGGAACATCGCTGCGGTGATCGCGCCGCCGTAGCGGCCGCCGCTGTTGACGAGGTCGGCATAGGGCGATTTTATCTGCTTGCGGAGGTTCGGGTCGTTCATCGGCAGCTTCCAGAAGCGCTCGCCGCTGCTTTCGCCCGCCTTAAGGATCTTCTCGCCGAATTCGTCGTTGTTTGTGAAGAGGCCGGCGGTAGTGGTGCCCAGCGCCACGGCGCAGGCTCCCGTGAGCGTGGCGATGTCCACGATCATGTCGGGCTTGAGCTCCGAGGCGTAGGCGAGCGCGTCGGCCAGCGTCAGGCGGCCCTCCGCGTCCGTGTTGTTTATCTCGATCGTCTTGCCGTTGCGCGCGCGCAGAATGTCGTCCGGCCTGTAGGCCGCGCCGCCCGGCATATTTTCCGCCGCGGCGATAATGACGCTCACCTTCCACGGCAATTCAAGCTTCGCCGCCGCGCGCAGCGCCCCCAGCACCGCGCAGGCGCCGCTCTTGTCGCCCTTCATCGTCGTCATGAAATCGGCCGGCTTGATATCGAGTCCGCCGCTGTCGAAGGTGAGCCCTTTGCCGACAAGGGCGATGTGTCCCTTCGCGGCGCTCTTGGGCTCATAGGCGAGATGGATGAAACGCGGCGGGTTTGCGGAGCCGCGCGCCACCGCGTAATAGGCTCCCATCCGCTCTTTCTGAATACGGTCCTCGTCCCAGATCTCGCAAAAGAGGCCCAGCTCGTCGGCGAGCGCCGCGGCCCTGGCCGCGAGCGTCACGGGATTTATCACGTTGCCGGGCTCGTTCGCGATGTCGCGCGCCCAGCACTGGGCCTCCGCCATGATCTCGCCGCAGATGATCCCCGCTTCGTTTCCGTCGACGATGACGACCGTCTCCGGCGCCGCGAACCTGTCTTTTTCATCTTTTTCGAGGTATTTATTGAAGCGGTAGCCCGCGAGCACCGCGCCCTCGGCGGCGGCGCGTGAGCGCGCCTCGTCCCGGGCGCGCGCCATCGTCAGCGAAAGGGAGGCAAGCCCCTTGGCCGCCGCGGCTCGCGTTATGCGGAAGGCCGCCTCGCGCACCGCCTCCGCCGTGCTCTCGCTCTCAGTGCCGGTGCCGGCGATGACCACGCAGCGGACGTTCTTGTCCGCCAGCGGGATGACGAGCGAGGAGCCCGCCTCCGCCCGAAACTTTTCGCTGACCACGATCTTGCGGCAGAAGTCGCGCATTTCGCCGCGCAGCGGATCGAGAGAGAGAGACTCGGGGTCGCCCTGCTGTGATATAATGCCGATCGCCTGAAGCGACTCGGCGTTGAAATTTTCGTCTTGAATCTTAACCGCCATTTATGTTTCCTCCTGAATCAACCGCTTTTTTGTGCGTTTGTGTTTATCATATCACTAACGATGCATTATTGCATATTTTTTTACATAGCGCAGCGGTATTTGCGCAAATTTTTCAATTTCTGTATAAACTCACGCCCTAAAAAAATCCCGCGTTGCAAAAAACTTGCCCCGCCCTGTTTTTTTACTCATTCCTCTTCGCCAAACTTTCAGGTATAATGCTAAAGTACCCTTAAAGTGTTTTACGGAGGAATCAAAAATGACAAAAACTTATGACGCGATAATAGTGGGCGCCGGCCCCGCGGGGCTCTTTGCCGCGCTGGAGCTCGCCAATAAAGGAAAAAGGGTCGTCATCATCGACAAAGGGCGTTCCATCGAAAACCGGAAATGCCCGATGAAGCTGGGCAGCCCCGAGTGCGTTCAGTGCCGGCCATGCAACGTGGTCTGCGGTTGGGGCGGCGCGGGGGCCTTCAGCGACGGCAAGCTGACGCTGACGCCGGAGTTCGGCGGGAACCTCGAGGAATACTGCGGCCGGGAGAAGCTGCTCTCGCTGATCGCCGAGGCCGACGAAATGTACGTCCGCCACGGCGCGAGCAAGACGCTCTTCGAACCGAGCGGCGAGCTCGCGAAAAAGGTGATCGCGCGCGCCCTGCAGGCGGGGCTTGACATCATCCCCGCGACGATACGCCACATGGGGACGGACCGCTCGAAGTATATCTTAGGCGCGATGTACGAAACGATGAAGGACAACTGCGACGTGATGACGGGGACCGCCGTCGACCGCGTCCTGCTCAAGGCGGACGGCGCTGTCGCCGGCGTGGCGCTCGAAAACGGCGGCGAGATCTTGGCGGACAAGGTGCTGCTGGCCCCCGGACGCGAAGGCGCGGCCTGGATGGAGCGCACCGTCCACGCGCTGGGGCTCGAGATAGAATCGCTGCCCGTCGACATCGGCGTGCGCGTGGAGATTCCCGCCGCCTGGGCGGAGGACATCACCGACCAGTTCTACGAAATCAAGGCGATCCTCGACACGCCGACCTTCGACGACCGCGTGCGTACCTTCTGCATGTGCCCGCATGGCGAAGTGACGACGGAGTTCCAGAGCCACCACGACATCCTCACGGTCAACGGCCACTCGAACCGCGAGAACGACAAAAAAACGGGCAACACGAACTTCGCAATCCTCGTATCGACAAAGTTCACCAAGCCCTTTAAAGACCCCATCGGCTACGGCAGCCACATCGCGCGCCTCGCGAACATGCTCGGCGGCGGCATCATCGTGCAGCGTCTCGGCGACCTCCGCAAGGGCCGCCGCTCGACGCCCGACCGCATCGCGCGCGGCCTCGTCACGCCGACGCTCGCGAGCGCGGAGCCGGGAGACCTCGCCTGCGTCCTTCCCTACCGCCACCTCGTCGGCATCATGGAGATGCTCTCGGCGCTCGACAACATCATCCCCGGAATCAA
Organism: Synergistota bacterium; assembly: GCA_023450745.1. GTDB lineage: Bacteria > Synergistota > Synergistia > Synergistales > Synergistaceae > Cloacibacillus. Next base: position 28,550 of record JAEXGR010000008.1, read on the forward strand.
CGGCACCCATACGCTGCTCTACGGCGTGGAGGTCAAGTTTTACAGCCTCAAGGTGGCCCTCGACAAGGGGCTCCAAACCTCGATCAAAGGGCTCTACGCGGCGGGGGACGGCGCGGGAGTGACGCGCGGCGTCATCCAGGCCTCCGCAAGCGGGCTCTGGGCCGCGAGAAACATCCTCGGCAAATAGATGATCCGCGCCGCGGAACGCCGACGCTTTTGCGGATGGCGTTCCGCGGCGCTTTTCTTATAATATGGCCTGATAGGGGGGAGAGACGTGAAGGTACCGAGAAAAAAGCAGCTTCTGTTTATCTACGAGGTAATGCTGCCGGTTCTGGCGCTATTTTCCCTCTTCACGCTGGTGGCGCTGGGAGCCTCCTATTTTCATCCGGAAAAGCAGCCCCTTTTTATATTCGTCGTCGACCATCTCATCTGGGCCGTCTTCGCCGCCGACTTTTGCGTGCGGCTCTGCTTCGCGCAGAGTTTCCGCGACTTCTTAGCCGCGCACATTTCCGAATTTACGGCGATTATCCCAGTCTTGCCCTTCATCATGCTGAACTACGCCCTCGAACTGCTGAAATGGGAAGACACCTCGTCGCTTTTGATCCAGCTCGTCTTTTTTATAAAATTCCTCGCCTACCTCGGCCGCGCCTATGCCACGCAGAGCCGCTTCTTTAAGACCAACCTGCTGCACTACGCCGGTGGCATCACGATTGTTTCGATCGTCGTGGCGGCGCTGCTCTTCTCAAACTTTGAAAGGATCAGCTATGGAGACGCCATCTGGTTCTCCTTCGTCACGGTCAGCACCACCGGCTACGGGGACATTGTGCCGCATACGGAGGCGGGGCGCGTCGTCTCCGTCTTCCTGATGGTCATCGGTGTCGCCTGTATAAGCTCCTTCACCAGCATCCTCGCGGGGCGTATTATGAACAACACCGGCTCTAAACAACGCAACCCGCACCTGATCGCCGTGGAGCGGCAGATACGCCGCTTCTCGCTGCTCTCCGAAGACGAGGTCGAAGAGCTCTGCCTCGTCCTCAAAAGCCTAAAACACCACCAGAAGATCAGCGCCGCCGATATTAAAGAAAAGATCGACGCCTTCAACGCCGCGGCGGACGTGGACGTCCGCTGGCACAATCTGCCCTTTGTGAGGTGGGTGCGCGTGAAGTTCGCCGGCGTCATGACGGACGGCATCGAGGTGGAGGCGAAAATCGCCCAAAAGAAGGACGGCGGCGGCTCGGACGCGTCCGGCAAACCTCCGGCGCCCGCGCCTGAGGGCAGCAACGAGGCCCGGAAAAAAACTCCCGAGCCTCCGCAGGAATAAACCTTAATACTTAAATAAGCGCCGCCGCTAAGGAAACGCTGATTAATTGAAAATCAGCCGGAATAATCACCGACGTACGTCCCGCTGATTGGATGTGTCAGGCGCTAAACGCAGCAGGCCCAGAGCGGCGCGGAGGCGTATATTGATACGTGGAAGCGACGGCCGGGGTCTGCTGCGTGACGCAAGTGGCGCATATAATCAGCGGCTTCCTAAATCTTGATGATCCCCAGCGCGTTGAGGAAGATGACCAGCACGAGGACCGGCGTCACATAGCGCAGCAGCATGCGGATAAAGGACGCCCGCCCCTCGTTGCGCAGCATGCCGTGATTGCTCAGCTCGTCAAAGAGGTCGCCGCGCTTCATCACATAGCCGGTGAATATCGCGATGCAGATACCGCCTATCGGCATCGTGACATTGGAGGAGAGATAGTCGAAAAGATCGAAGAAGCCTTTGCCGAACACCGTGATTCCGCCAAAGTACCCGGAACCGTCGGCGGAGCCGGCGGCGAGAATGCCGATCACGCCGATGATGACACAGTTGATGAGCGACGACTTCTTACGCGAAATATTGAACTCCTCGGCCATCCACATCGTCGGCACCTCAACCAGCGAGAGCATCGCACCGTTCGCCGCGAAGGCCGTCAGCAGGAAGAAAGCGAAGAGGAGCACCTGCCCGAAGGGCATCTGCGAAAAGACGAGCGGGATGGTGATAAAGAGCAGCCCCGGCCCCGCGCCCGGCTCCACGCCGAAGGAAAAGACCGTCGGAAATATCGCGAGTCCCGCAAGCATCGAAATGCAGATATCGGCGACCGCGATCTTGAGCGGGGAGATCGAAAGGTCGGCGTCGTCGGTAAAGTACGAGCCGTAGGTGATCATCGTCCCCATGCCGAGCGACAGTTTGAAGAAGGCCAGCCCCATCGCCGCGAGGATGACGCCGGGCGTCACCTGTTTGAAATCCACGTGGAAGAGGAAGCGCAGGCCGTCTCCCGCTCCCGGCAGCGTGAGGGCGCGGATGACGCAGATTATCAGCAGCGCGAAGAGCGCCGGCATCATCACCTTGATGGCCCGTTCAATCCCCCTGGCCACGCCGAGAGAGATTATCGTTCCCACCACGACAAGCACGACGACCTGCCAGAATATCGGCGCCAGCACCGTGGAGGAGAAAAAGGGCGCTTCCGCGCCGCCCGCCCCGATCGTCGCGGCGAAAAGCGCACCGGCGCTCTCCTTCGTGATGTCGGAAAAGGCTCCCGTCGCCGCCTTGAATGTGTAGCAGTAGACCCAGCCGGCGACGCAGCTGTAAAAGAACATGATGAGATACGAGGATATCGCGCCGAGGAAGCCGATGCCAGACCAGGGAGTACGCGGATTTCCCGTCAGCTTCTTAAAAGCGCCCACCGCGTTCAGGCGCGAGCGGCGGCCAATGACAAATTCGCTGATCATGATCGGAACGGCGACGCAAAAGACAAAGAAAAGATAGATAACGAGGAAAGCCCCGCCCCCGCCGGTGCCGGTCATATACGGGAACTTCCAGATATTCCCGAGGCCGACCGCCGAACCGAGGGCGACCATAAGGGCCGCCAGGGTGGAACTGAAACCGTCTCGCTTGCTTCCTGTGGACATAAAATATCTCCCCTTCAATAGTGATGGCATATAAATAAAAAAACAACCTGATATGGTAGTCTAATTCTACACCAAATCAGGTTCTTTCACAGCAAAATATACGTTTTAAATCAAAGGATGCTTTGAGAAAAATTTTTTCGGCGGCTTTTACTCAAAAACCTTCGTCACATAGGGCGAGGTCGAGGCCGCCAGCATCGCGGGATAGTCGGGGCGGAAAGACAGGATGTCGCCGACACTGAGGTCAGGACGCTCCTCGATGTCTACGAGCAGATGGTCGCTGGAGGCCGTGATGATGCGCACACCAGCGTCAAGCGGCTCCAGCCCCGCGATGCTGACGTCCTGCTTCCCGACGGCGAGAATGCCGCGGCGGCGGTCTCCCCGGTCCTCAAAGACGGGGACGTTGCCAAAGGCGTCATGACCAATCTCGCCCACCGGCAGCGTCGGCTTCGTGCGCGCCTCGACGAGCTCCGCCTCCAGCCGCATCGTATCCTGAGAGAGTCCCGCGAGGGGCATGCCGAAGGAGGTATCGCGTCCCAGCAGTATCGCCTCTCCGAGCCTCAGGTTATTGAAGGCCTCCGGCAGATTGCCGCGCCTCATCTGGACGAAAGAACCGGTGCCGCCGCCTGAATATATCGCAAGCGGATGGCCGAGCGCGGCCTCTAACGCCCCGCCGCAAGCGGCCAGCGCCGCAAGATTCTCCGGCGTCGGCAGCACGCCGCTGGCGCAGGAGAAGTTGGCGCCGACGCCCGCGATCTTCATTCTGCCGGCAAACTTCGCCAGCCCCGCGGCGACCGCCGCCGCCTCTTTGAACCAGAAACCCTCGCGGAGGTCGCCCATGTCGAACATGACGACGCACCTTACCTCCCTGCCGCGCCTCTCACAGATACCGGCAAGCGCCTCGGCGGCGCCCATATCGGAGATAAGCGTATAGTCGCAGAGCTCGGCAAGCTCCTCCAGCTCGGAACGCATCGGTATGCGGATCAGCGCGAACTCGCAGCCCACGCCCGCCTCCTTCATCCGGCGGATATTGTCAAGGCGGCTGTCCGCGATCGTCCTCACGCCGGCGGCCTCAAAGGCGCGCGCGACCTCGGGGAAGGCCGACATGCCCTTGGAAACACCCCAGACGTCCACACCGTATCGGGCGCATTCTTCAACGATCGTACCCGCGTTTCTTCTAATATTTTCCAACTTGACCCTCAAGAGCGGGTATTTGATCTTTCCTTGCGCTAACGGCACCAGACGCACCTCCCGGCTGAAATTCATTAAATCACAGCGACTGATTATACAGCTTTGAATAAAATTCTCCACACTGTGTTAATATTACATTATTATATATCAATTCACCCAGGGAGGCCTCATGATGAGCAATTTACCGATAAACCCCGGTATCACCGATGTCCTGAAGGCGTATAAATTTCTAAAAAGCCGCGTGCGCCGCACGCCCACCGAATATTCGCACGCGCTGTCCGCGAAGGCGGGAGCCCCCGTCTACCTGAAACTTGAAAATCAGCAGCTCTGCGGCTCCTTCAAGCTCCGCGGCGCGCTCTACAAGATGAACTCGCTCACGCCAGGCGAAAGGGCCCTCGGCGTGGTGACCTGTTCCAGCGGCAACCACGGCCAGGGCGTGGCGACGGCCGCCCGGGAGCTGCGGATAAAGACTAAAATATTCGTCCCCGCCCTTTGCCCTGAAACCAAAAAAGAGGCGATCCGGTGGCGGGGCGGAGAATTTGTAGAGCTCGTCGTCGCCGGCGGAGACTATGACTTCACGGAGAAGACGGCTCACGAATACGCCGCGGCGCACGGAATCACTTACGTCTCCTCCTTTGAAGACGCGACCGTCGTCGCGGGGCAGGGGACGGCCGGCCTGGAGATGTTCATGGACGAGCCGGACATCGAGCTGCTGCTGGTGCCCGCGGGCGGCGGCGGGCTCATGAACGGCGTGGCGATCGCCGCTAAAGCACTCAACCCAAGCGTTGAAATATGGGGCGTGCAGACCGACGCCTCAAATCCCTGGGTCGTCTCGTGGCCCTGCGGGCTCGTAAAAGAGGTTGAATACGGCGAAACGCTCGCCGACGGCCTTGCGGGCGGCATCCCGCAAAGCCTCCTCTCCCTCGCGAAGCTCCGCGTCTCGGGGATACTGGAGGTTACGGAGCAAGAGCTGGCCGCGGCGATCGCCTTCATGCACCGCGAACAGCACCAGGTGATCGAAGGCGCGGGGGCCGTGGGGATCGCGGCGCTGCTTGCCGGAAAGGCTCCCGTCAAAGGCCGCAAAACGGGCGTCGTCGTCTCGGGCGGAAACATCGACGAGGCCAAGCTCCTCAAAGTGCTCGCCGAATACAAATAACCGCCGCGCAGCCTCTTGAAAAGTTTTCCCCGCGCGCCTGAAAACAAATAGACGCATTGATTCTTTTGAATATATTGTTATAATATTATCGTATTGACATGTGTCAATACGATAATATTTTGAAAGAGCGGTGTTTGTTTTGGCGGACATTCGGGAATCAATAAAACAGGCATATACGGAGGCGGTGGAGTCTGCCGCGCGGGGCGCCGGAGAGCGGCTTGCCATAAGCGACATGACGCGGGACAACTATGACGAAGAGACCCTGCGGGAGCTGCCCGTGCCGACCTTCGGGTGCGGCAACCCCATCGAGGCGGCCCTGCTCAAAGCCGGAGAACGGGTGCTGGACCTCGGAAGCGGCGCGGGGCTGGACCTTCTGCTCGCGGCCAAGCGCGTCGGCGCGCAGGGACACGTTTACGGCCTCGACATGACGCAGGCGATGCTCGATAAGGCGAGAAAAAATATCGACCGGCTCGGCATGCGGAACATCACGCTGCTGCGCGGCTACATCGAGGAGATTCCGCTGCACGACGGAAGCGTCGACGTGCTGCTCTCAAACTGCGTCATCAACCTCTCGCCGGACAAGGACAGGGTCTTCGGCGAGGCCTTCCGCGTCCTCACCCATGGCGGCCGTTTCTGCGTCTCGGACGTCGTGCTGATGAAAAAGGTGCCGGAAAAGCTGAAAAACAGCCCCGCCGCCTGGTCCGGGTGAGTGGCGGGCGCTCTTCCGGCGGAAGAGTACGGAGAAAAACTCCAAAGAGCGGGCTTCACACAGGTCAGCGTAAGGATAACCAAACCCCACGAGATCAACATGGAGGTTGTAAAAAGCAGCGTCATGGACCTCACGGAAGAGGATATGCGAAACATCGAGGGAGTCTCCGCAAGCGCCCTCATCACCGCGGTAAAGCCATAACGAAAGAGCGGGGCGCAGCCCCGCTCTTTTTGTGTTCACTTGGGGCCCCGCCCTAGCCGATAGACGGCAGCAGCGGTATCTTCAGCTCCGGCACCGGGCCAAGGACGTCCTTCGTCGCGTCAAGCTCCATATCGAAGAGGGCCTGCGTTATCCGCATCTGCGTGAGGTTGTCCGTCTCGTAGCTGATAGAAAAGCGCCGGTAGCCGAACTTCTCGGCGAAGAACGAAAGGTTTGAGTTCTCCCGCCCCGTAAACGTCTGGAACGACTTATGGAGCGACTCCATGAAGGCGGCCTCGTTGAAAAAGGGGTCTTCGTTGACGAGCAGCAGCACCTTGCACTCATCCACCAGGACGTTTTCGCTCCAAATGTCGCAGAGGGTGAGCCCCGCCATCAGCCCCGGGTACTGGTGCAGCAGCGGCAGCACCGAATGCTCAAGCTGCTCGGAGTAGGAGAATACCATCGTAAAGCCGAGCTCCAGCCCGCCGTTGCGGCCCGGGTCGATCATGTTCTGGCGCGCCATCGTGCCGACGTTCCCGCTCTGAAAGCTGCGCAGGTAGAGAAACTCGCTCTTCATCTCGAGGGCGAGCCCCGCGAGGCTGCCCAGCAGCGGATTATAGAGCCTGTTCACCGTCACCGGCGAGTAATCTTTTCCATAAGGAACCCACGGCGCGATGTCCAGGTCGATGTTTTGGTCCCAATAGGGGAGTACGGAATTTATCATCAGCCGCAGCCTCCTTCTTTACTTATTTGGGAAGATTATAGCATCACGGGGCGGCGCGGTAAATCGCGGCGGACAAACAAACAGGGCAAACGCGTGAAATACGCCCCGCGCGCCCCTTTCGCTTCCACAGCTTCGCAGGCGGCGTCCGCTTCGGTGAAAAAAGGACCGCGGCGTCTTCTCGCGGTCCTCTCGTTTATCCAATATTTTTCCCGAAGGTTTATCAGCGTTCCAGATGCCACTTCGCGAAGAGCTCCGCCACCGTCATCTCCTCGCGAATGCCGTACCGTGTCAGCGCGAAGTCGTACTTTACGGGGTCGCCGGGGCATATTTCCCGGAAATTCTCCGTGATCTCCGCGGCGGCCTTGCCGTTCGCGCTCTTTGACGAGCAGAGGCCGAGCGTCGTCGTGATGTTAAACATGTGGGTGTCGAGCGGTATCAGCAGCTCCGCGGGCGAGAGTCCCCGCCAGCCGCCGGGGTCAACGTCGTCGCGGCGCACCATCCAGCGCAGAAAGAGGGCCATGCGCTTGCAGGCGCTGCCCTTTGAGGGGCGCGGCAGCAGAAACATGTTATCGCGTCCCGCGCAGCGGTTGAAGGTGTCGGCAAAGTTCTCCATCGCCTCGCGCATATCCCCCCGGTAGCCGGAGACAAAAAGCGCCTCGAGGCTGCCGCAGCGGCGCAGCACCTCGCCGGTCGCGGCAAGGAAGCCGCACATCTCGCCGCAGTCGGTGAAGCGGTGGACGAAGCCGCAGAGCTTCTCCTCGTGGTCGCGCCGCGCGCTGTTTTTAAGATATTCGGCGGGATGGGGGCCAAGCGCGTCCAGCACCTTTTTAACGCTCTTCAATATCTGCGCGACCTTGCCGTAGGCGAGCCCGGAGGCGATGAGTCCCGCCACCTCGCGGTCCGCCGTCTCCTCATAGTCGTATAAAAACTGAAGCGGATCGGGTGACACGTAGATCCGCCTGTTGTAATCCCCGTATATCTTTTCAAAAATCTCCCGGCTCGCGATCCTGGCCGGCGTCTCCTCCAGCGGCTTCAAAACGCTACTTGAGGGTGTTGAAGCCGAAGGTCGGGGCGGTCTTCGGCGATTTGCCCTTTTTGATTTTATGGTAATCGCCGTAGGTGAGCAGCGGCGCCTCTTTAAGGTATACGGACTCCCGCACCTCGCCGATGAAGAGCATGTGGCTCGGCATTTCGATCGTCTTTACCACCTTCGCCTCAAAGGCGGCGACGCTCCACTCCTCGATGAGCGGCGTGCCCTCGCCGGCAAGGCTGTACTTGACGTTCGCGAACTTATCGATGTCGCGTCCCGATTTGAAGCCGAACTGCCCGATGAAGGTCATCGGCACGTCCTGTTCGAGGACCGCGACAGAAAAGCGGCCGCTCTTTTCGATCATTTCCGTCGTGAGGTTGGCCTTGTTGAGGCAGGTGGCGACGCATATCGGTTCGGAGGTTATCTGCATCACGGTATTGGCAATCTGCCCGTTCAGCCTGCCCTCAAGGTCCGTGCTGACGATATACATCCCGTAGGTCAGGGAAAAGAGCGCTTTCATATCGATGTTGCCCATCTTCGTTGCCTCCTTTGGTTTTTATCCGTTGCCCGTTACGTAAATGCGCCGGAGCGCTTAAAGCCCGGCACATCAGTGTAATTCTTAAGATCTTAAGCTCTCTCGCCCAGCTCTTTGTCGAGCATCGCAAGCGAAATGGGGATCTCGCCGAGCTTCTTGAACTTCGCGAGGATCTCCATCGCGTGCTCCTCTTCCTCGACCTGCTCCTCGACGAACCAGGAGAGCATTCCGCGCGTCGCGTAATCCTTCATCTCCATCGCCGTCTCCACCAGTCCGTAGATGAGCGCCGTCACCTTTTGCTCATGCTCAAGCGTCTGCTGGAAGATCTCCGTCGCGTTCTTCCATTCGCTGCGGGGGGCGGCGATGGCCTCGAGGAGGACGCGGCCGCCGCGCGCGGCGACATACTCATATATCTTCATCGCGTGCTCCTGCTCCTCGGCGGCCTGCTTCTTCATCCAGTGGGCGCAGCCCTGAAGGTCGTTGGCGTCAAACCAGGAAGCCATGGAGAGATAGAGGTAGGCGGACTCCAGCTCCGCACGAATTTGTCCGTTAAGCGCCTTTTCCATTTTTGCATCAATGATCATCTTGAATCGCACCTTTCTGTTTTATAGAAATTACCTTTTTAAATCAAAATCATTATAAATATCATAGCGCAGATAGTGGCAAAGTCAAGATTAAAATACGTATTGTGGTAATTTTAGCCATAAACGGCAAAATTTTAATCTTATTGCGGAAGCGGTCCCCTACCGTTTCATCATCGCGCCCTCCGAGGCGGAGGCCGCCAGCTTCGCGTATATCCGCAGCCAGCCGTCGGGCGCGTCGGGCGCGGGAGCGCGCCACTCTTTGAGCCGCGCGGCGATCTCTTCCCCGGAAAGCGCCGCCGAGATCTCTTTTTTATCTATATCCACGGTGATCATGTCGCCGTCGCGCAGCGCCGCGAGCGGCCCCCCTTCGGCGGCTTCGGGCGAGATATGGCCGACATAGCAGCCGTTGTTGGTCCCGGAAAAACGGCCGTCCGTTATCAGGGCGACCTTTTCCGCAAGCCCCGTCCCGTAGAGGAATTTCATCGCGTGGAACATCTCGCGCATCCCGGGGCCGCCCTTAGGCCCTTCGTAACGTACCACGACGACGCTGCCGGGCTCAACCTCCCGCGCGAGTATCGCACGGTTCGCCGCCTCTTCGGAGTCGAAGACGCGCGCCGGCCCCGTAAAACGGAACATCGAGGGAGCCATCGCCGCCGGCTTGGCCACCGCGCCGCCGGGGGCGATATTGCCGCGCAGCAGGCAGAGCCCCTTTTCCCGGCTGAAGGGCGCCTCCATGCTTTTGATCACGTTTCTGTCCGTGCCGTACGGGTTTTGATAATTTTTTATGTTGTCCGCCAGCGACGCGCCGCTCACGGTCAGGGCCTCCTGATGAAGCAGCGGCCGCACCTCGCGCATCACCTGCGGGATGCCGCCCGCCCGGTAAAAATCTTCCATGTCGTATTTCGCGGCGGGGTTCACCTTCGCGACGAGCGGCACCCTTTCGCTCTGCGAATCGATCATCGCGAATATCTTTTGCGGGTCAAGCCCCGCCTCGTAGGCGATCGCGCAAAGGTGCATCACGCAGTTCGTCGAAGCGCCCGTGGCCAGCATCACGACGGCGGCGTTCTCCAGCGAGTCCTCCGTGATGATCCGCCGCGCGGTGATATTCTCATTGACAAGCGCGACGATCCGGCGGCCCGCCTCCTCGGAACTCCGCAGACGCTCCGCGTAGACGGCGGGGATGAGCGCCGAGCCCGGCAGCGACATGCCCATCGCCTCCGCGAGGGCTCCCATCGAGTTCGCGGTGCCGTAGAAAGAGCAGGAACCGCAGCCCGGGCAGGAGGCCTCCTCAAGCATCGTCAGCGCCGCCTCGCCGGCCGCCCCGGCCTCAAACATGCCGACCGCCTCGGAGAGAGAGGTAGAATCGCTCTTTCTGCCGTCAAACTCCACGCCGCCGAGCATCGGGCCGCCGACGGCCATGATCGCGGGAATGTCAAGACGCGCCGCGCCCATCAGCATCCCGGGGACGATCTTGTCGCAGGAACCGAGCATTACAAGGCCGTCGAGGTTATGGGCCCTCGCCATGCTCTCCAAGTCGTTTGCGATCAGCTCGCGCGAGGGCAGGATATATTTCATGCCTCCGTGCCCGCTCGCAAGGCCGTCGCAGGCTCCGATCACCCCGAATTCCACCGCCGTGCCGCCGGCGCGGTAGATGCCTCTCTTGACGAACTCCGCTGCCTGACGCAGGTTGAAATGCCCCGTCACCAGCTCGTTCCAGGAGTTGGCGACGCCGATAATGGGCCCTTTGAGGTCTTCGTCGGACCGCCCCATCGATTTATAGAGGGCGCGGGCCTCTTTAAAATTTATATTTTCCAGATGCCGCGTACTTGTATACTTCATCCTTTAAACGTCACATCCTTTCCAAAATATGATATCACAGCGCCGCGAAAAATTTTGCCGGCCCCGCGCGGATGCGCCAAAATGAGCAAAAATGACGCGGACTGCACCCGCCGCCTCTGCGGGGCAAAATGCGCTCCGCCGCAATCGGCGTCTCCGGTATGCCGCCGGCTTTTTTCTTTTTGCGATTACGGTACGATTAGAGTACAATAGAAAACATCATAGATGTTCGGGAGGTCCGGCATTTTGGAAATAAGACCTGTAATGCTCGAAGACGCGGAGGCGATTGCCGCCATCAGAAGGCAAAACGGCGTGCGGGAGGGCGTGCTCGCCCTTTCCAGCGAAAGGATTGACGCCACCGCAAGTTTCTTAAGCTCGCTCACCGGAAGGGACAGGGGGTTTGTCGCCGTGGAAAACGGCCGAGTCGTCGGCTTCTCCGTGCTGATCGCGAACAGAGAGCCCTGCCGTTCACACAGCGCCTTCATCGCGGTGATGGTAGACACGAACTTTCAGCAAAAAGGAATCGGGCACAAACTTTTGAAACAGCTGGTAGACCGCGCGGACAACGAGCTGATGCTCCACCGCCTGGAGTTGCTGGTGCTCACCGACAACGAAAAGGCGATCAAGCTCTATAAAAATCTTGGCTTCATGGTGGAGGCGACGAAAAAACACGCCGCCGTCGTGAAGGGCGAGTTCGTCAGCGAGTACCTGATGGGAAGACTTCGCGGAGAGGGAGCCGAGATATGAGGATCAGACCCGTAACGCCGGCAGACGCCGGGAAAATCGACAGCATCAACGCCAGGGTGACGGAGGGAGGGTTCTTCAACTTCTCCACCGGAGAGCTGGAGAGCGCGGAAAGGCTGATCGCGGGGCTCACGCAGTTCGACCACATGCTCGTGCTTGAAACGGAGACGGAGCCGCGGGAGATATGCGCCGTGGTCCTGCTGAAGGTCAACCACCAGATATTCCTGCGCCGGATGGCGGTCCTCAGAATCATCGTCGACCCCAAATGGCAGGGACAGGGGCTTGGAAAGGCGCTGATGGCCACGGCTCTTGAGCTCGCGGACGACGAGCTGATGATGGAGCGCGTCGAGGTGGAGATACCGACGGACAACGTAAACGCGCTGAAGCTCTGTAAAGCCGCGGGGTTCAAGGTCGAGGGGATCGCGAAAGACTGGATGCGCAGCTCCGAGGGACATTTTGTCGACGCCTACCTCATGGCGCACTGCCGCAACGCAAAATAACTATTGTCACCGGCTGAGGGGGGCTTATGGCTCCCCTCTTTTTTTTGTCTCTGCAAACGGCGGACGGCTCAAAACCGGCGGGGGACGTCGTAGTTTTTTATTTAGGTTTATATGTTAATTATCGATTTAATCTTATTTTAACCGCTTCGATTTCGTCAATGCTTTTATACTTGTTTATATCTCATCAATTTTGCTATTAAATGCGGGGGATTAAAGAGAATAATAGAGATTGTCTTCACAATCTCGCCGTTCCACCTCCCTTCGCGGGGGACGGCAAAAACACGGAGGTATTATTTATGGAACAGCTCACGCAACTGGTAACAGAAATCAACAGCTTTATCTGGGGATTGTGGTGCCTTATCCCGCTTCTCTGCGGTACGGGGCTTTACTTCACGATCCGGCTCAAGTTCGTCCAGATCAGAAAGTTCCCCGAGGCCTTCAAGGCGGTCTTCGGCGGCATCAACCTCTTCGGCAAACGCGCCGGCAAGGACGGCATGAGTTCGTTCCAGGCGCTCACCACGGCGATCGCGGGACAGGTGGGAACGGGAAACCTCGCGGGGGCGGCGACGGCCATCGCGATGGGCGGCCCCGGCGCGATCTTCTGGATGTGGGTCGCGGCCTTCCTCGGAATGGCGACGATCTTTGCCGAGGCGACGCTCGCGCAGGTCTTCAAGCATAAAGAACCCGACGGCAGAGTGGTCGGCGGCCCCGCCTTCTACATTATGAACGGGCTGCATTGCAAGCCCCTCGCGGTCTTCTTCTCCGTATCGCTCATCATCGCGCTGGGCTTCATCGGCAACGCGGTGCAGACAAACTCTATCGCGGACGCCTGCAACGTCGCCTTCGGCTGGAATAAGCTTTATGTAGGCGTCTTCCTCGCCGCGCTGGGCGGATATGTCTTCTTCGGCGGCATCGGACGCATCGCGGCGATCACAGAAAAGCTCGTCCCCGTAATGGCGGCGATGTACCTCATCGGCGGCGCGATCATTCTTATAATGAACATCACAGAGATCCCGCACGCCTTCTGGATGATATTCAAAGGCGCCTTCAACCCCGCGGCGGCGACGGGCGGCCTCATCGGCGTCTCGATCAAGCAGGCGGTACGCTACGGCGTGGCGCGCGGCCTCTTCTCCAACGAGGCCGGTATGGGCTCCACGCCTCACGCGCACGCGGTGGCTAAGGTCAACCACCCCTGCGAGCAGGGCTACGCGGCCATCATCAGCGTGTTCATCGACACCTTCTGCGTCCTTAACATGACGGCATTCGTCATCTTCGTAACGGGAGCGATCGACGGACATACCAGCGGCATCGCGCTTACGCAGAAGGCTTTCAGCCTCGGCCTCGGGCAGCTCGGCGTGCCGTTTGTGGCGCTCTGCCTCTTCTTCTTCGCCTTCTCCACGGTCATCGGCTGGTATTTCTACGGCGAACAGAACATCATCTTCCTCTGCGGCGAAAAAGGACTTCTGCCCTATCGCCTCATCGTCATAGTCTTCCTGGTGCTCGGCTCGGTGCTCCAACTCGACCTCGCCTGGCAGCTCGCGGACTTCTTCAACGGGATCATGGTCTTCCCGAACCTCGTCGCGCTGCTCGGCCTGGCCTCGATAGTCTCAAAGCAGCTCAGTGAATACGAGAAAGACGGACGGCTTAAGGCGGCCAAATAAGGTCAAAATCCAAAATAATGGCGGGCCGCTTCAAGCGGCCCGCCATTATTTTGCGTAAAAATCCGTGAACGAGCGCACCGTCTCCTAGCAGAACAGCCAGGCGAAGGGCGCGAGCAGGAAGACGCTGAGCACCGCTCTGATGAAGTAGATGCCGGTCAGCTTCCAGAAGCCGAGCGGTATCGACGACTGGAGGATGAGGACGCCGACTTCGGTCATGTAGATGAGCCCGGTGCCGGAGATACAGGCGCACATGAACTTCGCGGCGACCGCCGTGCGCCCCGAACCGACTACCGCGGCGAGGAACTGGTCGGCGTAGGCGAGCAGAAAGGCTGGCGCGACCTCTTTGGCTTCCGGTATCCTCATCAGCTCAAGCCCCCAGGCAAAGGGCGCGGAGAGGATCTGGAAGACCGGCGTGTTGTTGGCTATGATGAGGACGACCGTTCCCCAGGCGACGACGAGCGGCATCGTGCTGACGACGAGCGAAATAAAGGTCTTGACGCCCGAATCGACCGTCATCGCCGTCGTCTGTTTCGCGGCGCGCTCCACGGCAAGCTTGAGGCCCCATTCGCCGAGCGTGTATCCCTGCGGGATGTCGTCGCCGATCCGCTGCTTGCCGGCCTTGCCGGAGAAGGTGTCGGGCATCGAGGAGAGCGGCCAGACGCGCGGCATGATGAGCGCCAGGATGAACGTCACCGCATAGACGGCGGCCATGATCTGGAAGTACATATTCGGCAGGCCGACGAAGTCCGCCATGACATAGATGTAGGCGATGCTGATGACCGAGAAGGCCGTGGTGATGATCGAAGCCTCGCGGTCCGAGTAGTACCCCTGATCGTGCACCTTGGTGGTGATAACGACGGCGACCGAGCAGCTGCCGACCCAGGAGGCGAGGCAGTCGACGGCGGAACGTCCAGGAAGCTTGAAGAGCGGCCCCATGACGGGACGCGCGTAGGTGCCGACGTATTCCATCAGGCCGTAGTCGGTCAGCAGCGGCACGACGCCGGCGAGGACGATGAAGATGATGAGCAGCGCGGGGGCGAGGATGATCGCCGGCGTGCCGCCGTTATCCATGTTCCAGACGACCTCGGGGCCGAGTTTGAAGAAGATCACGATATAGAGCGCCGCGCCGAGAAGGCGCGAGACAAGCCAGAAGGGCCTGACGATGAGCAGCTCGCCCCAGAAGGGGTCCTTCGCGATCTTCTCCGGCTTGCGGAGCGTGGCCCACAGCGAGGCCAGCGCCGCGATGACGACGAGCGTCATTGCGGTTCCCGGCAGCCACGGCTTCAGTATCGCCTTTCCCCAGTCGATCGCAATGCCAAGAATGGTATTGAGACTGCCCTTCATCGGGATGGGCAAAAGAAAGACTAAGGCGCCGATAAGCGACGGTATTAAAAAATGCATAACCTGTGCAGATGTGTACTGAGGTTTTTCAGCCATTTTTACTACACCCTTTCTTGATATTATTTAAAAAAATTATCTTCAAGCAGCCCGCCGCCACCGCCCCCCTTTCCGCGGCCCGCCGCTTCCGCCGGTCTGTATCAATCGAAAATCTTGCCCGGGTTCATTATATTATGAGGGTCGAGCGCGAGCTTGATCCTCTTCATCAGCGCCAGGTTGTCCGGCGGGCAGAGCGCGGCGAAATAGCCCTTGCGTTTGCTGCCGATGCCGTGCTCGCCGCTGATGACGCCGCCCAGCGAATCGGTGAGGCGGAAGATCTCCCACTCGATTTCAGTCTCCACGCGCTCCCACTCTTCAAGCGTCATCTCCGCCGGCTTCAAGATCGTCGGGTGGAGATTGCCGTCCCCCGCATGGCCGAAGTTTGCGATCGGCACGCCGTATTTCTCTTCTATCTCACGCAGGCCGCGCGCGGCCGCGGGAATCGCGGCGATCGGCACGACGATGTCCTCGTCCGCCTGCACGGGGTCGGTCACGCGCAGCGCCTCGTCGATGTTGCGGCGCACGGACCAAATGCGCTCGCGCGTAGTGCGCGTATCGGCGACATATATCTCCGCCGCCCCCTCCGCCGAGAGGATCTCGCCCGCGCGTTCGATATCCATATCGAGCGATTCCTGATTGCTGCCGTCGACCTCGACGAGCAGCACCGCCTCCACACCCTCCATCGGCAGCTCCTCGTTGAGAAAACCGCAGGCCTTGCGGTAACAGTAGGCGTCGATATATTCGATCGAGGAGGGGACGAGCCCGCCGTGCGCCATCATCTTCGGCACGGCCCTGATCGCCGTCCCGGTGTCGGGGAAGAGGGCGAGCAGCGCGGCGCGGTTTTGCATCAGCGGCTGGAGGCGGAGGATGACCTTCGTCACATAGCCGAGCGTGCCCTCCGAGCCGACAAAGAGCTCCTTCAGGCTGTAGCCGGAGACGTCCTTCATCAGCTTGCCGCCGAGCGTCAAGATCTCGCCGGTCGGCAGCACCACCTCGAGCCCCAGCACATAACGCATCGTCACGCCGTACTTTACGGCGTTGCCGCCGCCGGCGTTTTCCGCGATATTGCCGCCGATATGGCAGGAGAGGACGCTCATCGGATAACCGGTGTAGGCGAGCCCCTTTTCGGCGGCCGCGGCGTTTATCTCGCTGGTGATGACGCCGGGCTCCGTGACGGCGACAAGGTTCTCCGCGTCGATTTCGATTATATGGTTGAGCCTTTCGTCGGAGACGACGATGCCGCCGTAGATGGGAAGCGCGCCGCCGGAAAGCCCCGTGCCGCCGCCGCGCGGCGTGACGGGAATCCGATGCCGGCAGGCGAGTTTTAAGATTTCGGATACCTCGCGCGCCGAGGCCGGGGCGACGACGGCGTCGGGCAGATACCGCTCGCCGGCGCGCAGCGTCGTCGTTTCGTCGCGCGAGCAGGCCTCCCGCTTTTCTTCCGTCGTCCAAAGATGGGCGACGCCTACAATATCCGCCAGCGCCGCAAGTATCTCATCAGTTATAATGCCGTATTCCATGGTACAGCGCCTCTCTTCCCACCCAAATATTTAAAGGCGGTATATTTTTATAACGTTATATTATAATATAATATGCGATATTTGACTTTATTTTAAGGAGAACCTTTATGGCCGCCGGTTTTGAAATCTCAGCTCTGTCATTGATTCTTGTCTGTCTTTTGGTCTTTCTCGCGGGATTTGTCGACGCCTCGGCGGGCGGCGGCGGGATCATCTCGCTGCCGGCCTACATCTTCACGGGGATGCCCGCGCACTTCGCGCTCGGCTGCAACAAGTTCTCGAGCTCCTGCGGCACCACCCTCGCGGTCTTCAAATTCTGGCGGGGCGGCGCGGTCAACATCCGCGCGGCGGCGCTCGCGGCGGCCGGCTCCTTCATCGGCTCCGCCGTCGGCGCGAAGACGGCGCTGGCGCTCAGCGATCAGACGCTCAAAACGATGCTCCTCGTCATCCTGCCCTGCGCGGCGGTGATCATCTTTCTCAAGAGAAACCTCGGCGACTGCGACCGCTCCGCCGAAGTGGACCGCGGCCGCGCCGCGGCACTCGCCTTTCTGATCGGGCTGCTGATCGGCGGGTATGACGGGCTCTTCGGGCCGGGGACGGGCACCTTCGCGATCATCGCATTCTCGGTCCTGATGAAATTCGACCTCAAGACGGCCTCGGGAAACGCGAAGATCCTGAACCTCGCCTCCAACTACGCCTCGCTGATGACCTTCGCCTTCGCGGGGACGATCCTGTACGGCGTCGCAGTCCCCGCGGCGCTCTGCGGCATCGCCGGCAACTATCTCGGCGCGCAGTGCGCGCTGACGAAGGGCGCGCGTTTCATACGCCCGATGATGCTCACGGTGCTCGCGCTGCTGATGCTGAAGCTTTTATGGGACATTCTCGCTTAGAAGGACATCGCGCGTCCGCCAAAAGGGTCGCGCCGCCCGGATAGCGGCGCGACCCTTTTGGCGGATGCGTCTTAAAATATTACCGGCCGAGGCCCTCGACGGCCTCTTTTATCCTTCTCATGCCCTCTTCGATATAATCGTAGGAGCGGCAGTAGGCGAGGCGGATATGGCCGGGCATGCCGAAGACTTCGCCGGGCACGGTGGAGACGCCCGCCTCTTCGAGCAGCCAGGAGCAGAACTTGAAGCCGTCCATGCCAAGCCGCGAGATGCGCGGGAAGGCGTAAAAGGCGCCCGCGGGCGTGACCGCCTCAAAGCCTTCAATATCGTTGAGCCATTTCACCACCATGTCGCGGCGGCGGCGGTATTCGGCGACCATCGCCGTGACGTCGCCATCCGCGTGGGCCAACGCCTCCACCACTCCCGCCTGGGCGAAGGAATTTGCGCAGGTGGTAAGGTTCTGATGGCATTTATTCACATACTGGCGCATCGCCGCGGGCGCGATGATCCAGCCGATGCGCCAGCCGGTCATCGACCAGGTCTTGGAGGCGGCAGAGACCGTCACCGTGCGTTCTTCCATGCCGGGCAGGGAGGCGATGCTCACATGCTCGCCGTCATAGAGGAATTTTTCGTAGCACTCGTCGGAGATCACCCAGATGTCGTTTTCGGCGGCGAAGGCCGCAATCGCCTCAAGGTCTTTCCGCGTCAACACCGCGCCGCTGGGATTGTTCGGCGAATTTATCAAAAGGGCCTTGGTTTTCGGCGAGAGGGCCTTTTTCAGCTCCTCCACCTGGAGCCGGAAGCCGTTTTCCATCTTCGTCGGCACGGGGACGAGCACGGCGTTCGCGATGGCAATCTCGTCGGCATAGGCGGAAAAATAGGGCGCGGGGACGATCACTTCATCGCCGGGCTCAAAGAGCGTAAGGAAGGTCGCCGTCAGCGCCTCCATCGCGCCGTTGGTGATCACGACGTTCCTGTCGGCGTCCACATAATCCATGCCGTTACAGCGGCGGTATTTGTCGGCGACGGCGCAGCGGAGGTCATAGGCCCCCGCCATATCGGTATAGTGCACGTTGCCCTCTTCGAGCGCCCTGATCGTCCTCTTTTTCGCGCACTGCGGCGAATCGAAATCCGGCCGGCCGATCTCCATGTGAATAATGCTGCGTCCCTCGCGCTCCATCTCCTCGGAGCGGGTCAATATCTCGCGAATGCCGCCCGACATCTTGATCGAAGCCATGCGGCTGTTGGGAAATTTTACTCTGGTCGTCATCTTTATGCCTCCGTTGTCTCTTAATATTTTAAATGCGCGCCGCCAGCGCGGAGCGTTTTTATTATACATCCTGGCGTCTATTTATGCGGCGGCGGCGCTTTCGCAGCGCAGCGCAAGCGGCCGGCGGTACGAAAAAGGCCGCTCCCGCAGAACAGCCGCGCAAAGGCGGCGGCTTTTTTGCGGGGGCGGCGGAGATGTCCTTGCCGTTGACGCCGCCGCCGTTTAAAAGTTTTCCTTCAAACCGATATGGCGCAAGCGCCGCGCCGAAGGAAGCGCCGCTTGCGCCAAACAGGAGCGCGGCAAGCGCGGCGGTAAGCAAAGCGCGGCGGCGGAAGGCGGCGGACGCCATTTTATCTCAGAAAATAATCCTTCATTATAAAGCCTTCGCTGTTGACGACGTGCTCATACAGACATTGGTGCAGCGCTTTCGGGTTGCGTTCTTTGAGGCATTTCAATATTATCAGATGCTGGTCGATGGAGTTCTGCGTGTCGGCAAGGGACTGCACGGAGAGGCGCTGGAAACGCTTGATCTGCACGTGATAGGCCGTCAGTATCGCACCGATCCTTTTGTTGGTCGCGTAGTTGGCGATCGCAAAGTGGAGCTGTATATCCAAGTCCGCGACCCTGGAGAGGTCCACCAGCTCTCCCCTTTTAAAAGAACGGTTCAGCTCTTCCCAGTCGGCAGTCATCTTGACGATGTCGCCGTCAGGAATCCGGTTGGCCGCCGACAGCGCGGCGAACGGCTCCAGCAGCTTTCTTATGTCGTATATCTCGCGCACGTCCACAAGCGAGATCTCGGAGACGAAGGCCCCCTTCTTGGGAACTATCTTTATATAGCCGTCCTGTTCGAGGACGCGCAGCGCCTCGCGTACCGGCGTGCGGCTGACGCCGATCTCCCGCGCGAGAAATGTCTCCGGAAGCGACTCTCCCATCTTCAAGCGGCAGGAGTCTATGCCCTCTTTTATCCAGTCGTAGGCTTTTATCCAGCTATTATTTTCCGGTGGATGGTCCGTCATCGCGTATCCCTTCCTTAAATTTTTACGTACCTGTATACAAGAACTATAGCGTATTTTATATTTTTGTCCATCATTTTTTTGAAAAAAAGACCGCGAATGTTCCTGCGATAGTTATATTGACAATTCATAACGGGGGCATTATCATTCTTCCCATAGGACAGGGCGTTTTCATTGTGTATTTATCATTTGAATAGGTAAGTTTCGAGAATTTTAAATTATTTTTGTATACAGACGGAGTACCTAAAGCACACTGATTTTTAAATTATTCACCTAGGAGGCGTTGGCGATGAAATATCGCGTTCCGTATGGGAATAGTTCGCTTGAATTTGATACGCGGGGACACAAAGTTCTTTTTTCCGGAGAGATGACGGCGCTGCCCGCGGTTAAAGACCTGCGGGAAGAGCTTTTCAAGGCGCTTGATTCGCCAATATCGTCCGCCTCTCTGGCAAGCCTCGCAAAAGGCAAACAAAACATCGTCTTCCTCGTCGAGGACAACACGCGAGAGACCCCGCTCGACAAAATCCTCCCCATAGTCGTTGATTATCTCAACCGCGCCGGCGTTCCCGACACGGCGGTGACCTTCCTCACCGCGCCGGGAACCCACCGCGTGATGACGGACGAAGAGGTGCGCGAAAAACTGGGAGAAGAGATCGTGCGCCGTTTCAAGGTCGTCCAGCACGACGCGACGGACAAAAGCCTCATCGCCGACCTCGGCGAGATAGAGGTCGCGGGATACAAGCTGCCGGTGCATATCAACAAACTCGCGCTCGCGGCGGACCTGCTTATCGGCGTGGGCAATATCGTGCCGCACAGCGACGCCGGCTTCTCCGGCGGCGCGAAGATCGTACAGCCCGGCATCTGCGATTTCGTAACGACGCAGGCGACGCACCGCGCGGCGGGCTTCTGCCCCGACATCCCGCTGGGCATGGCGGAGGGCAACCCCTGCCGCGCCGGCATCGACGCGGTGGGAGAGGTAGCGAAGCTGGCCTTCATCATCAACATCGTTAAAAATTATCAGGGCGAGATCGCCGGCATTTTCTGCGGCGACTATTTTAAAGCGCATCGCGCGGGCGTCGAACTCGCAAGAAAATCCTACAGCGTGGAAATGGACGAACAGGCGGACATCGTCGTCGCCAGCTCCTCTCCCGCGGACATGGATTACTGGCAGGGCATCAAGGGCCTCACGGCGGCGTATTTCGCCGTCAAGCCGGGAGGCGCGATCATTCTTGCCGCCCCCTGCTATGAAGGGATGGGCCATAATCACCCGCTTTACGCGCACTGGCTCGGCTCGTCGGTCGAAGAGACCGTCGGCGCGATCAAGGCCTCCTCTCCCTACGATATGGAAACGGACGTCATCTCCGCCGTCGTCGCGCTCGGCAGTCTGAGGACGCTGGCCCGCGCGAAGGTCTATCTGGTCAGCGAAGGGCTTTCGGCGGCAGAGATCGCCAACATGCGGTACGAGCGCGCCGCCAGCATCCAGGAGGCGCTGGACAGAGCGCTTTCCGAGAACCCGGCGGCCACGGTCGGCATTCTGCCGCAGGGGGGCGTCTCCCTGCCCGTTTTAAAAAAACGCGGATAACCATAACCACCCGCGGGAAAAACTTATATAAGCTTATATAACAAAGAGACTCTCGCAAAAAGAAATACAACTGTAGAGGAAGGCGGAATGAAATGTTTTTAACAGACGAAGAAAAACGGATCCTTGACGGAGCTGAAGGAGCCGGTAAGCAGAAGGCGATGGAGATGCTTTACGCGCTCGGCCTCACCTTCGACGCGGAAAAGCTCATCCCCGTAAAACGCGCCCACGTGGCCCTGAGCGGGCAGGAGGGCGACACCTACTGGTGCGAGCTGCTGGTAAACGGCGGCGCGACCTGCGCGGTGCCCCCGACGACCAATCCCTACTGGGACACGAACTATCTGACCAAGTTTTTTGATGTGACGAAGGAAGAGCTGGAACTTGCGGACCGCACCGGCGACGCCTACCGCCGTATCGGCGCGAAGCTCACATACCACTGCGCGCCCGGCGTCTGCTCCAACGTTCCCTTCTTCGGCGAGCATGTGGCCTTTTCTGAATCCAGCGCCACTCCCTATGTCAACGGCGCCCTCGGCGCCCGCTCCAACCGCGAATCCTCGGTGAGCGCTCTCGCCGCCGCCGTAATCGGCAAGACGCCCTATTACGGCTACCACATCGACGAAAACAGATACGGAGACTTCCTCGTCGACGTCGACGCCAACCTCGAGAGCTGCTACGACTGGGGCATCCTGGGCCACTGCCTGGGCAAGATCGCCGGCTACCGCATCCCCGTGCTCAGATTCAAGAAGCCCCTCCGCCCGACCCAGGAAGACTTCCTCTACTTCGGCGCGGAAGCCGCCACGAGCGGCGCGGTCGCGATGTACCACATGGTGGGGATCACGCCCGAAGCGCCGACGATCGAAGCGGCCTTCGGCGGTAAAAAAGTCCCCGCGCCCGAATGCGTGCTGACCGACAAAGATCTCAAAGACAGAGAGGACATGCTCACCCCCGCCACCGGGAAGATCAACCTCGTCATGCTCGGCTGCCCGCACTACACCTACAACCAGCTGCTCGACGTCGAAAAGCTGCTGGCCGGCCGGCATGTCTGCAACGACACGGCCTTCTGGATTCTCGCGGAGTCTGGAGCCGTCGAACTCGCGGAGCGCTCGCACCTGCGCCAGAGGTTGGAACTCCTCGGCGTACGCATGGTGGGCGACACCTGCATCGACGAACCCTGCTGGAAATCATTTGAGGGAGCTTTAGGCGTGACCGACTCACCGAAGTGCGCCTATTACAGAGAACGCCGCGGACAGCCCTTCGCCATCCGCAGGCTGTCGCAGTGCATAGACGCCGCAGTAAAAGGGAGGCTCGACTAATGGCTGACAACATGAAAGTATACAAGTGCCGCTCAATCGTCCGCGGCTCCGGCGCGGGCGAAGCCGTCGTATCAAAGGACGCGATGTGCTTCTACCTCACCGACCCGACCACCGGCACCGTCATTGAAAGAAACCACGCGATCGAAGGCAAAAGCATCGCCGGCAAAATCCTCGTGCTCGAGTCCGGCAAGGGAAGCTCCGTAGTCCAGGCGGACGGTTTCTACCAGCTGTGGGTGAGAAACAACCTGCCCGCGGCGATCATTATAAACGTCCCCGAACCCGTCATCGTCTCCTCCGCCGTCATGGTCGGCTCTACGATGGTCGACCGCCTCGAAAAAGACCCGTACGAGGTCATCGAGGACGGCGACTATGTGGAAGTCGACGCGGACGCTCAGGAGGTACGCGTATGGAAAGGAGGCAAAACGTCAGACTGATCTCAAGACGGCGTCGCTTTTTGGATTTTTTCAGTAAAAACAAAAAACAGGGAGGAACAAAAATATGAAAAAACTTCTGGCAGCAGTGATGTTCATCGCCATTATGGCGGCAAGCGCGGCTTTCGCGGCTCCTGAGTACACGATCAAAGTCGGTTATATCGGCTCCGATACCCATCCGACGATGCAGGCGATGAAGACCTTCGCCAAGGACGTGGATACCGGCTCAAAGGGCAAGATCAAAGTAGAACTTTACCCGAACGCGCAGCTCGGCGGCGACCGCGAGCTCTGCGAAGGCGTACAGATGGGCACGATCCAGATGGCCATCCCCTCGACCTCGGCTCTCGCCGGCTTCGACAAGCGCATCCAGGTCCTCGACCTGCCCTACCTCTTCACGACGAGAAAGGCGGCCTTTGAGGCGGTAGACGGCGAGCTCGGACAGAAACTCAACTCCTACCTGCAGAAGAAGGGCTTCGAGGTCCTCGGCTATCAGGAGAACGGCTTCCGTCACGTGACGAACAGCAAGCGTCCCGTCAAGAGCCCCGCGGACCTCAAGGGACTCAAGATCCGCACGATGGAAAACCCGATGCACATCGCCTTCTTCAAGGAACTCGGCGCGAACCCCACCCCGATGAGCTGGGGCGAGCTTTACACGGCGCTGCAGCAGGGAACGGTAGACGCGCAGGAAAACCCCTACGCGATGATCGACGACGGTAAATTCTACGAAGTCCAGAAGTACGTCTCCGAGACCGGGCACGTCTTCTCCTACGAAATCCTTATCGCGAACAAGAAGTTCATGGACAAGCTTCCCGCCGACCTCCGCAAGGTAGTCGTCGACGCGGCCCACAAGGCGATCGCGGCGCAGCGCGCCAGCCTCGAGAAGGAAGAAGCCGCCTTTAAAGCCAAGGTCACCAAGGCCGGACTGAAAGCGAACGAGCTGACGCCGGAGCAGAAGAAGCCCTTCGTAGAAGCGACGAAGAAGGTCTACTCACAGTTTGAAAAGGATCTCGGCAAGGAGATCATGGATATCGCCAGAAAGGTCCAGAAGTAATTTTTCCAGACCTTAAGCAAAACCCACGCGCGTCCCTTGCATAAAGGGACGCGCTTTATAGCCGCCGCAGGAGGTTGTTACCACGATGACCGTCAAGAAGTTTTTCGATAATTTTGAAGAGTATTTCTGCGTCTGGACGATGGCGATTATGACCGTTCTCGTCTTCATCCAGGTCGTCATGAGATACGTCTTTTCCAACTCGCTCTCCTGGAGCGAGGAGCTGGCGCGCTTTATCTTCCTCTGGCTCTCCTGGATCGGGGCCAGCTACGCCGTGAAGGAGCGCAGCCACTTCCGCGTCGAGATGTTCGCCAATATGATCAAAGGAACAAACCGCAGGTATTTTGAATATTTTGTCCTGATTGTCTGGTTTATTTTCAGTTTCATTCTCACATGGCTGGGAACCGAGCTCGTCATTTTTATTTATGATACGGGGCAGGCTTCCGCCGCCATGGATATCCCCATGACCTGGCCCTACGCCTCCGTCCCCGTCGGCTGCGGCCTGATGTGCATCCGGCTGATTGTGGAAATGTACAAGATCTATAAGGGAGAGCCTGTAGGCTCGGAAAAGAAAGAGGAAGAATTGGAGGAGATGATATAAGATGGAAGCGTTGATTCTCTTCTCTTTGCTGATCATCACCATCGGTCTCAGTATCCCCATCGGCATCACGCTGGGGCTTTCGACGGGCATCGCCATGTGGCTGACCTCGGATATTCCGATGCTGATGCTCGCGCAGAAGTCGGTGACGGGGCTGGACTCTTTCCCGCTGCTGGCGATTCCCTTTTTCATCCTCGCGGGCGCATTGATGTGCAACGGCGGCATTTCGCGCCGCCTCGTCA
>JAEXGR010000055.1 GCA_023450745.1 Synergistota bacterium
GTTGGCGGCGCCGGTGAACCAGAGGCCGCCGTTCCAGAGGCCGTCGCGGTAGATGCCCATGCGTTTGTTCCAGGTGTTGGTTTCCGTGTACCAGACGTCGTGGAGGAAGGCCGCCGCCACTATCGCCTGGCCCGTCGTCGTGAGGCCTACGGGGCGGAGCGGTTCCGGATCAGGGTCCGGATCGGGGTCTGGATCGGGATCAGGGTCGGGCGTGGGCGGGATGAGGTCGCCGCGTTTGAGGAACCATTCTTCCGCGCCGCTTGCCGTCGTTTCTCTGACAAGGCCGTAGCGCCAGGCGCCTGCGTGGAGGTATTTAACGCCGCCCTCCTCTTCGTCCCAGCGCGTGAGCGTGAGGGTCGAGCCGCCGCCGTTGTCCGCCAGCAGCAGCGCCTGCGAGCGTTCAACTCCGGCGTTGGCCGTGTTGTATATCGTGATCGCGCTGCCGCCCGTCGCCTGGTTGGCAGCGTATATCTGGTCCGTGTCCGCCGCGCTGCCTATGTCCGTCTTCATGAGCAGTTTGCTTGTGGCGGCGTTTCCGCTGTAGTCCGACACACGCACCTGTTTGAAGCCGTCCGATACGCTTGCGCCAAAGTTTATCGTGCCCGCGTTGTTTAAGACGCCATCGGGGTTGGAGTCCGCCGTCACGTTCCACACCGACGTGCCGTCGATGTTGACGTTGATCGCCGGCGAGTACATCGCTCCCGTCAGCACGGTACCGTTTCTGAGATGCATGTCGAGAGCGCTTGGCACTCCGCCGGCCTCATAGTGATTCACATTCCCCGTCAGCGTGCTCGACCACGCGTTCAGCGTTCCGTCGCCTGTGGCTGTAAGAAGCTGATTTGTGGTGGGCGCCGAGGCCGTTACGCCTGTGAGGTTTATCGTGCCGCCGCTCTCGATCGCCATTGCCGCCGAGTTCGCACCGCTCGCCGTTATCGAACCGCCGCCCGCGGTGACGATGCCGTTCGTGCCTGCGACCCTTATGCCGTGTGCGGAGCTCCCGTTTGTTGCTATATTGACGGTACCGCCCGTCACTCTGGCAACCGAGTCGATGCCGTGCGCCTTGCTCCCCTGCGTCTCCGCTTTTAAGAAATTGAAATCCAGCCGTGCGGAATCCACGGTTGCCTGGACCGCGCTCGCGTTATTGCCGGCGGTGGAAACAGACAATTTGTCAGCCGATACGATTGCGTTCGCGCCTTTTACAATAAGCCCGGCCGCTCCCGAACCGCTTGTTTTGATGTCGGCTTCGCCCAAAGAAGTGAGCGAATTTATCATGTTTCCGTTAATGCTCACGCCATAAGCGTCCTTGCCCTTAGTCTCTATTTCCACGCCGTCAAACACGGCCGCCGCTCCGTTTCCGCTCTCTTCATATACCCCGAAAGCGTAATTCCCGCTGGTGGTTATTTTCGCCGTGCCAAATGAACCTTTGCCGGAGGCGCGCAAGTACACGCCGTGCCCTCTTGTCCCTTCCGTGGTGATAGCCGTTTCCCCAAAGTCGGCCGACGCTGTATTTTCTATGCGCACACCGGACGCGCTTGCTCCGCTTACGGATATGTTGGCGCTGGTAAAAGAGCCTTTGCCAGAATTATACAAGTACACGCCATGTCCATTTTCTCCTTCTGTGGTTACAGCCGTTTCCCCAAAGCCGGCCGACGCCGTCCCGTTTATGCGCACGCCTATGGCCTTTGCTCCATGGGCAGATATGTCGGCGCTGGCTACGGTAAGCGTCGCATTCCTTTGTATAAGCACGCCATGGCTCCCGCTCGCAGCGGTCTCTATCTTAGTCGCGCCAAAGTTTCCCCTCGATGAATCTGCATCTATCATTATACCGATGGCATCCGTGCCCGCCGTCGTTATATTTGTCGCTCCTGATTCCACGGAAGCGCCTTTTCCTTCTACGAAAACGCCGTGCCCTCCTTCTCCCTGGGTAGATATCTCCAGAGCGTCAAAAGAAGCCGCGGCATCTTTTCCGGCACTGGCGATGTAAACGCCATTAGCTTTAGTTCCCTTTGTGGCTATCTTTGTTTCGCCAAAGCCGCCGGCTGCCGATGCCGCCCTTAGCAAAATGCCGCCGGCATTGACGCCCGCCGTCGTTATATTTGTCGCCCCTGATTCTACGGAAGCGCCTTCTCCTACTACGAAAACGCCGTACCCTCCTTCTCCCTGGGTAGATATCTCCAGAACGTCAAAAGAAGCCGCGGCATTTTTCCCGGCACTGGCGATGTGGACGCCATTAGCTCCAGTCCCCTTTGTGGCTATCTTTGTTTCGCCAAAGCCGCCGGCTGCCGATGCCGCGTTTAGCAAAATACCGATGGCATTCGTGCCGGCGGTTGTAATATCCGCCCGGCCTCCGACCTCAACCCGGCCGTTTTCGCTCAAAACGCCAATGCCGCGCGCCTCGTCGCCCGACGTGACGACGGTGAGGTCGTGGTCGGCTATAAAAGTGTTGTTTCCCGTTCCTCCCCCAGGATTATTAAGCTGTATGGCCGTCGCCCTATCAGCGTGTGTCTCCACTCGATTAGTCTGTCCCTGCAAATGCGCCGTTCCGCCCCAAAGTATCTGTATCGCCTGAGAGGAGGCGTTGTCACCCGCAGGTGTTGTCGCATGAGTCTCAATATTTGTATCGCCGGCCACGGTCGCGCTGCCGTTGTAGACTACAAGGCCGTCCGAGTGTTCGCCATAGGTGTCGATATCGAGTTTGCCTCCTATGATCAGCCGGCTGTCGTTCGATTTTACAACGATGGCCGCCGAGCCCTCAGTAGCTCCGGTAGCCGAACCATGAGCTTTAACCGCGACATCGTTCGAAACGTACATTTTACCCGCCCCTTCCACATTTATCCCGTGGTAGAAGCCGCCGGACTGCGTCGTTATGTCAAGCTTAAGGTCACTGCTGAGCGTGCCGCCATTGACATGCACGGCGTAACCGTTAGTGCCGTTTTGTTTGACACCAAGCACGTTTACTCCGCTGCCGCTTATCGTCGCGGAATTCCCATCGCCGGATACTTCAAGTGTGGCGTTGTTCTTTGAATTGATAAGGTTTTCGGCGTTTGTCGCCACAACGCGAACGTCCGGCGACGTTATCGTTATGCCGTTGTCCGCTGAATTGACATAGATCTCCGTGCCGGCCGCAAAAGCATTTTCGGCTGAAAACGCAAGCATTGCCGTTAATAAAAATAACGCCGTAAAAATAAAAAATTTATCTCTAAAACGCTTGTCAGGAATTGTGATAATATCGGTACCGGCATGAGCGCCGCGTTTGTTCATTACGGGCTTGTTTTTTTCACATTTTTTGACGAAGATTTTCTTTAGGTAAAAATTACAACAGCTTTTCATAAATATCTCTCCCTTGCGCACGACCAAACATTAGTTGTGGATAAAAAGGCAAACGATGCGCTCCCAGCGGCGTGCATCAGGGTCTTCGCTTTTGTTTTTCTGAATATAGGCTAGGTTTGCAAAACGCTGGGCCGCAAGCGATGGAGTTTTGTTGTTTTGCGCGCGGAAGACGCGGCGCGCTGAATTAGTGAGCGTAAAGACAGCGCGGAAGCAGCGCCCTTTGGCGTGAACGGCCTAAAGGCGGTCTGAATTTTTTTGTATATTTCTCGATACTTAGTGAAAATTAACCAATGGAGGAAGGGTAAAAAACTTTCCGCGCGTGCGGCGCGGTCAAGCCGCAGAGGGTATAGAGCCGTTAGAGAAGAAGGCGCCCCCCCCCCGCAACATAGTTGCATTATAGTAAATATCCGTTACATCGTTCTTTCCCATGGATGTTTTGCCTCCATATTTTTACTTTATCATCGCTCAGTGAATCTACTTAAATTATAACTTTTGTAAGTATCTTATACTTAGACTGTTATTGTCAAGTTATAAATTGTCTAGATTTGAAATATTTTTAAAATAAAGTAATAGAAAATGAATGCGGGCCTTTGACGCTTCCCCCATAAAATAATGCCTCAGGAGCCGGTAACAGACTCTAGAAAAACGGCGAGGCGCGCGCGGCCCCGTCGCGACGACTATTCATTCATCAATAAAGATTAGCTTGAGGTTCCCATAAGGCGTCGTCAATCATATTTCAACCTTTCGGATAAAGACGCAAAAGATCGCTTAAATACCATAATTTTCGCGTTTTCAGCATTCTGTAAGCAAAAGTTTTTTTGCGCGCTATTGACCAAACAGAATTATTTAGGTAATCTACTGTCAGTTAATTCATCATTTATGATGAATAATATTTTGCAAAAAATCTGCCGCAAGAGAGGAAGATATGATGAAAGCAAGCAAAGCCATCCTTGCGATGCTCAAGGCCTACAATGTGACCGACGTCTTCGGCCTGCCCGGCGAGACGACGCTGAGTCTTTACAAAGCCTGGGAGGAGTTTCCCGAAATAAGGTATCATCTCACGAGAGACGAAAGAAACTCCGTCTTTATGGCCGACGCCTACGCTAAAGCCACCGGCCGCGTCGGCGTTTGCGAGGGACCGAGCGTCGGCGCGACGCACATGGTGCCCGGCGTCGTCGAGGCCTTTCAGTCCTGCGTGCCGCTCATCGTAATGACGACGGACATCGACCTCAAAACGGGGCCGAAAAACATGCTGACCGGCTTTGACCAGTCGGCGCTGTTCAAAAGCGTCGCGAAGGATTCCTTCACCGTCACCGACGCCTCCGAGATTCCGCACCTCTTCCGGCGCGCCTTCCGCACCGCGACGACGGGACGGCCCGGACCGGTCCATATCCGCATTCCGATGAATACCCTCGAGGGCGGCGTGGCAGAGAGCGACCTTTACGCGCAGAGCCGCTACTCCGCCTTCCCCGGATGCCGGAACAGCGCGGCGGCGGCCGACGTCGCGGAGGCGGCGAGGCTGCTCGCCTCGGCGCGCCGCCCCGTGATGATCTGCGGGCAGGGGGTCGTCCACTCCTCCGCCTGGGAAGAGGCAGCGCGCCTTTCCAAGCTGCTCCAGATGCCCGCAGGCACGACGATCAACGCCAAAGGCTGCCTCAACGATTATGAACCGCTCTCGATGGGCGTCGTCGGCGCGCGCGGCGGACGCGCATGGAACAACAGGATGATCCGCGAGGCCGACGTCGTGCTCTTCGCCGCGACAAACACCGATTCCGCAAATACCGACAGCTGGCAGATCCCTTCGCCCGCCTCGGGGCAGAAATTCATCCAGATAGATATCGCCGAGCGGGAGCTTGGCAATAACTACGACGCGCTGCCCCTCTTCGGCGACGCGCGCGAGACGCTCACGGCGCTCACGGCGGCGCTGGAAGGAGCGCCGGGCCCAGACAGGAGCGCGTGGGGCGAACGCTGCGCCCTGGAAAAGGCGGCGCACGAGAAGAAGCTGGAGGGCGTTATCGCGCGCTGCGGCGACGAGCCGCATCCGCTGTCCCTCGTGCGCGCGATCGAAAGGCTGGCTCCTGACACGACCTTCTTCGCCGTCGACCCCGGAAGCCCCGCGATCTATTCCTCCTGCTTCCTGCGCATCGCGCGCGCGGGCCGGCGCGCCGCCTATAACTTTTCTATGGGCGCGCTCGGCTACGCGATACCGGCGGCGATGGGCGCGCGCTGCGGCACGGCGGCGGAGGCCCCCGTGGTGGGGCTTGTCGGCGACGGCAGCTTCGGCTTCTGCGGCGCGGAGCTGGAAACGGCGGCGCGCCTCGGGCTGAAGATCGTCTACGTCCTCTTCAACAACGGGGCTTTCGGCTGGATACGCGGCACCCAGCGCGTACACACCAAGGCGGAAATCACGCCAAACTTCCGCCAGTTCACCGACTTCGCAAAGGTCGATTACGTCAAATTCGCCGAGTCGCTGGGCCTGGCGGGCTGCCGCGCAGAGAGCATGAGCGAATTTGAGGCGGCGTTCAGGAAGTGCCTCGCCGCGGACGGCCCCTGCCTCATCGACGTGCCGCTGAAACCGGAAGACGAGCAGCTGCCGCCGGTCCCCGGATGGGCCGCGGCAGGCGCCGCTGCGGATACGCTCTATTAAATCGGCGCCTGTACGCACAATTCGCGTCATAAAACGGGAGCTCCGAATCTTAGCCGTACGCAGACACGGCGCGGGTATCGGAGCTCCCGTTTTTGCCCGGCGTCCGCAGGTAATCTCAGGACAAGGCTGGAAAACGACCATTATGACGAGGAGAACGCAAGAAGTCCTTGAGCTGTTGGCTTTTGAGGCGCAGGCAGCTCAGAGGGCAGCGCGGCGCCTGACGTCGGAAATGTTAGAGGCTGATATCTCCTTGACGTAACGCGGAACAGGACGCCGGAGGTACCGGCGGAATATTTCTCCAAGCCGTACAGAGCTAATATTGCCCCGTGATCCGCATGTATTTTTCCATCTTGACGAGCCTCGCTTCGTTGCCCTCCCGGTCCCGCTTGCTCACGAGGACGAGGATCTTCTCCATGTTTGCCACGAAGCTCACGTAGGAGTCGAAAAAGCCCATGTTGCCGGTGTTGCTGATGATGACCTTTGACGCGCCTTTAGCTATGGGGGCGGCGTAGCTGTCGGTCATCGCGATCACGGGACAGCCCGCGTCATGGGCCATCTGCGCGGCAAAGGCGGCCTCGCTGGAGTAGCGTTTGAAGGAGATCGCGATCATCAGGTCGTCCGCCCTCATATCGATAAGGGAGTCGATCAGCGGATTGCCGTTTCCCGCAAGAAAGACGTCGGGACGCACGCAGGTCAGCATCACCCCCACCATCGAGGCGAAGCCGGCGCAGGTGCGAAAGCCGACGATAAAGACGCGGCGCGCACGCGATATCATATCGGCGGCCTCGATGATCTTCCGGCTGTTCTCCGCGTTCGTATCGCCGCGGAGGTTTTTCAGCGTATTGTTCGTATATGCCGCCAGGATCTCGTCGTCCGGCAGGTTCTCATAATCTTTTATCTTCTCGTACGGCACCGGCAGCGCCTGGAAGGACGCCTCCCCCGCCACCGACTCCTGCAGGGAGCGCTTGAAAGCCGCGAAGTTGTCGTATCCCAGCTTTTTTGAGAGGCGCACCACCGACGAAGGGCTCGCGCCAAGCTGCGCCGCGATCTCGTTCGAGGTGAGAAAACAGGCGCTCCTCCGGTTCGCCATGATAAAGTCCAGCACCCTTTTATCATTTTCCGTCAGCTTCGCCGCCGCCGCGCGCTCTTCGGCTGTTTTATCCATCCTTCGCATCTCCTCTCTGCATCATGTCACTATTATATATGATTTTTATAAATCAAACATAATAATTTTTGCTTGACAAAAATCAAATAACCATTATTATGATTTATACAAGTCATATATATTATTTTATGATTATTAAAAATCAAAGGAGGCGGCTTAAATGCGCGATATGAGCAAGGGAAGCGTCGGGGGGCAGATGGTGATATTCGCCGTCCCGCTGATGCTCGACAATATCTTTCAGCAGCTTTACGGCGTGGTCAATTCCGTCATCGTCGGGCGTTATCTGGGCAAAGAGGCGCTCGCGGCGGCAGGCACGGCGATTCCGGTGATGAACATCATGATGTTCCTCCTCGTCGGGATGACGATGGGGGCTTCGGTGCTCATGGCGGAGTATTTCGGCGCGGGCGATGAAAAAAAGTTAAAGGACGAGGTGGCGACCTCGCTGACGGCGGGGCTGCTTTTCACGCTGCTGCTCTCCGCGGCGGGGATGCTCTGCATCAGGCCCGCGCTCCTGCTGATCCAGGCGCCGCCGGAGATCATGCCGCAGGCCGTCTCCTATCTGCGAATCATTTTCGCGGGGCTTCTATTCGCCTTTCTTTACAACCATCTCGCCTCGGCGATGCGCGCCGTCGGCGAATCGGCCGTACCGCTCATTTTTCTGATTTTTTCTTCGCTGCTCAACATCGTCCTCGCCGTCGTCTTTGTGAAGAACATGGGCGCGGGCGTGGAGGGCGCGGCCTGGGCGACGGTTATTTCACAGGCGGCCGCGGCGCTGCTTTGCCTGATATATATCTATTTTAAGATACCGGCGCTGCGTCCCGGCGGAAACTTCTTACGGATAGACTTTGCGCTGCTGAAAAAGACGGCCTCCTACAGCTCGGTATCCGGCATTCAGCAGGCGGTGCTCTACATCGGAATTTTCCTGATTCAAGGGGCGGTCAACCCGCTGGGAATAGATACGATCGCGGCCTTCAATTCCGTCAGCCGCATCGACAATCTGGTGATGACCCCCAGCGACAGCCTCGCCTCGTCGCTGATGATGTTCGTCTCGCAGAACCGGGGCGCGCGCCGGGAGGACCGCGTACGGCTCGGGCTGCGGCAGTCGATATATCTCAACTTCGCCGCCACCGCCCTCTGCGCGCTCGTGCTCTTCGCCGTGCCGGAGCAGCTCGCGGCGGTTTTTCTCAACGCCGGAGACAGCCGTGCGATCGCGATAGGGACGCGTTATCTGAAAGTGATGAGCCTCTTCTACCTCCTTTCGCCATACTGCAACTCCTTTCAGGGTTTTTTCCGCGGCATCGGACGGATGGACGTCACCTTTTACGCAACGATCATCCAGATACCGGTGCGGGTCGCGCTGGCGTACGCGCTGGCCGGAACGCTCGCGATGGAGGCGGTCGCCGTGGCAATCGCCGTAGGCTGGATCTTCATGTCGGCCTATCTGCTCTTTGAGTATATGAGATATCTAAGGGCCGAGGGCTCTGTTGAGAGGGAGAATAAGTATGAATACGGTCTATAAGGACAAGGAGAACTGCTGCGGCTGCTGCGCCTGCGAGGCGAGGTGCCCGCGCCGCGCGATCAGGATGGAGCCCGACGAGGAGGGATTCCTCTATCCGGTCATCGACCATGAACGCTGCGTCGGCTGCGGGATATGCGCGCACGTCTGCCCGCTGCGGCGCGAAGGGAATTTTAAGGAGGAGGGCCGCCCGCGCTTCTTTGCCGCCACGCACCGCTCGGCGGAGGTTCTCCGCCGCTCGACCTCCGGCGGGGCTTTCACGGCCATCTCCGACGCGGTCATTGGCAGAGGCGGCGCCGTCTGCGGCGCGGTTTTCGACGCCGGGCTGCGCGTCGCGCACCGCATCGCGAGGACGGCCGCCGGACGCGACCGGATGAGGGGGTCAAAGTATGTGCAGAGCGACATGCGCGGCATTTACGATCAGCTCCGCGAGGAGCTTGAGCGGGGCGCGGCGCTCTTCACCGGCACCCCCTGCCAGTGCGCCGGCGTGCGTTCTTTCTTTGAGGGCAGCCCGCTTGCCGCGAACCTCTTCGCCTGCGACCTCATCTGCCACAGCGTCCCGAGCCCGCTGATCTGGGAGGAGTACAAGAGGCTGCTTGAGGCGGAAAACGGCGGCAAGCTGGCGGAGGTCTTTTTCCGTTCAAAGAAATATCCTTGGCTTCGCGACAACAGCAACCGGGGATTTCTCTACCGGCTGGCGGGCGCGGAGGAGTTTCTGGAGGACGATCGCTTTTATGAGCTTTTCATACGCAAGGGGACGATCTCGCGCCCCTCATGCGGGAGGTGCCGCTTCGCCGACACCCGCCGCGCCGCCGATTTAACGATCGCCGACTGCTTCGGGATAGAGAAGTACGCGCCGGAGCTTTACGACAGCCGCGGCGTCTCGCTGATCATCGTGAACACCCCCAGGGGCGCGGAGATGCTCAAGGACGCCGCCCGGGATATGGCGATCACGGAGCGGCCGGCGGCGGAGATAACGGCGGAGCAGCGGCGGCTCTCCGCGCCCGCCGAATCCCCGGCGGAACGCGGTGAGTTCTGGGAAAAGGTGCGGCGCTCCGGGCTGAAATCCGCGCTCTGATAAAGACCGCACCGCATTCAACAAACCGCGCCGCCCGGCCGCTTACGGATGGGCGGCGCGCCGCATCCGCATTTACCGCCATCCGCCGCCGCTTCATAAAAAACTCACATTTTCCCCTTATCATCCTCATATTTTCAGTGTATGCTTAGATCATGGCAAGCTGACTGCGCTATCACGAATATTTATAGTACGGAGGTCTCACGATGGGAGATAAAAGATATCGGTCAGGAGCTTTGTTCGCGGCGCTGGCGTTTGCCGCGGCGGCTCTGTTTTTCATCGCAGCGCCGGTCCTCGGCGTGGGAGAGAGGGATTTTCTCGTCCGCTCCTTTTCGCCGCAGGGGACGGTCGCGGGAGGCGCGGAGATAAAGGCCGTTTTCAGCCATGAGGCGGTCTCGGAGGATGTCGTCGGGCGCGCGCTCAAGGCCGCCGATTATCCGTTTACCTTCTCGCCGCCGATCGCGGGCTCCGGCAAGTGGCGCGACGCTTCAACATTCGTCTTCATCCCCAACGGCGGCCGGCTGTCCGCCGCCACCGGGTATACGGCAACGGCAAAAGGCGGCCTGCGCGACCGCGAGGGCCGCCCGCTCGCCGGCATGCAGAGCTTCTCTTTCAATACGCCGGCGCTCGCCTTCAAGGGCGCAAAACAGACAGATTTCGACCCCGAAGGCGGCAGCGCCTCTTTCGAGCTTGAATTCTCTTTGCCGGTCTCGCCCGCCCGCCTGCGCGGCTACGCGGAGGTGAGGGCCGCCGCGGGACGCCCGCTGAATTTCTCCATCACGCAGGGGCCGCCCGCTAAAAAAATCCGGCTCACGGTCGAAGGCCTCTCGGAAAAAGACGCGGAGCTTCGCCTCGCCGCCGGGCTGCCCTCGGAGGCCGGCCCGCTTGGCCTGGAAAAAGCCCTCGCCGTCAAGCTGAAACGTTCGCTGGTCATGGAGCTGCGCGATTCCGGAGCGACGTCTGAAATGGGCGGCGGCCGCGTCTGGATCGATACGACCGCCCCCGTCGACCTCGCGAAGGCGGCGGCCTTCATCGAGCTCTCGCCCGCCGCAAAGTTCACGGTGGAGCCGAAAGAGGGCGGCTTTGCGATCGCGGGCGATTTCAAGCCGCAGGAGCGGGTCAAGGTCACCGTCAAAAAGGGGCTGCCATCCGCGGGCGGCAAGGGAGCCGCGGGGCGGGCGCTGGCGGCGGACTGGAGCCGCGCCTTCATCTTTCCCGACATAGAGGCGCAGGTGCGCTTTTCCGACCCCGGACGGGTGCTCTCGCCGGCGGAATCGATGAGGATACCGCTGGAGAGCGTCAACTTCGACAAGATCAACGTTCTCGTCTGGCAGCTCTACGACAACAACATCCCCATCGCGATGCGCAACAGCTGGGGAGGCTACCCGACAGACCTTTCGCGCCTCATCGCGGATAAGGAATATCTCGTAAAATCAAGACCAAACGAAACGGCGCGCCGCGCGCTGGACCTCAAGCCGCTGCTTGCGGGGCGCAGGGGCGTTTTTCTCGTCGCAGCCCAGGGGCGCGGCCCGCGGGACTGGAGCGAGAGCCGCCAGACGATCAATGTGACCGACCTCGGCCTCACCGTGAAGCTCGGCCAAAACTCGGCGTTCGCGCGCGTGCTCTCCGTCTCGGAGGCGAAGCCGCTCTCCGGCGTGCGCGTCACCCTCTGGTCGTGGGCCAATCAGCTTGTCGGCGAGGGAAAGACGGACCGGGAGGGGATCGTCAAAATATCCCTGAAAGATGCCGGCGAAAAGGGCGCGCCAGTCATCGCGCTCGCGGAAAAGGACGGCGACACCTCCTACGTCCGCTTTGAGCGCGGCCTCTATAACGGCAACGACGATTTCGACACCGCGGGCAGCCCGTGGCTTTACAACGGCTATTCCGCCTACTGCTACACGCCGCGGGACATCTTCCGCCCCGGCGAGGACGTACCGGTGCAGGCCATCGTGCGCGGGACCGACGGCCGCGCGCCGAAGCCCTTCCCGCTCACGATGAAGGTATTCTCTCCGAACGGCAAGCTTTGGAAGACGGAAAGCGCGAAGCTCACGGACGAAGGCGTCTTCTCCGCGCGGCTGGACATTCCCGCGGACGCCCCGACGGGGCCGTGGAACATCGCTCTTTTTACGCCGGGCGGCGGCAATTCGCTCGGTTATAAAGAAATATACGTTGAGGAATTTGCCGCTCCGCGGCTCTTCGTAGAGGCGGCGGCAAAGCCCGCGGCGATCATCGGGGAAGGGGACGCAGAACTTGCGGTAGCGGGCCGGTACACCTTCGGAACCCCCGCCGCGGGGTTACAGTGGGAAGCCGAGCTCCGCACCGTCGACCGCACGTTCACGCATAAAGATTGGCGGGCCTTCTCCTTCAGAGAGGCGGATAAAAAATTTACCCCCGAATCGAGCTTCATCGCCTCGGGCGCGCTCGACGCGGAGGGCCGGGCTAAAGCCGCATTCAAGGGCGGCGCTTGGAACGCCCCCTCGATGCTTGACCTCTCGATACGCGCGGGCGTCATGGACGACGGGGGGCGCTGGACATACAAGACGGTCGCCGTTCCCTGGTACCCTGCGGCGGTGATGGCCGGCATCGACGCGCCGCGCGAGGCCGCCCCCGGCAAGCCGCTCTCGTTCCGCGCCGCGGCGGTCGCCACGGACGGCAAAGCCGCCGCGCTCAAGGAGATGAAGTATTCGCTCTTCCGCCGCGTGCGGCAGGCGGTGGTTTTCGAACGCGACGGCAGAATGACGAAAGAGACGCAGGAGCAGCTGATACCGCGCGGCGAAGGCGCGGTGCCGCTATCCGGCGGCGTCGGCGCCGCCTCCGTGACGCTTAAAGAGGCCGGCGAATACCTCCTTCGCGTAGAGACGCCGGACGGGAGGTCGCGCGCCTCGGCGGTGGTTTACGTCTACGGCGCGTCCGGCGGCGAAGGCTCCTCCTTCCCCGACCTGGCGGAAATCACGACCGACAAAAGGATATACAAAGCGGGAGAGACGGCCAAGATCAAAGTAAAATCGCCCTTCGCGGGCGCGCTGCTGATCGGCGCGGAGACGACGGAAGTCGTCTGGAACGAGACTCGCTCCCTGCACGGCGGCAAAGGGACGGCGGACGCCGAATTCTCCCTCAAGGTTACCAAAGAAATGCGCCCCAACGCCTGGATCACCGCCCAGGTCGTGCGTCCGGCGCAAAAGGACGGCGCCCCCGCGCGCGCCTTCGGCATCGCGCCGCTTGCGACCGACAACGGCGCCAGCCGCCTCAGCGTGGAGATCGCCAAGGCTCCGAGACTGGAACCCGGTAAAAACAGGATCGCCCTCACGGTAAAAGACAGCGCCGGCAAGGGCACAGCCGCCGACGTCACGGTGATGCTCGTCGACGAGACCGTCCTCGGCCTCACGGGATACAAGACCCCCGACCCCTGGGGCTATTTCACCGCCCGCCGGATGCCGGGAATGGAGACCTACGACCTCTACGGCGCGCTCATCACGCCGGAAAAACCGGCGACCCCGCTGCTTACGGCCGGAGGCGGCGGCATGGAGGACGGCATGATGATGAAATCCAGCCTCAACCCCATACAGGCGCGCCGCTTCAAGATGCTTTCGCTGATCAAGAGGGCCCGCGCCGACGCCGGCGGCAAGTGCGAAGTCGAGTTCGACATCCCCGAATTCTCCGGCAAGGCCCGCATCATGGCCGTGGCCGCCACCGCGCAGGCGGAGGGCGGCGCCGAGTCCGCGACGCAGATAGGACGCGACGTGACGGCGGAGATCTCGCTGCCGCGCTTCGCCGCCCCCGGCGACAAATTCACGGCGAACGTACAGCTCTTCAACATGACGCCGCGCGAACTTACAGTCAAATTCTCGGCGCGGAGCCAGAAGGCCGCCGCGGAGCTGGCGATACCCGGCGGGAAAGAGAGCCTGACGGTGACGATCAAAAAAGGCGGCTCCGCCAGCGTGCCGATCTCCTACGAAGTGAAGGGCACCGGCATCGCTAAAACGACCTACCGGACGGAATGGTCGGGCGGCAAAGGCGGCGCGATCGAAAAGACGATCGAACTCCCCATACGCCCCGCCGCGCCGCGCGTCACGGAAAGCCGTTCGGCGGTGATCGAACCGGGAAAGAAATTATCCTTCAACCTGCCGGAAAAAGGCAAAAGGGCGGACTTCGCGCAGGGGCGCGTAACGCTCTCGGCAATGCCGCAGATATCGCTTGCGGCCCTCGCGGACTTCCTCGTTACCTACCCCTACGGCTGTTTTGAACAGACCGTCTCCGCCGCCTGGCCGCTGCTCGTACAGCCCGAACTCGTCAAACACGCCGACCCCGCGCTCGCGGACAAAGAGGCGCTCGCGCGCCGCATCGGCAAAATAGAGAGTATGCAGAACTACGACGGCGGCTTCCCGCGCTGGAGCGGCGAATCGTGGTCGCAGCCGTGGGACAGCCTCTACGGGGCCCACTTCCTGCTTGAGGCAAAACGCATGGGCGGCAAAGTGTCGCCCGACGCCCTGAAAGCCGCCGTCGACTACGCGCGCGCGCTGCTGCCCGTCATGCCGAACGACGACAGCGACGCCGCCTGGCGCGAAACGCTGACGCGCCGCGCCTACGCCTCCTTCGTCCTCACCATCGCCGGCGAACCGCCGCTTGGCTGGATGGAGAGCCTGCGCGACAAGATAGGAGAGATGGAGCCCGCCGGACGGCTGCTGCTCGCCTGCGCCTACGCCGCCGCGGGAGATAAAAAAGAGGCGGAAAAGATCACCGGACAAAAGAGCGTGCCGCTGAAAGAGATCGCGGGCAAAAACGCGAACTACGATTCCAGCCTCCGCAACAGCGCGCTCTCGCTGCTCGCCGCCACCTACATAGACCCGACGGGGGCCGGAGCCGCCGCCTCCGCTTCCGGGCTGCTGAAAGAGCTCAAAGACAGGGGGCGCTACAGCACGCAGGAGAGCGGCTTCTCGATGATCGCGCTCGGACGCTGGTTCGCGGCGCAGCCGCGCGGCGGCGCGGTCTCTGGCAAACTTATCAAAGAACCCGGCGCGAAGGTCGTAGGCACGGTAAACGAAAGCAACCGGAGCACAGCCGCCGGAGAGCTCGGCGGCTACCGGGCGGAAAACAACGGCACAGCGCGCCTCTACGCGGCGTGGAGCCTCTCCTGCATCCCCGCGGGCGCGATACCGGCGAAAGACGACGGCATCGAGATACGCCAGCGCGTCGCCGACAGGCAGGGAAGGCTCATCACGAAAAAAGTCACGCGCGGCGAGGCGCTGACCGCCGCCGTCACGATCACGCCCAAGGCCGGCAGCCTGCGCGGCGTCGTCGCCGTCATGCCGCTGCCCGCGGGCTTTGAGATCGAAAATCCGCGTCTGACGGGGGCCGGGGAAGAGAACGCCGGCGGCGTGCGCGCGGAGATACGCGACGACCGCCTCCTCCTCTTCATCGAAGAACTGCGCAAGCCGCTCGTCTGGCACTACTCGCTGCGCGCGGTGACCGAGGGCGTCTTCGCTTCGCCGCAGATATACGCCGAATGTATGTACGACCCCGGCATCTCGAGCGTCAGCGGCGGCGGCACGATCACGGTAAATGCCCCTAAATAAAAAGACCGTCACCGCCGCCCGCGCTTTGCCGGCGGCGGCATGGAAACGCTTCAAAGAAAAGGGGCGGCCTCAACGGGCGGCCCTCATCATCCTTTTGCTCCTGCTCGCCGCCAAGGCGGCGCTCGTCGTCACCTTTCCGCTTAAGGCCGTCATAGACCGCCCCGCCTCGCTCGTCGTGACGGACAGAAACGGCCTGCCGCTGCGCGGCTCCCTCTCCGAAGCCGGAGAATGGCGGCTGCCCGTCCCCATAGCGGAAATGGGACGCTGGATGCCGGCGGCGGTCGTAGCGCTTGAGGACCGACGTTTCTACCTCCACGGCGGCATCGACACCGCCGCGATCGCGCGCGCCGCGTGGCAGAACCTCACCGGCGGCCGCGTCGTCTCCGGCGCGTCGACGATCACGAGCCAGGTCGTGCGCCTCGCCGTCGAACGTCCGCGCACCCCCGCGGCCAAGGCCGTTGAGTTCGCCCAGGGGGCAGCGCTGGAATTCTTCATGGACAAAGACAAAATTCTGGAGACATACCTCAACAGCGTCCCCTTCGGCGGCAACACGCGCGGCGTGGAAGCCGCCGCGCGCTCGTGGTTCGGCAAGCCCGCGAAAGAGATGTCGCTTGCCGAAGCGGCGCTGCTGGCCGGCATCCTGAGAGGCCCGGCCTACTACCGCCCCGACCGCCATCCAAAGAGGGCGCGGGAGCTGCGCGACCGCCTCATAGACACCCTCTTCCGCCGCGGCGTCGCCTCGGCGGAAGAGGCGCGCCGCGCCAAGGCCGAACCGCTCCCCGCAAAACGGCGGCCCATCTCCTCCGTTCGCATCCAGGCGGCGGAGGCCGCCGCGCGTTACGGCGGCGCGAAAGAGGCGAAAGACCGCTATGGGCGCTTCCGCTCCTCGCTTGACAGCGCCATGCAGCGGCTGCTCTCCTCAGAGCTGACGGCGGCGCTCCGCGGCATGGAGCCGGGCGTCACCGCGGCGGCCGTCCTCGTGGAAAACGAAAGCGGCAAAGTGCGCGGCTACGTCGGCAACGCGCGCGAAGGCACGGACGGCGACGCCTCCTGGGTGGACTGCGCCCTTTCGCCGCGCTCTCCCGGCTCCGTGCTGAAACCCTTCGTCTACGCGCTCGCCTTCGATTTGGGGCTGGCGACGCCGGCCACGATGATCGCCGACACCCCGCAGCATCCGGCGGGCGGCGGGGCGCGCAACTTCGACCGCCTCTTCCGCGGCCCCGTATCGGCGCGGGCGGCGCTTGCCGACTCCCTCAACGTCCCCGCGGTACGTCTCTTCCGCCGCGCCGGGGCCGCGAACGTCCTCGGCCTCTTCCGCCGCCTCGGCTTCTCACAGCTGACGCGCGAGGCGGAATGGTACGGCGACAGCCTCGCGCTCGGCGGCTGCGAAGTCTCGCCGCTCGAGCTGGCGCGCGCCTACCGTACCCTCGCCGCCGGCGGCATCGACGCCCCGCTCCAGTGGCGCGAAACGGCCAAGCCCGCCGCCGGGACAAGAGTCCTCTCGGAAGAGAGCGCCGCGCTCACCATCGATATCCTCAAAGACACCCGCCGGAACCTGCCGCGCTACGGCGAAGCCAGTGACGACGGCAAAATCATCGCCTTCAAAACCGGCACCTCATACGGGCTGCGCGACGCCTGGACCGCCGCCGTCACCCAAAAATGGACCCTCGTCGTCTGGTTCGGCGACCCCGGCGGCAGGCCGCACCGCTGCCTCGTCGGGCTCCGGGCCGCCGCCCCCTCCGCCGTCAGAATCATGCTCAAACTGACCCAAAAGGGCGAGCCCTGGTTTACGCTGCCGCCCGCCATCGTCAAAAAAGAGCTCTGCGCCCTCTCCGGCGCGCCGCGAAACCAATGGTGTCCGCAGGGACGCCGCGACCTCTTCATCGAGGGCGTGTCGGACAGCGAACCCTGCGCGCTCCACACCGCAGCCGGCGGCAAGGTCGAAATAACATGGCCCGCAGAGCTGGAAAACTTCTTTGCCGGCCGCGGCGGCGCGGCGGCAGAAAAACGCCTCGTCATCACCTCGCCCAAAAATGGAGCGGTCTATACAAAGGACGCGGAGGCGGCAAAACTTGCCCTCTCCTTCGAAGGCGGCAGGGGGGCCGTCTACTGGTTCGCCGACGGCGAATTGATCGGGGACTCCGGCGCAGACGCCCCCATCACGTGGACGATGGCGGCGGGCAGGCACAAAATCGCGGCCGCCGACGAATACGGCGCCGTGGACGAAGTAGAGATAACCGTGAAAAAACCTGCCGGCGCGGAGACGGACGGCCTGCCATTGCTGGAGGAAAGCGACTGAGAGGCGGCGCAAAAACAAAAATCACCACGGCCTTCCAATGCCATTTCCAGGCGGGCGCAAAAAACGCCGCCGCCCAACATCACCGGCCGCTTGATACCGCCATTTAAAAAGGCCGGGCGCTTTTGGCCGAACGACGTTCCCGCTTGAGCAAAACCGGCGGCGGAGAGTATAATCACAGGCGTAGGGATAACATAAATTTAATATTTTATCGCGGAGGGGATCAAACATGGGCATCAAATTCGTCGTCATCATCCAGTGCGACATCGCCAGGCTCAGGTGCAGCGGCTTTGCCTGCACGAAATGCTTCTACGACCGGGAGGGCTTCTTCAAAGACTGCGGCTACCCCCACGGCACGCGCTACATCGCCTTTACCTGCGGCGGCTGCTGCGGCGGCAGCATCGCCTCCCATCTCGAGCACTTCTCAAACAAGCTGGCGCGCCAGACCGACGTCAAAAAAGACGAGGTCGCCGTGCACCTCGCCTCCTGTATGGTCACCGACAACTACCACCACGACCGCTGCCCTAACCTTGAATACATCAAGGGCATCATCCGTAAAAAGGGCTACAAAAACATCGTCGACGGCACCTTCCGCAGCGACAACGCGACCAAAAAACGCGAAGCGGGAATCTACAAGGACCACGAGCGGGAAACCTTCTGCGGCGCGGAGGAATAAAAACGACCGCGTGTCCGCCCGCGTCTGCGCGGGCGGACAAAAAATTACCGCGCCGCCGCAGGAAACGAACGGCGGCGCGAAAAACAATCTACTTTTTCCTGCGAATCACAAACGGAACGGCCGCCAGCAGCGCGAGCGCGCCGCAGCCCGTGACGCAGCCGCCGGACGAACCGCCGGGGGCCGGCGGAACCGGCGCCGCCGCCGTCTTCACGATTACGGCCGGATCGGCCACCGTACCGGCGTTCTTGTTCATGTCGTAAATTCCGTTATCGGCGATGAAGAGCAATACCTGATAATCGGAAGCGGCGTCTACCGCGCCGGAGGCCGTTTTCCCAGCCGCGTCAAGGATGGTGAAACAGCCGTCGGCGAAGGACGCGGGGTCGGCCGTGTAGGTGAATTTCAGAACCTCGGCCGCGGAGACGATCTTGCGGACGTCAACGCTTTCAACGGTGTCCGCCAGCAGCGCCGCGCCCTTCACGCGCCAGGAAGCCGCAGCTACCGCTTTGTCGGTGCCGACGCTGAATACCGGCAGAGGCTGCGTCTTTTGCAGCGTCTGCTGTGCGAGAGAGGCCGTGATGATCTCGTCGGCTTTCGCGCCTTTGATGAACACCGCACCTTCCATCACTCCGAGGTCGTCCGCCTTGATGTCTGAGGAAATCGCCGCCGGCGCGGGAGAAGCCCCTCTGGGAATAACGCCGGCCGCCGCCTTGTTACATATTTGTGATTTATCTCTTTCGCTGCGAACCATACGTTTGACAATTTGGGAAAAGCATGTAGAATGAATGGCTGTGGAGGGAGACTTCCATAAATATTAATAAAGGAGGTGGACGGATGAGCAATAAACTCGTGTATATCAGCGGCGTAGCATACTGGATGACGCCGGAAGGCAGCTTCAAGGCGGCCGAGATGAAAGACGGCGTTCCCGTAGAGCATATCGTATTTAAGTCCCGGTAGTCAGTTCGACCAAGCACCACGGTAACAAAAATGTTTCACTTTTACGCCTGAGGGCGTTTGGGCAAGCACAGGTTCAGGGTTTTCACATAAAGATAAAACCGCTGAACCGGTGCCGTGGGCCGAAAAACTTCCCCATCAATTCAAAAACATCACAAAATAAACAATAAAACTGCGGCGCAAGGGCTGCGGGTTTGTCGTTAGCGTCATCTATAACGATGCCGCAAGACAATAAAATCATCGACTCACCGGACAGCGGGATTATACGGGAAAGCTCCCGCGCGGAGGCTTTGCGCGGGCGAGGGCGGCGTGAAACAAACATTTACCGCTTCGTCAAAAGGTATTAAAGAGCCGCGCCTTGCCATAATAATTTCACCGGCAAAGGGCTCCGTTCTCGCGGGGATTTCCTCTGCCGGCGAAACATTTTTTATGAAGATGCCGCGTTAAAAACCGTACAACG
This sequence comes from Synergistota bacterium, assembly GCA_023450745.1. GTDB lineage: Bacteria > Synergistota > Synergistia > Synergistales > Synergistaceae > Cloacibacillus. Next base: position 19,690 of record JAEXGR010000055.1, read on the forward strand.
TCAGCGTTTTTTCCTCGCCAGCGCAAGCGGTATCAGCAGCGCCAGCGCCGCGGTACCCATCCCGGCGGTACACCCGCCGCTGCCGCTTTTTTCTCTTTTGAAGGCCGCGATCGCCGTCGGGTCGACGATTCGCCCCGCGTTTTTGTCAAGGTCAAAGTCTCCGTTGTCTTTTATGAAGAGCACGACGGTATATTTTTTCCCGCGCTCGAAGGGGCCGTTGAAGATGTTTTCCTCTTCGTCAAGTATCGTATAGCTGCCGTCCGCGTATTTTTCTTCGCTTTCCGCCCACGTATATTCCCGCAGCGAGCCGTCGGGCTTTATCTTGCAGACGGCGATATCGCCGCGCGAGCCGCCTTGGCAGATGTCCGCGCCGTCAAGCTCAAAGGCCGCCACACAGAGACGTCCCGCCGTCATTTTATCGTCCGCGGCGGCGAAGACGGGAAGAAGCGAGATCTCTTCGATCTCTTTGCCGCCGCTCAAGCCTTCGAGGGCTCTTTCTACGATATCAAAGTCGAGGTACAGCCCGCCGTCCGTATCAAGCAGCTGTCCGTCGGCAAAGATCCCCGCGACCTGCGAGCTCTCGGACGGCAGCTCCGCCAGCACGGGCAGGATGTCGCCGGAGGTCTCGACGTCGGGAGATACCGGCGTCACCGGCGTGCCGCCGAAGCCGTTTTTCCACGCCGCGTAGAGGTCGAGCGCGCCGTGCGCCGAATAGCCGTCCTTCGCTATTGAGCCGTCCGCTCCCGCAAGGAGCATCGCCTTCACCTCGGCGGCGCTCTTGGACTGGTCGAAGGAGAAGAGCAGCGCCGCCGCCCCCGCGACGCAAGGCGCCGCCATCGAGGTGCCGCTTATCGATTTGTAGCCGGAGGCGTCCCATATATTGCCGATCAGCTTGCTTGTGCGGCAGGTCGAAAGAATCTCCGTGCCGGGGGCGAAGAGGTCCACCCATTTGCCGCTGGGGCTGTAATCCGTATATGAGACGTCGGGCGTGACGGCGCCCTCCGCCTCTTTGAGCGCTCCCACCGAGATGGTGTTGTCATAGCGGAAGCAAGCCGGGTAGAAACGCTTCCCTTTTCTTAACGCGTTCTGCGGGTTGTCAAGGTCCTCGCCGTCGTTGCCGGACGCCATGCAGAGCAGGATGCCGAGGTCGTTCATCTCTTTTATCTTGAGGTCATAGGCGCTGCCCTCCATCTCTTCCGGCAGAGCCCACATGCCCAGCGACATGTTCGCCACCCGGATGTTCGCGCCCGCGCGTTTGGCGGCGACGACGAAGTCGATACCGCGGATGGTGTCGGATATCTCGGCGGTGTCTCCCAGGAAGAAGTGGCAAGAGAAGACGTTTACGGGCAGGATTTTAACCTGCCAGTTCACCCCGGCGACGCCGGCGCCATTGTTTCCCACCGCGCCGATGATGCCCGCCACGTGCGTGCCGTGGCCCGTGATATCGCCGAGACGGCTCATGTTTTCCGGCTCGCTTGTATTGTCAATATCCGAAAGTTCGCCGGCGATCGTCGGGGCGGGGCCGATCGGAACAACCGGATAGGGGGAGCTGCCGGGGAACAGGCTGATCTCGCTGTGGTACCACGCGCCGTGGCTTCCCGCAAAATCGCCGCTGATGACGCCGCCGCTTTCCGCGCGCATCTTCTCAGCCAGCTCCCTGCTGATGACGAACATGTTGTCCTTCAAATCGGGATGGTCGTAGATGACGCCGGAATCGATGACGGCGACGACCGTCTCCGACGCGCCCGTGCCGTGGCCCCACACTTGGGGCGCCTTAGCCGCCGCCGGCCCCCACTGTCTCGCCCATAACGGGTCGTTCGGAGTCTTCGCGGCCTGGCGGCGCATGATGTAGTTCGGGATCGCGCTGACGACGTTCGGGTCCTCTTTTAGGCGCGCGATGAATTTTTCCGTGCTTTCTCCGGCGGCGGCGCGCAGATGCGCCACGGTGAGGCTTCCGCCAGAGGCGGTTCGCGCTCCGGCGGCGCTTGCCACGGCGGGGGCGTCCACAGGGCTGAAAAGCTGTACAACGCTGCCGCCGGAATTTTTCACGGCGGCAGCCGCCCGCGCCGCCATGCCGCCTCCGGCGGCGGACTTCGCGCCGGAAAGAAGCGACGACGCGCCCCTGATCACCACGATCGCCTCGCCCTCGACATATTCCGCGCTCTGCGCGGCCCACGCGCCGCAGAGAGAGACTGTCAGGATCAGGACCGCGATAAGGACGCCTAAAAGGCCTCTGTTTTTCATCATCATATACCCCCATAAACTAATGTCTTCTAAGCCGCTCGCAAGCGCGCGCGAAAAAGAGCGGACTCGCGTACGATTATATTATACCGGTCGCCGCCTGTTCAGGGAACGCGCCGCGCGCCATTTCCGCAAGTTCCCGCTCCAGGCCGATCTTGGCAAAATTTTCCGCCGCCATCTCGTAGTAACGTTCGTAGCTCTCCGGCAAAACGGCGTGAAGGGCCGCCGCCCCGCCATCCGCGGCGGCGGCCTTTTTGAGCAGGGCGCATATTTTGTAGAGGTAAGCGTATTCGTAAGGGTTTTTTATGACGCGGCTGCATTCAAAGCCCTCGGCGAGATACTTGGCCGCCAGCCGGTAGTTTTTCTCGCCGCCGTAGATGAGGGCAAGGTAGGCCTTGACCATGGTCGTGGAGAGCGCCGAATATATTCTCTCGCGCAGCACCTCGAATTTCAGAAAATATTCTTTGGCCTCCGCCGTCTTGCCCGTCTTTATCAGCGCCTGTCCCAAATTCATGTAAAAGAGCGGCAAGCCGTTGGTGATGTTCGCGGAGGCGCATATCTCTATCGACTTTACATAGAGCGGGACGCATTTCTCGTATTCCCCGGCGTATTTGTATTCATAGGCGAGGTAGTTGTAGATACAGGCCCTGATATAGAGCACCGTTTCGTCAAGCGGCGCTCCCTCCAGCATCGCGAGACTTCTTAACAGGACCCGCCTGGCGTTTTTGTAATGACGGCAGTTCATCTCCGCCAGCGCGTAGGATTTAAGAATATCGGCTTTTTCGATATCATCCGGCCTGCCTTTGAGTATCCGCAGCGCCTCGATCGCGTTATCCTTGATCATCGCGTAGTCCCGCGTCTGGATGCCGTAGTATATGAGCTGTTTTCTCGCCTTCAAAAGGCGGCGCGTGTCGGTGTCGGACTCCAGAATAAAACGGATGGCTTCAAACCCTTCGTCGTAGTTGCAGGTCTTGACGGCAAAGCTGGCCTTGAGCAGCGTGAACTCATATTTCAGGTCGACGGGCACGCTGACGCGGCGGAACTCCTCTTCCAGCTCCGCGATGAAGTTCTGTGTGACGCCGGTGAGAAATTCCGGAAAGTCGTTGTCCACGGAGAGGATGTTCGACGCCTTTTTCAGCTTGTAGCAAAGATATTTCGTCATCTGTCCCGCGCAATGATAATGATAGATGATATTGTCGATATGTTCTTTCTCGCTTCCCCTCTCCCGCGCGTAGGCGGCAAGGTATTCCGCGATCTTTATGTGTATCGTTTTACGCTTGATCAGCGGCTGGCTCTGGTAGATATAGTTCCGAAACCGCTCGTGGGCGAAGAGCAGCGACAGCTGTCCGCCGCGCGTCTCTTCCTTTAGAAAACCGTTCTGCACCAGCGGCTCGTAGAGCTCCAGTATTTTGATGAAGTCGACCCCGAGAATCGAGGCCACCGCCTCCGGCATGATGCCGTTGAAGAAGGCGGAGGAGATATAGAGTACCGTCTGTTCGTAATCGGAGAGCGTTTTCAGCCTGTTCTCGAGTAGATAGAGGAACTTATAACTTTTCACGGTCTTGCCTTCCCGGAGGCTGTTGATGATCTCAAAGAGATAGAGCGGATTCCCGCCGCTCTCCTTGCAGATGGAATCGACGACCGCGGGGGAGGGGCTTTTCAGGCATTTCGCGGCGATCGCTTCGACCTCGTCCCTCCGGAAATTTTTCAGCTCGAGGATGTCTACGTCGCGCAGCGTATTTTTGTCGAAGGTCTTCAAATACTCTTTCAGCCAGCTGTCGTGACAGCTGATGATAAACAGCGCGCGCCCGTGGTATTTATAGAGGGCGATTCGCTGTATAAAGTCGAGGCTCATTCGGTCGCAGCAACGGATGTCGTCTATTACGACCACGAATTTCGCCCGCGCGGTGAGATAGGCAAAGAGCTCGGAGAATAGTTCTTCCAGCTCAAACAGCGGCAGCTTCCGCTCCTCCATCTCTGGCAGCCCGCCGCGCGCGCTCTTCCCGAACATGAAGGGAAAGAAGTAGACCAGTATATGCCGGTAGCTCTCGGGCAGGCTGCGCGTGTCCATTTTCAGCGCTTTGAGCATTTTGCCGAAGAGCAGTGAAAGGATGCGGTATTCCATCTTCTGCTCCGCCTCATAGCAGGTCAGCTCAATTACCTTCGTCCCCTTGATGCCGCTGTTCCTGATATAGTGGCTCAGCAGATAAGTTTTTCCGCTTCCGATGCCGCCGGAGACGACGAGGTCCGTATAGGGCGCGCCGTCCAAAAAGTTCCGATGCGAGCGGGCCAGGCTCTTCAGCTCATCCTGCCGGCCGAAAAAGTAGAGGCCGGCGGCCCCTCTTGCAATCTTTTTCTGCATGAGCGCCGCCCGGTAAAGATCCTGGATATCCTTGCTCGGCTCCAGCATCAGGTCGCGGAGCAGCCGCTTTTCAAAATCGCGGTAGAGCTTCACCGCCTCGTCAAGCCGCTCACAGCCGAAGAGACGCTCCATCATGGGCAGAACGATCTCCTCGTCGTAAGGGTCCATCCTCGCAAGCGCCCCGTAGCGGTTCAGCGCCTCCGCGTCCGCGAGCTTCCCCGCGGAAAGTTCACTGATGAAGTCCTCCTTGGCGGAGTTATAAAGCTGCAGCTCCTGCCGCTTGCCATACTCCTCCGCAAAGGCGCTGAAATCCGGACAGTCCTTGAGATAAAAACCCTCCATGAACCCGCCGTTAAGGGGGTCGGCGTTTTCGGCAAGCTCGACGGCCTCGGAAAGCTCCAGGACGCCCCGGCTCTTTTTAAAGATCTCCGCGCCGAATACCTTCGTGATGTAATAGATGGAGTTCCGCAGGTTTTTATTGGCGCGCGCCTCGTCAAGCTCCGGCCAAAACATAAATTCCAAGGCCGATTTCGATACCGGTCCCTTCAGCGCGGTATAATAAAAGATGGCCTCGGCCTTCTTAGTGGCGAATTCAACCCTCACGCCGTCCTTCAATACCAACGGCGGCCCGGACAAGTTTAGCGAGATCTTCATGATTACCTCCCGGGGCGGCTCCCCTGTGACAGATTTATGACAAAAATCAATATAATCATAAACGGTTGAGACTAATTTTACACGCCTCCGGCCCCGCCGGGCGCGTCGTCTATATTATACCTTCTGTAACGTTCGCAAAAAAAGATACGGGACACGAAGGCGCAATGAGAGAGGGTTTTTGTATGTGTGAATATATTCTGGTCAGATGCGGAACACTGATCGACGGAAACGGAGCGGAACCGCTGGCGGATGCCGCGCTGCTGCTGAAAGACGGCCGGATAGCCGCGGCCGGCAAATATGACGGGACGGTGAAACAAGCGCCCGCAGGAACGCCGGTGACAGACTACCGCGATAAATACGTCACCCCGGGCATCATCGACGCCCACGTACACGTGACGATCGACCCCGAGGCGGACTTCACCGGCTTCGTCGGACGCGACAGCGACACACGGATCGCGCACCGCGGCATGGTGAACCTCAAAAAAACGCTCGACGGCGGCGTTACCTTCATCCGCGACCTCGGAGGCTACCACCACATCGACATCGAACTGAAAAAGCTGATCGACGAAGGGCTCATCGAAGGCTGCGGACTGCTGGCCAGCGGCGAGATGATCACGATGACGGGCGGCCACGGCTGGAAGATCGGGCGCGAATGCGACGGCCCCTCCGAAGTGAGGAAGGCGGCGCGCGAACAGATAAAGGCGGGCGCTACCGTGATAAAGATCATGGCGACGGGCGGCAACCTCACGCCGGGGCCGCAGGGAGCGCCGCAGCTTTCGGAAGAGGAGATCCGCGCCGCCGTGGAAGAGGCGCACAAATCCGGTAAGCGCACCACCACCCACTCCCACAGCGCGGAGGGAATAAAGAACGCGCTGCGCGCCGGCATCGACTGCATCGAACACGGCATGTTCATCGACGACGAGGCGCTCGACTTTATGAAGGCACACGACATTCCCTACGTTCCGACGCTCGTCGCCCCGTGGATCTGCGCGATGGTGGGAGAAGAGCGCGGCCTCAGCAAAGAGGCGGTCGAAAAAACCAAAAGCGCCATCGGACGGCACATGGAGAGCTTCAAAAAGGCCGTGGCCAAGGGCGTCAAGATCGCGATGGGCACTGACGCGGGCACTCCCTTCTGCGAACATGGCAAGGCCTACGTCGGAGAACTCAAACTGATGGTCGAAGGCGGATTCACGCCGATGCAGGCAATCGTCGCGGCGACCAGAAACTCCGCGGAGGTGATCGGTGTGGAGGACCGCCGCGGAACGCTGACGGCCGGGAAAGAGGCCGACTTCCTCGTGCTCGATGAAAACCCGCTGACAAACCTGGATACCTTCGGCAGCATTTGCGAGATATACCGGGGCGGCCGCCGGGTCGAGAGAAAATATCGCTGAGCGGGGACGGCGGAGATGGAAATTGAAAAGAGGATTGCGGAACTCGGCATCGAACTTTTCCCCGGCATAAAACCGATTGGCAGCTACGTTCCCTTCGTCAAGACGGGAAACCTCGTCTATATCTCGGGACAGGGGCCAAGCATCAAAGGGGAGTATACCCGCTATCTCGGCAAGGTCGGCAAAGAGATCGCCAAAGAGGAGGCTAAAGAGGCGGCGGCCGTGACGGCGGTAAACCTCATATCCATCCTCAAAGACGCGGTGGGAGACCTCGACCGCGTCAGACGAATCGTCAGCGTTCACGGGTTCGTCAACAGTACGCCGGATTTCACAGAACAGCCCTACGTAATAAACGGCGCTTCGGACCTTCTCGTAAAGCTGTTCGGCGAAAAGGGCCGGCACTCAAGATGCGCGATGTCCGTCAATTCACTGCCGCTGAACATCTGCGTGGAAGTTGAATTGATCGCGGAAATAATATAAATATAAAGGAGGAATTTATCATGAAAACCATCGGCATCATCGGCGGCATGGCCTGGCAGTCGTCCGCCGAAGTCTACAAGATCGTCAACGAACTCGTCAACAAGAAACTCGGCGGCCAGCACTCGTGCAAATGCGTCATGTATTCCGTGGATCTCGACCCGGTGCTCATCTTGCGCGACGAGGACGACTGGGAGAAATTGAACGACATCATCGAAGACGCGGTGAAACGCGTCGAGGCGGCGGGCGCTGACTTCACGATGATCTGCTCGAACACGATGCACAAGACGGTGAGCGCGGTCAAAGACAGAGTATCGAAGCCGATACTCCACATCGCCGACGTCACGGCGCAGGCGATCCTCGCCAAAGGCTTCAAAACCGTCGGCCTCATGGGGACGAAGTTCACCCTCACGCAGGACTTTTACAAGGATAAGATGGAGCGTGACTACGGCATCAAGATCCTTATCCCCGACGAAGAGGATATTGCCTTCATCCATCACGTCATCTACGAGGAGCTCGACTACAGCATCTTCAGCCCGGAATCGGCGAAGCGCTTCGTTGAGATCATCGAAAAACTCCACGCTAAGGGCGCGGAGGGCGTCATCCTCGGCTGTACGGAGATACCGCTCCTTGTAAAACAGGAAGACACGGCGGTGCCGCTTTTCGACACCACCACGCTCCACGCGGAAGCGGCTGTAAAGCTCGCCCTCGAAGACTAGACACTAGACAAGGGAGGAATACCTACATGCAAGAGATACCAGAAACGGGTTCCAAGGCTCCGGCGAAGAAAAAATTCCAGTTTCCCCACATCTACGTTCTGCTGCTGATGATCATCATCGCCTGCGCCGCGGCGACATGGGTGCTGCCGGCGGGAGAATTTGACCGCGTCAAGAACGAGGCGGGGCGCACGATCGTCGTCGCGGGAACATACCACCCGATAGCGGCGACTCCCGTCGGCCCCTTCCAGATGATTCAGGCCATCTACGGCGGTATGATCGACGCCAGCAACATCATCTTTTTTATTATGATCGCTTACGCCTCGATCGGCCTGATCATCTCCACGGGGGCCTTCAACGGCCTCGTTTCCGGGCTGCTGCGGGTTTTTAAAGGAAAATCGCGCGCCATCATCATTCCGGTGTTCATCACGATTCTCGGCATCGCCTCCTCGACGATCGGCGTCTTTGAAGAGGCCTTCCCCTTTGTGCCGATCTTCGTCGGCATCGCGATCGCCATGGGATACGACGCGATCGTGGGACTCGCGATCGTCGCCCTCGGCATCGGCATCGGGTATTCGGGAGCGGTCATGAACCCCTTCACGGTAGGAATGGCGCAGAGCATTGCCGAACTGCCGCCGATGTCGGGCGCGGGCTTCCGCATCTTCTGCCACATTTCGATGGTCGTCGTCGCCTCCGCCTACATTATGAGATACGCGATTCGGATACAGGAAGACCCCACGAAAAGCCTCCTGTATGGAAGCGATATGGCCTCGCACGTAAAAGCCGATGAAAACCTGGAGAACTACCGCTTCGGCACGCGCGAGATCATGGTGCTCGCCACCCTCGCGATCGGGATCATCGTCGTCGTATATGGAACAAAGGTTTACGGCTGGTACTTGCAGGAACTTTGCGCGATGTTTCTCATCATGGGCATCGTAAGCGCGGCGATCATGGGCTGGAGCCCAAGCGAAACGGCGGAAAAGATGGCCAAGAGCTTCGCCGACATGGCGATGGCGGCGATGATGGTCGGCCTCGCGCGGGCAATTCTGGTCGTCCTCCGCTCCGGCAGCATCATCGACACCGTCGTTTACGGGCTCGCCTTCCCGCTCTCCTACATGCCGAGCTGGGTGGCTGCGGAATGTATGCTCGTCGTGCAGACGCTCCTCAACTTCCTCGTCCCCTCCGGCTCGGGGCAGGCGGTCATCAGCATGCCGATCATGGCTCCCCTCTCCGACCTGCTCGGCATCCCGCGCCAGATCGCGGTGCTCTGCTTCCAGTTCGGCGACGGGCTCTCAAATATCATCTGGCCGACGGCCTTCGCGCCGGTGCTCTGCGCCCTCGCGGGCATCAAGCTCGACCGTTGGTGGAAATGGCTTGTACCGCTATTCATCCTTCTCATCCTGACCCAGATGGCGCTCATCGCGATCGGAATGTTCATCGGACTGGCGTAGCAAAACATCCGTCGGCGATTCAATCAAACTCAATTAAAAAAGAAGGGGCCGCCGTGGTCCCTTCTTTTACTCATGCCGTTTCGGCGGCCCCGAATGGCCGCTCAGGAAAAAGCGCGTAAAAAAATCTTACCTTCCGTTCCTTCAAACCGATTAAACTATCATGATTTTGTTTCTTGCCAAGCAGCAAAGCCAAAACTGCAAGAGCAGTGACAATTTATGGATTTTTCAGCTCTATGCCGTTAAGCGTTTTTTAATATAATCTATATTCGGCCCTAATGATGTTAAAATAAGGGCGCGGAGAGGAGCGTTTTCCATGATTCAGGCTATTCCGAGGGTTACATTGACACAGTCTATTTTGGACGAGATACTGAAACTGATAAAGAATGGCGCATGGGAACCCGGCGGCAAGATTCCCAGCGAAAACGAGCTGGCCTCGGCGTTTTCCGTCAGCAGAAACTCCATCAGGGAAGCCGTAAAAATCTTAAACAACATGAACGTCCTCTCCTCTCGCCCGGGGCAGGGAACCTTTCTTGCGGCGGACGCCATCAGCCGGATTCTGTCGCTTGAGGTGATAGACGACGGCTATAAAAACGCCTCGGTAAGGGAAATATATGAATTACGCGTTTTGCTGGAATCACAGAGCGCCTACTGGGCGGCCCAGAGAGCGACGGACGGCGATATCGACGAACTAAAAAATCTTTTATTGATGAGCCATGGCAATAAAAACTGCGACATCACGGAGCAGAACATCATACATTACGCCTTCCACGACGCCATCATCCGCATGAGCAAGAACTCTTTGCTGCTGCGTATGCTTTCATCGATAAAGGCGGAAATAGACGCGCACCACGCGCGTTTCGACAACCTGCCGCCGGAGGACGTCACAAACCTCCTCAGCGATCAGGAAAGGGTCATCACCGCCATCCTGGACAAGAGGCCGGATGAGGCAATAGCGGCGATGATCTCCCATCTTGAAAAGGCGATGCGGCTGATAAAATAGCTTTTTTTAATACCAAGCGACCAAAAATTGAAACGGAGGGACCCGGTATCATGGCGACGATCGAAGAACGGGCGGCGGCTTTGCTGGAACGATGCGATATTATATCGCTGGCTTCGGTAAACGAAGAGGGATTTCCGCGAATCTGTACGATGAGCAAGGCGGGCGGCGAGGGGATGGGACGAATATACTTCGCGACGGGAACCAGTTCGCGGAAGACGGCCCATTTTATCAGCAACCCGAAGGCCGGGGTCTCATACGGCGACGAAAAGGACAGCGTCACTCTGACAGGGACGATAAAAATCGTGGAAGATGAGACGTTGAAAAGGAGCCTGTGGAAGGACTGGTATATAGAGCACTTCCCCGGCGGCCCCGAAGACCCGGAATATTGCGTGCTGCGGTTCGACGCGCGGGAGGCGACCATCTATATCGGCGGCGAGTTCGTCACCTGGCGCGCCTCCGACGGAAAGACCGCCTGCCGTTTCTGCCAGAGCTGCGGCATGCCGCTGACAGCGGAAGAAATGTACGGCACGGAGGAAGGCGGCGGCAGAAGCGGCGAATACTGCCGGTACTGCCGGCAGGACGGAAAATTCACCGCCGACGTGACGCTGGAAGAGATGATCGAACTCTGCGTCCCGCACATGGCCGGGGCGCACCCGGGAATTGACGAGAACTGCGCGCGGGAAATGATGCGGCGCTTCCTGCCGGCGCTTAAACGGTGGCAGACGAAATAACCCCGAAACGGCGAGCGTCCCCGCCGCATAACGCGCGCGGACGCTCTTTTATTATGCCCCTCTCTTTGGCAAAGCGGGGAAAAGGCAAATTGAGGTTTAGCCAAAGGTTTCCGATTCCTTCATTCGTAAATAAGATCCGATTTTCCTCACCCGCCCGCGGCGGGAGCCAGGCGGTTTGCAAAAAAAGAACCGCCCTTTCAGCTCCCCGCCTGTCGGCGCGGGGGCCGAACCGGCAAGTCAGCCCGCCATTTATCCGGTATTGGCGCTATGTTGATATTCATGTTACAATCGTAAAGGATCTTAGCGGATTTACCCTCTAATGACCGGCGGTTTTTCTGTGCGGGTGATTATTTCTCTGGTGGGCGCGCAATTAACTTTGCGGGTAGTTAAAACAACATAAAGGAGAGGTTTTTACTATGAAGAGTCTCAAAAATTCGCTCTGCGTCATGATACTGTTTCTGTTTCTCGCTTCATGCTCCGAAGCGGCCGAAGTAAAGCTCCGCTTCGCCGGACAGTTCCCCGAAGATCACAGCGCGACGAAGTTCATGCGCGAGATCGCCGACGGCGTGAAACAGCGGACCGGCGGCCGCGTCGAGATCGAAATCTTCCCCGCAAACAAGCTCGGCGACTATACGATAATCTATGAGGATCTCATGCGCGGCGCCGTGGATATGGCCCTCATCTCCGTGCCCAGCCAGTTCGACCCGCGCCTCGAACTCGTCTATCTGAATGCCTTTGCCAATTACAACGTCCTCAAGAAAGAGTTCAAGCCGGGAAGCTGGCTCTCAAAGAAGATGAACGAATATAACACGCGCCTCGGAGTGAAATTCCTCGGCTTCAACATTGAGGGACTCACCGGCATCGCGTCCAAAAAACCGGTCCGTGAACCGCTTGTTCCCAGCGTCAACAAGGGCGTGCTCGCGCGCGTGCCCTTCATGAACGTCTATAAATCGGCGGCGGAGGCCCAGGGCTACCGGACCATCGCGCTGCCATACTCGGATATCGCCCGCTCCATGCAGGACGGCACCTGCGACGCAGTCTCCTCGATCTCCACGGGCGCGGCGCTGACGGAGCTCAAGGGGATAATGAAATATTGGTACCAGCTCAATTACTCGCAGGAGACGGAATCGTATCTGATGAGCGCGAAGACCTGGGACCGGCTCGGCGAAGAGGACCTCGCCGTGATCTACGCGGAGGTGGCGAAGGCCTCCGCGAAGTCGATCGAACAGGCGCAGCAGAACGACAAGCGAAACCTCGAGCTGATGAAGAAAAGCGGCGTGCAGGTCTTCACCTACACCGACGCGCAGCTCCTGCCGCTGCGCACGGCGGTCATGGAGAACTGGAAACAGCTCGAACCAGTCATGGGCGTACAGCTGATGAATCAGGCGCGGAAACATTTCCCCATAAAGGAAAAATAACGGCGGACCAAAGCTCATAAAAATACCGAACAGGACGCCCTTCCCGCTCTCACTGCGCGGCGGGGGCGTCTTCATGTTGAGCGCCCCCCGGCCGCGCGGGCTTGCCAGGGTTACGCTGGCACAACGTTTGAATCTGTGCTATAAAGGCGCGGTAAACTTTTGCCCCGCCGCCGGCGCGAAAGAAGAAATACAAAGAGCGGCGGCGGCCCCGCGGGCCGCCGCAAAACATAAAGAAAGAGTGATGCTGTCATGAGAGGCCTAAAAAATATACTCTGCTCCTTCATGCTGCTGGTCCTTGCATCAGCGCCCGCCGGCGCGGCCGGGATCACCCTGCGCTTTGCGGGACAGTTTCCAGAGGATCATAACGCCACCAGGCTGATGCGCGAGATCGCCCGCGGGGTACGCCTGCGGACGAACGGACGTCTTTCCGTCGAGGTGTTTCCCGCCAATAAGCTCGGGGACTACACGATAATTTACGAGGACCTCATGCGCGGCGCTATCGATATGGCGCTGATATCCATTCCGAGCCAATTTGACCCGCGGCTGGAGCTGGTCTATCTCAACCCCTTCGTCAATTACCGGACGGCCAGGCAGGTGTCAAAGCGCGGCAGCTGGCTCTCCCAGAAGATGGATGAGTACAACACGCGCCTGGGGGTCAAGCTGCTGGGCTTCAACTTCGAGGGGCTCACGGGCATCGCCTCGGTCAAACCGATCAACCGGCCTCTGGACCCGCAGGCAAACAAGGGCGTCCTGGTGAGGGTCCCCCTCATGCACGTCTACAAGTCCGCGATCGAGTCCCAGGGCTACCGGACCGTGACTATTCCGTACGCGGACAGCGCCCGCGCGATGAAAGAGGGCAGGTGCGACGCCATTTCATCCATCTCCGCGGACGCGGCCTTCGCCGACCTCAAAGGGATAATGAAATACTGGTACCAGCTCAACTATTCGCAGGCGACGGAGTCCTATCTGATGAGCGCGAAGACCTGGGACCGGCTCGGCGAGGAGGATATTGCGATAATTTACGGCGAGGTGGCGCGCGCTTCGGCGAAATCCATCGAGCAGGCCAAGCAGAACGATAAGATAAACCGGGAGCTGATGAGAAAAAACGGCGTCCGGGTATTCACATACACGGACGCCGAACTTCTGCCGCTGCGCCGGGCGATCGTAGACGGCTGGCAGAACCTGGAGCCGGTGATGGGCCGCCAGCTCATGAACGATGCGAGAAGGCACTTTCTGACAAATATCAAATAACCGCCCCTCCCAAAAGCGGAGCGGCCCCGCCTGTTGTTTTAGCCGCAGCTGTGGCGTTGGTTGACGAATACCACTCCGGACCCGTTTACCTCCGCCTTCGTCTCCCGCCCGCCGCAGACCGCGACCGTGAAGTCAAGCAGCTCTTTTCCGAGCTCGCCGGCGTCTTTCTCGCCGCGGAGGCTGGCGGAGGTGTCGAAATCCAGCATATCGTTGTGCTTTTCAAAGGTGGCGCGGTTGCCGGTGATCTTTATCACCGGCGCTATCGGGCTGCCTATCGGGTTGCCCATCCCCGTGGTGAAGGCCACCACCTGCGCGCCGCCCGCGATTTTCGCGGTGATCGAGCCGCAGTCGTAGGCCGTGGTGTCCATGTAATAGAGTCCGCGGCCCCGGATATACTCGCCGGCGGCGAGCACCCCCTCAAAGGGACGCGTGCCGCTCTTGTGTATGCAGCCGAGGGACTTTTCCGCCAGCGTCGTGAGTCCGGCGGCGATATTCCCCGGCGTGGGGTTTGTCAGCCTGATATCGGCTCCCGTCTGCTCCTTGATATCGCGGTCCCACTTCCTCACCATCTCGCGGAGGCGGCGTCCGATCTCCGGCGTCCGGCCGCGCGAAAGCAGGATATTCTCCGCGCCGATCGCCTCGGAGGTTTCGCTGATCACCACCGTGGCCCCCATATCGACGAGGCGGTCGGAGAGGTCGCCGAGCACGACGTTGGCCGAGATTCCCGAGGTGGGGTCCGAGCCGCCGCATTCAAGTCCGAGTATCAGCTCCGAGATGTCGATCTCTTCGCGCCGCAGCTGCCGCGCCTCTTCTACAAGCCGCCTGGCGATCTTCACCCCCGCCGCGACCGTGCCGCCGACGCCTCCCTCCTCATGGATGGAGATGTAGTGCAGCGGCTTGCAGGTCTTTGCGGAGACGGCCTCAAGATAGAGTTCTTTCTGAGTCGCCTCGCAGCCGAGGCCGACGATGAGCGCGCCGTAGACGTTGCCGTTCGCGATGAGCCCCGAGAGCACCTCCAGCGTATGTTCCGTATCCGAGGGCGACTGCCCGCAGCCGTTGTGGTTGTACAAAAAGGTCGTCCCGGGAACGGCGCTTGCGATCTGCTGCGCCGCCGCCGAAGAGCAGAGCACTCCCGGCATGACGACGACGAGGTTGCGCACCCCCGCGCGGCCGTCGGGCCGCCGGTATCCGAGAAACTTCATTACCGCTCCTCCTCCCCGATATCCGTCAGGTTGTGGCTGTGGACATGGGCTCCCGCGCGGATATCCCGCGTCGCGTGCCCGATCCTTTCGCCGTATTTAAAGACGGGCTCGCCCGCGCGAATGGACAGCAGCGCGATCTTGTGATAAATGGGGATGTCGTCCGCCGCGGCGATCTTCATCAGTTCGCCGCCGTTCATATAGGCAAGCACCTCGCCCCGCCTGACGGGGCGGTTCACGATCGCCACGGAGTCGCGGCCGGAGATAAGGATCGCGTCGATCATCATTTTCTGCGTCAAAATATCATCCTCAGTCTTTCAAAAGTTTTATCGCGGCGACGGCGGCGGCAAGCTGACCCTTTTTCATCACCTCCGCGCCGCGGCAGCGCTCAAGGACCTCCTGATACTTACCCGCGCCGTCGCCAAACAGCTCGCGGAGCCACTGGCCGAAATCGTCAAGGGTCACCGTCGCCTCATACTCGCGCGCCGGAAATTCCATCCGCCCAAAGGCACGGCGGAAGGCGTCGCGGACCTCGAGCCAGTGCATCTCCTGGTCCACGCCGTATATCGTCTCGGCGGCGGGGTCCATGTAATCGTAGAGGACCGAAAGCTCCACGCCGCGCCACCAGAGCGAGTCCACCGGCACGTCGTCAAAATTGAAGAGGGAGAGCTTGTCCTTCGCCTCAAGAAGCCGCCACTGAACGTCGATGGGGTGAACCTGACGCGGCTCCACATTCTGCCGGACCGCCTCGGCGGCGAGCGCGCCGGCGGCCTGCCCCGTCAGCATCGTAACGGGCTGGAGGCGCGTCGAACCGTTGACGATGCGCGAGACGGAGATATTTTTCTCCGCGGCGAGCAGGCCGTCTACCTTTTCGGGAATCAGCACGCCCATCGGGATCTGAAAAAGGCCGCCCTGCCACTCGCTATCGGCGGGAATTTCGTCCGCGTTCTCCCCGAGATCCCGGTCGAGATACTGGGGTTCGCGCAGGCCGTGAATATCGGTCGGATATTCGCCGAGCGCGACGCTGTAGGGATTCGTCTTAAGCATACGCCGCAGCGCCTGATCGCGCTTGACGTCCTTGACCGTCATCGTCGTCACGCCGATCAGGCGGCGGCTCTCGCGCACATAGGGGAAGGGGGGAAAATGCGCCAGCACGGGAGCGAACTCCGGCGGCATCTCCTGCCACTCCTGCCAGTTATTGCTGAAATACCCGCCATACCCCTGCCGGTTGTCGACCGACCAGTCTTCCATGCCAAGCTCCGTCTGCATATAGAATATAAAGGCGAGCGTCTCCGCCATCGCCCGGCGTTCCGCCTCGCGGCGAAATTTTTTGTCCTCAAGATACCTTACCGGCATCCCCGCCGAGCCGAACTTCCGGCCGGGGTAATCGTTGGCCCAGTTTACCCCCGTGCGGGTGATGAGCGGCCACGTCTCGGAGACGCCGCCGTCAATTCGTTCGCGGTCGGGGTTGGTGATATCGGGCATCCCGCGGTAGGCGTTATGCACCGGCACGTTAAACGGGTACGCGCCCGGCCACCAGTCGCCATCCTTCGTAATCACCTTGCGGAAGTGGGGCAGATACTCCTCATATCCGGGCGGGCGCTTCGTCAGCCGCAGCTCCGGCGGCAGGCCGTCGGGGTATTTTTTGACTACCGCGACATAGGTGATGTCCTGGATCACGCTCTCCTTGTCGATCTTCGGCGCGATGCTGTTGCCTGCGCGGTAGCGCGCGCCCGTGAGCGGGATAAAATCGCCGGTCTCCGTGGCGTCGATGAAGACCTTCGCCGTCACCGTCGTCTTCACGCCGCCGTTTTCAATGACGGCGGCGGTGACCTTGTTCTTCTCCGTCTTCGCCTTCAGCACGCGGGATTCGAGAAAAAGCGTTACCCTGCCGCTCTCCTTTATCATCTCCGTAAGTATCTTCTGCCCCACCCACGGTTCAAAGGCGATCGTATCCGAGCCCCAATAGCAGACGTTGACCGGCGTATTGCGCATCGCGTAATAATCCCGCACGCGCGTGATAAACTCGTTGTATATCCCCGTGCGGGTGCGGCGCACGTCGTCCATCGTCGAGACCGCGGCGCCCGTCATCTGCCCGCCGATCCAGTCCGATTCTTCGATCAGCGCGACGTCCATCCCCATGCGCGCGGCGGTGATCGCCGCCGCCGAGCCGCCGGTACCAGCGCCGATCACCGCCACGTCAAAGCGCAGGCCGCCGGCGGCGAAGGCGTTGTCGGACGCCATCGTCAGAAGAAATATAAGAGACGCGATTAAAAAGGTGAACACGTAAAATTCCTCCAAGTTCTTGTAGCTTAGCCATAACTTTTTAATTATACTATGGTTGGCGAAATAATTACATACAATCGGACCGGCGGCAAGAGCAGAATATGAAGTTTCACTGGGAGGATGAATAATTTGCGCGTAATAGATTTAGGCAGGCCGATCGAGGACTCCATGCAGGTATTTCCGGGAGACCTTCCGCCTGTGATCGAGGAGCTGACGAAAATAGAGGACGCGGGCTCCCGCGCCAAAAAGATCACGATGTCGTCTCACACCGGCACCCACATAGACGCGCCGGCTCATATGCTCGCCGGCGGCGCGCGCCTCGACGAGCTGCCGAACGAGACCTTCTTCGGGTTCGCGGTGATCGCGGACGTCAGCGGCGTCCGGGGCGGGGAGATAGAAATGTCCGACCTCGGCCTCACAAGGGAAGAGCTGGCGGCGGCGGACTTCCTGCTGCTCCACACGGGATACGGCGATAAAATGGGCGGCGAAGACTACCTGAAAGACTTCCCCGTCCTCTCGCGGGAGACGGCGCGCAGTCTGGCGGCGCTGGACCTCAAAGGGCTCGGCGTGGACGCGATCTCCGTCGACCCCGTCGAAAGCGCCGAATGCCCCGTGCACAAAACAATCTTCGGCGGCGGCCTGATCATCATCGAAAACCTGCGCGGCCTGCGGCAGCTTCCCTTTAAAGAGCCATTCTGCCTCACCGCGCTGCCGCTCGCGCTCAAAGAGGCCGACGGCGCGCCCGCGCGCGTCATGGCCGTGCTTGAAAAATAGCGGCCGGGAAGGTAATATTAAGAAAGCGCGGAGTGGAAATCGGCGCTGATTTACATCAGACGCCGGCGGGCGTCTCGCAGACGCGCCCGCCGCGGCGCGGACGGCACACATAATCGGCGCTTTATTGGACAGCGACATTCAAAAAAACCTCTGGAGGTGCGCATATTGAAAGACCGCAACAAAAAACTGCTGAAAAAAAGGCGGGGCTTTACCCTGATTGAAATAATGGTCGTCGTCGTTATCATCGGACTGCTCTCGGCGCTCGTCGGGCCGCGGCTCATGGGACAGAGCGACGAGGCGAAGCGCAAGACCACCCAGACCCAGATATCGCAGCTTGAGCAGGTGCTCGGCCTCTACTATCTCGACAACGGATTCTATCCGACCACTTCACAGGGGCTGGAGGCGCTCACAAAAGAGCCGACGATGCCGCCCGAGCCGCTCAACTACAAAAAGGGCGGCTACATGAAAAAAGTCCCGAAGGACGCCTGGGGACGCGATTTCCTTTACGTCTCTCCGGGAGAACACGGCGACTTTGACATCCTCTCCTACGGCGCGGACGGCCAAGAGGGCGGGAACGACGCGAACGCCGACATCACAAACTGGGAATAACGGCGGCCGGCGGAACTTTCAATAGCCGAAAAGGACGTGGATAAGATGAACAGACCGCAGCTCATAATCAAAGCCATAAAAGAAAGATTGATCCCGCTCACGGAAAAAGAGGTGGCGGCGGGCAACCATGTATTCGGCGGCCTCGTGATGGAAAAAGAGAGCGGCCGCGTAATAACGGCGGGCAGCAACAACCGCCAGGCAAACCCCATATACCACGGGGAGATCGACACCATCCAGCGGTTCTTCGCCGCCAAAGACCATCCCGCCCCCGCGGCATGCCTCTTCGTCGCGAGCCACGATCCCTGCCCGATGTGCGCCTCGGCGATCTCATGGGCCGGGTTCCCTGAAATATGGGTGCTCTTCAGCTACGAAGACGTGAAGAAAGAATTCGGCATGCCCGTCGATCTGATGATGTACAAAGAAATCTTCGGCGCGGAGGGCGCGCGAAGCGAAAACGCCTTCTTTAAAAAATACGACCTCAAAAAAGAGGCGGCGAAAGAGGAAAACGCCGCCGAGCTCCTGAAAGAGATCGCGGAGATCGAAGCGCTTTACGGCAAAATGCAGGTACAGGATTTCGATTATCCGGGAATGCAGTAAAAGAGCCACGCCGCCCTCACCGGGGCGGCTTTTTTATCGCGAAAAAAAGCGCCGCGCAGAGCGGCCGGGATTGCCCGGCAAATTGAGCGGCCGGAACACCGCAAAAGCACTGGAGGCTGCGGCGTTCCGGCCTTAGCGAACGGAACCGGCGACGCGTGCCGGCGCCGGGCTAAATGATGAGTTTGCCCTTTTTGTTCGCCGCCGCGTCGAGCTGGTTCAGGACGTTTGCGCCGGCGACTTCGATCTTCGGCTTCTTTGCCGCCTCTTCGCGGGCGTACTCCTGGAGTTTTTTCTCATAATCGGCCATCGACTGCTTGATGCCGTCGACGTCGCCCTTGATCCACTGAAGGATGCCGTCGGTGATCGTCTTGTACATCGCGTCGTCGGGCTCGGCCTGGATTACGCCAAGCTCCTTGAGCATACGGTACTCTTCTTTCACGGAATCGAGGATATCTTCGTCCGTGATGACGCCCTTCTTATAAAGGACTCTGTTTATGATATTCTGCTTTGTCTTGCTGTTCTCGTCGCTTGCCGAAAGAGACTCCACGCGCTGAAGAAGCATTGAGATGATCTCTTCGAGGCTGATCTGCATAGGTGCCGCCATTTCTATTCCTCCTGCGAAATTGATTTTCACAGTACATTTTATCACAGCATGCCAGTCCTTAATTAGAAGAAGAGATAAATTATTTATAGTGAAACTACGGATTGTAAAAAATCGCCGATACGAGTAAATAAAGACGGTAAATCAGATATAATAGGCGGCAATAAGAGCCATATTAAGGAGAGCGGAAATGGAATACAGAATAGATGAAATGAAATGGAAACACCTCTACAGGAAGGCTCAGCTGCTGGCCTTCTCCGAATGGAAGACGATGCTGATATCTATGGCCGCCATCGTCATCTACGCGGTGGGCGTCGTCGGCTTTACCATCCCCTATAAGTTCGCCGACCAGGGCGTCATGGGCATCGCGGTGCTGCTTAAATATACGCTGGGGCTGAATCCCGCCTATGTCCTGCTGGTCCTGAACGCCATCCTGCTCATATGGGGCGCGCGGACCCTCTCGAAGCGCTTCCTCATCTGGACGGTCATCAACGCCTTCGTGCTTTCGGCGGTGCTCGACGTGCTGCAAACCATCAGCTTTCCGATAATGGACGATATCTTTCTCGTCGCGGTAGCCGGCGGCGTCATCAAGGGGCTGGGCATCGGCCTGCTCTATAGAGAGGGGATCAGCGCCGGCGGCCTCGACATCGCGATCACCGTGCTGAAAAAACGCTACGGCATGGAGGTCGGGCGGCTCAGCTTTTATTTTAACATGGTCATCCTCGCGATCTCGTTCAGCATCATCGGCCTTGAAAAGGTCATGTACGGGTTTATCTCCTGCTACATCTGCGGCATGACGATGGACAGCGTGCTCGCCTCTTTCGACAAACGGCGCCTCGTCTTCATCCTCGCCTCCAACACCGACGCCGTGGTGGAATTTATCAACAAAAAGCTCGGCCGCGGCTGCACGCTGCTGTCAAGCGAAGGCGGCTATAAACGCAGGGACGGCTTTACGATCATGTGCCTGCTGATGCCCCGGCAGGTGGTGGAGCTCAAACGCTTTCTCGCGGAGCACTTCCCCGGCTCGTTCATGGTGGTCACCGAAGCCAACGAAGTGGTAGGCAAAGGCTTCAAGCGCTGGCGCAACATCTGACGGCGCCGCGCGCCCCCGGCCCGCACTCACTAAGGTCATCATAGCTTAAAGAAGATAAAAACATCAAACAAAAGGTCACTTCTCCCCCACCCGCCTGCGGCGGGAGCCTCCTCGAGGAGGGAGCCCAAAATCTTTGCCAAACCCCAATTTACCGTTTGGTCTATCGAAGATAAATCGGCGTTTATAAGTGCGAGTTGCTAAATAAAATGGGGGCTCCGATACCGGAGCCGTATCTGCATACGGCGAGGATTCGGAGCCCCCGTTTTATGACGCAAATCGTGCTTATAAACGCCGATTTACCCCGAATTGCGCGATGAAATGCTATAATCATCAGTTGTATATGTATATCCACGATTTGGAGGCTTTGTGATGATTCGACTGAGATTTGAACCGCGCCTTTACAATCCCCCTTGGGTAAACGTCATTATTCCCGTCGCCGCGGTCGTCTTCGGGCTTTTCGCGGGCGGGGTGCTTTTCGCCTGTCTCGGCGTGGATCCGTTTAAGGCCTATCATGAAGTCTTCAAGGGCGCGCTTGGCAGCGGCTACGGACTCAGCGAGATCGCCACCAAGGCCATACCGCTGACGCTGACGGCGCTCGGCGGATTGATCTGTTACAAGATGCTCGTCTGGAACATCGGCGGAGAGGGGCAGCTATGCCTCGGGGCGATCGCCACTGTCGCCGTCGTGCGTTATTGCTTTATCGACAACGGGGTCGTCATGTTTGTAATGATGTTTATGGCCGGAGCGGTCGCGGGCGGCCTCTGGTGCATGCTCGCCGGCTTTCTGCGGGCCCGCTGGAATGTCAATGAGACGATCACGACGCTGATGCTCAATTATATCGGCATAAATTTAAGCGAGTATTTTATCTACGGCCCGTGGAAGGACCCGATGAGCATGGGCTTTCCCTTTACGCCGAATTTTCCCGAGGCGGCGCGCCTCTGGGTGTTCGGCGGCACGCGCATCCACGGCGGCATTTTTATCGCCCTGGCCGTCGCGGTGGTTTTCCAGATTATCTTGAAGCGCAGCAAATGGGGATATGAGATCTCGGTGATCGGCGAAAATCCCCGCGCGGCGCGCTATGCCGGAATAAATATCTCAAAAAACATCCTCTTGGTGACATTCATCGGCGGCGCGGTGGCGGGACTGGCGGGCATGAGCGAGATCGCGGGCCTTTACGGGCGCATGAGCCGCGGTTTTTCAATGGGTTATGGGTACACGGGCATTCTCGTCGCCTGGCTTGCGCGGCTCTCGCCGATCTATGTGCCGCTCGTGGCCTTTCTCATGGGGGTGCTGCTCGTCGGCGGCGACACCCTGCAGGTGGTGATGGGGCTGCCGCTGGCAAGCCTTCAGATATTGCAGGGGCTGATACTGTTTTCCGTGCTTGCGGCGGAGACGCTTTCGCGCTTTAAGATCTCGGTCGTCCATGTCGAAAAAGAAAGAGCCGCCGCCTCCGGCGGCAAGGAGGAAGCGTAATGGAATTTCTCACGGTGGTGCTTGCGGCGGCGGTAAGAAGCGGAACGCCGGTGCTCTACGCCTCTCTCGGAGAGGTGATGTCGGAGCGGGCGGGCGTGATGAATCTCGGGCTCGAGGGGATCATGCTTGTCGGCGCTTACGCCGGTTTTGCCGTGACGGCGGCGACGGGCGATCCCTGGCTCGGCATCGCGGCCTCCTTCGCGGCGGGCTGCGCGATAACGCTGATACACGCGTTTCTCTGTATAACGCTGATGTGCAACCAGGTCGTGAGCGGCCTTGCGATGGTACTCACCGGCTACGGCCTCTCCGCCCTTATGGGGCGCACGGCGATCGGACAGACGATACAGGGCATGAAGCAGATGAATTTGCCGCTGCTTGCCGACATCCCCTTTATCGGCCCGATCTTTTTTCAGCATAACGCGATGGTCTATCTCTCTTATCTTCTTGTGATCTTCCTCTGCTGGTTCATCTTCTTTACGCGTCCGGGGCTCAATCTGCGCGCCGTGGGCGAAAACCCGCGCGCCGCCGACGCGATGGGGCTTTCGGCGGCAAAGATCCGCTATTTTTACTGTATTTTCGGCGGCGGGCTGGCCGGAATCGGCGGCGGATATCTCTCCGTGGTTTACGCCCAAATGTGGATCGAGGGAATGACCGCCGGCCGCGGCTGGATCGCGGTGGCGCTCGTCATTTTCGGGCTTTGGAATCCCGCGCGCGCGGCGCTGGGAGCGTATCTTTTCGGCGGCGTCGAGGCGCTGCAGCTGCGGCTGCAGGCGATGGGCTCCACGATATCCACCTCTTTACTTATGACATTGCCCTACATCATGACTATAATCGTCCTAACGGCCGTCTCTGTAAAGGCCGGCAGAGGCCGGCTTCTCGGAGCCCCGGCGGCGCTGGGAGTGCCGTTCAGGAGGGAAGACCGGGAGTAGGCCGCGGCAGACCGCAGGCGCCATGGTACGGATAAGTGCCGACGATGGCGTGAACGCTCTGTATTTGGCAGATATCTGACTAGTGAGAATACAGGAGAAGACGATGTTATCAAAATTCGCACAGGAAATTTCGGAATATCTGAGCTCAATGATGGGCCGCAGCATCATCATCACGGACATCAACGGGATCATCATCGGCGCTCCGGCCAAGGAACGGATCGGGGACTTCCATCCGCCCTCCATTCCCTGCATCAAGTATAAGAAGATGAGCTTCGACGACGCGGAGGCGGCGAAGAAACTCGGCGTCTGGTACCCCGGTTCGACGGTGCCGCTTTTTTACAACGGACGCGTCATCGGCACCGCCGCGATCGCCGGCGAGCCCGAGGTGGTGACGCAGTTTTCCCTGCTCGTAAAGAACCAGATAGAGAGTATGCTGCGCGAAAAGATACTCTCTCCCTCGATGAGCTCGCCGCAGAAGAAGATCAACGAGCTTGTCCGCGATATCAGCACCTTTGACCCCAGCCGCGACGACCACGCCCCGCTGGCGAAGCGCGCCGAACAGTTCGGGATCGACCTTGACCGGCCGCGCGGCGCGATCGCCGTCTTTTTTTCAAACTTCCGCGGGCTGGGGCTGGAGAAGAACCCCGTGAAAATATCCTATGAGAGTTATTCCGACCCGATAGAGGACGAGATAGATTACTCTTCGATGCACGGGCGCGTCATCGTGCTGCTGCGGGAGATCTTCCCCGACCCGCAGACGATCATCGCGAGCGTCTCGCGGGACCGTTTCGTCGTGATACGGCCCTGCGATATTTCCGACGAGAAGCGCCTCGCGGAGGATGTCGAGATGTCGGGCGAGGTGGCGGAGGAGATATATAATAAGCTGAAAGACGCCTCTTTAGAAACGATCATCGGCGTGGGACATCCCGCGCGCAGCCTCTTCGATCTGCCGAACTCCTACCGGAACGCCTGGGACGTCGTCAGCATCGCCGAGAAGCTGACGCTGCCCCCCGGAGCCTATACCTTCAGCAAGCTGCTGTTGGAAGAGATGCTGATCTCTGTGAAGCCGCACTTTTCGCTGCGTTTCATCGAGAAGAAGCTTGCCGCTCTCGGCAGCGACAATGACGCTCATGACCTGCTGGAGACCTTCAAAGTTTATTGCGAATCATTTTTCAGCAAACAGCAGGCCGCCGAAAAGCTTCATCTCCACCGCAACACCCTCTCTTACCGCCTGCAAAAAATAGAGGAGCGCCTCGGCGTCTCGATGCTGGACTTCAAGCAGGTGACCGCCTATTATCTCGCGCTTTACATGAGGGAGCTGGGCAACCGCGGCGGCAGCCGCTGATCCGGCGGCATAAAAGAAGCGGGGGGG
>JAEXGR010000030.1 GCA_023450745.1 Synergistota bacterium
GATATCGGTCGATGACGTAGTTCATGTAGGAGTGCAGGAAGGAAAAGGCGGCGAGCGGTTCTTCGTTTTTCACCACGTAGGTGGCCTCGCCCTCCTTCGAGACGATGTCGATGTTTTTAAAGGGGAAATCAGGGCGCGTGACGCAGCGGTAGTTTGAACGTTCCTCCGCGAGACGGCCGATGGCCCTCATGTGTTCGGCAAATTCCTCCGGCCTGTAGAAAAGTTCGCGGCACCCCAGCAGCCATGGCGTACAGAGGGGCACGCGCCCTGTCGCGATATCCTCCCGGGCGTATTCGGGATATATCTCGGTGACGCTGACCTCGGAGAGCGAGTTTAAAAAGGCCCTTCTTCTGGCGTGATAGTATTTCATCATCTCTTCCCGCGTGTTTTCCGCCGCCGCCCTCTCGAATATTCGTTTTGCGAGATGTTCGGGCATCGATTCCAGCGACAGCCGGTGCATGAGCTTGATGATGTCGCCGCCCGCCGCCGCCCGGTTGTTTTC
This sequence comes from Synergistota bacterium, assembly GCA_023450745.1. Classification (GTDB taxonomy): domain Bacteria; phylum Synergistota; class Synergistia; order Synergistales; family Synergistaceae; genus Cloacibacillus. The sequence goes on from JAEXGR010000030.1 coordinate 503, forward strand.
AACGTCGCGGTGGAGCGCCGCGACGTCCTCTATCCCGTATGTCTTGACGAGGGGCTTCGCGCAGGCCAGCAGGTTGTCGAACTGTTTCTTTATAAAAGCGGCCTTTTCCGGACTCTTTGAAAAAACGGCCGTCACTTCTTGCTCTTTGCCCTTGAAGCAGGAGAAACGCATCGAACAGAGGCCATCCGCCGCGCCGGCATATTCGCGCAGGAGGGAGCGGTTGGGGAGCGTCAGGTAATAGGGCTCCACCTGCCCGGAGGTGTACAGCGGTATCCACGACTCCGCGGAACGGAACATTTCATCCGCGTCAAGGTTAAGGTTGTGGATGATCCTTACCCGGTGCCCGCGCGAAAGCATCTCCTGCATGAGCGCCGTCCAGCCGTCGCGGAAAAGCGGCGCGCGGGCGAACCAGCTGAAATCAGAGGCGAAAATATGAATGTTCGTCGGTTTTTTGCCGGCCAGGACCGTCTTTGTGAATTTGAGGAAGGCGGCGTAGACGCCGTCTGCACCATAGAACATCTCTCCGGCGTACTTCACGCTCTCCGCCTTTTCCGTCCTGACGTGAGGCAAAGCCTTGTGTGTTTTTGCCGAGTCGATGCCCTGCAGCAGAACGCCCGTTGGCGCAGCGGACCCGGCCTCGCGGAACCACTCAAAAAGCTTGGCCGTCATATACTCGTCGTTTGCGGCCTCGTCCGGGGATACGCTGATCTCCGCGGCGAGTTCTTTGGGGATGCCCTGCGAGCGGCAGAGGAAAGCGAAATAACGGCAGAGCTCGCGCAGAACCGGATCTTCCAGCCCGATGCCGCGCCTGCCGCTGCGATAGCGCGATATTGAGGAGCTGTCCAAATTCACGTAACGGGCGAGCGCTGCGTTTGAGGTTTTAAAGGTATTTATCAAAAGGTCGAGCCGCTGCGCGGTTTCCGTGCGCAGCTTTTTTTTCATGCTGCGTACAGGGGGGCGCGGCTCGGGGCGGCTCCTTTCTTTGAGGCCCGAGTCGCTGTCGTTGAGCCAGCGTGCGAGCGCCTCGGGCAGCATTTCGTCCTTGCGGCCCCCCGCCAGCTTTCGGAGGTCGCGGGCTTTCTTGTCACTGCTTGCCAGCTTTGCCGCGCCGGCCGCGATCTGTGCCACCGCCTTGCTGTACCGCGGCGGTTTGTGTTTCTCTCCCAAGTAGCGGCAGATACATGAAGGATCAAGCCCCGAACCGCGCGCGAGCGCCGAGCTTGTGACGGCGAGAGTCTCTTTGATAAGAGAAAGTTTTTCATGAAAGAGCATGGTCATCCTCCTTTGCGTAAGGTTATTATCCGGCCCCGCCGCCGATTTTACAATGCCATTTTTCATGACCATAAGAATTGGCAGTGCCAATTTTGCCTCCGCGCAATTATTTGCCGTTGGAATTGTTTTTTATTGATTGAGGTAAGAGCCGAAGTCTCGCAAAGTTCAGGAACGGAAATATTAAACGAATAACGCTGGCCGTGTGTCCTTAAAAAATTCTGTTTTTGTTTGCCCATTAAATCAAGAAGAGATTGATTTTATATTTTCTTATTGGTAAAATTAGCAAAAATAGGTTGTACGTATTTTACAGCCTCAGTATCCGTCGTTCCGACCAGCTCTTAAAAACTGAAAAGGGAAGAGGTCTTGTTTATGAAAAGCAATGCCCGCGCACTCCTTTTGTCTCTGATGGCCCTTCTGCTCTGTTCTGCGGCCTGCGCCGCAGATTATGCGGAGAACGAGGTCCTGGTGCTTATCCGTGATTCAAATATGGCGCGAACCGCCATGAGCGCCTCGGCAAGAAAAAGTTCTGCCGCAAAGGCCGCGGCCCTCGCCACAAATATCGGCGCGGTATCGCGGGGAAGCTACCCCGACTTGACGGCGGGCAGCGGGCGAAGCATCGTCCTTATGTCTTCGCCGGCAAAGGCGGCGGAGGAACTGATCGCTGAGCTGAAAGACAATCCCGACGTCATCGGGGTGGCGAAGAATTATAAACGCAAGGCCTTGGGGAAAGCGCCTAACGACGCCCTCTGGGATAAGCAGTGGGGGCCGAAGAGGGTAAAAGCCCCGGAGGTGTGGGAGGCGGCTTCGACCGGTTCCGGCGATGTATATGTCGCTGTGCTCGATACCGGCGTTATCTATGACCACCCGGACCTTGAGGCAAACATCAGCGGCATATTGCCCGACGGAACATACGGCTATTTCTTTCACGATAAGGGGCAAAGAACTGAAGTCAAGAGAAGCGGCACACCGTCGAGCGACGTGACCATCGAAGACCTCCGTGAGGTAGACTATGCCGCGTGGGGTGATGTTGACGGCCATGGCACCCACGTCGCGGGAATCATCGGCGCGGTCGGCGACAATGAGATAGGCGTCGCGGGTGTAAACTGGCGGGTAAAAATATTGCCGGTGGGAGTAATGACCGTGGTGGTGGATGATGATGGTGGTGACGACGGGGACGAAGAAGACGTGAACGGAGTAAAGTTTGAACCGGCCGCTTATGACTCCGATACCATAGCGGCCTTGGATTACATCGTCCGGCTGAAAAGGGAACACGGGCTGAACATACGCGTCGCGAACCTGTCCTTAGGCGGCTGGAACGACGTTGTGAATCAGGATACTGATCCTTACGCGCAGTCGTTCAGGCTGGCCAGCGATGCGGGGATCATCATCTGCATGGCGGCGGGAAACGAAAAACAGGACATCGATAACCCCGACCAGGATCATGTTAATAAACTCTCTTACCCAGCCTGCTTCCGTTTTGAAAATACGATCTCTGTCGGCGCGTCCAATGAAAACGACGGTCTGGGACAATCTTCCGGCTCCAATTTCAGCTCCAGCGGCAAATGGGTGGACATCATGGCCCCCGGAGACAATATTATGAGCACGACGCCCAAATACAGCGTCGCGGGCAGCAGAAACTATGATGCCCGCGGTTACGACCGCTGGAGCGGCACGTCGATGGCCACGCCGGTGGTCGCGGGCGCGGCGGCGCTGCTTTGCGCCGCCTACCCTGAAAAAACGGCGGCGGAGATAAAAGCGATGCTGATGGAGGGCGCCGAGAACGTTCTCCGGGAGGGCTATTCAAAATATGGCCTGCTGAACGTCTACAGCGCCTATCAGCACGAAGGCGGAGAATCTGGCGGTCCCGGCGGTCCCGGCGGTTCCGGTGGCGGCTGCCGCGCCGGCCTCGCGATTTTTGCGCTGCTCGCGGCGGCGCCGCTGGCTGCGCGGAGGCGGAAAAAGTAATTTAAGCAGAACCGTTTCTATTATAAAGATGACGGCGGCGCATTTGCGCCGCCGTCATCTTTAAACGGCTGTGTTTGCTCTCGGCGTTACTTTTTTGCCGAGCCCTGCTTCGCCACGGCGGCTTGCGCGGCGGCGATCGCCTCCGCGTCGCCCAAATAATAGTGCTTTACCGGCTTCAAGTTTTCGTCAAGTTCGTAGACGAGCGGCACGCCGGTGGGGATGTTGAGTTCGAGAATGTCCTTTTCCGACACGCCGTCAAGATACTTTACGAGCGCGCGCAGGCTGTTGCCGTGCGCGGCGATAATGATCTTTTGGCCGGCTTTCACGTCGGGGGCGATTGTCTGCTCCCAGTAGGGAACGACGCGCGCGACCGTATCCTCAAGGCACTCGCCGAGGGGCAGCTCCGCTGGCGAAAGCGACGCGTAGCGGCTCTCGTGGCCCGGCCAGCGCGCGTCCTCTTTCGTGAGCAGCGGCGGGCGCGTCGCGTAGCTGCGCCGCCAGATCTTTACCTGCGCGTCGCCGTACTCCGCCGCCGTCTCCGCCTTGTTGAGCCCCTGCAGCGCGCCGTAATGGCGCTCGTTGAGCCGCCAGGACTTCTCGACCGGTATCCACATCAGATCCGTCTGTTCAAGCACGCACCAGAGCGTCTTGATCGCGCGGCGCAGCACGGAGGTGTAGGCCTTGTCAAAGGTATATCCCTCTTTCCGCAGCAGCTCTCCGGCGGCCTGCGCCTCGGCAAGCCCCTTCTCCGAAAGCGGCACGTCCTGCCACCCCGTGAAGCGGTTCTCCTTATTCCACGCGCTTTCGCCATGTCTTATCAAAACGATTTTATACATCTAAGCAGCCTCCGTATTTTAAAATAGGTTATGCAAAGATTGTCAGTCAGCGGAGGGGCGTTGTCAAGTTTGAAAATTCGCGGCTGTTGTTCTCATATTTATTCTATACATATGGTATCAAGTGCTGGACAAAATACAATAAGTTGAAAAAGGATGGCTTTTATATTTTTTATACTACCTAAAATCTCTGAACAACGTGAAATAATAAGAATTATTGAGTGGTTTTTGCAAAAGAGTAATCGGCCAAAGAGCTAGTAAATTTCGTCGAAAAAATCCCTCCTCGCTAGCGCCTTCCGCGGTTAACTGGGAACGAATGCTGGTATAAGCTATTTCAGAAACGACAAGTATCTTGCTTTTTATTAATAAATATAGTAAACTTTTTAAACATAGTGAATATATTTTATTTAACCTAAATAGTAATAAAAACTTGACGAGGGTGTCGTATGAGAATATACTATAGCTCAAGAAAACTTATGAGGCAATGCCTTGAGGAAAAAGAGGGGAACAAAACTTGGGGAATTGCAGTCGCGGCCAAGGTTAGGCTTCGCCTAAAAGAATTGGAAGCGGCAAGAACTCTGGCTGATATCAGCAAATTGCCGCCTCCGAGATGCCATCCATTGAAAGGCGATAGATTTGGTCAATTTGCTGTATGCGTAACAGGTCAGGTGCGGCTGATTTTTAAACCTGACGGCGAATTGCAGCAAAGCGACGCTCAATATGGTTTATCGGAGATAAAAGAGATTATTGTTTTGGAGGTGACAGATTATCATGAGTAAAATAATTACTAAACTTGCCGGACAATCTGATTATGCCGTCCCTCCCGGAGAGACGCTGAAAGAGCTGCTTGAATATTATGAAATGTCGCAGAAGGATTTATCGGTCAGGCTTGGCGTTTCGCAAAAAACTATCAGCGAGATCATCAATGGAAAAACTCCCATTTCACCGGCCACGGCATTAGGATTGGGAGACGTTTTTGAACCTGAGCCATCATACTGGCTTGCGCTTGAGGCGAATTATCAGGCTGATTTAATCAGAATCGCGGCCCAAAAACAAGTGAGGGCCGAAGTCGTTCAGTTTGCGGATTATATAGAAACATACAACGAGATGGCGAGACTGGGGTGGGTGCCTAGGACTAGAAATGCGGAGGAAAAGGTTATAAACTTACGGAAGTATTGCCGCGTAAGCTCTCTGGAATATATTCCCGATTTGCCAAGCGCTGCGAATTTTCGCAAAGGCAATATTGGCAAGCAGTCGCTTTTTGCTCTTACGGCGTGGATGCAAAGAGGCGAAGATATTGCCGCTAAAATAGAAACGAAGCCGTTTTCGTCTCAGCGGCTGAAGGATGTCGTTCCTAAATTACGCCAGGTCACATTTCAGGGGAAAGATATCGGCCGTGAAATACGCGACTTATGCGCCAGCGCCGGAGTTGCCATAACATTTGCTCCTCACCTAAAAGGGACCCATGTAAACGGCGCAACCCGCTGGCTGACTCCGGAAAAGGCAAATATCCACCTGAGTCTGCTCGGCGCGTACGCTGATATTTTCTGGTTCACTCTTTTTCACGAAATCGGGCATATTCTGCTGGGGCACAGCAAAAAAACATCATCCGTCAGTTGTTACAATGGCAGTGCTCCGGTTGTTGTTATCGGTTCTCGCGAAGACGAGGACGCTGCTGATAAATTTGCAAATGACACGCTCATTCCAGAGAAAAAATACGTAGATTTCATCAGACATACCGCAAGATTTAATGACGGCGCTGTTGACAAGTTCGCGAAAAGCGTCGGCATTTATAGCGGAATTGTATGGGGCAGGCTGGCCCACGAAGGAAAAATTAATTGGACGCAGGCTAACGCGAATGGCAGAAGAATAAAACTGCAATTTGCGTAGACAATAGACAGTTTTTGTAAAGCAAACGAGGAACGATCTGCAACTCGTCCCTCGCGACGATAGACGGAGCGCCTATCGCTTATTTTGAAACTCATGCGTTAAAGAATATCTTATCATCTGCAAAGGCGCAAGCGTAAAAATTCAACAAGGCAAAATTCGCCGCTCCATAAGGGGGGATTTTCGTGTCTCGAGGTAAACAGATGATTCTGTTTGATTGCAGTGATTTAGACGGTCTATTGGAGGATGGATATATGATAATCTTCCGCCCTTATATCACGAAAAAGGGACGCAGAATCTACAGGAAGAACGGTGGGATGTTCAAACTCAGGATCAAAGTTCCCCAGGCCGCGTGAATCAATATTGTCGGCTGAATAATAAAAGACGAGACAGGAATGTCTCGCCTTTTATTATTCAATAAAGATATATCGATAAATGTATAGCGATATTCTTTTTTTGTGTCTACCATAACCGACGCCGCCTTATTAGAATAACAACCGTAAGGAAGTTGATAAGGCAGCAAAAAAAATATAAATAATCGGTTAAGGAGGAATACATTATGGCAAGATTTACATTACCGCGCGACCTCTATCACGGAAAAGGTTCTCTGGAGGCGCTTAAAACACTTAAGGGCAAAAGGGCGATCGTCGTTGTCGGCGGCGGCAGCATGAAGCGTTTCGGATTCCTCGATAAAGTTGAACAGTATCTGAAAGAAGCGGGCATGGAGGTGCGCCTTTTTGAAGGCGTGGAGCCCGATCCCTCCGTGGAAACGGTGATGAAGGGCGCGGCGGCGATGCGCGAGTTCCAGCCCGACTGGATCGTTTCCATCGGCGGCGGTTCGCCGATCGACGCGGCGAAGGCGATGTGGGCTTTCTACGAATATCCCGACACGACCTTCGAAGCCCTCTGCATCCCCTTTAATTTCCCGACGCTCCGCACGAAGGCGAAGTTCTGCGCCATCCCTTCAACTTCGGGAACGGCGACTGAGGTGACGGCTTTCTCCGTCATCACCGACTACGCGAAGGGCGTCAAGTACCCGCTCGCGGACTTCAACATCACTCCCGACGTGGCGATCGTCGATCCCGACCTCGCCGAGACGATGCCGAAGAAGCTCACCGCGCACACCGGCATGGACGCGATGACCCACGCGATCGAGGCCTATGTCTCGACATTGCACTGTGATTACACCGACCCGCTCGCGCTGCACGCGATCGAGATGATCAGCGAGAACCTCGTCAAGTCATACAACGGCGATATGGAGGCGCGCGACAGAATGCACGACGCACAGTGCCTCGCGGGCATGGCCTTCTCAAACGCCCTGCTCGGCATCGTTCACTCGATGGCACATAAGACCGGCGCGGCCTACAGCGGCGGCCACATCGTCCACGGCTGCGCGAACGCCATGTATCTGCCGAAGGTCATCCGCTTCAACGCGGCGGAGCCCGCGGCGGCGGAACGCTACGCGAAGATCGCCAGGTTCCTGCACCTTAAGGGAGAGACGACGGCGGAGCTCGTTGACGCTCTCGTGGACCACATCAACGGCCTCAACGCCAAGCTCGACATCCCCTCGCGCATCATGGACTACGAGGGCGGCATCATCGACGAGAAGGAGTTCATGGAGAAGCTGCCGAAGGTCGCCGAGCTCGCGGTGGGCGACGCCTGCACCGGCTCCAACCCGCGGGCGATCACGCCCGCGCAGATGGCGGAGCTGCTCAAGAGCTGCTATTATGACCGGGAGGTTGTAAAGGCCGCGGCCGCGTAAAAAGCATCTAAAAGTTCCTCCCCCAACAGGAATTCTCAGATAAACCCTCATTGCGCAACGAACGTAAGAGACAGCCGTATGCACCACGGCTGTCTCTTGCGTTCGCTGCGCCTCATATCGCTCTTTAAGCGAAAAGCCGCGGCGCTTTTCGCGCCGCGGGCCGCCTTTTTCCGCTGCCTCCCGCCGTAAGCGCCGTGTTAAATAGGGGGGCGGTAAATCCCGCGTTTCGTCAGCGGCGGCTCTCCGCCGGCAGCATCAGAGCGCCCACCAGCGTGAGATACTCCGGCAGCTTGCCGTCGTGAATCCAGAGGATGTCGAGTCCGAGATACTTCTTCAGGGCGAGGCTCACATCCGCGCCGATAGACTCGATCGAGTGGCGCGCCATCGCGGGATTGCGGCAGGGCTCGCCCGACGCCTTCGCGCATGCCGGGCAGAGGTCGCAGGAGCCGGCAAAGAAGCTCAGGCTTCCCGGAATCTTTTTTTCCTCTTCCAGAAGCTCTTCTATCAGCCGGCGCTTTTCCGTGGAGATTATCTCTTTGGCGCATTCAACCGCGCTCTTTGTCCCGCCGCGCGCCTGATCGGGAGTCATCCGCAGGCCGACGAGCTTTATTTTCTCATAAGAGCGCCAAATGTCCCTTGGATCGAAATCAAAGGGCGGGCACATCCAGTTATTTTCGTAATTCGGGCACTCCCGGCAAAAGCCGAGAAACTTTGGAATATCGACGCACGACGCGACGAAATCCTCTACCTCGCATACCGTGTCGTGTCTTTCAACAGAATAATCCATCATCCGCGACGCCTCCCGTTAAATCATCTCTATGTCTATGAGAATATCCCTCCCGCCCCTTATGTCAAGCCTTTATATCATCATTACAAAAAACGCGAAATCTCAATTTACCACGCTCGCCTATCGAAAATAAATCGGCGTTTATAAGCAGAGAACCAAAACGCCGGTTTTGCGTTTTGTGTGATAAGTGAGATAGAAAATCTTTGATTTTCGTAATCGAACTTAATTTGTTCATCAATCGCTTAGGGTGTTTATCAGAAGTGCGAGTTGCTAAATAAAATGGGGGCTCCGATACCGGAGCCGTATCTCTGCATACGGCGAGGATTCGGAGCCCCCATTTTATGACGCAAATCGTGCTTATAAACGCCGATTTATCGTATTTTAAATATGAAGGGTACCCTTACCCGTATATATCCGTCGTGGCGGAAGCGCCATTCCTTCACGGCGCGCAGCGCGGCGTTGTCCAGGCGGTCGTAGCCGCTGGTCTTTTCGACTTCGGCGCTCACCACGCGCCCCTTTTCCACCGTGGCGATCACCACGGCGGCGCCCTCCTCTTTGCGTTTGCGCGAGAAGGCGGGGTATTCGGGCAGCACTTTGTGGGTCACTTCCAGTGATTTGACGTCGGCGATGCCGTTTTCTCCGCCGGCGCCGCCTGTGCCCGGTCCCGTGCCGGAACCGGAATCGCCGCCGCTTCCGGAGCCGGACCCTTCGCCCGCGCCGTTATCCGTTCCGGCGGCGTTCTCCGTGGGCGCGCCCGCGGGAGCTTCCGTAGGCGCCGCCGTCTCTCTCGTCTCGGCGGGGCGCGCCGAGATTTCTTTGATTGAGGTCTCTTTTTTCTTTTTTACCGTGGGCTGTTTGGGAACTGGCTTTACGGTTTTTTCTTTTTTAGGCTGCGGCGGCTGCACTTTGGCTTCCGCCGCCTGACCGCCGCCGGCGCCCGCTTTCTTTCCGGGAGCGGCGGGGGCGTATACGAGCTTCACGTTCATTATCGGCTCCGGTTTTTTTTCCGCCTTTGCGCCGCCGAAGGCGAAAATCAGAACACAGTGGATGAGCAGTGAAATAAACAGCGCCGCCGCCCATCTGCTTCGCTCGCCGGAGAAGAGGGTCATTGCGCGCCTTCCCCAGAGAGCATGAGGCCGGCGGAGGTGATGCCCTCTTTACGCAGCAGCGAGAGGATCTCCGCGACGTCGCCGTAGGGGACTGTTTCGTCGCCCGCGACGAGCGTCTCGCGGCCGCGCGACTCGGCGGACAGCCTCCTGAGTTCTTCTTTGTTCACTTCCCGCCCGTTCCAGAATATTTTCCGGTCGGCGGCGACGGTGACGATGACCGCCCCCTGCGTGTCGGCCGAGCTGCCTTCGCCGGAGGGGAGCTGTACGTCAAGCTTGCCCTGCACGAAGGAGGCCGTGAGGACGAAGAAGATGATGAGCATAAAGAGGACGTCGATGAGCGGAGTGATGTCTATCTCCGCGTGACGCTTATTTCTGCGTCCCGCCATTTTTGCCGCCGCCCGCGGCGATGTGTTCGCGGATGAGGAAGTCCGCGCCCCGCCTGAGAGTTTCGTCTTCGTCGTCGATGCGCGAGTTGAGCAGCCCATAGACGAAGATCGTGGGAATCGCCACCGTGAGCCCCGCGACGGTGGTAAATAGCGCCTTCCAGATGCCGCCGGTGACGGTGGCCGCGTTGATCTGGCCGCCGAGGTGCAGCGACTGGAACATCTCCACCATGCCGAGCACCGTCCCGAGCAGCCCGAGCAGCGGCGCGATCTTGCCGATCATCTCCAGCACGTAGATATGCTTTTCCCAGCGGTAGATTTCGCGGCGTATCTGCTGCTCCGTGAGGAGCTTCATATCCTCCGTGCTGATGTTCCAGTGGGCGAGCACGACTTTGAAGAGGCGGTTCATGGAGCTGTCGGAGGATTCCGCCACGCGCCAGGCCTCTTTGACGTCACCCTCCGAGATGGCTTTGCCGAAGGCCGTCTCAAGCTGTTCAGGATTGACGGAGGCCTTATGGAAGAAGATGATCCGCTCCGCCGCGATGGCCGCCGCGATAAGTGACAGCGCGCCGATGATCCACATTATGCTTCCGCCCTGGTTCATGTATTCCAGCATTTTTTATTCCCCCAACATGTTATTGATCGCTGCCAATGATTTTTTATAGTTATCCTCGAATACTTCGAGGGTCATCACGCGTTCTCTGCCGTCCGCGCCGAGTCTTTTGACGATCTCGCGGAAGAGCTTTGCGTCGAACCAGCTCATGTCCACGTGGTCGGTGCCGTCCGGCTTTACTCCGTGGATGTGGATGACGCGGGTTTTATGCAGATAGCTGTCCATCTGTTCGAGAACGGGATGCCCGTAGCGTACGAGGTGCCCGAGATCGAGGCAGATGGAGATTCCCGCCTCGGCGACTGTCGGATAGACGATGCTGAAGTTGTAGTCCAGCGTCTCAGCGCAGATCTTTTCTTTGTCCGCCGCGGCGGCGGCGAGGCGGTCTACGGAGCGGCGCGTCTTCGCGAGCCAGCCCTCCATGTCGGCGCTGGGATAGGCGCCGTACAGCTCGCCGTCAAGATGGAGTATCCAGGCGAAAGGGTCGAGCGGCGCGAAGAGCTCCATCATGCGCAGGCAGGAGTCCTCGCAGCGGGTGCGCTCCGCGGCCTCCGCCGAGAGGCAGATGTCGTGGGGAAAGTGGACGATGCAGCTCATCCCGAGTTCGCCCTTCAGCGTGGAAAGCCAGGCGACCTCCTCTTTGGAGGGGATGTTGGAGCCGTACTTGTTGTCGAAGAGCACGAACTGCATGTCCTGCACGTCGCGCGAGAGCTCTCTCAGATTGTCCGCAAAGCTTCCTTCTATTACCCAGGAGGTGCCGCCCAGCCTGACGCCGGGAAAACGGAGTTTTTTCATTTTAACGCTCTCCCTTTATGAGCAGCCAGAGAAAGAATATCGAACCGAGGCAGGAGGTGATGATTCCCACCGGCACCTCCGCCGGGGCCCAGAGCAGGCGCGCGGCGGTGTCGCAGACGACGAGAAAGGCGCCGCCGAAGAGGGCGCAGGAGACCGTCAGCTCGCGGTGGGCGCTGCCGGTGATGCGGCGGCAGATGTGCGGACACATGAGGCCGACAAAGCCGATCGGACCGCTGAGCGCGACGCTGATGCCGACGACGAACGAGACGGAGAGGAAGAGCAGCTTGCGCAGCCCTTTGACGGAGACGCCGCGGCTTGCCGCCATCTCCTCGCCGCAGACGAAGAGGTCGAGCTGCGGCCCCGCGAGCCAGCCGATGAGCAGGATGATGACGAGCCCGGGCAGCGAGGCCCAGGAGGAGGCGAAGCCGACGGTTTGGAGGCCGCCCATCGTCCAGCGCATCATGCGGAAGGTGTCGGTGTAGCCGCCGCTGTACTGGATGATCATATTCAAACTCCCGAAGAGGAAGTTGAGCGCGACGCCCGCAAGCAGCAGGGAGGCGAGCGACAGGCCGCCGCGCCGCAGGCTGCCGGCGAGGTAGAGCGCCATGATCGCGAGGAAGGCGCCGCCGAAGGCCGCCAGTGAAATGCCCTGGATGAGGCCGAAGAGGGAGATTGCGAGGCCGAGGCGGATGTAGAGCACCGCGCCGAAGGCCGCGCCCATCGAGACGCCGAGCATGTCGGGCGACGCGAGCGGGTTGCGGAAGAGCGCCTGGAAGATGAGCCCGCAGACGGCCAGCGTCGCGCCGATCAGCCAGCCGAGCATTACGCGCGGGATGCGGAGCTCCCAGAGTATCTGCGCCGCGGCGCTGTCGGCGGAGCCGAAAATATCGGCGGGGGATACGGCGTGCGCGCCGACGAAGGGAGCGGCGCAGGCGACGGCGGCGGAGATTATCAGCAGCAGGAAGATCTTTTTATTCATCAGGAGACGAACCCCCTGGGCACCGCGTAGGGACGCCGCTGTCCCTCGCGGCGGAAAAATTCAAAATCGGTGTCGAAGATATCCGCGAGCACGGAGCTGCCGAGCAGCTCGTCCGTGGTGCCGTGCCAGCGCGCGCGGCCCTCTTTGATCGCGAGGACCTCGCCGCTTCCGTGAAGCGCGAGGTTTATATCATGCGTTACCATCAGCACCGTCATGCCCTCCCTGTTTATTCCCTCGACGAGCGCCATCATCTCCACCTGCTGGCGGTAATCAAGAAAGCTCGTCGGCTCGTCGAGGAAGAGGATGTCAGTACCCTGGGCGAGGGCGGCGGCGAGCAGCGCCCGCTGGCGTTCGCCGCCGGAGAGCGTCGCGAGGCTGCGTTCCGCGAGCTTTTCCACGCCCGCGCGCGCAAGCGCTCCGTCCACGATCCGGCGGTCTTCGTCAGATTCGCCGCTGAGGACCGGCCGCCAGGGGTAGCGCGACATCATCGCGAACTGGCGGACGGTGAAGGGCAACGAGTCGCCGCCGCTCTGATGGAGCCAGGCGACGCGGCGCGCTCTTTCGCGCTCCGTCATCTGTCCGATCTCGCGTCCCTCGATCATTATCTCTCCCGCCGCGTCGGGGCGCAGGCCGCCGGCGCATTTGAGCAGCGTGCTTTTTCCCGCGCCGTTGGGGCCGATCACCGCGAGAAAGCCGCCGCGCCCGACGGTAAAGGAGACGTCGGAGAGCACGGCGCGTCCGCCGATGGCATATGAAAGGCCGCGCGCTTCAATGAGCGGCGTCACCATTTTAGCTCCGGGTGGATGGCCTGCGCGAAGGCTTTGAGGATTATCGGCAGGCGCGGCCCGGGGCGCAGGTATATGGTGCCGTCAAGGATGGATATGCGTCCGCTGCGTACCGCCTTGACCTTGGCGCCCGCGAGCCACTGCCCCCGGAGATATTTTTCGTTGAAGACCTTATCCAGGTCGATGTGTTCCATCGCGTGATAGAATGTCCGTTCGCCGACGAGGTCGATTATCACCGCCGGGTCGAGGGCGGCGAGCCCCTCCTGCGCGATCTTGGGATAGGGGTAGCCGCTCTTTTCTCCCCGCAGCGCGTTTTTTCCGCCCGCCCGCGAGATGAGCTCATTGTAAAAGGTCTTTTCCCCCGCGGCGTAGAAGACGGAGATTCGCGGCTCCGAGAGTTCGCGGGAGACGCAGAGCAGCACTGTGGGAGCCGGCAGCCCCTTGACCTTTGCCTCGACCGCCGTGATTTCGGCTTTCATGCGCGCCGTCAGCGCCGCGGCCTTTTCCTGGGCGCCGCAGAGCGCGCCGAGCTCCGAAATCGAGCGATAGATATCTTCCACATTTTCCTGCCGCACGACCACGTAGGGAATTTTCAGCTTTTTCAGGTCGTTTCTGAATTGCAGATGCATGTCCTGGAGTACGAGCAGGTCGGCCTTCTTGGAGAGCAGCGTTTCAAAGTTTACCTCGGCGTAGCCGCCGATCTTCGGCTTTTTCAGCGCCTCCGGCGGATAGTCGCAGAAGTTTGTCACGCCGATGACGCGGTCTCCCTGCCCGAGCGCGAAGAGGATCTCGGTGCCGACCGGCGTCAGTGAGACGATCCTCTTGGGAGATGCCTCCGCGTCGCGGAAGATCGTCAGGATGAGGAAAAAGAGCAGAAAAAGACGAGCCAAAGCCTTCAAGAGAGCAAAACCCCTTTATATAAAAAATAAGAGAGAGCCCCTGGCTCTCTCCCGCTTTTCCGCTATCTGGATGAGAAACGCCCGCGCATAACATCCGTCCCTCCGCGCAGGTGTCCTGACTTCCGTTTCCGGTAACAGTGGCGGGGCCGCTGCGGAATCACACCGCATTCCCCCGCGCATCGGGTTCAATATTTAAAAAACCAGTTCTTATGATAACACATATCCGCCCTGGCGGCGCAAAAAAATCGCCGCGCCCGTCAAAGTGGCGGGGAACCGTCTTCCCGCTCCCTTGCCGGCCGTTTAATTTTGCACCGCCACCTCGTCGCCGTTGTTGAGATTATTGCCGCCGAAGGTTATCACCTCGTCGCCGGAGAGCAGCCCTTTTTTGATCTGCACGCGGGAGTTTTCTCTGATGCCGGTCTCGACCTCGCGCATCTCCGCTTTGCCCTCTTTAACGACAAACACATAATGCCCCTTTTCGCTGCTGTGGAGGGCTCCCTCGGGCACGGTGACGGCGTTGCGGTATTCCTTCTCGACGATCGAAGCCTGCCCGAACATCCCGGGGCGCAGCCTGCCGCCGGCCTGTTTTTCGTTGTCGAGCGCGATTTCAATGTTGCTGGTGCGCGTCGCGGGGTCGACATACTGGTCGATGCGCGTCACGCTGCCCACGAACGTTTCTCCCGGCAGCGCGTCGAACTGGAGCAGCACCGGCATGCCCGGGGCGACGATGAATATCTTCGATTCGGGAACTTTAAGGGTCGCTTTCAGCCGGCGCAGGTCGGCGATGTCAAGAATCGGGGAAGTCGGGGAGATCATGGCGCCGGGCGTGAGACTGTAATCGCTGAGTACGGTGCCGTCCAGCGGAGCGCGGATGATGTAGTCGTCCTTGGCCGACTGAACGCGCGCCGCCTCGGCCTCGTACTGGCGTTCCCTGGCCCGCGCCGCGCGGTAGGAGGCGGCGGCGCTCGTGTATTCCGTCTCCATCGCCTCCAGCTGCTGTTTGGTGCTGAAGCCCTCTTTTTCCAGGCGGCGGTAGCGCTCGAGGTTCGTCTTCGCGTTCAGCATCTGCGCCTTCGCCTTTTCCGTATCGGCGCGCGCGGAGGCGGCCTGCGCCGCGGTGGAGAGGATCAGCGCGTTTTGCTGGTCGTGCTCGAGCGTCGCGACCTGTTCTCCCTTACTGACGTAATCGCCCTGTTTCACGGACAGGGCGAGCAGCCGCCCGGTGACGCGCGGCAGCAGCTCGACGCGGTTTTCCGCGTCGATGGACATATTCTGGATGATTTTGTCGGCGATGGTCTTATCGGAGCGCATGGTCTCAGTCTTCACAATGACGCTTGTCGGCCCCGTCTCGATCTTTCTGGCGGCGAACAGCGTCTCGCGCCTGCTGTAGATGCCGATTCCGATGACGATGACGACGGCGGCGGCCAGAACGGCCATCGTGCTCCTCTGCGGAAGTTTTGCCCTGCTCATCTTATCTTCTCTCCATTCCATTGTATGATCGTGCCCTCGGTCACTTTGAGCGCGACGACCGCTATCAGGTGGTTGTACTGCGCCCGGTTGTATTCAAGCTGCGCCAGCGTCAGCGAGGACTGCGCGTCGAGCAGGTCAAGCTGCGGCGTGACGCCCTCGCGGTAGCCGACCTCGGCGAGACGCAGGCTCTCTTTCGCCAGTTCAAGCGCCTTTTCGGACGCCCGCAGGCTGCGCCGGCTCGTTTCGATCTCTGACCAGGCGGTCTCCACCTCTGATTTTATGTCCAGTTCTTTCTGCTCCAGCGCGATTTTGTCCTGTTCCCGGACCGCCTTCGCGGTCATCACGGAGCTGCGCGTCACGTTGCGGTCGAAGATGGGGATCGAAAGGGAGATTTCCGCGCGCCAGGTGTCGCTGCCGCGGTCTTGCTGGCGGTAGGGATCGGACCAGCCGCTGGAGAGCCCCGCCGTCACCTTGGGCAGCATGCCGCTGCGCTCGATCCTGATCTGATTTTCCTGGTAGCGGAGCCGCTCTTCAAGCTGCCGCCGGTCAGCGCGGAACTTTTCCGCGAGCGCGAGCGATTCCCGCCGGTCGCCGGAGACCGCCGGTTCGTAGAGCTCGCCCGCCACCTCACGGCGTTCCTGCGGCGCGATCGCCATATAATTCATCAGCGAGATCATCGAGGTTTCGTGCAGCCCGCGCGCGATTGAGAGGTTCGCGGTGTTGGTGGCCAGCTGTTGTCCCGCGCGTATCACTTCAAGCTTGTTCGCGAGCCCCAGCTTCGCCATCTGCGTCACCTGCTTCAGGTGGAGCTCCGAGGTCGCGACGGCGGCGGTCTCCGCCGCGATCTGCTTTTTTTTGAGCAGTACGTCGTAGAAGCGCGCGTAAAGCTCTCCTACGGCGCTGTTCTCTCCGTCGGCGACGGCCATCTCGGCGATGGTCCTCACCTGCGGCGACTGGGCCCGCTGCGCGCTGTTCTTTCCGCCGGAGTAGATGACCTGCTCGAGCGAGGCGCTTGCGGCGCGGCTGTCGCTGCGGTCGGAGCCGTCGTTGGTCTGCGGCTCGCGCTGGGCGTTCAGGACGCCGCCGGCGGAGACGGAGGGCAGCAGCGTGCCGTCCGCCTGTAGTTTGAATGCCTGAGCCTTTATAAGCTCCTGGCGCAGCGAGCGCAGGGCGGAGTTGTCCTTCAGCGTCAGCTTCACGGCCTCGTTGATATCGACGGGAGCCGAGGCCGCCGCGGCGGAGGCGAGGCAGAGCGCGGCGGCGGTGCCGGCGAACAGTCTGGCGGCGAATTTGGTCATTAGGCGCGGCCTCCTTGTTTAAGTCTTCTGTAGGCGTTATAGCGGCGTATCTTTACGCGCGCCTTATCCATTAGGTCGTCAAGCATCAGGTAGACGACGGGGATGACGAGCAGCGTCAGCAGCGTCGAGGTGAAAAGCCCGCCGATGACGGCGACGGACATCGGCTGGCGTATTTCGCCGCCCTCGGAAAGGGCGAGCGCCACCGGCAGCGAGCCGATCATTGTGGAGACGGTCGTCATCAGGATCGCGCGCAGGCGCAGCGGTCCCGCTTTGAGCACCGCCGTGATCTTGTCGTCGCCGCCGGCGCGCAGCTGGTTGATGAAGTCGACGAGCAGGATCGCGTTATTGACGACGACGCCGACGAGCAGGATTATCCCCATGAAGCTCATTACGGAAAGGCGCAGCCCCGTCAGCGCGAGCAGCCCGAAGGAGCCCGCCGTCATCAGCGGCAGCGAGAACATGACGGTAAAGGGGTGGACGAAGGATTCAAACTGGATCGCCATCACCATGTAGACGAGGATGATCGCGAAGACGAGCGCCACCGACATGTAGCCGAAGCTTTCCTTCATGTTTTCCGAATCGCCGGTCGGCACCATGCTGTAGGTGCCGTCCTGCGGCGCGTATTTTCTAAAGACCTCTTCCATGATGAGGATGCCCTCGCCGGGAGAGATGCCCTCGACGTTGGCGCCGATCTGCAGCGAGCGTTGGCGGTTGTACCTTTTTATGACGTTCGGGGCCATGCCGATCCGGCTCTTCACGAGCCCTTCGGCGGGAATCGTCTCGCCGCTCTTGGTGGTGATGAGCGTCTTCAGCACCTTTTCGGGATCGTCGCGCCCCTCTTTCTCTGAGCGGATGGTGATGTCGTAGCGGTAGCCGCCCTCGTTAAAGGAGCCGCTCTTGTCCCCGGCGAACCAGGTGAGCATCTCGTCCGAAAGGTCGCGGATGCTTACGTTGAGGTCGTCCGCGAGCGCGCGGTTCAGCGCGAGATTGATGCGCGGCTTGTTCATCTGCAGGTCGGTGGTGATGTCGACGAGGCCGCGGGCGTTTTCCGCGAGGTCCTTCTTGATCAGGTCGCCGATCTCCGCCAGCGATTCGCTGGTCGGCCCCTGGATGACGAGGGTGATATCCGAGCCGCCCCAAGTCCCCATTTTGATATCGGCGTCGCGGAAGCGGACGAGCTTTTCCCTAAGGCGTCTCATGACGACGGCCGCCTTGGGGCGGAGGTTCCTGTCTATGAGTTCGATGTTGATCGTGGATTTGTAGACCTCTTCGCCCGCGCCGCTGCCGACGACCCCGTAGGTGTAGGCGACGGCCTTGTCCTGCTGGATCATGTCGACCATCTCTTTGGTCACCCGGTCGGTGACCCCGAGTCCGGTATCGGCGGGGAGCTCCACCTGCACGCGCAGGCGTCCCTGGTCTTCGCTGGGGAAGAACTCCGTGCCGAGGGACATGGAAAAGGCGATGCCCAGAACGAAGAGCGCAAGCGCCGAGGCGAGGACCGTCCGGCGGCGTCCGACGGCAAAGACGAGCGAGGCGCGGTATTTATCTTCCAGCCAGATGAAGGGAGCCTCCATCTTTCTCTGCAGCGGGGTCATTTTCTGATTGCGCCCCATGAGGCGCGAACAGAGGAAGGGGGTCAGGGTGATGGAGATGATGAGCGAGATGGAGATCGTCATCGCCACGGTGACGCCGAAAGAGTTGAAAAAGCGCCCCATCATGCCGCCCATGAAGGCGACGGGGACGAAGACGGCAAGCGTCGTCGCCGCCCCCGCCAGCACGGCGAAGGCGACCTCGTTGGTGCCGTCCTCGGAGGCGCGGAAGGCGCTTTTGCCGGATTCCTTGTGGCGGGTGATATTCTCCATGACGACCGTCGTCGCGTCGACGACCATGCCGACGGCGAGCGAGAGGCCCATCATCGACATATTGTTGATCGTGATCCCCATCCAGTAAAGGACGGACATGCTGCCGAGAAGGCAGACCGGTATCGTGATAACGGCGATAAAGGTCGCCCGCAGCGTCCGCAGGAAGACGAACATGATGATCGAGGTGAGGCAGATCGAGGCGATGATGTCCCAGAAGACGCCGTTCATCGAGCTGAGGATGAACTTCGCGTTGTCAGAGACGACGACGAGGCTCGTGCCGGCGGGGGCGGTCCTGTTGAGCTCTGCGATGCGCGTCTTGACGAGGCGTGAGAGAAGGACTTCGTTGGCGCCCTTCTGTTTGCGCACCATCACCATGATCGTGGGCTTGCCCTCGTAGAGGGAACCGCTGCGCTGGTCCTCAAAGCCGTCCTCGACGCGCGCTACGTCGCGCAGGCGGATGACGGCGCCGTTTCTCACCGCCACCGGCAGATACTCAAGCTCGGCGGCGGAGGCGTATTCGCCCTCGATGCGGATGCCGTATTCCTTGGTCGCGGTTTCGACGCGCCCCGCGGGGAGCTCGACATGTTTGTTATAGATCGCGTTCTTGATGTCTTTCGTAGTCAGGCGGTAGCTTTCAAGCGCCTCGGGGCGCAGCCAGACGCGCATCTCACGGTCGCGGAAGCCCGCGAGCTGGATGCCGCCGACCCCCTTTACGGTTTGAAGACGCTCGGTCACTATCTTGTCCACATAGCGGGAGAGCGTCTTCATGTCGGTGCGTCCGTCGTTTTTGACGGCGATG
>JAEXGR010000023.1 GCA_023450745.1 Synergistota bacterium
TCTTTAATTTTGGTTCTCTGCGTTTGGAAGATATGTACAGGTCTTTGGATATGTTTGCCGATTACAAGAGCAAAATAGAGACTCACTTATATAAAAAGCTCTTCAACGGAAGGAAGAAGAATGTCAGCGTCGCGTTTTACGATGTGACGACTTACTATTTTGAGAGCGTCGAGGCCGATGGTTTCAGAAATTTTGGTTTTTCAAAGGATCACAGGGTCGGAGAAGTTCAGGTTTTAATGGGGCTTTTAATAGATGAATGCGGGATTCCGCTTGGATACGAGCTCTTCCCTGGAAACACGTCCGAGTTTAAGACGCTGCTTTCATCTTTGAATAAACTGAAGAAGCAGTATAAGGTCGAGAAAGTGATCGTTGTCGCCGATAGGGGGCTTAATTCCAAAAGCAACCTTGCCAGGATCAAGGAGATGGGTTTCGAATATGTTCTTGCGTTTAAGCTCCGCGGGGCTTCCGACGACGTAAAGGCCGCGGTTCTTTCAAAAGACGGATTTACGGAGCATCTCGGCGAAGACAGGGGAGATTCATACAGGTTTAAGACGTTGGCGCACACACAGGTCGTAGCCTCTCCGTCCGAGGAAGGAGGACGAAAAAAGATATTCCTCACTGACCGCCTCATCATAAGTTATTCGTCCAAAAGAGCGGAGAAAGACGCGAAAGACAGAGAGCGTCTGGTCAAAAAGGCAGAGAAACTTGTAGACGCCCCGTCAATGTTCAAAGCAGAGCTCAAGAAGGGCGGAAAGAGCTTTGTCATCGCCGATATAGACGGGAGCTCGCTGAGGCTCGACGCGGCAAAGATCGCCGAACAGAGCCTCTACGACGAATACTACGGAATACTGAGCAGCGACCCTGAAATAAGTCCGGAAGAGGCGGTGTCGATCCATCACGGTCTTTGGAAAATAGAAGAAAGCTTCAGAATAATGAAGAGCGGCTTGAGGTCGCGTCCATGTTTTGTTTGGACGCCAGAACATATAAAAGGGCACTTCGTGATCTGTTACTTGGCGCTCGTACTGCAGCGCGTTCTTGAGAAAAAACTTAAGGAGCGCGGCGTTAGCGGAAGTTCTCAGGCAATACAGGCCTCTTTGAACGAGGCCAACGTAATGGAGCTCCGCATTAAAGGACAGATATTCTACGCAAAAGAAAAAACTCCCAAGCTCTACGACGAGATAGCGGATACCGTGGGAATAGCACCTTTAACAACTTACTCTACTAAAACCGCTCTTCAAAAACATTTCCGTCACAGAATCTCCTAAAGAGTTTTGAACTACGTAAATTATAAAAGATAAAGAGCGCTGAGCTGTGATATACCAACAGCTCTGCGCCTTTTTTGCTGGGAGAAAGTGCTAAAGTTGGGAAAAAGAGGACGCTCTTGTTTTTTTGTCTGCTCTTTTGCCGTGATGATTTCATCATTCACCGGTAACACTGATATAACTGCACATTACCGCTCAGTGTGAAAGAACCTTCGCTGACAGTGGTATACTGTTGACATTCAAGAGCCTATTTAGTAAATTTTGAGTGGCTTACGCCCAAGGTAATATATAAACAGACCGACGAATTTTCAAAGACCAAAAAGACTTTGCTCGACGGCTCGTTCTATTCCGCCAAAGCCGGCTATCATCACTATCTGAGCATGGCGAAAAGACATTATGATGTGTATTTGAGTGGGGACAATGTCAAACTTAAGAAATACTTCTACGCCCTGCGTGCTATACTCGCCGCCCGTTGGATTATGAGCAATTACACGCTGCCGCCGATACTCTTCCACGACCTGATGTAGTCACGGCTTGAAGAATCACTAAAGCCGATAGTAGACATGTTTCTGGAGCGCAAGGCGCATACCTCCGAACTTGGCTCTGGCGATAAAATTGAAGCGCTGGACAAGTATATTCGGGACAGTTTGGACTACCTTGACGAACATGCCGCAGAAGTGCCTATAACTAAAAGCCCTGACTGGGACAGATTGAACAGGTTGTTCCTTGCACATGTTTGGGACGAATAAATATTAATTATTATTTGCCCTTGACAACCATGCCCCACACCATATTATAAGACAAATCAACGACAGGAATCTTTGTTTTCTTCGTCAGGAGTATCGTATACAATCGCGCCGAATATTCTGCAAGAGCGCAGGATAATACCTTAACATACAAGCTTGGATACACAGTTTTCTTGAGCCAGGAGGCGGGTGTTGATGTACAAAAAGTGTAAAGATTGTGATATCACTCTACCTTATGAGGCAGATTATTGCTCTAAGTGTGGGAAGCCGCTTCCCAATATCTGTCCGAAATGCGGGGCCACTATACAGGATAACGCAAAATTCTGTATGTACTGCGGCACGTCAATATATGATTTCTTGTTGAAAGAATTTACCGACTTGTACTCATCAAAGGTCATGTGCGAAGACATATACAGGAAATGTTTGTATCTAGCTAAACATGGCAACGAAGAAGCGTTGAGGCAGTTTTATAATTGGCTTGAAAAAGGCTATGTGTTCTCTACAGAAATGAAAGATATTGAGAATATGGTTATCCAATGGCTGACGCCGCTGATGGAAAAAGGAGATTTGCAGGCCACCGTCATGCTTGCCAACAGGTATTTCGAAGTTGTAAGTAATTTCCATGATTTTGACATGGCAGTTCAGCTCTATAAAAAGGCTGCGGAACAAGGCGACACTCATTCCATGGTGTCATTAGGATATATCTATGATAATACTTTTGGTGAATATCCCTGCGAAACGGACGAAGCAAAAGCCATGGAATATTATCTCAAAGCAGCCGAACTTGGCGATGACAAGGGCATGTACCATGCAGGGCTACTGTTCCTTTTCCCAGAGCAAGGTGAGCCAGACGTTGATAAAGGTATGCATTGGCTGGTCAAAGCTGCTGATGACGGGAATGGTGCGGCTGCATATAAACTCGGAGACCTTTATTCGAATAGTGAAATAGTGCCAAGCATATTGTCAGAAGCAGAATATTATTACACTCGTGCAACTGAAAATGGTTATGATATTGCCATAGTTCAATTATTGCTCCAATCCGTTAAGAACAAGCTAGCGGAACGTGATACTGTCATTCGCGATGCCTGCAAAGATGTTGCCGACAAGGTGATTAAAGAACTTGAAAATATGCCAGCGGAAATGTCTGGCGACGATTCATGCTTGAAGAATGTGTGGGAAGAATTCTGTGCTCAAGTGCAGGGAGAGGAGTCGCCCTTTTTTGAGACTTATCGCGATACTATTGATTCCTTTATTCTCGATGAAGTACAAGAACTTGACCACAGCGTGAAAGTTGCTATTTGGCAGAGTACGGACGCCTTTTGTGACCTCTCCGACCGAGAGAAGCTGGAGCAAACTGAATTCTGCGAAGAAGGGATCATAACAGATTATATATTCAGCAATGCAATTTATGGTAAGGCGGCCGATTATTCAAGCGATAACATAGACAAGTATTTATATAATATTGATGAAGATAAGGAAGTGCCTGACGATTTTTATCATATTTGTGAGGCCATCACAAATATTTCTGATTACTACGTTGCAAATAGTACCAGCCCAAAAAAGGAATTGGAAGCCAAGTTCTTTGACAAAGTGAAAAACTTTCTCGACCTATTCTGTGAAGGTGACGAAACTGATGAAGTATACATCTTCGGCTTCCACTTGAGGAACGAAGATGAATTAAGCTATTTTGATTTTTGGCTGTCCTCAGATGAGGTCAATGTCACAAAGGGTGGCTCAGTATATGACCCGGCCGTAGGTTCAGACTCGTTTTCAAGTGACATATATCACATTGACAGCGGGCGAAACGATTCTGTAGAGGACTTAGACGGCTTCTTGGATTTGGAATATAACTGCAAGGAGCTTATAGATCTTGGTGCACATCTAACCATTGGCGAAGCCCCTGACGAATTTTCTGATTTGAATGTGGACGAAGACGATGGAAGGAACGAAGACAGCGACTGACATTCACATTTCAAGAACACATTGAATTTGCAGTCATGGCGATAAACGGATTCATTTTCATGGCGAGGTGAACATAATGAGCGGGAAATTATTACCAGTGCGCGACATAGATGCAAAACTCATATGTGCCATATATGATTGCAACCCTGACGAAGTGAGGGAATGCATTCGGCTCGGGGCCAACGTGAACTGCGAGACCAATAAGGGGTGGTCTCTTGCGGAGTATGCCTTTTACCACTACGACGATATGTCCAGCGATAAATGGGACGAGGTCCTGGATATTCTTATCGATTCCGGCATGAACTTCAACAAGCGGCTACGGAGGAACGTGCCTTTTGGCTTCCCACTCATTCTTGCATTGTATTGGCTTAATGAACCGCTGGGGATAAAGATGATTGAAAGAGGAGCGGAACTAAACATCAAAGACAGATTCAGGGTTACGCCGGTCATCGCCGCCGCAAGGTGCAGCAAAGGTATTGCGTTAAAAATGCTGCTTGACAAAGGAGCGGACATAAACGGCAGAGAATCACTCCTTGGCTATACGGCCATACATGAAGCCGTGGAGCAAAATTGTCCTGAGAATGTGATACTCTTGGTCGAAGCAGGCGCAGACGTCAACGCTCCTGACTACGATGGAATCAGTCCTCTGGCACTTGCCTTGGATGATAAAAGAATCGCGATGGCAAAGCTATTGCTGGACGCTGGCGCTGAACTCGCCGGCGTAGCAGAAAATCTGCTTACAGATGAAATCCGGGCGTATATTCCCGACAGAACTAGAATTGAAGCCTCTGCGCCGACTGTATGATAGGTCTGCCCCTGCCCATAGTTGCCAGAAAAGAGGCAGGGGTGTACATTTCACTTTAACAGACCTATGTTCTCAGTTACTAAGAAACACGATTACGATGAAAACAGTCCCATCATGAATATGTCGGCGCGGTTGGACACTGCGGGGCGGGCGGGTTGGACAGTTGCGGCGGGAGAATTGGACAGCCTGCGGCGGAAAGATTTGACAGTACCGCCGCAGACATGCAGCAGTCTTTAAGTCTTTTTCTGAAATGCCCTTGCGTTTGCGCATGGAATCCTCGCCGCCGATGACAATGCGGTAGGAGTCGTGGACAATACGGTCGCAGATGGCGTCGGCCAGCGTTGCCTCACCGATTTTTCTGATGCCATCCGCCCACATCAAATTGCGAGCAGAATATTGTTGAAGCTTTTTGGCGCTTCGCTAATTTGAGTGGGCAACATATACATTAGGTATGAGGAGACCACTTAGCTTAAGATAGATCATACTTATAAAGTTTTCTAAATTCCTAAAGCCTTTGCCTCTGGCCTTTATCTGTTGAATTTGACTGTTGATCCCTTCAGATACTCCAGCAGTGAGCCTGGAGCTGAAGTATCTAAGCACTCCAGCCAAATGTTCTTTCAGTGTTTTAGCAAAGCTCTTTACAGGTTCCAACCTTGAACGGACAGCCCATGAGAGCCATTTCTTTATTGCAGCTTTTGCTTCGGCCTCTCCCGTGATTATCGCGTAGATGTCTTGAAAGGTCAGTTTCATCTGATAGGCTTTAGCAGTATGAAGATTCTCATGGCTCAGGGTCGTTAAGGATTGCTTCTGCTTCAATGTCAGGTTGGAAGGGTTTTTTAGCCAGATGTATTTCGTGCTGGTAATAAGCGGGTTAAGTTTTTGCTCTGTGCGTCGTACTTCGTCTAGAGCTTCATTTAGAAGTTTTATGACATGGAATTTATCAAAGGTTACTTCTGCCTTTGGCAAGTTTTCCGCCGCCCCTGATATAAAGGCTGGAGACATATCCATGCTTAGTTTTGTGATCTTAGCGGCATCGGCTTTATGTTTTACCAGCTCTTCTCTAAAGGATTTTATTGTAGATGCGTCTTTGCCCTTGGTGCAGTACAAAACCTCATGCTTTTTTATATCGACAAACACTGAGATATACCTGTGCCCTTTATGTACCGATGTTTCATCAACGCCAACCGCTGTAACGGCGCTCATATCTTTTTCAGCGTAAGCTTTGCCAACATGGTTTCGAATTATCCTCCAGAGTCTGGTGTCGTATTCGCCGGTGAGCTTTGCAATATCACTGATCGGCATGGATTGTGCAAGAGTCAGCACCAGCGCTTCAAAGAGCATAGTAAAGCCGCTGCCGCTCCTTGCCCAAGAGGGCGTTATGAGATGCACCCCGCACTCAGGACATTCCGTTCTCGGCGTCCTCATATGGATATAACACTTGTACTGGAAAAAGTTGAGATGTCGCCATGTCTTTTCGATCGTGTCGCGGAGAGGCATATCAGCATTGCCGCAGATGGGGCATTGGAACTTTGCTCCGGCGCGAAAGTTCATGTAAATATGAAGTTCACCTTGTTTTTCATCGAAGTTAATTTTTTCAATATAGGTGGTTCCTGGATGCCAAGTGCCGCTCCGAATAACGCCGTTTGGTTAAACATGGATAGATCTCTTTTGTCTTTCTATTTGTATATATTCTATACGATTCTATCTTTGTTGCCCTCTAGGGTTAGCGAAGCGCCAGAAAAGCGTTAGAAAAACGTTAGAAAAGAAACCCTAAATATCACGGAGTCAAGGCGAACAAGCCATGGCAATATACGCCGCCAGCTTGAAGGCATCATGACCATCGGGCTATGTGCCGCGGTATGCGGCGGCGAAGATGGGTATTTTTTCCCATAGGCCGCCTTCTTAAGGACAGCGGGGCCCACTATTGTGCCAGTGTCATTCCCGGCTTCGGCGGTTTTGACACTACAATCCGGCGATACCAAAAACTTTACAAAAAATTGAGACGCGGCAAGCATCGTAGCTTCCGCGGGTTTTTCTTTTATCACCGGCGCTTGCCCGCTGTCTCTTGCCCGCTTGCCTAATACACTTTAGTCAGCAGGGCGCTTTTCCTTCGGCAGCGCTTCTCTGACGCGCCTGTCTTAGCGCGCGGGGCCTGTGACTTCTTTTGGTTTCGTGCCATATTTTAGCCGTCGCTGAAAAAGGTGGTAAATCCAGTATTAGTCAGTAAAAGGTCGCAATAATGCAGAAAATCTGTAGCCACCGGGAGAAAACCAAGATAATGAAGCCAAAGGCTACGGAAGACCCCCAGGGGAGATTGTTCCAGAACAGAGGTCTACAGGGCATCCTTGACAGCAGGAGTGCCCTGAATTGTATCTATCGTCTATCCGGCACTCTTTTATAATCCCGCCGGTTCCCGCTAAAATATATACCCTGTCCCGCGACGCGTTTCAAAATGCGGGGGAGCCCCGTCCCCATTCCCAAGCCGGCTACGCCCGGCTGGATATCCCCGCTTTTCATTTTTCGCCGGCGATTTTTGCGATGATCTCATCCGCGGCTTCCGGCCTGGCCAGCTGCTTCGCGGCCTCGCGCATTCCCTGCGCGGCCTCGCCGGCGAAGAGGGCGGCTATGCTTTCGGCGGCGCGCGCGGGGCGCGGGAGCGGCCAGGCGGCGCCGTTTGCCGTGAGATAGGCCATGTTGAGCTCCTCCTGACCCGGCACCGGGTCGATGAGCAGCATCGGCAGCCCCGCGCAGAGCGCCTCCGAGGCGGAGAGTCCGCCGGGCTTCATCACCGCCGCGTCGGCGGCGGCATAGTAGTCCTCCATGTTGGGTACGAAGCCCTCTATCCTCACGTTGTCTTTATAGCGGAAATATCCCTTCATCTGCCCCAGCAGTCCGCGGTTGCTGCCGCAGATGACGGCAACGCGCAGATCGCCGCGCTCCGCGAGCGATTTTGCCGCCGCGAAGACCGAGCCCGCGCCGATGCCGCCGCCGCTGACGAGGATCACCCGTTCGTCCCGCGGCAGTCCGAGCCGGGACCGCGCCTCTTCCTTCGGGGGAAGCCTTTTAAATTTCTGCGCGATGGGCACGCCCGTATCGCTCACATTGTATATGCCGTCGGCAAGACGCTGCTGGGCGGCGCGCGCGCTGCCCGCGAAGGACCAGGCGAACTCCGCGCTGCGCTGGAAGCGATGGCTCTCAAAATCGGTGTCGGCGCAGTAGACGGGCATGCGGCCCCGTTCCGTCTTCGCGAGCTCGGCGGCCCCGAAGTAGTGCGTGAAGACCGCCGCCTCGGTGCCGTTCGCGGCAAAGAGGTTTTTCAGCCGGGGCAAGTAAAGGCGGCAGAGTTTTTCGTGAACCGCTTCAAAGGCCCGCGCCTGCGCGCCGGGGCGGTCGGAACCCCAGTAGAAGGCTCCCCATAGCCGGGGGGCGCGGCGCGCCATCGCGACATAGCCCTCCGAAACGGTGTATTTCAACCACGAGGGGATGACGTCCAGAATGTCGCAGCAGACGATACGCCCCTGCGGGTTATAGGCAAGGAAAGCCTCGCAGAGGGCAAAGGCCGCCGTCCGATGGCCCGTTCCCTCCGAGGCGTAGATCACGGCGAGAGAGTTTAATTTTTTCATACAAGTCCTTTGAACAGGTCGCCCAGCGTCACCTTCGGCGCGGCGTTGCGCTCCTTTTCAACCCGAATCGCCGCGAGGATGGAGTCGCGCATCTGTTCCTGGGTGTAATTGCGCGGGAAGTAGAGCGCCGAGGCGTCCCCATGGCCGCCGCCGCGTATTTTTTTGCCGTCCTTCAGCAGCGCGAGCACCCTGCCCGCGAGGCCGTCGCGGCTGCGCATCGATATCGCCCAGTCCCCGCCAAGCCTCTTCGCGGCCACCGCCGCCACCTCCGGAGGATTGTCGTCGCGGTCGAGGATGAGGCCGCAGAAGTCGGAGACGTCGCCGTATTCGAGCACTCCGTCGCAGACGAAGGCCAGCTCGCTGCCCGAACGCCAGATATGCTCCTTGGCCTGCGCGAAGCGCGCCTCCTGCCGCTCCGTAAATTCTCTCGCCCCATTCAGCTCCGCCGGCGACAGCTCCGCGCGCGGGTTATCCATCAGCCGCGCGAGCATCCCCCACTGGCCGCACATCGTAACCAGGGCCTGCCAGAGGCGGCTCTCCGGCAGCTGTCCGAGCCAGAGGTCGCGGTCGTTGGCGATCTTCATCACCGGCTCAAGCTCCGCAAGAATCCGCTGCGTGCGCTCGTCTTTCGCGTTCTCGCGCAGCCAGCGCCAATAGACGAGGGCCCCGCAGTAATCAGTGTCGATGACGGCCCATTTACGGTTGCCGTACCGCTCAAAGGTGCTTTTATGATGGTCGAAGAGGAAGGGGCGGCGCGAGTCGTTCCACAGCTTGTCTATCTCGTCCACCGTCTGCTCGCGCTGACAGAAGAGGTCGAGCACGAGCGGCTCCTGCCCGGCGGCAAGCGTCTCCAGGATCAGCATGTCGACATCGCCGTAGCCGGTGAGCGAGATACGCACGAGGCGGTCGTGATGCTGTACGTGCCAGGCGAGCGCCGCCGCCGCAACGCCGTCGAGATCCGTATGGCTGATTATATGAAGAAGAGGTTTATCCATTGTAATTCCTCCGGTTTTTATAAATAATATATCTCACAAAGGGGTGGATGTAAATTAAAAATACCGCAATAAAATACCGGTTCAACGACGGGCGTCCCCGCTGGGGATATAATCTGTGAGAAGAGGTGGATAAAAATGAAAAAGGCAGTTATAGATATCGGGACAAATTCGGTGAAGCTCATTATCGGGGAACGCTTGCGCGAACAGGGGGCGAAGATCCTGTTCGACGTCAACGCGATCACCAAGCTCGGCGAAGGGATGAGGGAGAGCGGCGCGCTCTCGCAGCCGGCGATGGCGCGCACGGCGCAGGCTGTCGTGAAGTTCGCGGATTTCGCGCGTTCGCAGGGGGCGGAGGAGGTCGCCTGCGTCGGCACGATGGCGCTGCGCGCGGCGAAAAACGCGGCCGCGTTCGCAGCGCTGGTACGCGCGGGGGGCGGCCCTGAGATCCGCGTCATCTCCGGCGAAGAGGAGGCGGCGCTCTCAAGCCGCGCGATGCTGAACAGTATCGCGGGCGCGAAAAGCGGCGACATCCTCATCTTCGACACCGGCGGCGGCAGTACGGAATTCGCCCGCGCCGCGGAAGGCGTCGTCGGGAGCTCCTTCAGCGTACCGGCAGGCGCGGTGACGCTGACCGAGGAAAACTTTAAAAGCGCCCCCGCCGACCCGCAAAAAGTCTGCTCCGTCATCGCGGGGCTGACGAAAAAGTTCTCCGAGGCGGGCGTCGGGCCGGGGGCGAAAATGGTGATCGGCGCGGGCGGGAACGTCACCGCGATCGCCGCGGTCGCCGCAGGCTTGGAGAAATACGACCCTAACCGGATACACGGAAGCACGCTCACGCGGGAAGAGATCATGCGTCAAACGGCGCTCTACGCGAAGTGCACCGCCGAAGAGCGCCGCAAGATCAGGGGGCTCTCGCCGAAACGCGCGGATATCATCCTCGGCGGCGCCTGTATCATCACAGCCGCGCTGGAGGCGGCGGGGGCCGGCGAGATGACGGTCAGCGACCGCAGCCTGCGCCACGAGCTGCTGGCGGATATCCTCGGCTGAACGCGGAAAGCGGAAGATTTCTTTACCCTTTACGCAGCGGACGCGGAATTGGGGCGTCTTTGCAAAAAGTTTGGGAACGCCGCCCGGCTGTCACCGGAGGCTCAATGATGTTTCGTTAAAAGACTTGACGCGCCTGTCTGGGCGGATTTATCCCCAAACTATTGACAAGTCGTTCATTGGGTAGTATTCTGGCGCACAAGTTGGATATAGAAACCGATGAGGCGGAGATAAAATCTCTCTACGCGCCTTACAGAGAGCGGGGATGGTGAGAAACCGCGGGAGAGGCAGAGGGATAAATGGACCGCCGAGGGCGCACGGAAAGGGAGTTTCCCGAGTATGGTGCGACGCAGGCGCAGCGTTAAAGGCGCGGGGGCGTGACAGCGCTCTTTGAGCGGACCGTGAACACGGTCAACGAAGGTGGCACCGCAGATAAGCAAATTGATCTGTCCTTCGGCATGAGAGAAATCCATGCCGAAGGACAGATTTTTTTATAGACAGCGTAAGAGAAAAGACAAGCTCAGAAAGGACAGATAAGAATGGAAATGAACAGAACAGAGACAGGCAGAGAGAGAACAGCGGCGGTTGAAAAGAGGCGCGCGGGGCTTTCCGTGGCGCAGATAATGCTGGTGGCGGTGCTGCTGGCGGCGGGCGCGGTGATGAAGTTTTTTATCGGCTCGATATTTTCGGCGGGCATGAAACCGAACTTCATCATCGCCATGTATTGCCTCGCGATCCTTCTGGTTCGGCCGCGTTTTAAGGAGGCGGCGATCATCGGGCTGCTCGCGGGCGCGGTCTGCCAGTTCTTCCCCGGCACGCCCTACCTCAACTTCCCCAGCGAGATGGCGGGCGCGCTCGTGATGGCCGCTTTCGTAAAGATAAGCCGCGGCGAGGGAGGCTTCCTGATGCCGGCGGTCTCGACATTCATCACGACGGTGGCAAGCGGCGGCGTCTTCATGGCGCTCCTTTACGCGCTCTTCTTCTCCGGCGGCGCTACGGCTCCCGCTCCGCTCGCGGTCTTCGCGGGGATCATCTTCGGCACCGCCGCCGTGAACAGCGTCATCGTCCAGGTGCTTTATATACCGATCTCCGCCGCCCTCAAGATGCGCGTCGCGGAAAGATAGGGCGTCGGGCGATGATCTCCATCGAGAACCTCTCTTTCATCTATGAGGGCGCGGACAGGCGGGCGCTGAACGAGATCTCGCTGCGCATCCCGCGCGGAGCTTTCGCCGGCGTGACGGGGGCCAGCGGCTCGGGCAAGAGCACGCTGCTCCGCGCGATGGCGGGGATCGTGCCCCACTATCTGCGCGGCCGTTTTTTCGGAGCGGTGAGCGTCGGCGGCTTCGACACCCTGGAGACGGCTCCGCAGCTGATCGCGCGGATCGCCGGTTTCGTGGGTGAGGACATCGAGAGCCAGCTGGTCTGCGAGACGGTGGAGGAGGAGCTTCTCTTCGGGCTTGAGAACTTCTCCGTGCCGCGCGGCGAAATAGAGGCGCGCATCACCTCGGCGCTGGAGACGCTGGCAATCCTTCCCCTGCGCGGGCGGCGGATATCCCGGCTGTCCGGCGGGCAGCGGCAGAAGACGGCGCTCGCCGCGATGCTGGCCCTCTCGCCGCAGGTGCTGATCCTCGACAACCCCTCCGCCGAGCTCGACCCCGCGGCCACGGAGAGCCTTTACACGGCCCTCGCCGCGCTCAACTCGCGCGGAATCACGGTGGTCGCGGCGGAGCAAAAGGTCGGCGTGCTCTGCCGCTTCGCCACCCAGATGATCGTCATGGAGGCGGGCGGCGCCCGTCTCTGCGGCACGACGCAGCAGGTGATGAACGAGACGGAGGCGCTCGCCGCGGCGGGCGTCATGCGCCCGCGCCGGATTGAGCTGGGCGCGCGGCTGCGCGCCAAGGGGCTATACGGCGGCGACATGCCGCTTGACATCCCGCGCGCGGCGGCGATGGTGAGGGAGAGCTGCAATGATAGAGTTTAAGAATGTCTCATACGGCTACGGAGAGGGGCCGCTGCTTTCAGACCTCTCTTTCCGGCTCGCCGGCGGTTCCTTCACCGCCGTGGCCGGAGAAAACGGCGCGGGCAAGTCGACGCTCTGCCGCCTCGCCGCCGCGCTGCTGCGCCCCGCTAGAGGGGAGGTTATCTGCAACGGACTCAGCACGTCGAAGGAAAAGGGCGTGAAATTCGCCTCCTTCACCGGCTTTTTATTTCAGAATCCCGACCGGCAGATCTGCCGCGCCACCGTTTATGAAGAGATAATGTTCGGCCTGCATTGCATAAGCTCCGACGGCAAAGAGGCGGCGCGCGCGACAAACGAAATCATCGAGGAATTCGGTTTCTCCCCAGAGCAGGAGATATTTTACATGAGCCGCGGCGAACGTCAGATGCTCGCGCTGGCCTCCGTGCTGGTACGCCGCCCCCGAATACTGATCGCCGACGAGCCCACCTCGGGGCTAGACTGCCGCCAGTACGGCCTCGTCGCCGGCAAGCTCAGGGAAGCGCGAGAGCGGGGGGCGACGGTGCTGATGGTGACGCACGACATGGAGCTCGCCGAAGAGATCGCCGACGACATGCTGATCGTCGGCGGCGGCACGGCGCAGAGACACGGGCCGGTCGCGGAGCTGCTCTCCGACCGGGAGCTTATGAAACGCGCCTCGCTGTGCCAGACGGAGATGCGCGAACTGGGCGGCATGCTCGGCGGCGCCTTCGCCCGGGCCGGTTCTGCCGAAGAAATGACGGAAATTATAAAAGAGATAAGAAAAAGGATGGTGGCATAAGATGAACGGACTTTTTGACTGCGACGGCGGCGACGGCTTCATATACCGCCTCAACCCCTCGGTAAAAATTTTGCTCGCCTTCGCGGCGGGCATGGCCGCCTTTGCCGTGAGCAGCATCACCGGCGCGCTCTTTATCGCGGCGCTGACGGTGACGGCGGCCGCGCTCTCCGGCCTCGGCAGAAAGGCGCTCTCGATGGCCCTCCTGCTCGTAAAGATCTCCGCCCTGTTCTTTGTGATTCAGCTTCTCTGCGCGAGGGGCGGCAGCGTTATCTTTGCCGCCGGTCCGCTCGTGATAACCGACGAGGGGCTGCGGTTGGCGTTCCTTACGGTGTCGAAGCTCATCGCGGCCTCTCTGCCGCTGATGCTGGCGCTCTGTGCAACGAGGCGCGGCGACCTGGCGAATTCGCTCGTACAAAACTGCCGCCTGCCCTACAAATACGCCTTCGCCCTCACCGCGACGCTGAAATTCATCCCCACCCTCGCCTCGGAGATGGCGCAGGTGATGGAGGCGCAGCGGGCGCGCGGGGTAGACTTCGAAGTGCGCAATCCGCTGAAAAAGGCGGCCCTCATCGCGCCGCTCTGCCTGCCTCTTTTGCTCTCCTGCGTCCGCAAGATAGAAAACAGCGCCGTCGCGGCTCAGCTCCGCGGTTTTGAATTGCGCCGCCGCGAAAACGGATACAGAGACTATCCCCTCGGCACGAAAGAGGCAGCCGCGGCCGCGGCAAGCGCGGCGGCCGCAGCGCTGGCTTTTATCTTATAACGTTCGGACGCCGCCCCGCCGTCCGGTAAAACCTTCCGTTCGACGCGGGCGCGGGCAGGCAGAAGCGGGAGCGCCGCCCCGCCGTGGAATCAGCAATCCAGATACTGCGCCTCGTGCATCAGCAGGAAGCTCTTCACCTCGAGGCCGCCCCCAAAGCCGACCAGCTTCCCGTCGGAGCCAATGACACGGTGGCAGGGGATTATGATCGCGATCGGGTTTCTGTTATTCGCCAGCCCCACCGCGCGGAAACCTTTGGGCGACCCCACGGCCCGCGCAATATCGCCGTAGGTCGCCGTAAAGCCGTAAGGAATGCGGCGCAGCTCCTCCCAGCAGCGCATTTGAAAGGGCGTGCCCTTCGGCGCGAGCGGAAGCGCGAAGTTTTTCCGCTTGCCGTCAAAATATTCTTCGAGCTGACGGCAGGCCTCGGCCAGCAGCGGCGTCTCGTTCATATTCAAATCCTCTTTGGGGTACGTGCCGCTGCTGGCGAAATGCAGATCGGTCAGCCGCCCCTCCTCTTCTCCCAACGTCAGCGTGCCGACGCCATAAAAATAATATTTCGCATAATTCTTCACAACCCCATCCCACCCTTTCATCATGACCGCCGATATCGCTATTATATTACGCCGCCGCTTCCGATTCTATACGCTGTTCATCATGCACAAATTGTTGCCGGACGTATTATCGCTTTTATACCAAACTTTATCATAAACGGGATAAACCGCTCTCTGACAAAATTTATGAATTGACTTCTCAAAAAGATTTGTTAGACTATATTTGTTTTCCTAAGGTGAAAATTTTTTATCTTAGGAAAATGAGAAGATTACAACCTTGAGGTTTGCGAAATAATAAAAGGCCATCTAAGAAAGACCGGATGGACGCCAGCGGAATTCTCCGAGCACTGTCAGGCACCCGCGGCGCGGCTCTCAGAGACCTGAGAATAACAACCCGGCCCGCGGCATCGAAAGTCTGCGAAAGATCGCGGAAAATTTTGAATTTTTGGCTTTGGCGCTGACGCGGGCAATCCCGCCTCCCGCCGTTATCGGCGGAGAGGGGCGCGGGAGTATTTATACGCTTCGAGAATATTGTCGACATTGTATTTTTATCGCTATTACATTAAAGTATTACCTGTACATCTGGCTGTGAAACGGATATTTTTTACTATCGCAAAACAACATTACGATGCTCCGGCAGGCGGTTTAGCTGTTTTTATAACTTTATTCTTATCAGTTATCTGATAATAGAACGACAAAAGACGCCACGGACAGAGGAGATATCACAGGGGACAGATATCATCCGCGTGAGGATAAAAACTATACAAAAAAAGAGGGAAGTAGAAATGGGAGGAAAAAAGACAGAGTTACTGGAATTCCAGGCGGACGACGGCAGAAAGGCGGCGCTTCCCGTCGCGCTCGTCATCGGCGACACCGAAGGCCCGGACGCGGTCATCACGGCGGGAATACACGGCGGCGAATACTGCGGCGTGCTGGCGGCGATAAAGCTCTTGCGCGAGCTTTCGCCGTCGGATGTCAAAGGCAGCGTGAAGATCATCACCGTATGCGACACCGCCGCCTTCGAGGCGCGCAGCATATTTTTCTCTCCTATAGACGGGAGCAACCTCAACCGCAGCTTTCCGGGCAAACCTAAGGGCGGTTACAGCAACGCGCTGGCGGCAAAAATATTCGATGAAATAAAGGGAGCCGACTATCACATGGACCTCCACTGCGGCGAGGTAACGGAAAGATCGACGCCGCTTGCGATATATCACCGCGGCAGGAGGGGCGACCTCAACGACCGCTCGCATGAAATCGCCTACTACTTCGGCCTGCCGAACATCGTAATCACGGAGACGGAGGGGCGCTGGTCGGATAAGGGCACCTGCTACGCCAGCGTCTATGAAAACATCGGTATCCCGTCGGTGCTGTTTCAGGCGGGCGGCCTGGGGATCGCCTCCGCCGACAGCGTAAACATCCTCGCCGAGGGGATAAAAAACGTCCTGCGCCGCTTCGGCACCCTGCGCGGCAGCTTTCAGCCGGTAGGAAGGCCGCAGATCTTCGAGAACATGGAGATGGTGCACACCAAAAGCCGCGGCATTCACTACCGGAGGGTCAACGTGGGAGACTCCGTCAAACGGGGACAGATGATCGGACTGCTCACCGATTACTTCGGCACGCCGACGGAAAAGATATTGTCGCCGATCGACGGTAAAGTGCTTTTTATGACGGAAAGCTCCGCAATGCCGGAAAAAGGCTTTGTCGCCGCGGTCGGCGTAGGCCGCTGAAGAAACGCGAAGAACAGCAAATGGCAAATCCGCTCCCCCTTACGCATCACAGGGGGAGCGGATTTTATACCATACCGGCGCCGCGCCCGCGGCAACACGGGACGCGGCGTTCAGCGCCTTTTATTTAAAAATACAGCTCATACTCCTGCGGCGTCGGCGCGTTATAAATATACTCCGCCTCCGCGCGCTTGGCCTTCGTCCAAAGCTCGATGAGCTTATCGGGGAAGGCCGGGGCCAGGTATTCTTTATCCTTTTCCACTCCGTCAAGCACGGCGTTGAGGTTCAGCGGGAAGGTCAGCTCCTCCTTCGCGTCCTGGCTCTGGTAGCCGAGGGCGACGGGGTCCATTTTTCGCAGGATGCCGTCCGCGCCCGCAAGCACCATCGCCGCGAGGAAGAAGTAAAGGTTGCACGAAGCGTCGCCGGTCCGGTACTCGACGCGCGTCTCCTCCTTCTTCACATATCCGGGGATACGGACCGCGGCCGCGCGCGAGCCTTTCGCGAAGGTCGCCGAGACCGGCGCCTCATATCCGTGAACGAGGCGGCGGTAGCTGTTCGTGCTCGGGCAGGCAAAGGCGAGCAGGCTGCCGGAGAGGCTGTGCGAGAGCATCCCCGCGATATAGGAGAGCCCTGCGTGCGAAAGGTTGAAGAGCGCGTCGCCGGGGAAGATCGATTTTCCGTCCTTCTCAAGGAACTGGTGGACGTGCATTCCATTGCCGGGCATCTTATAGAGCGGCTTCGGCATAAAGGTGACCGAGAGGCCCCACTCCGAAGCGACCTGGCGGATTATCCATTTCGCGAGGGAGACCTTATCGGCGGCGGCGGCCATGTCCATGAAATCAAGCTCTATCTCCAGCTGCGAGACCGCGACCTCGTGATGGTGGTACTTCACCGGAATGCCCAGCACCTCCATGAGGTGGACCGTCTCATTGCGGAAATCCATATAACTGTCGTCGGGCGGCATCCGGTGGTAGGCCCCGTGCAGCCCCACACGCGGCTTGTCGTTATAGCCCTCGCCGAGCCCCTCGGAAGACTTCACGCGGTAAAAGGCGCCTTCGATGCCGCTTGCGTACTCCGCCTCTTCAAAGACATAATACTCAAGCTCGACAAGCACCTTCGCCGTGTCGGCGATGCCGTTGTCGCGCAGGAACTTCTGCGCGTTCCTGATCACATTTCTCGGATACTGGTCAAAGGTCTCGCGCTCCGTCGAAACGACGTCGCAAAGCACATGCAGCATCTTATAATCGTCACGGACCTCGAAAAAGGCGGTGGACATATCGGGGATCGCCACCATATCTGAATTATTCACCTTCGCATAGCCATAGTTGGAGGCGTCGAAGCCGATCCCCTCCGCGAGTATCTTTTCGGATACATAGCCGTGGGGCAGCGAGACGCTGCGGATATTTCCCGTGATATCAACCATCAGAAGGTTGAGAAAATCGGCTTCTTCCATATGACCGTTATACCGTTCCAGTTGCATTGTTTACCCCTCCAGAAAAATTTTTTTGCTTATTATCGGAGCCAATTGTTCAATTATCAGCTGTGGGCCTGGTTAGTTTATCACGAAAGCGGCATAAGTAAAAGTCCCGCCGCCGCTGCCGGACAGCGTTATTTTGCGCGCTTTCACGGCGTTCGCCCAAAACGGTCGAAAAAATATCCGTAAAAACGCCAAAATTTTTTCATGTATGTCAGCATTTAAGTCAGAGCGTTATTATTATATTTATTGCAATGCAAGTACATTGCAATAAAAACCGAAAGGTTATATAATCTCTCCATGCGGCGGCCTGCCGCGATACGTAAACTTTTAAAGGAGCGAATATTTATGAAGAAATTATCGTTTTTAGCGCTGATTTGCGCCGTGGTTCTCGCGGCCGCGCCCGCCTTCGCGGCGACGGAGCTCTCCGTGTTCGCGGCGGCCTCGATGACGGAGTCGATGAACCAGATCGCGCAGATGTACCAGAAGGCAGACCCGAACGTGAAGATCGTTTACAACTTCGACTCGAGCGGCACGCTCAAAACTCAGATTGAACAGGGCGCGGAGTGCGACGTCTTCATCTCCGCCGGGCAAAAACAGATGAACGCGATCAACGACACGTTCGTGATGCCCGGCACGCGCTTCAACATCGTCGCCAACAAGGTCGTCCTCATCGTCCCGAAGGGCAAGAACGCGACCGGCATCAATAACTTCACCGACGTCGTCACCGATAAGGTAAAGCTCATCGCCCTCGGCAACTCAGACGTCCCCGTCGGCCAGTATTCGGAAGAGATCTTCAAGAACATGGGGATCTGGGACAAACTGAAGGGCGAAAATAAGATCACCTTCGCAAGCAACGTCAAGGAAGTGCTGGCGCAGACGGCGGCGGCGGCGGTCAGCTGCGGCATCGTCTACAGCACCGACGCGGCGACATCGAACGCGGTTGAGGTGGTAGCCTCCGCGCCGAAGGATACGCATAAGCCGATCGTCTATCCCGCCGCGATCATGAAGAATACGAAAAATAAGGCGGCCGCCGAGGCTTTCGTGAAATACCTGAAGAGCGACGCCTGCGCGAACGTCTTTAAAAAGATAGGTTTTGCAATTCCCGAGAAGTAATATTCAGGCAAATATGACTTCTCCTCTCTCCTCGTGTGAAGGGGCCGAACGCATCGGCCCCTTTTTTAAGGCGTCTTGCCGCCGCGGCGGGAAGGGAGTATAAAGGATACCGGGTTCCGACCGGAACATTGCAAAATGACAGACAGGGCGTTTTGCCGCGGCGGCCTTATGCGGCAGCCGGCGGTTTTGTCTTTACGGGAACGACGATTGTCTAATTTTTAACGGCGTTATGGACACGCCGCGGGAGGCTACGGATTTTGGATTGGTTTCCTCTATATAATTCGCTGAGGATCGCGGGAATCTCTACTTTTATCACTTTTTTTACCGGCATCTGCGCCGCCTATTATATCTCCAAGACCTCTAAGCTCACTAAAGGCGTTCTTGACTGCCTGCTGACGCTGCCGATGGTGCTGCCCCCGACGGTGGTCGGCTTTTTTCTGCTGAAGACGATCGGCCCGCTCGGGCCCGTCGGCTCCGTCGTTATGGAATTGTTCGGCTTCCGCCTCACGATGACCTGGTATTCGGCGATCTTCGCCACCGCGATCGTGACCTTCCCGCTGATGTACCGCACGGTGCGCGGCGCCTTTGACGGTTTCGACCATAATCTCACCTACAGCGCCCAGACGCTCGGGCTTTCCAACACCTATATTTTCTGGCATATCATGGTGCCGAACTGCAAGGACGGCATTCTCGCGGCGACGGTGCTGGCTTTCGCGCGCGCCCTCGGCGAATACGGCGCGACGACGATGGTGACGGGCTATATCCCCGGACGCACGGCGACGATCTCGACGACGGTCTATCAGCTCTGGCGCGAGGGAAACGACGCGGCGGCCTATAAGTGGGTAATGGTAAACCTCGTGATCTCTTTCATTGTGCTGGTCGCGGTGAATATGCTGGAGAACAGCTACAAGCAGCCGAAGGGCAAGGCCTCGAACCACACGCTGAGCGAAGAGTTCGAACGGAAATAAGGAGGGGCCGCCATGTCTGCGATTGTTAATTTTAAGAAGAAGCTCGGCAGTTTTTCTCTCGAAGTAGATTTTGAGGCCGGCAACGAGGTGCTCGCGCTGCTCGGCGGCTCCGGCTGCGGCAAAAGTATGACGCTGAAATGCATCGCCGGCATCGTAACGCCCGACGAGGGGCGGATCGTCGTCGACGGCGTCACCTTTTTCGATTCCAAGAAGGGGATAAACCTCAAACCCCAGCAGCGGCGCACGGGGCTGCTCTTTCAGAATTACGCGCTCTTTCCCAATATGACGACGCGGCAGAATATCATGACGGTATTCGAGCACGGCGCGGGGCGCAGCGCAAACAAAGAGGAGCGTTACCAGGAGATTGCGAAGCGGTTTTTCATCACGGGGCTGGAGGATCATTATCCCTCGCAGCTCTCCGGCGGCCAGCAGCAGCGCGTGGCTCTCGCGCGCATCATGGCGAGCGACCCGGCGGTGATCATGCTTGACGAGCCGCTGTCGGCGCTCGACAGCTTCCTCCATTGGCAGCTTGAACTGAAGCTTGCGCGGATACTGCGCGAGTATTCGGGCACGACGCTCTACGTCTCGCACAACCGCGACGAGGTCTACAGGCTCTGCGACCGGGTATGCGTGATCAATCAGGGACAATCGGAGCCGGTGAAAACGGTGGCTGAATTCTTTGAAGCGCCGCCGACGCTGGCCGCGGCGATCCTCTCCGGGTGCAAAAATTTTTCACGCGCCGATCTCGTGGACCGGTTTCACCTGCGCGCGCGCGACTGGAATATGGTATTCAAATGCGCCGGCGCGATACCGGAGAACACGCGTTATGTCGGGGTGCGCGCCCATTACCTGATTCCCGTGCCGGAGAGCGAGCGCGACGAAAACACGATACGGGGAGAGATTCTGGAGGTACGCGACGACGTATTCTCGGCGATCATCACCGTGCGGCCGAATGATACGGAATCGGAGAGCAATTTCGCCGTGATACGGACAGAGCTCTCGAAGGCGCTGGCAAAAAATTATCAGGCCGGCGAGATTATCTATCTCAAGGTTTCGCCCGCCGACGTGATGCCGCTGCTGGCGTAGGCTAAACGCAGCCGCGCGGCTTTTTCGCGGGTAAAGACGCGGGAGGCGCGGCAATCACCGCCGCGCCTCCCGGAAAACTTTCGCCGCTCGCCGCTAATGGTTTTGTTCGTACCCAACAGCGTACTGCTGCTGCGCGTCGGCCGCCGAGGCGACCGCCCACTGCCGCGCCGTCGACGTCAAGTAGCCGTCAAAAAGCGCGTCAAGTTCATTCAGCCCCCGACGGTTAGCCTGTGTCATCATCCGTACATTCATGGTAAAGACGATGACCGTGATGATAAGTAAAAAAGAAAACCGTATTCTGTCCTCGTTTGACATAATAAATATAAGCTCCCCTTACAATTTGCCGGCGCGCCAGAAAGCTAAAAGCACCCGCAGCTTTTATGATCGGCCGCTAAGCGGCGCCTTTCCTGACGCAGAACCGTTTTTAGATTGTAGCATCACGCCGCGGGCTCCACAAGCGTAATCACCAAGAAAAACGCCGCCCTGCGTCACAGGCAGTGCCGTATTTTCATTAAAAGGCAAAAGGCCTGACGCGTTTCCAATGGCAGATAAAAAGATGGCGAGACTTTGCTTGTCTCGCCCCCTTTTGTGATTTAAGATTACCGGAACGCCCCGCTATCTCTCCGCGATCAGCGTCAGCAGGTCGCTGTAGACGCCGTAGGCCGTCTGCAATATGTCAGGATCGTGTTCGGCGACCATTATCTCTCCCGCGAGGTCGGTATGAATGGCAAGCGCCGACGAACGGCCGCTCACGGAGCACATCGGGTCCGAGAAGGGAATCCGCTGCGGTTCCACAGAGAGCAGCACGGCGCCATCGTCGCCGCGTTTCGCGCCGCAGATATATTTTATACGGCAGCCCTCGGCTTTCGCGGCGCTCACATCGGAGCCCGTGATTCCCGCGAGGCTTTTGACGCTGACGTCTTTCGGCGTCAGTCGGGCGTCCATGAGGATGTTCGCGAGCGCGCAGATCTTCGCCGCGCCGTCCCAACCGTCGATGTCCATGGAGGGGTCCGCTTCGGCAAATTGCAGCCGCTGCGCCTCGGCGACGGCATCCGCGAAGTTGCCGCCTTTTTCGAGCTCTCCGAGGATAAAGTTCGTGGTGGAGTTCAGGATGCCGCGCAGGGCAAGAATCCGGTTGCCGCGCAGCCCGGCGCGCGCCATGTTGAAGATCGGGGTGCCGTCCATCGCGATCGTCTCGTAGAGGAATTTTTTCCCCGCCGATTCCGCGAGTTTTTTCAGCTCATCAAAGCGCCAGGCGACGGGACCTTTGTTGGCCGTGATGACGTCCATCCCGCGCGCGAAGGCCTCCCTGATGTAGCTCGAGGCGGGCTCTCCGTCGCCAATCGAGAGGGTGCTGAGCTCTATAAAAAGATCCGCCTCGGCGGCGGCGATCATCCCGTGGGTGTCGCAGTCGGAGACAAAATCCGGATGCTCCGCCTCAAAACGCCCCAGCTCGCCGTTCATGATGAGTAGCGCGCCGAGGTCGAGCCCGCGCGGGTTCATCATCGTGCCTTTGCTGCGCGTGCAGACGCCGGTCACAAGCGCCTCGCAGCCATATTCATCCCGCAGCTCGCGCTCTTTTTCCAGCAGCAGCCGCGCAAAACGCACACCGACGTTGCCGAATCCCGCCATGCATATTTTTATCGTCTTTTTCACCATGGACTCTCCCTTCCATTGCAATTGATCAAACCGGCGGTTATATTGTACATCAACATCCGCCGCCCGCCACAAAATACGCCGGCAAAAATGTTAAGCGTAAAAACGCCGGGGCAAACGGCCAGAGCCGGCAGGCAGCTCGCTCCCCTGCCGCAGGCGGTGATCTTATTCACATTACAAAACAAAAATAAAGAAAAATCCAAGGTCTCCAAAAATTGCAAGCCAGCGGCGCAAATATGTAAAAAATTTTTACGCCCCCCTGTATCATTTGCGGCGCTGGTAGTATAATTGCAACTTGATATCATTTAATGGAGGCATTGGTATGAAAAACAAAGTTCTTCGCTCGTTCCTGTTTGCGGTCCTTACCCTTTTCGCGGCGGCTTCGGCTTTCGCCGCCGGTATTCCGGCCGATAAACGCGTCGTCGTCGACCAGCTGGGGCGCAGCGTCGTCATTCCGCAGAAGGTGGAACGCGTCGTCTGCCTTATGCACCACGCGCTCGACATCACCCTGGAGCTGCAAGCCGGAGACCGTCTGGCCGGCATCATGAAAAACTGGGAAGGGCTGTTGTTTCCCGGAATAGCCGACATCTATCCGCCGATAAAAAAGCTGCCGCAGGTCGGCACCCTCACCGAGGTTAACATGGAGGAACTGCTGAAGACGAATCCAGATCTCGTCATCGTAACGCATTACTTCCCGCAGGAGACGCTGAAAAAAATTGAAGCGGCCGGCATCCCGGTGGTCGCGGTCTCGCTCTATCAGGCGGAGTTCGAAGAGGCTTCAAAGCTGAACCCCAAGCTCAAAGACCCCGACAGGGCTTATACCATCGGCATGAAGATGGGCGTCAAGCTGCTCGGCGAGATCTACGGCAAGGAGAAAGAGGCTAAGAGGCTCAACGAATTTGTCGCGGAAAAGCGCGCGACCGTCGGAGACAAGCTCTCGGCAATCCCGGGAAACAAGAAGATAACCTGCTACATGGCCAACCCGGACCTTCATACCTACGGCAGCGGCAAGTATGTCGGCGTGATCATGGACCGCGCCGGCGGCATCAATGTCGCGCGCGACATTTCCGGCTTCAAGGCCGTCAATATGGAACAGATACTCAAATGGGACCCGCAGGTGATCTTCGTGCAGGACCGCTACGCCGCGAAGGTGGCGCCCGAAATCACGAAGGGAGCGGCCTGGGCTCCCATTAAGGCCGTTAAGGGGCGCAGAGTCTATGTCACGCCCGAGTATGTGAAACCCTGGGGGCACCCCTGCCCCGAGTCGATGGCGCTCGGCGAGCTTTGGATGGCCAAGAAGCTCTATCCAGAGCGTTTCAAAGACGTTGATATCGACAAAATCGTACAAGAATTTTACCTGACCTTTTACGGCGTGCCTTACAAAGGAAAGCATTAATGCCGCCGCTGAAAAACGACAAGAGGGAGTTCATGATCGAGGCGGGGCTGGCGCTGGCCGTTCCCGCCTCTTTTGTTATTTCGCTGTTCATCGGGCGTTATGGCATACCGGCGGAGACGCTCTGCAAGATGCTGCTCTCGGCCGTCCTTCCCCTGGAAAAGACCTGGCCGCAGACGATGGAGACGGTGTTTTTTCAGATACGGCTGCCGCGCATTACCGCCGCCTTCTTCGTCGGCGCCTCGCTGGCGGTCTCCGGCGCG
Organism: Synergistota bacterium; assembly: GCA_023450745.1. Lineage (GTDB taxonomy): Bacteria > Synergistota > Synergistia > Synergistales > Synergistaceae > Cloacibacillus. The sequence continues at coordinate 24,206 of JAEXGR010000023.1, forward strand.
ATATTTCAGGGTATCTTTAAGAACCCGCTCGTGTCGCCTGATATTTTGGGCGTCTCCTATGGGGCGGGCTTTGGCGCGGCGCTCGCGATCCTGCTGACCAACGGCGGCTGTTATTTGCAGGCCTCCGCCATATTTTTTGGAATGCTCGCCGTCTTCGCCGCCTATTCGATGGCGCGCCTCTTTAAGGGCGCGCCCGTGCTGGTGCTCGTCCTTTCGGGGATCATCGTGGGCGCGTTTTTTCAGGCGCTGCTATCCTCGCTGAAATATGTCGCCGACCCCTATGATAAGCTGCCCTCGATCATATTCTGGCTCATGGGCTCGCTTTCGCGCGTCAGCGCGGCTGACCTCTTCTGGACGATACCCGCATTCGTCGCGGGAATAGGAGCGCTCTATCTCTGCCGTTGGCGCATTAACCTTCTGGCGCTGGGCGATGAGGAGGCGCGCGCCCTCGGCGTGAACACAACGCTTGAGCGGGGAGCCACGATCTTCGTCTGCACGCTGCTCTCCTGCCTCGCGGTCTGCCTTGCGGGCACGATAAGCTGGGTCGGGCTGGTCATTCCTCATGTGGGACGCCTGCTCGTCGGCTCCGACTACCGCCGCCTGCTTCCCGCCTGCATTTCGCTCGGCGGCATCTATCTCATTCTGGTCGACAACGCGGCGCGCGCCCTTACAATGAACGAAATCCCGCTCGGCATCCTCACTTCGCTCATCGGCGCGCCCTTCTTCGCAGCGCTCCTCATGCGGCGGCGAGCGGGGTGGCAGGGATGAAGCTACTCGTTGAAAACCTCTCTTTCGCCTACGGCGGGCAAAGAATCTTTGCCGGAATATCCTTCACGCTTGAGGCCGGAGAGGTGCTCTGCCTGCTGGGCCCCAACGGGGCGGGAAAATCAACGCTGATCAAGTGCCTCGCAGGAATTTTCACCCCCGCCGCGGGGGATATCCTCGTTGACGGAACAAACATCAGAGCGATGCGCCGCAAGGAGATCGCGCGCCGCATCGCCTACATCCCGCAGAGCGCGGCCCCGATATTCCCCTTGCCGGTGCGCGACTTAGCCGCAATGGGGCGCACGCCGCATAAAACTTTTTTCGACCAGCCCAACCGCCGGGATTACGAGATGGTTCACGAAGCGCTTGTCAGCCTCGGGATAGAACACCTCGAAAATAAGGACTGCACGGAGCTTTCCGGCGGCGAGCGGCAGATGGCGCTCTTCGCCTCCGCGATCGTGCAGGAACCGGAGCTGCTGCTGCTTGACGAGCCCACCTCCCATCTCGACTTCGGAAACCAGATAAGAGTGCTAAAGACGGTAAAAAAACTTGCCGCGGAAAAAAGCATAAGCGTTATAATGGCGACACACGCCCCCGAACAGGCTTTCCTCGCGGGAAACCTTGCCGCGCTGCTGAAAGACGGCAGGCTGGAAGCCTGGGGACGGCCGGCCGACATCATTACCGAGGCCGCCGTCAGCGATACCTTCGGGGTACGCGTAAAAATAATCGACATCGACAGAGAAAGAGGGACAAAGAGCTGCACTGCGCTTATGGACTGAGGCCGCCGCGATGGTAAATGTAAGACGCGTAAAAGTTAAGAGCCTGCTGTCGCCGACGAAGCTCGGCGCGGACTTTGTGATAAACCCCTATGTCGGCTGCCCGCACGGCTGTCTTTATTGTTACGCGGCCTGCATCATCCGGTCGCGGAGCGGGCGCGGCGAAGCGTGGGGGCAATATCTCGACGTGAAGGAGCCATCGGTTCCCATCGACCTGGCAAAGGTCTTTCACAAAGAGATCCTCATGAGCTCGATGACCGACGCCTACAACCCCTATGAGGAGCGCGCGCAGGCGACGCGCGGCATCCTGCGCTCCCTGCTGCCGGCGCAGCCCAAGATCACGATAATCACCAAATCGGCGCTCGTCACGCGCGATATCGATATCTTCAAGGAATTTCCCCGCGTAAAGATCGTGTTCTCCTTCAGCTCGCTCGACGACGGTTTCCGCCGGATAATGGAGCCGCACGCCTCCAGTCCGCAAAAGAAACTCGCCGCGCTCGCCGCGCTGAAAGAGGCCGGCATCGAAACCGGCGTGATGGCGGCGCCGATCTTTCCCGCGATCACGGACTGCGCGGCGATAATCGAGGCCGCCGCCCCCTATGTCTCGGAGATGAACTTCGACACGCTTAATTTCCGCAGCCAGAACAGAGAGCGTCTCCTCACGCTGATCGGTACGCTGCGCCCGGAGCAAAACGGCCTCTACGACGAGATATACCGCCAGGGGCGCCAAGACTACTGGCGCCGGCTGCGGGAAGAGATAACGCGCCGCTGCCTTTCGGTGGGGCTGAAGTATCGTATTTTCTTTTGATTAGTAAATTAAGAACGTATTTACGCGGGCTTTTTGCTACCCGGCTGTATCGAAGTGCAGGCTATCGCGACCAGTATCAGCAGGCAGCCGGCGACCTCGTGCGTTGACGGTATTTGGTCGACAAACAACGCGGTCAGTCCGACGGCGACGACGATCTCAAGCGTGCAGAGCAGGCTCGCCACCGCGGCGGGGATATATTTCAGCGCCGCGAAGAAAGCGCCGTAGGCGAGCAGGCTTCCGGTAAGAGATTGCAGGGCCATGATCGAAAAGAGCGGCGGGGTGAGGCGGGCGAGATCGCCCCAGCCGTAGTAAAAGGTCTTGAACAAAAACAGCAGCACGACCCCAAAGACGTTTGAATAGAAGAGCAGGCCGAATTCGTTCATCTTGTGGGAGAGCGAGAACCGGCGCGTGACGAGCGCCTGTCCCGACATACCGATGACGGCCAGAAATCCCCAGAAAAGGCCCGGCAGCGATATTGACCGCATCGCCTCCATACTCCCGCCCATGCCGATGTAGACGCCGCAAACGATCAGCAGCCCCGCTATGAGCTGCAGCAAAGTCGGCCTCTCGCGCGTAATGAAGAGCGAGCCCGCGATTGCCGCGAGCGGAAAGGTGTAGTGTATGACAAGCGCCTCGGCGACGGTAAGGTATTCAAGCGAAGTCAAAAAGCCGCCCCCGGAAAAGGCGACGGAAAGCATACCGGAGATAAGGTAAAATTTCAGCGTTTCACGGTCAACGCGAAATACCTCAAATTTTCTCATCGCAACAAGCCCGGCGCCCACCGAGGTCATCGTGAAGAGCGAACGGAATACCATGACGGACATTAAATCCAACCCCGCGGCCGACAGTATCTTCGCAAGCGGGCTGATCAGCCCCCAGCAGGCCGCCGCAAAGAGCGCGAGTCCCGCCCCGCGCCAATAGTTGTTTGTAGTCATAAAAATATCTCCCCCAGGACGAGGCCGCCACGCGCCGCGTTCACATAATTAAACCGCCAGACGCCAAAGGAAGCGGCATCTGGATGAATATATCATATTTTCAGGCTTTCGCTGACGTTTTAAGGATATTTTTGTGAAGATCTACAAGGGCGCTGATATAAGCGCCGGTGAAAGGTTCTTATAAAACACATTAAATTGAGACTATTTCTCATTGCAACGTTGATTTTTGGAAATTATTGAGTATAATAGGAGATGAAGCTATGTAAAGGAGGTGTTCCGTATGCTTTTACAATTTAACTTTAAGAATTTCAAGTCTTTTCGCGATGATACCACACTGGACTTAACGGCAGCGAAAATTTCCGAATACAGTAACCACACTATCTCCATCGGCAATGAGAAGGTTCTTCCGATTGCAGCTATTTTTGGCGCTAACGCCAGCGGAAAATCCAATGTCATGGAAGCCTTCAGATACATGGCTACTTACGTTGCGAGCTCTCTGAACTACGGCGGAGATGAACCCAGAAAGAAGAACAAATCGGAGTTTTTAAGCCCGACGCCATTTCTGCTTGACGTCAGCAGCCAAGACGCCGAGTCATCCTTTGAGGTATATTTTATTTCTTCGGAGGAAAGCGGCGCAAAATCTTACAACTACGGATTCTCTGTTGACAATACCGGGATAACGGAGGAATGGCTCAACTACAAATCCAAAACGTCTCGTGGAGACTACAAGCGAATTTTTTACCGTAGCGGTTCTGAGTTCGATCTTTCGGGCATTGCCGTTAAAAGTCAGGAAAATTTAAGGATTGCGCTTGAAAAAGAGACTCTGATTGTATCGCTTGGCGCAAAACTAAAGATTGCAAAGCTTAAACTCATCCGAGATTGGTTTTTAGATAATGAATTTGCCGATTTTGGTCATCCAGTTGAAAATTTCTTTTTGTCAGAACAGCTGCCGGATGATTTCGTGGAGAGTAAAGCGGTTCAACAGAACGTCATCGATTATTTTTCCGCATTTGATTCGTCAATTATAGGATTTGAAGTCGAAGCACTCGAAAGCGACGATGACAAGAAATCTTCAAAGGTCAGAATTGACGCAATACACAAGATGGTTGATTCAGACAATACGGCAATAATTCCTTTGAAATTGGAATCCGCGGGTACTCTCAAGATGTTTGCCCTCTACCCTTTACTTCAGGAAGTTCTGGAAACCGGCGGCGTGCTCTTTGTTGATGAATTGAATGCAAGGCTTCATCCGCTGCTCATCAGAACGTTTATCGTTACTTTCTTGAATCCGGCCACGAATCCCAACCACGCTCAGCTTGTATTTACTTCTCACGATTCGTGGCAGCTTAACAGCAATATTCTTCGTCGTGATGAGATTTGGTTTACCGAAAAAGCCGCAAATGGCATTTCCACCCTCTATTCGCTTGCTGATTTTATCGATGAAGACGGCGTGAAAATCCGCAAGGATGAAAATTACGAAAAGAATTATCTGCTCGGAAAGTATGGCGCTATTCCCACAATGCAGCACTTCGATATGTTTAAGGGGGAATAAGCATGCAGAAAAGAAGCGGAAACCGGAGGACCCGGGAGCAGCTATCCAAGCGCCGCGCGCCGGAATTGGGGTATTACTTTATAGTGACAGACACAAAAGAAACAGAACAAAACTATATATACGGTTTACGAGACTCCATTCCCAAAGAGTTGCAAGGAAAGCTTGTGATAAAAGTTTGTAGAACAAAGACGGCCGCGCTTGTTGACGAAGCCCTGAAGATGGCTTCTCAGCAGGCCCAATACAGAGAGCCATGGATTGTTTTTGACCGGGATCAAGTGAAAGAGTTTGACCAAATTATATCTGCGGCTCAGAAAAATGGCATCAAAGCCGGCTGATCAAACCCCTGTCTTGAAATATGGTTCAGCGCATATTTTGGCTCCATGCCGCCGCACCAGGATTCTGTATCGTGCTGCAATGGATTTGCACAGAAATTTGCGCAAGTTACCGGACAAGAGTATAAGAAAGCAGATGGGGCTATTTATCAGAAGTTGTGCTGCCACGGAGATGAAAAACAAGTCATTGAAATTGCGCAGAGAAAGTTTGCAGAGCATACTCGCAGCTGCAACAAGAAACCGTCGGGAATGTGTCCATGCACGACAGTACATATAACCTCACCCATGACACAACAAAAGGAGTTGAGACTTGCTCGTGGATGATTTACAAAAAGGTGAAATATTAATTTACCAATCTGAGAGCGGCAAAACAAAGATTGACGTATATCTTGAGGACGGAACCATCTGACTTTCGCAGGCGCTAATCGCAGCGCTTTATCAGACTACGCCGCAGAACATCATCATGCACACTCGGAACATTTATAAGGAAGGTGAGCTTGACGAGGCGGTAACTTGTAAGCAATCCTTACAAGTTCGAATTGAGGGCAATCGCTCCGTTCGTCGATCCTTAAGATTTTATAACCTTGATATGATTCTCGCCATCGGATATCGTGTGCGCTCCCATGTCGGCTTACAGTTCAGAAATTGGGCAACGGCAGTCTTAACTGAATGCATCAGAAAAACGATTTTACATGAAGGTCAGAGACATTTACGCACTCTCTGTTGATTACGATCCAAAGCTGGAAACCACAAAAGAATTCTTTGCCACGGTTCAAAACAAGCTCCACTATGCCGTACATGGAATGACCGCCGCCGAGCTAATTGTTAGCCGCGCAGATTCTGAGAAGGAAAATATGGGATTGACCACATTTGAAGGAGTTACTGTGCGTCAAAGCGATGTAACAACTGCAAAGAATTACCTGAGCCGTGATGAATTGGACGATCTGAATCGTATTGTAGCTTGGACGATCTGAATCGTATTGTAGCGATGTTTCTCGACCACGCGGAAGATATGGCGCGACAAAGAACGCCGATGTACATGAAAGGCTGGACGGCATCTCTGAACGAATTTTTGACTTTCCGCAGGCGAAATATATTGCAAGGCAGCGGAAAAGTTTCCCATACGGAAATGGAGCGGCGGGCGCTCGCCGAATATGCTAAGTTCAATACGCGCAGGTTGAAATCGCCGGAGCAAACAGACGATGACGGCACAATAATTGATGATTTGAATAAATCAGCTAAATCACAGAAATAGCGAAACGCAAGATACCCGGAGAACTGTTTGAGCGCGCCACACAACCGCTCATGGCGCTAATTGCCAGCAGGGGGGCGCGCACCTCCCAGCTTGTTGGGAGAAATCTCCCAATCCCAGGAGGCCGGTTTGCGCGCTGCGAGACCGGCCCCTTGGCCGTCGTTGGCGTCTGCTGTGCGCCCCGACAAAGGATATTTTTGTGAAAATCTACAACGTCAGCAAAGCGGCAATTTCATTTAATTGATATTGAATCGAGGAAAATTCGCCCGCTAAATTCAGCGTCCGAATCATTATCTTGTTGCCGTCAAAGAGATATTCATTTCTTAAGGCCGTTTCCTCATCGACCTTGGCATATAGGATCATGCCCATCACGTTGCCCTTATGCGATACGTCTTTATTTTTCACATAAGAAAAGATCTGGTATAGGTTGTGGGAATGCTGCGTCCTGGCGTCAAACCCGCTCCTTTGCTGCATGGTGCTTCTGTAATATTTCGCGTCGATGATCAGGCACTTGTCGCCGTAATAGAGAGAGACGTCCGTTTGCATCGTCGGAAGGAAATCGATGTATCCGTCGTCTGTATTCCATGATATTTGTGACGCATGGGCGCGCAGTTCGGGAAAATGTCTTTTGTAGTATTCCAAGATAAACTTCTCGTACAAACGCGGCATTGCCTGCGTATCAATGAATTCCGCAAACCGTATCTCGCCGCTTTCATTCGACATCAGCAGATTGTTCAACAGTAAATGGCACATGTTAATCAACATGCGATACGTATGGCTGTTTCTGTGGCAGCGCAGTCTTCCCCATGGGATTTCTGATACTTTCAATGTATCGATATCAGAAAAGGGCTGCATCACCCTTTTTAAGGCGATCTTATTTTTCAAAGTCACCTCTTTTGACCGAAGAAGGAGATATCCCGTCGTCTTGAGCACTTGGTTCATCAGGTTGTTTTCAGAGAGCTCGTCATATTCGCATAATAATTTGCCCGCCCGCTTCTTCTTGAGGCGGCAGCTCCGCATGACGTCCAGCTTTCCCCTTAGCGTCGTGAGCTCTTCCGAAAACTTGACATACTCCCGGACGAGGCCGCTTTTCAGCTGGGATGATATCCCCTCCGCAAGGATGGCGGCGAACAGATCCTGAATATTTTCAAAACCCTCGGCGGCAATATCCATGTAATTTCTCTGCCTTAGGTTTTGGTACGCATAGGCAAGCATGTAGTAGATATTCCTGATAATTATCCCCCTGTTATCAGCCATCTAACACACCGCGTAATTCCTTTTGCCAATAAACGATTTTTTCCAGATCGTCGAACCAGTATTCCGATATGGTCGGCAGAATGTCATATTCTATAATTTCGGCGATTCCTTCTTCTGGGCACGGCAGTTCGCAGAAATAGCTGTGGCCGATCTGAAACCCCTCTCCAAGGACGGGATCTTCCGTAATTGCTTTGTTTAATTTTTTTATTTTTTCTATCAGCTCATCAAAAACATCACCGCCAAGCCTTTTTTGATAGTTTTTGAATCCTTCGCTCTCAAACGCGGGAGAAAAAGCAAAGAAACTAAACCTGCGGCGCAGGGCGTAGTCGATCAGGGCGAGGCTCCTGTCCGCCGTATTCATCATGCCGATAATATACAGGTTCTCCGGTACGGCAAACTGCATGCCGTTGTACGCAAGGGTTATCTTTTTCCCCCGGTATCCGTCTTCTATGAGCATCAGCAGCTCTCCGAAAATTTTGCTCACGTTGCCTCTGTTGATTTCATCAATAATAAAGAAAAATTTATCGTCGGGGTTATTTTCCGCCCGCTGGCAGAATTTATAGAACACGCCGTATTTAAGCTCAAAGGCCTCGCCCTGCGGCTTATATCCCATCATGAAATCCTCATACGAATAATTTTGATGGAACTGGACAAACTCGACCTTCGCATCATCTTTTTTCCCTAAGATCGCATAGGCGAGACGCTTGGCGGCAAAGGTCTTGCCCACCCCCGGAGGCCCCTGCAAGATAATGTTCTTTTTACGCTTCAGCAGCATCACCAAAGAGTCGTACTGGGCTTCGTCCATATACACTTCGTCGATAAAGGCCTTTTTGTCATAGGCGGGGATTTCTTCTTCGCAAGCTTGTGGATTCGCATCTCTGATCTCATCCATGATGATGTTGTATTCTTGTTTTGTAAGCTTGAAGAGGCTGCCCTGCGGATTGACAAAGTACTCTGATTTCTGTAACTCCTCAATGTTTTTCAGCGCTTCATAATCCACCGGGGAAATCAGGCTCTCCGTCTTTTCAAGAAGAATGGTCTGACCGTCGTTCTCTCTTGAAATTTTACAAAGGGCCGTTACCTGTTTTACAGGCGTGGATTCATAACCGATGACGATATCCCCAGCTCTCGCGTCAAGAAAATTTTGAAATATCCTCCGTTTATTGCCGTTTTCATTACGTATTGTGTAACTCTGCTCTTCGCCGACACGGATTTGGCTAAAGCTCCAAATTTTCGGATTGGCGTTAAGCCACCAATATTGAGGTTCCGAGGCCGGTTCATCAAGGGTAAAAAGGGGAATATCGCTCAGGTCAATAAGGTCCAGCGCTTCGGCCAGCTCGCGGCGAAGCTTCCAAAAGTAGTTTCCGTCGGTTTTTTTCGTCGCGTACTGCCCCACGAAAAGAACCGGCCACCACTTCGACCCCCAGTTATCTCTTTCCATCACGGGGCAGTCGGTAGCCTTTACAACTCGCTTGGCAAGATGGACGGAGACGCCGTTGTAAAAATTAGGGCTCCTTCCATATTTTTTGCTTAGCCCCGTGCAGGTTGCCATACCGCCGATATCTTTCATGCGCTTCATGACCGCGAGGGCGTCCGGCGTAAAGACTTCTTTATTTTTCAACAGGCTGAGCCATTCCTCTTTTGGGATGCCGGGGGTGTATTCTGTTTCGGCGGGCCACCAGCTGTGTGAGTTCAGCGTACAGCGGCATCCGAAATATACAATATCCGTCACTAACAGGTGGAAATTCGTGTCGGCAAAACATTGATTATCAAGACGGGAGCGGCTTAGTTCTTTTAAATCCTCGTCTTCGGCAATGAAAGCCAAAATTTCATCACACATTTCAAAATAACAGGGCAGGCTTTCGTCCCGGCCTTGCTTGGGAATGTTTGTGAATTCCACCCTTTTGGCAAACTCGGTAAAGAGCCCTCTCTTATAAATATAGTATTTGTCGGGGTATGCAAATGAAAGATATACGCTGATCGCATGCACATCCTGAAAATGATTCTTCCCGGAGGGATTGTCGATGGCATATTTCGCAAAGACGTCTTCGACGGATTGCTTAAAGTTTCGCACTCTTTCCAATACCGGCTCAGTTTCGTCAAAGAGGTCAGAAAACAGCGCTTTTACCTCGTCTGGATATTGTTCCGCAAGCGCCTTGATCATTCTTTTTGCAAAATAACCCGCGGAGGACAAAAGGTTGCCTGACTTCGCAAGCGAATTGTTGAGCATGAGCGCGAAGTCCGCGGCGCCGATATCCCAGTTGTTTTGGAAACACGCCGCCGCTTCCCATTTATATCGTTCGTCCTTATCTATTTGCGTGAAATTTGCTTTATATAATGCTATTATTTCCGCCAACACCACTTTATTCATCAGCAGCTCGCCCCCGACGTATTTTATCTTGTTTATTGCCCTCTGATCGATAAAAACATGGCCGCCTACGCGAGATGGCGCGGCGCGGCGGAGATGTTGCCAAAGACCTTGCTTCGCTCGCCGGCATAGATGCGTTCGGCCATTTCCTTGATCTTCTCCGTGATCCACATATAGGCGGTGGTGTTTTCGCGGTAATCGGCCTCGGCAAACATGTTGACGCGCCCGTCCATGCGCAGCTGTTCGGCCTGCGCGAAAGCCTTGCGGCTGCCGCGCGGATAGATGGCGAAGGTCGCGCCGCCGTTTTTGTTGACGACGGAAAAGGCGGGAACGTCGCTCGGGCCGTCGGCAATATAGATCATATTTTTGAAGTTTACCCGCCGCTGCTCCTCGGGAATGTTCGTGTTCACTTCGATGCGCCCGTCCGAAAGCCAGACTCCTTTGTTGATCTCAAAGAGGGCCCGCGTCTTGGTGGTGTTGTCGATCGTATAGCCAACCTCGCTGAGCACCGGCACGCCGTCCGCGCCGTCCTCTTCGATCAGCTCGCAGCCCCAGACGTTTTTTACATAGGGCATGACGGAGGAGCCGCGAATGACCTGCGTCATGCCGGTACTGACGATATATTGCTCTACCTTGATGTCATATTCTTCATATTTAGGCTCGCCGCGCAGAAGATTGTTTATCGTGTCAAATATCTCCGGCACGCCCGGATAAAATTTCAGCTCCCGGCCAAATTCATAGAGCTTCTGGTTATTCAGCCCCGGGAATACGCCCCGTTTTACACAGTGGATGAAATAGTTGAGGTAGATCGTGTCGGGGTTGACCCGCACATTCTGCGTCTTGCGGTACATCTGCGGCAGGGCGTTTACCTCCGCCCAGAAGCTCTCCGCGTCGATGCCGTATTCTTTAAATATCGGGTCCTGCATGTAACCGTCCACCAGGGTTTTGTCAAAATCCCAGATCACCGCGATGATGTTGGGCATCAGCGCCAGCCTCCTTTACGGGGTCTCCGATTGAAAATACATCCTCCGTTTAAGTCTATAAAAACACGCCGTGATGTCAATCCCCTTATATTGCCGCCTTTTCAAAAAAGCACCTATAATTACGCAAGTGACAAATCTTGAGAAAAGCGGGGGACAAACAATGACAGAGGTCGTAGCGGCGCTGATTTGGGACGCGGATAAATTCATGATCTGCCAGCGGCCGGCGGAGAAGGCGCGCGGGTTGCTCTGGGAGTTTGTCGGCGGCAAGGTCGAACCTGGAGAGACGAAGGAGGAGGCGCTGATACGCGAGTGCCGCGAAGAGCTTGGCGTCACGCTCTCTGTCGGCGATGTATTTATGACGGTCGAACACCGTTATCCCGACATCACCGTGCGTCTCACCCTCTTCAACGCAAAGATCGCCGCCGGCGTGCCGCGAAAGCTCGAGCACAACGACATCCGCTGGATAAAAAAAGAAGAGATACCCTTGTACGAGTTCTGCCCCGCGGATGTGGAGATATTGCAAAAACTGCGGGAAACCAGCCGCTAACCTTTTTTCTTTGCCGGCCGCGCGGAGGTCCGCCGGAGCGAACGCGTGTAAACGACAGCCCCGCGCCGGCGCATCATGTTCAGCGCTTTCACAACGTTTGACGCAAATCAGCGGGGAAATACCGCCGGCGAAACGCGGAAATTCCCCTCCCCTGAATGTCCTCCCAGACCGTCCAATTTCACATGAACGCCCAAACGCCGTCGCCCGGCGTTATTGCCGTTTTCGCCAGCCAGCGCTTCCGTTCCGTAAAAAATTGCCTGCCGGCAGAACGAGGGCGTTTTTTATTTGCGAAAATTTCATCATAAAGTGTAATTTATTATTGACTTTCATTGTCTTTCATATGCAAGAATATGGGGAGCATTCAAAGTTAGCGGTATAATATCCTGACAAGGTTCAATAAGGAGGCATCGGCCGGAATGAAAAAAGATAAAAGGGAGATTACGAGCTCCCTCACCCATCTCGCGGGGGCGCTCTTTGCCGCCGCGGGCACAATAAAGCTCGCCTATGACGCCCTTGGCAAAGAGGGGGCGGCGGCCCTCGCCTCCGTGCTTATTTTCGGGATCAGCATGGTGGTGCTCTATTCGACAAGCTCGCTCTACCATTGGTGCTGCGCCGTTCAGGCGCGCGCGGCGAAGTTTATGCAGCGGCTCGATCACATCGCGATCTTCCTGCTGATCGCGGGGACCTACACACCGATCTGCGTCATTACTCTCGGCTATCCACTCGGCTATATCATGCTCTCTCTCGTCTGGGGCGCAGCCGCGGCGGGACTTTTAATGAAAATATTCTGGATGGAGGCCCCCGTCTGGCTCTCCTGTTCCCTCTATGTGGCGATGGGCTGGATCGCGGCCTTCTTCGCCGTGCCGCTGGCGCGCGCGCTCACTCCGGGAGCCCTCGTCTGGCTTGTGGCGGGCGGGCTTCTCTACACCACGGGCGCCGTCATCTTCGGTCTCGAACGACCGCGGCTCTCGTTCTCGTGGTTCGGCTCGCACGAGCTTTTCCATCTCTTTGTGATGGGCGGCTCTCTCTGCCACTATATTACCGTTTCCCGCTATCTGGCCTGACGCTTTTTCCGAGGAGAAAACAATGGAGATAAAAAACATCGCATCCGTATATTTCAGCCCCACAGATTCAACGCGCGGCATCATGTTCGGGATCGCGGCAACGCTGCCGTGGCCGGTACAGGAATTTGACATCACCGGTTATTCGGCAAATGATGGCAAATATCGCTTCTCAAGGAACGAACTGCTGCTGGCCGGCGTGCCGGTCTACGGCGGACGCGTGCCGGCCGCGGCGGCGCGGAGGCTGGAAAGCTTCCGCGGCGACGATACGCCGGCGGTCGCCGTCGCCGTATACGGAAACCGTGATTACGACGACGCGCTGCTGGAGCTGAAGGACATTCTGGAACCGCTGGGATTCCGCGTGCTTGCGGCGGCGGCCTTCATCGCCGCGCACAATATCATGCGTTCCGTGGCGGCGGGACGTCCCGACGGCAGCGACCTCGCAAAGATCGGACAGTTTGCCCGCGAGATAGAAAAAAAGCTCGCCGTCACACCGGACGCCGACCAGACGGGTCCGCTGCCGCTGAAGGGAAGCCGCCCCTACCGCGAATACGGCGGCGTGCCCTTTAAGCCGCAGGCGGACGGCCGCTGCGTGAAATGCGGCCTCTGCGCCGATAAATGCCCCGTAAAGGCCATTCCGGCGGAGGCCCCCGAGAAGACTGATGCGGAAACATGCATCAGCTGTATGCGCTGCGTCAAAATCTGCCCACAGGGAGCGAGGTCGCTCAACAAACTCATCCTCGCCGCGGCGGAAAAGCTCTTCGCGCTGAAAAACGCCAAGAGAAAGGAACCGGAGATTTTTATATAGGGCAGGCAGGGCCACTAATGTCATGAAGGCGGTAAAGAATCTCGTCCGCGCTGCGCCGGGTTATGACGCGGAAAGCTTTATGACCTATCAAAACACCGTCGCCATAGAAAAACGCGGAGCTACAGCAAATGGCAATTTGCTGCGCTCCGCGCCTTTGTTTTATGCCGATTCCCGTCAATTTGGGCTGGAAAGCATTTCCCCTTCCGCGCGGTACGCCCGTTCCTCAACCTTTTTCAGCCGCACGGCAGGCTCCTCAGGCAGCCCAAAGAGCGGTATGAACCTGTCCCAGCCGGTAAAAGTCAGAACATATATAGAAACGACGCAGATTATTCCCATAAAGTTGTAATAGAGATCGCCTATCGTGAAGTGATAGAGCGGATAGACCGCCGCCGCCAGCCCCATATAATAAGCCACTCCCGTATGCCACGGGATGAGCGCGGCGGAATGAACGCCGACAGCGTCGGAGAAGAGAGCGTTCCGATTGCGCAGCTTGTATTTATCCTCCTCCGAACCCTCAACGTTATTATTGATTATGTCTTTGAGAACGGGGCCGACCGTCGCCATCTGTGACATCTCTTCGTTGACGGTGGCGTTGATTATCAGGCACAGCAATCCATTACAGACAACAAGGTGGCGCACCTTGCGGCTGATACGGACAAAAAAGGCGGCAATCGGACCGAAAGCGTCCATCCTGCGCATCACCGCGCCAAAACCCATCGCCCAGAAAAGCATTATGACGGCCCAGCTTCCGGCGCTCTCAAAGCCGGACTGCACAAGCCCGATAACATCTGGAAACGAAGTGACTGTACCGGCGAAATAGCCGAAGGCAATCGCGCAGACGATGCCGGTGGAGAGGCAGCTGATCGTATCCATGCGCATGAGCGCCATCGTAATTACGATTATTACCGGGATTATCATATAAAGAGGCACGCCGTCTTTAACCTGGGCAAGCAGAGTCAATACCGCCGGGCGTTCCGCCTCAAGAACCTTGATCGTCTCCGGCGACATCGCCGCCAATATTTTGGCGGGATCTCCCACCGTTTCAGGAAGCCCCATAGCGACACTGACGAAATAGAAGCATATTGCCGAAATAATAACGCACAGTACCGACCACGGCCCCTGCGCTCTGATACGGTCTACAACTTTCACTCCTTGCAGGCCGGAGCTGAGTATCGTCGTATCGGAGATGAGGCCGATGTTGTCGCCAAAGGCGGAGCCGCCCACGGCCGCGGCGAAGGTCATCGCGGGATTCCCGCCGACCACATTGCATAACCACATGAATATGGGTATACAGGCGGCGAAGGTCCCCCATGACGTACCGGTGGAGACGGAGAGCGCGCATGTCGTGAGAAACGCCACTACGGCCACCGTTTTGCCCGTGACTCCCACGTTTATAAAGAGCGAAATAGCCGCCGCGCCAACGCCGGTGCTCATGAATATTTCCGCCAGCGCGTAGGCCAGCATCAAAATAAAGGCCAGCAGGGTCGCCTCTTTCGCACCTTCAACAGCTTCGTTCATTATGTCGGCGAACTTCATCTTTTCAGTAAATTTACAGATAAAAGCCGCGATGAAGAGCCCGATGGAGGCGGAGATAAGAATATCCACTCCGTTTACAACCATTACCGCAAGAAGAATGACAGGAGAAAGCTTTAAAAACGCTAACATTTCAGTACCTCCCTCGTTTTATTATGTATCTGTTTTTATTGTGTATTTTTTATCAGTGTAAGGAGATCGCTGTAGACGCCGTAAGCGGTCTGCAATATTCCCGGGTCTGTCTGCACAACGGATACTTCGCCGGCAAGGTCCGTGTAGAGGGTGATCGCCGCCGATGTGCCGTTGACGCTGGCAAGAGGATCGTCAAGGTCGACAAGCTCAGGTTTGACGCTTAATTTTACGCCGCCTTTTTCACCGTCAGCCTCCGCGCGGCAGAGATACTTTATCCGGCAGCCCTTTTCACGCGCCGCGGCAATATCCAAAGCGCTAACGCCGGCGAGGCTTTGCACATACGCCTCCCTCGGATTGGTCTTCGCCCCCATCAGGATATTTGCCAACGCGCAAATCTTCGCCGCGCCGTCCCAGCCATCGACATCCATCGAGGGATCCGCTTCGGCAAGCTGTCTGCGCTGCGCCTCTCTAACCGCCGACTCATAGTCGCCGCCTTTCTCAAGCTCTCCCAGAACAAAGTTCGTCGTACCGTTCAATATCCCCTTTATCCCCAATATTCTGTTACCGTGAAGCGTCTCCTTAACGAGGTTGAAGACCGGAGTGCCATCCATAACGATAGTCTCATAGAGGAACATGCGTCCCTTTTCTTCGGCAAGGGCGCGAAGCTCGTCAAAGCGCCAGGCCTCCGGGCCCTTATTGGCGGTTATCACGTGCATGCCGCGGTTAAGCGCTTTTCTGATGTAACTTGCCGCCGGCTCGCCGTTTTCAATAGACAGCGTCGTAAGTTCAATAAATAGCTCCGCCTCTGACGCGGCGATCATTGTTTCCGTGTCGCAACGGATAAAATCGCTTTCGTTTTCGTAAAAGCGGCCCGTTTTTTCGTTTACGGCAAGGATTTTTTCAAGGTCAAGCCCCCCCGGGTTCATCAGCATCCCCTTTGAACGGGTGCATATGCCGGTGAGGCGCATTTCACATCCATATTCCTTCCTTAACTCCGCCTCCTTTTCTATAAGCAGGCGCGCGAATCTTACGCCGACATTACCAAAGCCGGCCATACAATATTTGATGAT
Source organism: Synergistota bacterium (assembly GCA_023450745.1). Classification (GTDB taxonomy): domain Bacteria; phylum Synergistota; class Synergistia; order Synergistales; family Synergistaceae; genus Cloacibacillus. The sequence continues at coordinate 40,385 of JAEXGR010000023.1, forward strand.
TCTGCTCATAAGCTCCTCCTTTGGGTCTGTTTACGGGGTGGCCGCATTAACTTACATATTGTTTTTCGATAAGCGGGTTCTCTGTCGCGAAAAGCATTGCCTGATAGTGAAGCGTGAAAGAAACAATATCACCAAGTCGGTAATCGTTTGCGCTCTCCTCAATGTCGATTATCATGTGATCGCTGCTTGCGCCAAGTATCTTGACCCCCGCATCGTCAGGAATAAGCTTTTCGGGATCGCCGATGTCAAAGGCTCCAAGGGCAAGCAGCGCCCGGCGGCGAATGCCGCGGTCTTCGTAATGGCTGTATGAGCCAAAACAGTTCGTCCCCAGTTCGCCAATCGGGTGCGTCGGTTTCATGCCGATTTCGATTATCTCCGCCTTGAGCACGAGCCCCCTGTTTGAAAGCCCCTCAACGGGGCAGCGCCACTGTCCGGTAAGATCGCAGGGAACGACGATCGCCTCTCCAATGCGAAGATTATTTATCCCTTTAGGCATCGCCTCGCGGATTACAAGTGGAATGGAGGTCGTGTTGCCGCCGGATACCACCGCCAGCTTTCTGCCGATGAGCCTCTCGATATCCGCGGCGTTTGCGGCAAGCTCGGAAAGGTTCTTTACCGTCGGGATGACGGAGCCGTAGCAGGTGAGATTGGTGCCAACGCCGTAAAGGCAAAGGTTCTTAAGCTCACGCTCAACGTAACACGCCGTTTTTACAAACCTCTCGCTTTCAAATATTCCCTCCCGCAGGTCTCCAAGGTCGCGCATCAGTATTACCTTGTGGATGACACCGGCACCGGATGCCGCCGCATCAAGAGCCCGCAGCGTCTCCGGCTCGGAGTTGAGGCTAATGTCACAAACCCTCACCACCTCACATACTTCGGAGAGCATCGGTATACGCAGCCCCAGGGTGTCTACGGGAAGCCTCGCCTCTTTCACCGCCGCCAGGTGCGGCAGCCTTGAACTTGCCAGAGTTCGGTATCCGGCTTTGACTATCGTGTCTACGATACCGGGAAGGGCATTGAAGCCTTTCAGTACGGCAAAGGGCTCAACACCCCGTTTCCGGCATTCATCAAGCAGTATTCTCGCGTTGCGGCGGATAACGTCGCGGTCTATCTCAAGCAAAGGATATTTGTTCATCGGTTTAGACCTTTAAGCGTCCGAAAGGCGTTCGGGGCCTTCGGACGCCGCGTCTTATCCTCTGGCCTCTCTGATCGCCGCAGAGATACCCGCGAGACCGGCTTTAAGCTCCTCTTCGAGCGGCCAGGCGTAGCCGATGCGCATGTAACGGTCGTCAAAGCCGAACCAGTGGCCCGGGCCAATGTAAGTGCCATATTTCTCGTTCATGATTCTGTAAAACCTTTCGATATCGACGCCGGCGGAATCCTTGATACGCGGAAAACAGGTGCAGGCCGCGCGCGGCTCAACCCATTCGATAAATTCCTCGTGCTCCACCCAGTCCTTGACGATGGCGAAATGTCTCGCGATATGGGCGTCGTTGCGCGCGATCCAATCTTTTTTCTGCGATAGAGCGACAAAACCAATATACTCGTCGACGACGCTGCCTCCGATGCAGACCTGCTCCTTGGCTGACAGGAGCATTTCCACCATCTCTTTATCCTGGCAGACAGCCCAGCCGATACGAATTCCCGGGATGCCATAGGTCTTGGAGAGCGAGGAGATGGAGATCACCTTTGGCGAAAGGGAGGCGGCGACGGGCAGCACTTCGCCCTTGAACATATCGCGGTATGTTTCATCCATGAGCAGCCAGACGTCGTGTTTTTCCGCGATTGCGATAACTTCTTTGAGCTCCTCGAGCCCCATCATCGTCCCGGTGGGATTGTGGGGATTCGTCAGCGAGATGTATTTCGTATCGGGGCGGATCATCGACTCCAGCCTTTCGATATCCACCCGGAACCCCTCCTCAAACTTCTGATCGAGGTAACTAATGTCCGCGCCGATCGCCTCGGGCGTCGCAATATTCGTGCCATAGTTGGGACGCGCAACGATCATGTGGCTGCCAGGCTCGAGCAGCGACGAGGCGACAAGAAAGAGGGCCGAGGCCGCTCCCCCGGTGATAACGACGCAATCCTGATCGGCGATATCAGATTGTTCGGCGATCAGCCTCCGAAGGCGCGGATCTCCGAGGTGATCGCCATAGGGGAGAAGAATGTCGTCAAGTACGATTCCTAAATCCTTAATGCTGCGGTCGCGGACAGAGGTCTCTGTGAGATTATTCTTGATTTTCTCATAACCGAACTGCTCCGGCGACTCTTTTTCGATGGGCATACGCGTGTATTTCATTACCGCACCTCCATATAAATTTGTTTGAGTTTATTGAATCCCGTTGCATCCCTATGTATTCTATTGGATACAATTACATTATAAGCAAAAAAGATTATTCGTCAACAGTTTTTCCTATTGTTTTTATCGCATAAACAGAGGTACAATATATACAATGGGATACAATATAAAACATCATCGTAGGAGAGATGGTTATGGACAGTTTTGTTGAGCAGACCGCGCCAGGGGTCGCTTACTATGAGATAAAAAAGATGATCATGCTGAAGAAGCTAAAACCGGGGCAGCGGCTTGCGGAAATAACGCTTTCGCAGGAGATCGGCGTCAGCCGTACGCCGGTGCGCGAAGCGCTGCGAAAACTCACCCTTGAGGGATGGCTGCGGATGGTACCCAACAGCGGCGTCTGGGTCGCCTCACCGACACGGCGCGAAATGATCAACGCATATGAAGTTCGCGCAAAACTTGAACAATGGGGAATCGAGGAGGCGATGCCAAACGTTACGCCGCTTTTACTGCGCCTTTTAGAGGAAAACATCGAAGAGGAGCAGGCCGTCTATGACGGCAAGATAAACGCCGAGAGATATCCGGAGATAAACAGCCGCTTTCATCTGAGCATCGCCGAGGCCGGCGGCAACGATATTCTCTGCCAGCACATCAGAACGGCGATTAACACCACAGACGTCTACATGGTGCTCTATGAAAACTATCTGGATTTTTCAAGCAACCGCAGCCTTGCCGAACACCGTGAACTGTTGGAGCTCATAAGAATGAAAGACACCGCGGCGGCGATAGAAAAAATCGGCGTACATGTACATAACGGCTTCCTTGATTTGAAAATAGACCATTAATATTAACCAGAAAAAGGAGAGGGAATAATGAAGATCGCCACATTCAAAGTCGAAGAATGGATGAACCTCAACGAGACGAAGGCTAAGTATAACATCGCGGAGACCTGCGTCGACTCCGTAACGCTGGAGGAGCTTTTCCGCCTCGCGGGGCGCGACCGGCGGGAATTTTTTGAGAAGCTTTCGGAGCGGCGTATGACCTACGGCGAAATCTTCGGCGCGGCGGAGCTGAAGGAAGCAATTTCCGGGCTCTACCGCACTGTCGGCGCGGACGGCGTCGTCACGACGCACGGCGCGGCGGGGGCAAATCACCTGACGCTCTATTCGCTGGTCGAAGCCGGCGACGCGGTGGTCTCGGTGATGCCGACATATCAGCAGCTCTATTCCATCCCCGAGTCGTACGGCGCAAAGGTGCGCGTGCTGAAGCTGCAAAAGACGGAAGGCTTTCAGCCGAACCTCGACCGTCTGCGCACGCTGGTCAACGAAAAGACAAAGGTCATCTGCATCAACAATCCCAATAATCCCACCGGCGCGCTGATGCCGGAGGAGACGCTGCGCGGCATCGTCGAGATCGCCCGCGGCGTGGGAGCCTATATTCTCTGCGACGAGGTCTACCGGTTCCTCACTCAGGAGGAGGGCTATCCTGAATCCATCGCCGACCTCTACGAAAAGGGGGTCTCCGTCGGCAGCATGTCCAAGGTCTTCTCGCTCGCGGGGCTGCGCCTCGGCTGGATCGCGACACGCAGCGAAGAGGCGATGCGCGAAATACTGCTGCACCGTGATTACGACACGATCAGTTGCGGCCTGATCGACGAGGCGCTCGCGGCGGTCGCGCTCGAGGCAAAGGAGGCGCTCATCGCGCGCAGCCGGCGGATCGTGCGCGAAAACCTCGCAATCCTTGACGAATGGGTCGCGAAGGAGCCGCGTTTTTCCTATGTAAAGCCGCAATGCGGCACGACGGCGCTGCTCTATTGCGACGTCGACATACCGTCGGAGGAGTTCTGCGCGAGGCTGCTCGCGGAGACGGGGGCCTTCCTCACGCCCGGCTCCTGCTTTGACGAGGGGCATTGTTTCCGCATTGGCTACGCCTGCGATAAAGAAGAGCTCAAAGCGGGGCTCGCGAAGCTCGGAGAGTTTGTAAAGGGGCTTGCGTAAAGGCGCGATCTTACCGCCGCCGCCAGGCGGCCGCGGCTTCGCGCCGTAAATTCCGCGATCAAAAGTCCGCCGGCCGTAAGGGGCATCGACCTTCCGGCGGCGGACTTTTGATCTTGCGTGGCGGCGCTTGGCCGCAGCTCACGTAAAAAGGGCGGGCGCGGTTGCCCGCGCAGTAACGGAAAATAACCGCCTTATAAGGCAAGCAATTTATGGTCAACAAAAGTCAATAATATTTAACTCTTTTAAGCCGCTGTTTTCGCCGTTTTTATCCCTTTCACAGGCGCCTTCCCTAGGCGGAAAGGCGCCGCCCCCATTTTTCTCCGCTTTTTCCGTTTTTCCGGCGCGGGAGGTCAAACGCGGCAGAGGAGGCAGGCGCGGCGGAGCCACGGCGTTTTATAAAAGGCGCTAGGCAGGCCCGGCAAGAGGGCGCGTAAAGCGCAGACGGTTCCGTGATGGAGCGAAGCTTTTCTTTATAACGAGGCGCCTTGCGCGCTTTTCTCCATCTTGCCGGATATCCGTATATAATAATAGCGCCCGTGCGCCGCATACGGGACCACTCTTGCGCACGAAAAGGAGGTTTGATTGGCGTTGATCGAAAAACTCTGCATCATCGGGAACGCGCGGACGCAGCAGAAAAACCCTATCACCGCGCGCTTTTCGCATTTTTTTATCGTCTTCATCGTCAAGGCGGACAGCGGCAAGATCGTCGACCTTGACGTGACGGTGATGCTGCCGGCGACCAGCAATTTCATCAAGGAACTCTTTATCGGACGTTCGCTCGCGGAGGTGGACAAAGATCTCCTGGAGCTCATCCGCGGCTCGTATCTCGCCTCCTCGCAGAAGGCTATCCAGATGGCTTATCTGGAGGCGGTGAAGAAATACCGCACTTGGCTCAGCACGCATAAGCCCGCGGGCTCCGAAGCGGCGAAAAGTACGGTTGACGGCGGGGGAAAATAATATATAATCATGCACACGGAAGACCGCTTGACGGCTCTTCATAAATAAAACTGTATAACGACTGCCTTGTCAGTTGACCTGCGCGCCCAGCGTGGGGATATAATCTGCGAGACCCAGCCAAATTAACGCCGGCAGGCGTTTAGTTTGTGCTGGGTCTCTTTTTTGTGGGTTATAGAACCTCCGCGGAAGCGCGCGGCGGCCGGCCAAGGCGGCGCGAAAGGAAGTTATGAAAAAATGAAACCAAACGCCAGATTCAAAATGCCGCACACCTACGTCCTGCTCTTTTACATCGTCGCGGCGGCCTGCCTGCTGACCTGGATTATTCCGGCGGGGCAGTTCCAGTATCAGTCGGTCGACGTAAACGGCACGGTGAGGAACATCGTCGTCCCCGGCTCCTTCCGCTATCTCACCGATTCGCGCCCCGTCGGCCTCTTGGGCTTTTTCAGCTCCTTCCAGCGCGGCATCATCGAAGTGGCGGACCTCGTGGCGCTCATCTTCATCGTCAACGCCGCCTTTGCCGTCGTCATCAAGACCGGCTCTTTTGAGAAGATGCTGGGAACGCTGCTGCGAAAGCTCGAGGGGCGTGAAAACATCGTCGTCGTCATCTTCTACCTCTTCTTCGCGCTCGGTGCGAGCCTCTTCGGCATGTGGAACGACTTCAACGGCATGATACCGATCATGGTGGGCGTGGGCGTGGCGATGGGCTACGACGCAATGTTCGGCTTCGCGGTCGTCATGCTCGGCATCGGGGTCGGCTTCGCCTCCGCGCTGACAAATCCCTACACTATCGTCGTGGCGCAGTCGATCGCCGGAATCCCCCTCTATTCGGGTTTCGGCATGCGCGCCGCGATCTTCGTCGTCTTTTCAGCGCTCGCCCTCTGGTGGATATTCCGCTACGGCAAACAAATAAAGAACGACCCCGCCCGCTCGCTCGTTCCGCGCGGCGAGGCGCTCTTCTCCTATGACAGCGAGGAGCTCAAAGGGCTGCAGATGGGCGCGCGCGAGTCCGCCGCGCTCGCGGTGATCTTCGCGAGCCTCGCCCTCATCTTCTACGGCTGCCTGTACCAAGGCTGGGGCAACACCCAGCTGACGGCGATATTCCTGCTGATGGGAATCGCCGTCGCCCTCATCTTCGGCTGGAGCGCCGACAAGATCGCGGAGGAGCTGTTAGCCGGAGCCCGCGCCATCGTCTTCGGCGCGCTGATCGTCGGCGTGGCGCGCGCGATCCTCGTCGTCATGCGCGAGGGGCATATCATCGACACGATCATCAACTTTATGGCGAACCTGATAGAGGGCACGCCGCCCATCGTCGCCGCCGAGGGGATGCTCTTCATACAGACCCTGATAAACTTCGCCATCCCCTCCGGCAGCGGCCAGGCGGCGACGATCATCCCGATAATGGCGCCGCTCGGCGACGTAGCAGGACTCTCGCGCGAGGTGACGGTGCTCGCCTTCCAGCTCGGAGACGGCTTCTCAAACCTGCTCTGGCCGACCTGCGGCATCGCCACCGGCTGCGGCATCGCGGGCATCTCGCTCGCGAAATGGTGGAAGTTTTTTCTCAAGCTCTTCGGCATCATGTGGCTTGCGATGATGCTCTTCGTCGCCGCAGCGGTGCTGATTAAGTTTTAAAGGGGCGGGAGATCATGGACATCAGAGAAAAAATCGCAAAAATACTGCCGGAGATCACGGCCTTTCGGCGCGCGCTGCATGAATATCCCGACCTCTCGGGAGAGGAGGGACCGACTTGCGCGCGCATCACAGAGGTTCTGCGGCGGCACGGCATCGCGCACCGGCTGCTGCTTGACGGCACGGCGGTCGCGGCGGCGGTCGGCTCCCGCGAAGGCGGCAGGACGGTCGCGCTGCGCGCCGACATTGACGCGCTGCCGCTGACGGAGGAGACGGGGCTGCCCTTCGCCTCCCAAAGGCCCGGCGTGATGCACGCCTGCGGACACGACGTCCACGCCGCCATAGCGCTCGGCGCGGCGCTCCTGCTCAAGGAACGCGAGCCAGAGCTGCCGGGAATGGTAAAGATCTTCTTCCAGCCCGCCGAAGAGGGGACGGGCGGAGCGGAGCGCATGATCGCGGCGGGCTGCCTCGACTCGCCCCGCGTCAGCCACGTGCTCGGGCTCCACGTCAACCCCGCCATTCCCGCCGGCAAGGCGGCCTTCAAATTCGGCAAGATGCACGCCGCCTCCGATGAATTCACGCTCGTCCTGCACGGGCGCGGCTGCCACGGCGCGCACCCCGAGGAGGGCTGCGACGCGGTGGCGATGGCCGGACAGCTAATCACGGCGCTCCAGAATATCACAAGCCGCAGCCTCTCGCCGCTGGAGCCGGCGGTGGTCACCGTGGGAAAGATCACGGGCGGCACGAAGGGAAATATCATCGCCGACCGCGTCGAGATGACGGGCATCATGCGCTCGCTCAGCGAAAATACGCGCCAGCTGCTGCGCCGCCGCGTTAAGGAGACCGCGGATGGCGTAGCGCACGCCTTCGGCGGCCGGGCGGAGCTGATTCTGCGCCCAAGCTACGGCGCGCTGATAAACGACGACGCCGTGACGGAAAGGGCCGCCAGCGCCGCGCGCGCGGCGCTGGGCGCGGAAAATGTCATTATTAAAAAAGAACCGACTTTAGGCACGGAAGACTTTTCATACTTCGCCGCGGCACGCCCCTCCTGTTTCTATGAACTGGGCTGCGGCTTTTCGGACAGAGAGACAAACTTTCCCCTGCACAGCGCAAGGTTTGAGGCGAACGAACGCTGCATAACGACCGGCGTCGAGCTTCAGCTTCGAGGGGCGCTCGCGCTGCTGAACGACAACTGATCCCGGCGGCCTGACAGACGGGAACAGAGAGGAAAAGAGGCTTTTCGCGAACCAGGCGGGAGCCTCTTTGCTCGTTTTTTCATTTACCGCTCCGTGTAATTTCGCCAGCGGCGCGGCCACTCACGGCGGCCAGCAACGGCGCGATGTCGCCGTCCGCGCAGAGCGCGCGGTCGCCCAGCCCTTTAGGGACGAAGGCCTCGCCGCGGTTCGCGCAGACATAGAGCGAATTAGAGTTAGCCAACGCCATCCGCCAGAAGGGATATTTTATGATCCCGGGGGTGTTGCCGCCCACGCCGAGTTCGAGGAATACCACGCGCGAGCCCTCCGTGCGCCGCAAAAAGGCCAGGTAACGCGCCTTTGCCGCGTGCCAGGCCGCGTCTTCGACAAAGGCGCCGTCGACGCGGAGGTTCATGGTCAGCGGCGCGCCGCAGCGCGGGCAGCGGGGAACGAGCGCCGCCGGCACGCGCATCTCCCGCTGCGCGGCGAGCATTTGCCGCACCGCCGCCTCGTTGCCATAGGTCGTATTATGGCAGGGGCGCGAACACTGCCAAAGTCCGTAATCGCCCTGCGTGGGAAAGAGGCGCTCCTCCTCAAAGCCCGCGTCGGCAAAGAGATGGTCGACGTTCGTCGTTAAGACAAAATAATCCCTCTCCCGCACCGCCGCCAGCAGATCTTTATAGGGCCGGCCCACCGGCCGGTCATAGCGGTTGAGATAAATGTGGCGGCTCCAATAGGCCCAGTGCTCCTCAAGCGAGGCATAGCGGTGAAAGGCCGCCGAATACATGTCGGTAAAGCCGTATTTCGCGATAAAGTCGGCAAAGCGGCGCTCAAAGCGCGGCCCGGAATAGACGAGCCCCGCCGCAGCGGAGAGGCCGGAACCGGCGCCCACGAGGACGGCCTCCGCGCCCGCCAACGCCTCCCGCAACCGCCCCGCGGGTTCAGCGCAGCAATTCCGCGTATATTCTGCGGTCGATATCCTTGAATACATTAAAAATCACCCTCATCTCCGCCTTCTCTTCTCTGAGAAACGCCCGCACCGCCGCCACCGCGATCTCCGCCGCCGCTTCGTTGGGGAAACGGAACTCTCCCGTCGAAATACAGCAGAAGGCGACGCTCCGCAGTTTATTTTCTTTCGCAAGCTTCAGGCAGGAACGGTAGCAGGAGGCCAGCTCGGCGCGGTCCCGCCGCGTCGGCGCGCCTCCTGCTATCGGGCCGACGGTGTGGAGGACATAGCGGCTCGGGAGGTTGAAGGCGGGGGTGATCTTCGCGCCGCCCGCCGGCTCCTCGCGCCCCTGCCGCCTCATAATCTCATGGCAGGCGAGCCGCAGCTGGATGCCCGCGTATGTGTGTATCGCGTTGTCTATACAGCGGTGGCAGGGCACGAAACAGCCGAGCAGCGCGCTGTTGGCGGCGTTGACGACGGCGTCCGCCGCAAGCGTCGTGATATCGCCCTGCCAAAGGCAGATATCGCCTTCCGCGGCCGGCGCCAGCGCCTCCGCCGCTGCGGTCCCCCGGGCCCGCAGCGCTTCCGCGAGATACGCGTCCTGCACCGCCAGCAGCCTTTCGCCGGCGGGCCGCGGCGGGCGCAGGTTGAAGAGCGCGCGGAGCAGCCTCTTTTTCTCTCCCGTTTCCGCGGGAATTTTTAAACCGGCGTACCGCGGCTCTTCCGCCGCTAAGGCCTCGATAAGATAGTCAAGCCGCTCTTCCTGCGTCATAGTTTTCCTCCCCGGCCGCCGTTCTTCGTTCGCTAATTGAAGAAGAAGCGCGCCGTCATCTCAAGATAATTCTCACCGCCGTAGTTTCCGTAGCGTCCTTTGACCGCGGCTTTGAAGCCCTCCGCGTCGGCGCAGCCGGCGGCGATCTCCGTCAGCGCCTCCAGGTAGGCGATCTTCGTCTCGACATCTTTCAGGTCCTCGGGCGTATAGTGAGAGGTGAGCACCAGCCGGTATCCTTTCGCGAGGAAGCCCTTGAGCTGCCCGATCATCGCCCCGGCGTGCGCCGCGCCCGCCACGATAGAGTGGCAGTCGTGGCCGAGCATGTGAGTATAAACGGCGTCGATCTCCGGTATCTCGATGTCAAAGGCCTCGTGCGTGGGAATGATATTGAAGCGGATGCCGCCGATCGTGACCTCGCCGGGCTCGATATAATCCGTCACCTGGTGGACGGCGTTGTCGAAGGCCGCGCCAAAGGCCTCTGTGAAGCTGTCGATGAGCGCCCGGCCGCCGCCGCGGTGTCCGTATTCGCAGGCCCGCTTCGTCGCGTAGCGCTTGGCGCCGGAGAGAAAGCCGCCGCCCCCCATGTGATAGGCGAGCAGCAATCCCGCGACCGCAAGCCCGGTGCCGGCGATATATTCCTCCAGCTCCCCTTCGTTGTCAAAGAAGCAGGGAGATTCGATAACGACGGCCTGACCGCCCTTTTCGACAACGAACACTTCGTCTGCGAGAAAATCGTTGGTCCGGTAGGCGTGAAGCTTCACGCCGCCAAAGTCATAAAGGTTCACCTCGCCTTTAGCGAGAGAGATTTTTTCAAAACTGTTTTTGTTCATTTCGGGTTCCTCCTAGTCGTCTCAGTCGTTCCGGCCCGCGCCGGAGTGTGACTATAAGATAACCCGACAAGTTTCTTTAGTAAAGTAAGCACAATGTTGTGCTGTAGTTACCTTTTAGATACTAACAAGCGCTGGACAGCCTTTCTCGCTCTCCGCACGGGCTTATGAGCAGCCGCAATGTGAAGACGGCGCCGTCCGCGCCGTTCTCCGCCGTCACCCGCGCCGCGTGAATGTCGGCAATCTGCCTCACTAGCGCAAGGCCGAGGCCAAGGCCGCCGCCAGAACGCGATTTTTCCAGACGGTAAAAGCGGTTCCAGATCTTTTCCAGCTCCTCGGGGGGAATGCCCGCGCCGTTATCGGAGACCACAAGCCGCGCCACAATCCCCTCGCGGCGAAGGACCACGCGCACTCGGCCGCCGCCATACTTGAAGGCGTTCTCCAGCAGGTTGCCGATCAGCCGCGAGATGAGCGCCACGTCGAAATCGGCGTAGATTCCCGCCTCAATCTCCGTCTCCAAGTCGGCCTCCCGCCAGAGAAGCCGGCTCTCACGGCAAACGACGCTTACGAGCTCGCTCAAGTCGGCGTGTTCAAAGGAAGCCTTCACCGTTCCCTGTTCGAGGCGCGTTATCTGCAGCAGCGCGCCGATGAGCTTCGACATCTTGAGCGCCTGGCGTCTGATCGCCGCAATCCCCTCCGCGTATTCCGCCTCCGTGCGCCCGTCCCCCGCCAGCGACTCGCACTGCGCGAGGATGACCGCCGTCGGCGTGCGCAGCTCGTGAGAGGCGTCGGAGGTAAACTGCTTCTCCGCTTCGAAGGAGGCCTCCAGCCGCCGGAACATGTTGTCAAAGGAGGAGGCGATGCGGTGGATCTCGTCGCCGCGCGGCGGCAGGCCGATACGCGCCGAGAGGTCGCGTCCCTCGCTGATTGCGTCCGCCGCGGCGATGATCTTGTCTATCGGGCGAAAGGCGCGCCGGGCGATCAGATAGCCGCCCCCCGCGGCGAGCAGGACGAAAAGCGGCAGGATCAGGAAGGCAAGCCGCGCGGCGATCAGCGGAAAGCCGCCGGCCGCCGCCGCGGGGAGCACCCCCCGCAGCCACAGCCCGCCGGCCGCGCGGCGGTCGTAAAGGTAAAAATCGCCGCCGGGGCAGGCGACGAGATAGGGCTCTCCCTCCAAAAAGGGCTCGTGAGGATTAAAACCGGGCGGCACGCGCCCACGAAGCAGCGCGCCAGCCTCCGAATAGATCAGTGTGTAGGCGCCGCTCGCGTAAGGCTCAAAATCACCGTCGACGTCAAGCCCCTCCGGCCCATACACGACCTCTCCGGCGTTGTCATCCACCATTTCAACGAAGCGGCTAAGAGAATGCGCCTCCATCAGCGAACCGCCCACCATGATGACGAAGCCGAGCGAGGCGGCCGTGATAAGCAGCATCAGCAGCGTGAACCAGACCGTGATGCGCGCTTTCACCGAAAGGCTCTTCATTCAGGCTCCTTCAGCGTCCAGCCCGCGCCCCATACCGTGTGGAGCAGCTTCTTGTCAAAGCCGTCGTCGATCTTTTTCCGCAGATAGCTTATATAGACGTCGACGACATTCGAGCCGCCATCGTAATCATAATTCCAGACATTGTTCTCGATGCGCTCGCGCGAGAGCACCGCGCCGCTGTTTTTCAGTAAAAATTCCAGGATGGCAAACTCTTTCGCGGAGAGGGAAAGCTCCCGCCCCTCGCGAAAGACGCGGCGCGAGACGGTGTCCAGCGTGAGCCCGCCTACCTCCAGAACGGTGTTCTTCGTCCACGCGTATTTGCGCGTGATCGCCCTGACGCGGGCCAGCAGCTCGGGAAAGGCGAAGGGCTTGATCAGATAGTCGTCAGCGCCCAGATCAAGCCCCTTGACCCGGTCGTCGACGCTGTCGAGGGCGGTCAGGAAGAGCACCGGCGTGGGCCGTCCCTCCGCGCGCATCCGCCGGACGACCTCGTGTCCGCTCATGACGGGCATCATTACGTCCAGGACGACGGCGTCATACTCCGCGGCGCGAATAAAATCCAGCGCCTCGCCGCCGTTATAGCAGCGGTCCACACCGTAGCCCGCCTCCGCGAGAGACTTCGCGATGAGGCGGTTCAGGTCCCTTTCGTCTTCTGCGACAAGTATCCTCATAAAAACGTCTGCCTTTCATAGAAAAGCGGGGAGAGGCCGCGCGGCTCCTCCCCGCCGGAGTATTAGTCGTCGATCTCCCACTTAAGAACTTCGCCGCTCTTCGCGTCGATCTTGAACTCGTACTCTTTCATATTATAGAATATCTCGCCTTCGTAGACCTGCATTCCGTCGTCATGGTCGAGCTTGAACTTCCGGATGTCGCTCTCCTTCGCGCCCGGCACCCGCGCAAGAGCAATGCCTTTAGCCTTCGCGTCGCCGATCACCCCCGACTGCCCCGCGCTCTGCGGCGCGCCGTGGTTCTTCACCTCGCGCGAGAACTTGAGCACCGCTCCCGTCTCCGCGTTTATCTCATAGTCGTACTCCGTGCTGCCGACGTAAAATTCCAGCTCATATTCCGTGCGACCAAATTCCTTATCGAGCTTCATCTTCGTGAAATTGGCCTGCTGCTGCGTCACGCCCGCGTGTTTCAGGGCGATCTCCTTCGCCTTCGCCTCGCCGATCAGCTTCGCGGCTTCGGCCGAAACCGCCGCCATTCCCAGTGAAAGCGCCACCGCCGCGATCGCGGCCAAACTAACGATCTTTTTCATATCTGTTTCCTCCTTGTAGATCTTTAAAATCTCTTTGATATAAGTATATCGGGGAATTATTAGAAAATCATTAAGATAAAGGCGGGATTTATAAAACGTATTTCTCCCGCCGCATAAAAAAACCGCGCCGCCTTGCGGCCACGAAAGGATGAACTATGGGGCAACCTTAGTCCATCAAATTATATTCATAATAACCAACGCTGCAAAACAAAAATCAGCCTGAGTCCTCCTGAAGGCCAGAACTCCAGACGAAAAACGGCGCGGAAAAGCCATTCTCCGCGCCGAACATCAACATAATTTGGACTGGAGGCTCAGAATTCGGATGCCGGGCGCTCACAATAGGCTCTGCGATTCTCAAAATAGCGCTTTACCGTTCCCGGCTCCAGAGCAAGCAGCATCTCCCAATACTCCTCTCTTCCTTCGACTTTCCAGTGTACGTCACGTATATAGCAGCCAAGCTCATATGGAGTGCCGCTGCGCAGGATATCGATCTGACGGCGGTGCTCCTGCCAGTAGATCTTTTCCCATTTCAGCAGCAGCACCGGCTCGCGGCGAGGAAAATCATAAATGCGCTCGCGCATCTTGATCAATTGTTCGACGATACTGTGGTTGGGGCATTGTTCATAAACGACCATATGGAATTCCATACTCAGGGCCTGAGCGATGGGTTCTCTGTCGTGCAAGCACTTTTCGACCTTGGCGATCAGTTCCGTAAGCTTGGGAATACATTTTTCCCGCGCGTTGTAAAAGGCCAGCTCGTAAGCCATACCCTCAAGCGCGGCGCCGACCTCCTGCGCCTCCATGACCTCGTCAACGGAAAGCCCGCGCACGACTACGCCCTTGCAGGGGATGATTCTCACCAGCCCCTCCGATTCAAGCTGGATCATACAGTCGCGGTATGGCGTGCGGCTGATATTGAGCTCGTCGAATATCTCTTTTTGGTTGATAAGGTCACCTGGGCAGAGCTCTCCCGTGTTTATCTTTCTTTTAATATAATCGTAAAGTTTTTTTCTCAGTGATTCGTTGTGGAAAAATGACATATCTATTCTCCCTTTTGGAACTTGACAAACTCTTTTCACAAGTATAACATAATTATAGTTACATGCTGCATGTAGCATGTAATACATAAAATCAATAGCATAAAACATAATTTTGTTTCCTATAGTTATCTGATATATTTAATATTGCCCTGTTAACACTTTAGTAAAGACACAAGGCGGTGTGTAAAATGTACGATACAGCTGCAAAATTGTTTGAAATACCCAAATGGAAAACGACCATTATATTTCGCCAGATATGGAGTGGGCGCGCGAGCTCGTCCACAGCGGCAGAGTGCGTGAGATCACCGAACGCCGCATTGACGGCATGTACTAAATTTGAGAGGACGGGTTCAGTCAAATGTTGAAACTAAGCGCATATGAGAACGATATGTTAAGCGGAAAATATGGCGCGATGAGGCGGAAGGCTATGGAAAACATCTGCCGCTACGCGAAAGTCCTGGGAGCCGACGAATTATGCAAGGTGACGATGTCCACGGTATTCGCGGGCTCTCACGCCTACCTCAAAGCGGCGGGCAACGACGAGGTAAAGGCCAATTTCTGCGCCATGAATATGGCAAGCGAGGAGGTCATCGAACTTGATTCCTTCTCTCCCGAATGTATGACGCAGACCTGAGTCGAACCGATCGACGCCGATAGTTATCGGCAAATATGGATCAGTGAAGACGACCGCCAGATGAACGAAGATTACCTCTCCTATATCAAAAACGCCGGCGCCATCCGCGCCGCCAGCTGCGCCCCGTATTTAACGGGATGGGTGCCGATGAAGGGACAGCACTTCGTAACGACGGAGTCGTCCAATGTATTGCTCTGCAATACGCTTTTCGGGGCCTGCGGGAATGCCGAGGGCATAGAATCCAGCTTTTGGGCCTCGATTTGCGGGCGCACTCCGAAGTATGGCAAGCACCTCGCCGAAAACCGCGTCGGCAGCTGCCAGGTACGCGTGGAATGCAAGATTGAGACGGCCACGGAATGGGATCTGTTGGGATACGTGATCGGCGTAACAGTACCCAAATCCTCGGTTCCCGCGCTGGTCGGAAATTTTGAGGACGTGAATATATACAAGTTTAAACAGTTTGCCGCCTCTTTAGCGGCCGCAAGCGATATCGACATGTGCCATATCGTCGGCGTTACGCCCGAAGCCGCGACGCTGGAAGCGGCCTTCGGCGGCAGAGAGGCGGCGGAAAACTCGCCGGTGTTCACTATCACGCAAAAAGAAATAGACGCGGCCAGAGCCAAGTTCTGCGCGCCGGAGGCAGGGCAGGTCGCCTCCGTCAATCTGGGCTGTCCGCACTATTCCATATACGAGATCAGGGACGCGGCGATGTTCCTTAAAGGCAAAAAAATCGCGCCGTGGGTCAATCTCCATATATGGACCGCATATTCCGTCAAGGCGCTCGCCGAGCGCTGCGGCTACGCGAAAATAATCGAAGACGCCGGAGGCAGGCTGCTCGCAGGGTCATGCCCATGCTATATCTTCGAATACCCGGAAACAAGGAACAAGCTTATCGGTTCCGGCCTGGGCGTGGTCTTTGATTCGATAAAAATGGCCTACTGTATGCCGCCAAGCTACGACCAATCGATCAAGACATATTACGGGGAACCGGTAAAATGCCTCGCGGCAGCGGTTGACGGTTTTTGGAGGTAGTCACATGAGTGAGATACATATTGCAACGCTTCAAGGGACATCGCTGATCGACGGAAAAACGGAAGGGTACGCGATGTGTCTGCCAGACAGCATCGCCGGCTGGTCCGGAATGGACGATTGCGGCGTCATCATCGAAAAGGACAGCGTCCACAAAGGGGATTCCGTGGAAGGAAGAATCCTTGTGATGCCGGGAGGCAAAGGCTCCATCGGCTGGTCATGCCACTTTACGGCGCTCAAGGCGAACGGCCACGCTCCGCGCGGCTGGGTATTCAGGCACGTTGACGCCAGAGTCGGCGTCGCGCTCGTCACCACCAACATCCCCGCCGTGTGCGTCCCCGCGCCCGATCCTTTTTCCGTGATCCGTGATAACGACAAGTTGAAAATCGACGGGGAAAAAGGCGTCGTAGAAGTGTGGCGGGAGCAGGAGTAAGGCTTTGCGCGCGGGGCGCCGGGCCCGCAAGCGGAACACAACAACCAAATAAAATTACGATCTGGATAACCGATATCAAGGAGGACATTACCAATGAACAAGCAGGTTTTAAAAGTGGACGATCATAAAAAGAGCTATTCCGACGCCGCGTATTTCGGCAATATCGCGTTCGCCTCGGGGCAGATGAGCCTTGACGAAAATAACCAGCCGGTTCCGGGGACGATCGCGGAAGAGGCGGAAAGGGCCCTCACTAACCTGCGGGATGTCGTCGAGAAATTAGGCGCGACGATGGAGGACGTCCTGTTCACAAGCGTCAACCTCTTAAGCAACGACGATTTTCCCGGCTTCAACGAAACTTACGTCAAGTTTTTCCCCAAAAACCCGCCCGCGCGAATCACCGTCGTAGTAAAGGAATTGTACGGCGGGCTGAAAATTGAGATTACCGCCGTAGTGGCGCTGAACAAAAAATAGTTCGCGCTTAACGCTGCGCGGGGACAGCCGGCGCTAAGCATGACGGTTGCACAACAGAGTAAATATCAGCCGAAGGAGGAGCTTACATGGCACGAGCGAGAACGCGGTCGGAAAGAAAAATAAAGCAGGTTTTTGAGGGCAACCTCTACCAGCCGCTCACAGAAGAACAGATGGCAGCGATTCACCAGACATCCCTAAAAATATTCGAGGAAATAGGCGTGTCTATCAAATACAAGCCCGCCAGGGACCTCTGGCGCAAAGCGGGAGCCTTGGTAGACGACGAAACCGGCGTCTGCCGGATAGGACGGGAAATTGTGGCTCATTGTATCGCCGCCGCTCCCAAGGAATTCGTGCAGTATGGACGCGAACCGAAGTATGACCTCCAGCAGGGAGGCGCAAAATTCTACAGCGGGACGGCCGGCGAAGCGGTGAGCGTTACCGACATCGAAACGGGAGAGCACCGCCTGCCGACGCTTTATGACCTGGCCGCGGCGACGCGTCTCTGCGACGCCCTTGAAAATGCCGACATCATTCAGAACTGCTGCTATCCCTGTGAGGTTAACCGGGAAAATTCCGATATCATACGGGCTTTTACTATGGCGGCAAATTCTTCAAAGCCGCTCTCGATCGGCACATATAACCCGGAGTGCATTCCGAGATTATACAAGCTGTGCAGCATGATACTGGGAAAAGAGGACGCCTGCCGGGAGAGGCCCTTTTTTACCGTCTGCTGCGCGGTCATCAGCCCTCTGATTATGGACCCGGGCTGGACCAAGGCGCTTTTATCCTCCGTTGAATATGGCTTCCCCGTGGTCTCTCCCTCGGCCCCCACTCTCGGCTCTACCTGCCCGGGAACGCTGGCGTCGCAGCTTGTGCTTTGCAACACGGAGGCTCTGATGACGATCATTACCGTACAGCTGCAAAAGGCGGGCCATCCTTGCTTCTACTCCGCCGTTCCCGTCAATATGGACCAAAGAGACGGCTCCTTCAGCTTCGCGTCCGTCGAGGGGTGGATACAGAACAGCGCCATGAACCAAATGGCCCATTGGCACGGCATACCGAGCTACACCACCTGCGGCCACAGCGATTCAAAAATGGTGGACGCCCAGCTCGGCATGGAAGTGGGCATAGGAGTCGTGCTCGAGGCGATGTCAGGAGCAAATTTTGGACACGGAACCTTCGGCCTTCTAGAGGGGGGGCTTAACCTTTCCTACGAGAGCTATGTCATCGCGGACGAATACCTTTCCATGGCGAAGCGAATCCTGCGCGGCGTCGAAGTCAATGAAGAGACGCTCGGTTTTGAAGCGATCAAGGAACAGGGCATCGGCGGCGTCTTTCTTGACCATCCGCTGACCGGCCAACACTTACGGACAGAATTTTGTTACCCGAAGCTCTCGAATAGAAAGCCTTATACCTCGTGGCTTGAGGCAGGCTCGCCCAAATACGCCGACACGGCGAGAGCGACGGCCAGAGAAATCTTAGCGACGCACAAGCCGCTGCCAATAGACCCGGAAATTGAGGAAGCGATCCGCGCGGAATTCCCGGAGATACCTGCCCACGCGGGAAAAATCTGGTCGGAAGTGTAACTCTCCGTCGTAAAAAAATATCGAGTTCCTCTTTTAAGAAAAACAACAGGCAATAAACGTAAAACTAACGACTATATATCAAAAATATATTAAATTATGACGCCGGCAAAGACGGCGCTATGATGGAGGGCAAAATGGACGCAATACTTTCCGATATTATTGACGCGGTATTAGACGGCGATTCAAGAGGCGTGCCCGGGCTGTGCCAGGAAGCGCTGGACGCCGGCGTATCCGCGGCAGACATACTCAAAAATGGTTTGCTGGCCGGGATGGGCGAGGTCGGCGTTTTATTCAAAAGCGGGGAGATGTTTGTCCCGGAAGTGTTGGTTTCGGCAAAAACTTTGCAAAGCGGCGTCGATTACCTCTCTCCATACCTAAAAGAAACCGGCGTCGAAGCTGTTGGCCGGGTCGTAACCGCCACGGTCGAAGGCGACCTGCACGACATCGGCATAAAGCTTGTCGGAATGATGCTGGAGGGCGCCGGCTTTGAGGTTATAAACATCGGCATCGATCAACCAGCCCAGCGCATCATAGAAAAAGTCAGGGAATTCAAACCTAACATCCTGGCTTTATCCGCGATGCTGACGACGACGATGGGGAAAATGGGGGAAGTGACGGACCTTCTAAAAGAAGAAGGCTTGTATGAAGAAGTGCCGGTGATGGTGGGCGGCGCTCCTTTGACCCCGACCTTTGCCGAAAAGATCGGAGCGCACTACTCATCCGACGCGACAAGCGCGGTGACGGTGGCGAAAAGGCTGCTGTAATTTTATATTGCCCGCCGCCTTTGCCAAATATTCACTGCCGGCGGCAAGTACGATATTAAATAAAGAGAGGATTTAAGTATGTCGAATGACCCGCGTAAAGATTTGGTCCTCAAGGCTCTGAGATGCGAGGAAACGGAAAGGGTGCCCTGGGTTCCATTCACCGGCGTACATTGCGCCAAACTGCTTGGCATGGACGCGGAGACATTTCTGCGTTCCCCTGAGAATATTGTAAAAGGCGTTTCTATTGCCGCGGAGAAGTATCTGGCCGACGGCGTCTGCTCCGTCTTCGATCTCCAAATAGAGGCCGAGGCCTTGGGCTGCGGCCTCAAATGGTCAAAGAACAACCCTCCCGCAGTCGCTACGCACGTCCTCCAGACCAAGGACATTGACGAATTGCCGGAGCTGACGAAAGAGAGCGGACGCATCGCGGACGCCCTGAAGGCGACGGCAATGCTCAAAAAACAAATCGGCGGCAAGGTCGCCATCTTCGGCCTGATCTGCGGGCCGTTTACCCTCGCCCTCCACCTTGCGGGGGCGAATTTCCTTACGGATATGATCGAATATCCTGAAAAGGCTAACGCCATACTCGACTTCTGCGCGGAGACGGCAAGAAAAATGTCCGCATGGTATGTCGAAGCGGGCGCCGACGTGGTAGCCATTGTAGACCCCATGACGAGCCAGATATCGCCGCGCCACTTCAAAAAATACGTGATGAGGACGGTCGAGCCCGCGATAAAAGAAGTGCGGGAGAGGGGGGCGTTCGTAACGCTCTTCTGCTGCGGGGACGCGACAAAAAATATCGAGCTGATGATGCAGTGCAAGCCGGACGGCATATCTTTCGACGAACAGGTAAGCATCTCCATGTGCCGCGAACTGTCCGCGCAATACAACGTGGCCATCGAGGGCAACATCCACCTCACAACGACGCTCCTCTTTGGAAACCCCTACGAATGCGCCCAAGAAGCAAAACAGTGCATCGAAGAGGGCGGGAAAAAGGGATTCCTCCTCTCTCCCGGCTGCGACCTGCCCTTCGACACCCCCGAATACAATATGGAAGCGGTGGGACGCTACGCCGTAATGGGTGAAATGCCGTCCAAAAACAGCGGCTTCCTCTCGCTGGAAGAGGCGCTCAGTCAGTGCGACGCGGCGGCGGAAGGGTTTGAAGAGGTGGAAACCGTCCCCGGCAAACTCTTTGTGGAAGTGGTAACGCTCGACTCCGAAGGCTGCGCGCCGTGCCAGTACATGATGGAATCGCTCTACCGGGTAAAAGAGAGATACGGGGACAAGCTGACATACAGGGAAGACCTGATAAAGAGTCTGCCGGCGATCAAGAGAGTCCAGCAGCTGGGCTGCAAAAATCTGCCGTCCATGCTGATCAACAACGAGCTTGTCTTTGACAACATCGTACCCACAGACGAGGAACTGATCAAAGAACTTGACAAACACCTGCGTGCCGGCGCAATCTAGCCTCTGCGCGGACCCAGCCGCCGCATAATAAAAAGGACCGCCCCTTGCCGGTGAGGCAGACCGGCGTCGGGGTGGCCCTTCTGTTTATATTAAAGACGCGGCGGTTCCGGAGCCGCGCCTGTTAATATCTTTATTTGCCTGCGAACCGCGCCGCCTCGCTCTTAAGGTAGACCTGCGGCTCCGCGGGAAGCTTGAAGAGCGGGATGTAGCGGTCCCAGCCGGTAAAGGTGAGGATCAGCATTGAGGCGACGGCGATCATCGAGAAGTAATTGTGCGAGATGATGTCGCCCGCCGTGATGCCGGTGGCCAGCGGGTAGACGGAGGCGCTGATGCCGAGGAAGAAGCCCATGTAGCAGTGCCACGGGATGAGCTGCGAGCCGAGGACTCCCATCGCGTCCGAGAAGGTCGCGTTCCTCAGAGCCAGCGTGTACATATCTTCCTTGGAGCCGACGACGTTTTCCTCCGTGATGCCTCTGATGATCGGGCCGATGGTGACGATCTGCGCCATCTCGTCGGAGAGGGCGGCGTTGCCGAGCAGGCAGAGAACCGAGTTCGCAAACATCAGATGGCGGACCTTATGTACCATACGCGCGATGAGGACGGCGATCGGGTCAAAGGCGTTCATCTTGCGCATGACGCCGCCAAAGGCTCCCACCCAGAGCATCATCGCGATCGACCAGCCGCCGGCATCCGAGAATCCCGTATAGACCACGTCGAAGAACGCGTTCAGGCTCGTTACCGTACCGGATATAAGCCCGAAGACCAGCGAGAAGAAGATGCCGGAGCCCAGGCAGATGAGGGTGCTGTAGCCCATGACCGCCGTGCCGATGACGATGATAAGGGGAATGACCATGTAGTAAGGCACGCCGTTCTTGACCAGCTCAAGCAAAGTGACCGCCGAGGGACGCTCCTCGCTCAGCTTCTGCCAGACGTCGGCCGGAATCTGGGCGATCGCTTCGGAGGCCTGCGCCGCTTCTCCGGAGAAGCCCATCGAGGCGACATAAAATACGATCGCGCCGCTGATGAGGCAGAGCAGCGACCAGACGCCCTGATGACGCACGCGCTTGATCACTTCGACCTCCTGGATGCCGGAGCTGACGATCGTCGTGTCCGAGATAAGTCCGATGTTGTCGCCGAAGCAGGAGCCGCCCGCGATCGCGCCAATCGTGAGCATAATGTTGCCGCCGACGATATGGTTGAGCCAAAGGAAGATCGGCGCGCAGGCAGCGAAGGTACCCCATGAGGTACCGGTGGCCGTCGAGAGCACGCAGGTCAGCAGGAAGGCGACGACGGCGATCGTCCGCGCGTCAAGGCCCGCGGCGAGCGACATATTGATGACGGAGGCGGCGACGCCGGTGGACATGAAGCACTCGGCGACGGCGTAAGCCAGCTCCAGAATAAGAAATACGATAAGGAAGTGCTTGAGGTTATCAAGGGCGGCGTCCACAAGCTCCTGGAATTTATAGCGGTCTACCGCCATCGCCACCATAGAGGCATACATAAACGAGAGCGGCGCGGCGATGAGAATATCCATCCCCGAGAGCATCAACCCCGCGATCACGCAAATTGGCGTCAGTTTCATCAAATCTTTCATCTGCTAATATCCCCTTTCCTGATTACATCACCAAGAGAAAAAGAAAACCCGGCTAAAAATTCCGCTCTGCACCGCCGCTGCAAAAAACGGCTTCCGACGCTCCTTCCTTCGTTTATTCAGATGTGTATACAATGTTTTACACGGTAGCCTCTACTCTTTTATATTTCATGGCCGCCAATCTCCGGTCAGTAAAATTACTTAAATTAATTAACTGATTTTTAAATATATTTTATAAAGTAACTACTAATTTGCGAAAATTAAGATATCAGGTGAAGGCGCCGCCTAAGCCGTTTTTTCTTCTGAAAAAGCGTTAACGCCTTGATATTTTCACCCTTTGATGCTATAAACTTTTGTGCTCACTCGGAGGGCGAATCATTCGCGGGAAATGACGAGCCGGATAAGGTGACAGGCTGGGACGCCTGTTCTCTTATCCGGCTCGTCATTTTTGAGGAGGATCATCATGGACCTTTTACATGGAAAAATCAGCTCCCTCTATTTCAGGTATCTCAGCGCGGCCTTCGGCGGCGCGATGATCAGCTCGATATATGGAATCGCCGACATGGCAATGGTCGGGCAATACCAGGGACCGGAGGGCACGGCGGCGCTCGCCGTCGTCGCTCCCGTCTGGAACATCGTCTACAGCCTCGGACTGCTGACCGGGATTGGCGGCGGCGTGCTCTTCAGCGTCGCCAGAGGGCGCGGCGGCAAGGAGGGGGAGGACGGCGGCAACGAATATTTTTCGGCGGCATTTATCGGAACGGTGATTTTCTCCCTCCTCAGCTGGGCAGCTATCGCATTTTTCGATAGGCGGATGCTCCTTTTCTTCGGCGCGGAGGAGACTCTCCTGCCGCTCGCGCGGCAATATCTGCTGCCGGTGAAGTTCGCCGTCCCGCTCTTTGTCTTCAACCAGATGCTCGCGGCCTTCCTGCGCAACGACGGCAGTCCCGGCCTTGCCACCGCCGCCGTGCTTTTCGGCGGACTTTTCAACGTCGCGGGGGATTATCTCTTCGTCTTCACCTTCGGCATGGGCATCATGGGAGCGGGGCTTGCGACGGCGATCGGAGCGGCGCTTACATTCGCCGTGATGCTCGGCCATTTCTTTTCGCGGCCAAATACGCTGCGGCTCGTGCGGCCGCAAAAGCTGTCCGCAAAACTACGTAAAATCATCGTCACAGGCTTTTCGACCTTTTTCATCGACCTCGCGATGGGGATATTGACGGTGCTCTTCAACCGTCAGATCATGAGACATTTGGGCACGGACGCGCTCGCCGTCTACGGCGTGATCGTCAACATCAGCACGGTCGTCCAGTGCTGCGCCTACAGCGTCGGGCAGGCGGCACAGCCGATCTTTTCGATAAACTTCGGGGCGGGAAGATGGGGGCGCATCAGGGCCACGCTGCGGTACGCCCTCGCGACAACGACCCTCTTCGGCCTCGCGTGGACCGCCGCGGCCCTGGCATTTCCCAACGGTTTCATCCGCCTCTTCATGGCCCCGACGGCGGGAGTGCTCGCCGTCGCGCCCTTCATCTTCCGCTGCTACGGCCTTTCCTTCCTGCTGCTGCCGCTGAACATCTTCTCCACCTACTACTTCCAGTCGCTGATGCGGCCGGAGATCTCGTTTCTCGTCTCCGTCTCGCGCGGTATGGCGCTCAGCGGCCTGCTGATCATCATCCTGCCCGCCGCCGCGGGAGCAGACGCCCTCTGGCTCGCGATGCCCATCACTGAACTGCTGGTCTCCGCCGCCGTGGTCTATTACATGATCCGCTGCACGCAAAATCTTTACTCTAAAGAACGCCGCTACAACAAAGCGCCGCGGAGCTGATAGGCGGTTCAAATGGCAGCCGCCCCGCCTGCTCGCCCTTGATGCCCGCGCCGGAGCAGACGCGGGAGCCATGAAATAGGAAACGACAGTGCGTAAGACGCCCGCAATTACCGAAAAAACAAAGTGTCGCTAACTGCGCCGCTCTACGTTATACTTGTAACAGTTGACAAAATAGCTGTTACAGATAAAACGTGTGGGAGCGTAATAAATGCAGAAAGATAGATACAGCGCCGGAATGGTATCAAAGCCGTTTTGGTATGTTGAATTTAAAACAATAATAGAGCTGCTTGCGCGCGGATATAGTTACGACGAGATAAAACATAAGGCCGTCGAGGAGAATTTGTTCGGCGTGCCAAAGAAATATCGCGCCCAAGAAATCTACAACGGCATAAGCAGACGCGCGAAATCATTCGACGCGGAAACAATTGATTTATTTTGCAAAACGGACCTCACCTCAAAGAAAGCTCTGGCGCTGATCGCCGTCTTAAAGACAGACCGGCTTTTCTTTGAATTCCTCTATGAGGTTTACAGAGAAAAAATCCGCCTTGGCCTTCCCTATATCGAGAGCGCCGACCTCAACACCTTTTTCGGGAATAAGCAGGCTCAAAGCGAGATCGTCGCCTCGTGGAAAGAATATACGATAAAAAAACTGAAAAACAGCTACGTCAATTATCTTGCCGATTCAGGCCTGAGTTTACGCGAAGGCGGCTCTTACAAAATAACGCCGCCTGTCTTGGATACCGCCGTCAAAGAATATCTATCCGGCGGCGACCGGCGCCAGTATCTCCGCGCCCTGATCGGAGAGAAATGAGATGGCTGATATAGAACTCCGCCTTGATCGGCTGGGAAGAGAGATCAAAAACCCGCGTTTCATGGAAAACCGCGGCGTCGGCAACGAAGTCCGCTACTATGTCTTTGACTATTCCGCGGAACAGGAGCTTGCCGTTCGGGCCTGGGTGCGAGACGCCGTAAGAAAAAATGAAAACAGCGGCGCGCCGGCCCCGATCATCGTCTTCGACCTCTACGAGATGATAATTTCCTTTCTGAAGGAAAAAGGATTCATGAAAAAATGTTATGAATTTGAAAAAAGCAGGGGGCTGGCCTTTCTGACCAAAGTTATCGGGGACGCCATGCGCTTTTCCACGGAAGACGGCGTCATCATCAGGAAAATACAGGACGACACCCCAGATAAGGCGATCGTTTTCCTGACGGGTGTGGGGAAATGTTTTCCCATCCTCCGTTCTCACAAGGTCTTGAATAATTTGCATCAGGTCATGGACAAGGTGCCGGTCATAATGTTCTATCCGGGAAAATACGACGGGCAGGAACTGGTCCTATTTTCAGAAATAAAAGACGAGAACTACTACCGGGCGTTCAAACTTATAGATTAGGGGGAGAAAAAATGCAGCTCAAAGATATGTTTGTAAAACCTATCGACAGAGACATCAAGGGCGTCATCAAAGTTGGACAGGGGGACGACTCCAACGTACGGCAGGAGCTCGAAGAATATGTCGTCACGCAAGAGCTGCAAAAGCACTTTGCACAATTCTTCTCCAGCTATAAGAACGGCATCGCCGGCCATACAGATAAGATGGGCGTCTGGATCTCGGGCTTCTTCGGCAGCGGTAAATCACACTTTTTGAAGATCCTATCCTATGTTCTTGAAAACCGGAGCATAGACGGCAAACGGGCTGTCGATTACTTCATTGAAGATAAAAAGATCGAGAATCAGGCGGTTCTGGCGGACATGAATCTTGCCGCCGGAGTATCGACGGACGTCATCCTCTTCAATGTAGATTCAAAGGGGGAGTCCGGCGGCAAAGACGCCGCCGATGCCATATCCTCCGTATTTTTAAAGGTATTCAACGAAATGCAGGGCTTCTGCGGCACAAACCCGCACATAGCCGATCTGGAAAGAAGCCTCTCCGAACGGGGGCTCTACCAGCCGTTTAAGGCGCAATTCGCGAATAAATATGGCGTGGAATGGGAGTCCGCCCGCGACGAATTCGCCTTCATTCAGGACGACGTCACCTCCATGCTGGTGAATATCGGCGCCATGACGGAAGAGGCGGCCAAGAACTGGTGCGCCAAAGCGCTGCTCGATTACAATTTCAGCATCGAGAGCTTTGCGAAGCTCGTGCGCGATTACATTGATAAAAAGGGCGGCAACCGTCATGTCGTCTTTATGGCGGACGAGATGGGGCAGTACATCGGCGATAACCCCAGACTGATACTTGGCCTTCAGACCGTAACGGAAGACTTGGGCACATATTGCGGCGGCAAGGCGTGGGTCGTAGTCACCAGCCAGGAGGCCATTGATTCTGTAACCAAAGTGCGCGGCAACGAATTCTCAAAGATACAGGGGCGCTTTGACACCAGATTGTCGCTCTCCTCCGCCAACGTAGACGAAGTGATCCGCAAAAGGATTCTCGCCAAGAACGAGACGGCGGCGGCAACGCTGAAAACTCTCTACGAAAACAACGCGACGGTCATCAAAAACTTGATCGTCTGGGACGACGCCGCGGAGAAAAAACTCTACGCCGGCGGCAGCGACTTTGCCGCGGTCTATCCGTTCATCCCCTACCAGTTCAACCTGCTCGGCGAGGTGCTGAACTCCATCAGGAAACGCGGCGTCGCGGGGATACACCTCGCCACCGGCGAACGCTCAATGCTGGCGCTCTTTAAAGAGTCGGCGGTCAGGGTCATGCGTGAAGAGGAGGGCGTCCTCGTGCCCTTCAACATGTTCTACGACGCGCTGGAACAGTTCCTTGAACACAGCGTCCGCGGCGTAATTGCAAAAGCGTGGGCAAACGACTGCCTCAATCCGCACAGAGATGAAAGTTGCTTTGACGTCGAAGTGCTCAAGACGCTCTTCATGATCAAATACATCGATAAGGTCGCTCCGACCAAAGAAAACATTGCAAGCCTGATGGCCTCGCATATCAACGACGACAGAATCGCGCTGGCCGGGCGGGTACGGGAGGCGCTGGAGCGGCTCTGCGCCCAGATGCTGGTTCAGAAAAACGCCGGCTTGTACATCTTCCTCACCGACGAAGAGCAGGAGATCAACAGAGAGATCAATAATCAGGACGTCCAGATGCCGGAAATCATCTCTCAGGTATCGGCGATGATCTTCGACGACATCTATTCCGAGAAAAGATATAAAATACCGCGGATGAACAACCGCTATTCCTTTACCTTCAACCAATCCGTAGACGACAGGCCACACCGGGGAAACCAGAACAACGATATCGGCGTCAATATCCTAACGCCATACTGGGACGGCAGCCGCGACCGGCAGGTATTGGCCCTCTCCTCCAGCCGGAGCGTCGTCCTGCTCCTCCCGAACGACGATGCCTTTCTGGAAGAGATACAGGCCGCGCTCAAAATAGAAAAATACCTGCGCGTAAGCGGCGCGGGCAAGGCCCTCAGCCGTTATGAGGAAATCAAGCTGCAAAAGACCCGCGAGCTGGGAGAGCGCAAAGCAAACGCTAAAATCTATCTGAAACAGGCGCTCTCACAGGCGGCGGTCTTTGCCGACGGACAGGAGCTCTCTATCGCCGAAAAAGACCCCGGCGCGCGCATAACCGAAGCCATGGGCCGCCTCGTCGAAAACCTTTATTCAAAGCTCTATTACATCGACAGCGCGAAAAACGCCGACGACGTCCGCGCGGCGCTGAAAAACACCGGCGGACAGCAACTTATGCTGGACGACGGACAAAGGCCCAACCGCCTCGCCTTAAACGACCTGCTGGAATTCATCGGCCGCAACACGATGCAACACACGAAAACCTCGCTGAAGACGATCATCGACCACTTCGCCAAAGCTCCCTACGGGTTTATCCCCGACGACGACGCCTGGCTCGCCGCCTGCCTCTTCCGCTCCGGCGACATCGCCTTCTACATGAACAACGAGCAGATCACGCTGCAAAACAAAAGCGTGGAAGAGATCACCGGCTGCCTCACAAAAAGCACGCTGGCGGAAAAACTTCTCCTCGACAAAAGGGAAAAGGCCAGTGAAAGAGAGCTGAAAGCCGTAAAAAACGTGCTGAAAGAGCTCTTTGGCGGGACGGATGCGGGAGAAAACGAAGACGACCTGCTCAAGCAGCTGCAAAAGAAGGCGGACGACCTGCGTTACCAGATTCAGGACTACAAAAAAGAACGGGAAAGAGAGCCGCTGCTGCCCGGCAAAGAGATCCTCGACAGGGGAGAAGAGCTGCTGCTTAAGATAAAACGCGTAAACTATACAAACGAACTCTTCGCCCTGATTGCCCAAAAACAGGATGAATACCTCGACTTCGCCGAAGACTTTGAACCCGTAAAATCCTTCTACTCCGGCGAGCAAAAAGATCTCTTTATCAAGGCGGCGAGAGTTTCAAAACTTTATGACGAATCCAAGACCTTTATCGCCGGCAATCGTGAAATAGAAGAAACGGCGGCGGCGATAAACGGGATAATCAGAAAGCCGTCCCCCTACGGCGAGATACATAAACTGCCGGAGCAGGTATCAAAATACACAAGCCTGAACATGGCGCTCCTGGAAAAAGAACGCGGCCCTCTCCGCCGCTCCCTGGAAGAGGCGGAGGGGCGCGTCTTGCCGCGCCTTGCGGATAAAACGTACGGGGAAAGGCTGAAGACAAAATTCGCCAGACAATTCAGCGAAGTGGAAAATAAAATCGCCGATTGCAACAATGTCGCGCGCCTGCACAGCATCGCGGCGGAGATAAACCAGCTGGAAAACAACATGCACGCAGAGATAGAGCGCGAAGAATCGCGGCCCTTCGCAGCACCCTCCGCGCCAGCCACCGCAAAGAAAGAAACCTTCTCCGGCAGAGTGGCGACCCCGGGCGGCAAAATACAGAAAAGCGTCAACCTCAAATCGATCGCCCGCGAATACTCGTGGCGCATCGAAAGCGAGGCGGACATCGACCGCTGCGTCGCCGCGTTGCGGGCAAACCTCATGAAAGAGCTTGCGAAAGACGGCGACGCGATAATCACCGTCCTGCTATAGGGGCCAAACAGTCATGGATAAAAAAATGATCAAAGAATTCGCCGTCTGGGCCCGCAAAAAGCTCATTTCGGATATAACGATGAAGGCCGCCCTTTACGGGATACGCGAGTGCGCTATTGACGACCCTTTACCACAGTCCACCGAGCAGGCCCAATTTTTCGACATCGGCGCAAAAGAGCCCGTCGTCATCCAAGGCCGTGAGATCGCCATGCGCCGCGCCCTCGTCGGAAAAATACACGAAAAGGAAAAAACGGCCGGTTACGCCGCCGCCTTCCGCGCCGTAATGGAAGAGATATCCTACACTTGGTTCAACCGCCTCACCGCCGTCCGCTTCATGGAGGCGAGCGGCTACCTGCCCTCCGGCGTCCGCGTACTTTCCTCCAACGACCCCGGAAAACTTGAACCGGACATGGTGACCACCCCCTTTGAGACGGACATGGACTTCACCGACACAGAACGCGCCCTCGTCTGGAAGCTCAAGGACGAAAACCGGCAGAACGCGCTCTTCCGTATGCTCTTCATCAAACAGTGCAACAAACTGAATGAGATACTCCCCGGCCTCTTTGAAAAAAGCGACGACTACAGCGAACTGCTGCTTGAGATCTCCTTCTCCGACAAAGAGGGCATAGTCTACCGCCTCACCCACGACATCGCCGAAGAAGACTTCAACGCCGGAAAGGGCGGCCAGGTGGAAATCATCGGCTGGCTCTATCAGTTCTACAACAACGAACCGAAAGACGAAACATACGCGCTGCTCAAAAAAAACGTCAAAGTTACAAAAGAACGTCTGCCTGCCGTCACCCAGCTCTTCACGCCGGACTGGATCGTGCGCTACATGGCGGAAAACAGCCTTGGCCGCCTCTGGCTGGAGGGACACCCAAACGAGACGCTGAAATCCGCGTGGAAATACCATCTTGACGAAGCGGAACAGGAGCCGGAGGCCGCCGCGCGGCTCGCGGCGCTGCGCGAAGAGCGCAAAAACATCAGACCGGAAGAGATAAAACTCATCGACCCCTGCATGGGCAGCGGCCATATCTTAGTCTACGCCTTCGACCTGCTGATGCGTATCTATGAATCGGCAGGCTGGAGCACGAAAGAGGCGGCCCGCGGCATATTGGAAAACAACCTCTACGGCCTCGACATCGACGACCGCGCGGCGCAGCTCGCCTACTTCGCCGTCATGATGAAGGCGCGCCAATACGACCGCCGCATATTCAGCCGCGGCGTACAGCCGAACGTTTATTCTATAAGGGAATCCGCCTCCGTCGCGGAGACATATCAGGATACCGCCGGTGACTTCCCGCTCGCGCAAGAAGACCGGGAAACGCTCGCCTATCTGCTGAAAGCCTTCGCTGACGCGAAAGAATACGGCTCGATAATCAGACTGGAAAAAAGAGACTACCAGTCCCTCGCCGCCGCCTGGCGGGAGATGCCGAACGCCGATAGCGTCTCCCTCTGGTACGATGAAATAAAAAATGCAGTCCGGCAAATAATCAGGCAGGCGATAATCCTTACACAGAAATACGACGTCGTCATCACCAACCCGCCCTACATGGGCGCCAGCGGCATGAACGAAAAGCTCTCGGAGTATGTGAAGGATAACTATCCCGACAGCAAAAGCGACCTCTTCGCGGTTTTCATTGAAAAATGCGCCGAGCTGACGCAAAGGGGCGGCTACCAAGCGATGATTACGCAGCACGCCTGGATGTTCATCTCCAGCTATGAAAAACTGCGCACGAAGGTACTGGCCAGCAATGACATCGTAAACATGGTCCACCTGGGCCCCAGAGCCTTTGAGGAGATCGGCGGCGAAGTAGTACAGACCGCGAGCTTCGTCATCCGCAAAAGCCACACGGCGGGCTATGCGGGAAAATATGCCCGGCTTGTTGAGCCAACGACACAACAGGGCAAAGAAGAAATGTTTATTTCACGAACAACTTTGTACCAAGCAAAACAGAGCATTTTTTCCTTAATACCTGGAAGCTATATCGGGTATTGGTTATCTGAAAAGTTGGTTAGTAAGTTCGCATTGGGCACACTTTACGATGTTGCTACATCAAGAGAAGGTGTAACTTCAGGATGTAACGACTTATTTCTTAGGCTTTGGCATGAAGTACCCGCTAACAATGTTAATTGGACAGCTCAAAATGCAATGGATTCTTTTTCGCACAAGAAATGGCATAAACATAACAAGGGCGGGGAATTCAGACGCTGGTATGGAAACAGAGAGTATTTTATTGACTGGCAAAATGATGGTTATCGCATTCGGCATTTCTCTGATGAAAAAACAGGCAGGGTTCGCTCGCACAATTACAATTTAGAGTATAATTTTCACAAAATGTTAACATGGAGCAATATATCATCTAACCTTTTCAGCCTGAGATACTCTGAGCCAGGATTTGTGTTTGACACAACAAGTTCTGCAATGTTTGCCAATGAGGATCAAATATCTTATATCCTCGCATATATGAATTCTTGTGTCGCACAAGTGTATCTTACGTTACTATGCCCCATGTTAAAATTTCAACCAGGCAATGTTATTAAAACTCCTTATATTTATTCTCCAGACACACAAATAATTGATTTATGCAACGCTTGCGTTGCAATTAGTAAATCCGACTGGGACTCCTTCGAAACCTCATGGGATTTCAAAACCCATCCGCTCATCGCGCACAACAGCGACGGACGGTTGGCGACCGCCTTTGAAAACTGGCGCGACTGTGCGGAAAAACGCTTTTACCAACTCAAAGCCAACGAAGAGGAACTCAACCGCATCTTCATCGACATCTACGGACTTAATGACGAACTGACGCCGGAGGTTGAAGAAAAAGAGGTCACGGTGCGCAAAGCCGACCTTGCGCGCGACGTGAAAAGCCTTATCTCCTACGCCGTCGGCTGCCTCTTCGGCCGCTATTCGCTCGACTGCGAGGGGCTGGCCTACGCGGGCGGGGAATGGAAAGATAGCATTTACCGCCGCATCATCCCCGACAAAGACAACTGCCTGCCGCTGACGGACGAGGAATATTTCCACGACGACGTCGTCAGCCTCTTCTGCAAATGGCTCGCGGCGGCCTTCGGCGAAAAGACACTTGAAGAAAACCTTGACTTCGTCGCCCGCGCGCTCGGAGGGGGCGGAGACTCACGCCGCGTCATCCGCGGTTACTTCCTGAAGGATTTCTTCAAAGACCACTGCAAAATATACCAGAAACGCCCCCTCTACTGGCTCTTCGAGAGCGGCAAAGAAAACGGCTTCAAGGCCCTCGTCTACATGCACCGCTGGAACGCCGACACCATCGGCAATCTGCGCGTGGAATACCTCCACCCGCTCCAGGTGAAATACGAAAACCAGATCGCGATCAGAGAGCAAGCCATCGCCAACGCCAAAGAGGCGCGCGAAAAAACCGTCGCCGCCAAAGAGATGGAAAAGCTGAAAAAACAGCTGAAAGAGATAAAAGACTACGACATAAAGGTCGCCCACCTGGCCCTCTCGCGCATAACCATAGACCTCGACGACGGCGTAAAGGTAAACTACGAAAAAGTCCAAACCGCCCGCGACGGAAAAAAACTGGAAGTATTGGCGAAGATTTGAGACAGTAAATGAGATAGAAAACAACGTCTGAGGCAAAAGATGACGTTGTAACCGCGAACATCAAGGCGGATAATTAAGAAATGAATATCGTTTTTTAACCAAGCTGGCAAGCGCAAATCAGCTTGCAGACAAGGTTTACAGCGTGGGTAAAGCAATAACGGAAAGATACGGTTTACCCAAGATTTACCCGCGCCGGCAACGATAAAACGGCTTGCAGACAGGATTTGTAATGTGGTTAAATCAGGTGCGTAAGGAGCGGGTTAACCAAGGGCGTAACCACGCAGAAAAAACTAAACTGCGGCTTAAATGCGGGCGGAAAGGTGAAGTTCTAATGTTGGAGGCAGACCTCATACAGGTTCTCTACGACCTGATTGAAAAATTTGAATACGAGTTGGTAGAATTCAAAGAGGCCGGAAAGGACTTTGATAAAGACAAAATAGGCCAATATTTCTCGGCCATAAGCAATGAAGCCAACCTCAAGGGCAGTCAATATGGCTGGCTGATATTCGGCGTGCGTGATAGAGACAGAGCGATAATCGGTTCAAATTATCGCAGCACTCTCGGACTTGACGCTCTCAAACAGGAAATATCGCAGGGAACAAATGGCGGCGTCACTTTTATAGACATCTTTGAAATCTACCCTCTCGTTAACGAAGAACGCAAAAGAGTGATCATGTTTAAAATTCCCGCCGCGATTACCGCGATGCCGACAACATGGAAAGGGCATTTTTATGGGCGTAACGGCGAATCCTTGGTTTCGCTTTCGATGGAAGAAATTGAGCGTATAAGACGGCAGGAAAGGAGAGACTGGTCGAAGCAGGTCATCATGAATTCCTCGATAGCTCATCTTGATTCTGACGCCATAAAACTGGCGAGAAAAAACATCCTGGAAAAATCGGCTAAAGAGCACATCCTACAGGAATTAAAGAACATGTCAGACGAGGAATTATTAACGAAGTACCGCCTGATTGTGGACGGTAATCTGACAAATGCGGTAATGGTACTGCTTGGCAGTGAAAAATACGACTATTTGATAGAACGCCCGCCGCAAGTTGTCTGGAGGATTTATGGCGCCAAGGGCAACGACCTTGGTTACGAAATTTTCAATATTCCTTTTATTACGGCAGGAGAGAGAGTTTACGCAAAAATCAGGAATCTCTCTTACCGTTATATGCCAAATCAAAAAACATTATTCCCTGTTGAAACACAACAATATGAACAGCCGGTTTTTTACGAGCTGATCAACAACTGCATCGCGCATCAGGATTACACGATGGGAGCCAGAATTTACGTCAACGAATTCGAGGATAAGATAAAATTAACCAACCCCGGAACTTTTCTGCCTCAGGACGTGCGCTCGGTCTTAAGCCCCAGTTACTCGCCGCCCTTTTATCGCAACCAGCTGCTTGCAAGCGCTATGGCCGCTTTTGGTATGATCGACAGTATGAGTATGGGGATACGTAACGTTTTTAATATCCTGCGCAAAAAATATTTTCCCATGCCTGACTATAACTTTGAACAGAATCAGGTATCCGTGACTATTTTTGGGCGGATCATCGATTTGGATTATACAAGATTACTATTCGACAATCCTGATTTTGACTTAAATACGGTGTATCTCATTGACAGGGTGCAAAAGAATGAGGCTCTCAGCAAAGAACAGATAAAATACCTTCGCAAGCTAAAAGTGATTGAAGGTAAGTCACCTCGAATCTATCTATCCGCCAAGGTTGCTGAGACGATAGAAGATCAGACGCAATATATTAAAAATAGAGGCTTTGACGATAAATATTACAAAAAATTAATCGTAGAGTACATTACTCAATTTGGAGCGGCCAGTAAGCAGGATGTTCGCAAGTTGTTGCTGAGCAAATTACCGGATGTGCTAAGCGATCAGCAAAAAGAACATAAGGTAAAAAACCTGCTGACCTCGCTCCGAAAAGAGGGGGCAATTCAACTTGATTCGCCCATACCACAGACAGCGAGGTGGGTAATAAAAAAATAGATATTGTTTTTTTATTCAAGATTTTATCCACGCCGGCGACGACGAATCCGCTTGCCGACCGGGTTCACAGCATGGTTAAATCAATCGCGAAAGGCACGGTTTAACCAAGATTTTAACCACGCCAGCGACAACAAATCCGCTTGTGGGCCGGGTCCACGGCGTGGTTAAATCAATTGCGAAAGGTACGGTTTAACCAAGATTTTAACCACGCCGGCGACGACAAACCCGCTTGTGGGCCGGGTTCACAGCGTGGTTAAATTAATCTCGAAGGGCGCGGTTGTAAAATCAGCAAAATGAGGTTATAAATGACACTGATTGACGTTATATCAGGGAGAATTGCGGGGAAACAAAGATGGCTCTTAAACAGATAGCTGAAAAATTAAATAAAGAATTTGCCGCGGAGGGACGTCGGCTTGTCTTTTGGTATGACGCAAAGGCGGAGTTCGCCGCCGATATCGAAAGCGGCGGCCTTGTCCTGGAGAGGGCGAAGATCTACAGGCTGGAAAAAGATAATCAGTTTTACACCAAGTATTTCCTTGAGTGCGTGGACAGAGAGACCAATTATCTTATTTACGCCCCCTTTCCCAAACCCGACGTGCGGGAGAATCATCTCGCGGATATGGTAAGATATTCGCGTGAATTCTTCGCGGACAAAGCTTCCCTTATCTGCGTTGATTTGTGTATCGCGCCCGAATTAAAACCCGTCATCCAGAATCATATAAGGTTTTTTGCCTCAAAGGAACGCTGCCAGAAACTTTATGACCTGAAGATAGACAATTACAGAAAAGATACGCTCCTGACCGGTATAATGAGCGTCGTCTGCAAGGCGAAGACCGCCTCTTTCGAGGAGATCCTGCGCGCCGTACTTATTAAGGATATAGAAGGAGAAAACAAATATTTATCTGAGATTGAAAAGTTTGGGCTGCTGGATTCATTCTGGGAACTTTGCGAAGAGCTGTACGGCTATCATGACGTCTCGCCCTCGCTGAAAAACCTCGCGGCCTCGTTTTTTATTACCTACACGGCACATTCCGCAAGCGGCGGCCTTCCGTCGAAATGGAAAGGGCGCGTCGCCTCTCAAACTGGCTCCGTCGTGGCCTTCATGGACAATATGATGAACAGCGCGAAATGCCGCGACGCGTACGATGATATTTCCCGAAATGTCGCGGCTGAGATTGGCGCGGCGGGGTTTCTGCGGGAGATGGCGCTCGACAGCCTTGCCGAATGCGATTCATTTGAAATTATCGACGAAATGATCATCGCCTGGGCCGTGGACAATCTCTTGTCCGAGAATATCGGCGCAAAACTCGCCGGTATGGATATTCGCGCACTCTGCCGCCGGCGTATGGAGCTGCATTTCGGCGAGATGTTCCATGATGCCTACTCTATGCTCGAGATGGCCTGCCAAATCATAGAAATCGCCGGTTATCGCTGCCCAGAGGACACCGCGGCAATTATCAAGCGATATACGGGAAATGATTATAAATATGATTACTGTTACAGGAAATTTTATGATTATTATGACCGGATCGAGGCGCGGGCTGCTTTCGAGGCGCTGCGGGAGCGGGTCGAAAATATTTATACAAATATCTATCTTGACAGGCTGACGGCCTCCTGGAGCAAGGCCCTGTTCGCGGAGAAATCAATCAAAGCGATTCCCGGGCAGGAACATTTTTACCGGCGCTGCGTGGCGCCCGCCAAAGAACGCGTTGTCGTGATCATCTCCGATGCGCTGCGTTACGAGGTGGCGGCGGAGCTCGCGGACACCCTGTTTGAGGACGAAAAGTGCGGCGGCGTCCATTTGGATGTTATGTACGGCGTGCTGCCCTCCGTCACAAAACTTGGCATGGCGGCGCTGCTGCCGCACGAAAGGATAAATATAGACGATAACTTCAAGGTTTCCGCGGACGGCAGACCTTGTGATACCCTTTCGCAGAGAGAGGCTGTCTTGCAGGCTGAAGTTTCCAACGGCAGATGCCTGCAGTATGACGACGTGATAGCGGCAAAGCGAGAGGAAGTACGCAAGATGTTCGGGAATAAAGAGGTCGTATATGTCTACCATAATCAGATAGACGCGCGCGGCGATAAGGCGAACACGGAGAATGAGGTATTCTCCGCCTGCGCCGAATCCGTGATTGAGATACACCGGATGATTCGCCGCCTCACCGAAGATATCTCCGCAAGGCATTTTATAATTACCGCCGACCATGGTTTTATATATAAGCGTGACAGGATACGGGAATATGATAAAATCAGCGGCACGGAGCTCAAGGGGTTTTACGTCGGCAAGCGCTATGTCATAGGCCGTGATCCCATTGAAGCGGACGGCGTGAAAAATTATGATATATCAGCGTTTTTAAGCGGCGCTTCCCTGAATGTGGCGGTTCCTTCGGGGACGAGCATCTTTAAAACGGCCGGCGGAGGACAGAATTACGTGCATGGCGGCGCCTCTTTGCAGGAGATGCTGATCCCCGTGCTGGATGTGAGGACGGCGGTCGGACACCAGGAAACGAGGCCCGCGGCGATAGATTTTATCAGCACCACTAAAAAGATCACCAGCTTGGTACAGTCTTTGGAGTTCTATCAGATGGAACCGGTGACGGATATTGTCAAGGAAGCTGTCTATAAGCTGTTCTTAGTCTCTGAAGACAATGAGAAAATTTCAAATGAAGTGACATTTGAGGCAAAAAGCCGTGAGCCGGAGGCGGCAAAACGTATTTCTCGGCTTAAGTTCACCTTTAAGAATAGAAGATATCGCAGTGACAAGAGATATTATCTCGTCGCGTATTTAGATTCAAATAATAGCTTTGCCGAGCCTGTTCTGAAATACGAAATGGCGGTAGACATCGCCTTCGCGGATGATTTCGGTTTTTAATAAGGAGACTATCCATGCCAGAGGAAGTGCCTGTGATCAATACAACGCTGTCAATAACAAGGAAAAATGCCCTGCCCTTGTTTGTGTTTTATTATCTATAGCAAAGTCGATTGTAAATCAGTTCCGCTAGGGAAATAAGGAAAGGCTGAAGGGAAAACGATCGCCGTCTCGTTGTCTACGTGGTCGTTCGCCGCGACA
This sequence comes from Synergistota bacterium, assembly GCA_023450745.1. Classification (GTDB taxonomy): domain Bacteria; phylum Synergistota; class Synergistia; order Synergistales; family Synergistaceae; genus Cloacibacillus. The sequence goes on from JAEXGR010000023.1 coordinate 78,261, forward strand.
GCAACGTTGACGACTCCGGCCCTGCCAAGCGCTTCCATATTCCGGCGAGCTTTACGAGTATCCGCCTTTCGCCGTATCTCCCGGAGCACACCAGCGCCTGCGGAGAAATCGCAAGGCAGAAGACCGTCCATTCCCGCTTTCCAGAGCAGGCCGGAGGTTGACTTTAAAGTGTATGATAGGAAAATGTGTATCGGCCATCGTATTTATGACAGTAATATAGAATCGCTTTTCGTGTCTTGTTTTTGTTGGTTGGCGCAAACCACCTGCCACACCTTGCCTCCTCAAGGTAACGATTCTCATTTCTAGACCCCATGGTCATGATTTATGTGTTGCGTTCTATCTCAACTTTTCTCTTTTTGGTCTTCTCCATGTTCGGTTCGTTTCCTCCATGTTCAAGATTTTTTGTTCTATCTCGAATATACTTATTCGACATTCCTGAAAACAAGGCAGAAAAAACAAGAAGCACGGAATTTTGACGGGCTTGAAACCCCATCCGCACCTCGCACGAAGATATTTCTTAATTTCTTTGTCACCCATATGTCACCCACGGCGCAAATTGAGCAAAAAGGCAAAAAAGAAGGGCTTAGGCGAAATCGCCTAAACCCTGACTATGACTGTCTTATTTAATGGCGGGCCCGACCGGAGTTGAACCGATGACCTACTGCTTAGGAGGCAGTCGCTCTATCCAGCTGAGCTACGGGTCCGCTTGCACAAATGTTAGTCTATCACGACTCACGCGGTTGGCGCAATACTTTTTTGCAAAATTTTGCGGTCCGCCGTTCCAGTTCGTCTACACGCGGATATTTCGAATTACCGTCTGGGCGAACCCGTTACTGCGCCTGCCGTTTAGAGCTTGATCTGCGCCGTTTTTTGCTGTCCCCCGTCAGAAAAGGTGACCTCCACCGTCGAATCGGCGGCCGCGCGCCCCTTTATGTAGGCGTTCATCTGCTCGACGCTGACTTGCGCGGTGCTGTGTCCGTCCACTTTATAGAGGACGGCGCCGTTTTTAAGTCCCGCGTAGGCCGCCGCCGTCGCCGGCGTCACGTCGCGCACGAGCAGGAAACCCTCGGGGCTGCGGACGTCGTCCGCCACGGTAAAGCCCATCATCCGGGCGGCGTTCTTCACCGGCGCGGGAGGCGCTGGGGGCGTGTACTGCGCGGTGCTGCTCTCCGAGATATTGTACTGGGGAGCGTTCACCGTCACGGTGACATTTTGCCGCGTCTGATCCACGGTGTAGAACAGCGTCAGCTCCTGCTGAAACCCTGCGACTTTAAGCACGCTGACCGGCGCGCGTCCGTCAAGGAAGGTCGCCTGGCCCTGCGCCTGCCAGTAGCCGTTTAGGTCCTGCAGAGCGTGTCCCGGACCTACCTGCGAGATCATCTGCATCACATGGCCGCTCTGGGTCGCGGCGATGTCGCGCGCGGCGCTCCGAACCTCCGCCACTTTGCGCTCATAGGCCTGCTGCTGCGCGATCGCGTTCGCTTCGGCCTGCGCCTGGGCCTGGGCTTGGTTGCTCATCATCGTGCCGAGCAGCACGCCGATTCCCAGCGCGCCGCCGAACCAGCCCGAATCCCAATGCGAGTCCCAATGGTGGTAGCGCGGCGGGGGAGGCGGCGGGCCCGGCCTCCAGCCGGGATGCGGTCCGGGTCTTGGCCCCGGCGGCGGGCCGGGGGGTGGGCCCGGTCTCGGTCCAGGGCCTGGTCCTCCGTGATGCTGGGGCGGCGGCCCCGGATGGTACGCGGCGGCCGCGGTAGCCACGAGAAGCACCATGAGCAGCGCCGATATCAGTCTTTTCATTTCTAAGATCCTCTCCTTTCTAATTTTTCAACGGTTTGATTTTACCGTCAATTTTCGTTGTAGGAGGCCGTAAGTTTATGGAAGCTTTCAAGGTTTTTCGGGATGTTCCCGCGGGCGATGCCCACGAGCAGCGTCACCTTGGAGGATTTGAATACGGCCGCCTGATAGATGAGGGCCCGCGGGTCGCTCTCGGTATAGGCGACGGTAACGATTGCGGGAAGTCCGTTTATCGTTTCCTGTGTCTGCGATATTATCTCAAGCTTCACCCCCCGTTCGACCTCGGCGATGTGCTTTTCCGCAAAAGGCTCGCGTTTTTCCGCGGGGATGTATTCGCCGGAAAAGCGGGAGATCACAAAGAGGGCTTGATCCCCGTCCTGCGTCGGTATGTGCCCGTCCTTCGTGTATATCAGCGAGTCCTGCCGGAAGCCCGCGATGCGGAAAGGGGTCCCTTTGGTGTCGACGTTCGCGGGCAGCGTGCCGGCGACAACCGGCGGCGCCGCCGCGTCCACGGGCCACCAGGCGCTCTTTATGGTATCCAGCACCGCCTGCGCGGCCTTAGCGTCTTTGGCGTTGTAGGCCCCGCTTATCATCCAGCAGGCGTTGGCACCGCGGTCGACGATCAGCACCCATTTGCCGATCACGACTTTGCCGCTGGGCTGAAATATTTTCAGGAGCTCGGCGGAGCTGCCGTTCCAGATAAAGGAGGAGCGCGATTTGACCTCCATGTTCTCTTTTTTCAGGCAGTCGTTCGTTATCTCGTCGAGCAGCCGCGTATAAGGCATGTGGAGCAGCACCGCGTCCAGAGAAACTTTTTTGCCGTTGTCGGCGACGCCCGATTCCGTCTTTTTAAAGTTGTAGCCCGCGCGCGGCACCACCGCGACGGGAATCTCGAAGAGGCTCTTATGAAGAGGGCTCTTCACGACATCTATCACCTTCGGCGCGCCGGCGCTGAAGGCCGGAAACGCCGTCAGTCCAAGCAGCAGAAACGCCGCCAAGGGCGCTTTATATTCTATCCGCATCGCGTCTTTGGTCCTTTCACCCGCGGGAGGTCACTCTTCGGTCCCGGGGACAATATTTTTCAGGGCGTCGGGGACGCCGCCGGGAATGATCTTTTTCAGGAGCTCGTCAAAGAATCCCTTTACCGCTCCCGTATGAATCGACGTTTTGAGCTCGGCGGCATATTCGCGGGCCTCTTCCGTGTCTATTTCTTCAAGCGCCGCGATCTCGGATTTTGCCGCTCCGAAGTTTTTCTCCCCAATATATATTTTCCCCAGCTCATATCTCGCGGGGGCGTTCCGGGGCTCTATGGCGATGACCTTTTCAAGGCTGTCTTTCGCCTTCGCAAGGTCGCCGAGCCGCAGCCTCGCCTCCGCTAAGCGGAAGAGCACCGCGGCGTCGGGGCGCAGGCTGTAGCGCGCCGCCTTTTCCAGACAGACTGCGGCCTGTGTGTAGTCGCCTCTCTCCAAATAGGCAAGCCCCTGTTCGGCATTGTGTCTTCTCAGCGTGCCCAGCACAAGCCACGCCGTCGCGGCAAGCATCGCCAGAACTACCACCGCCACCAGGACCGCCGTCACGCCGCCTCTATTTCTTTTCATCTTTACGCCACCTTTTCACGGGCCGCTAGGCCCGGATGTTTTACCTTTCCGCTTTAAGCAGCGGGAGCCAGTTGTACTGACAGAGCCGCAAACGGCCGTTCGCCGGTTCTACGACGTGAATGCCGCAGTAGTCCTGCGAGAAGAAGAACATTTCGTTGAGGTCGAGGCCGAAGCGGCCCGCCATAACGCTCCAGATCGCGGCTCCGTGCGCCACGATAAGGATGTTGCCGCTTTCGTGAGCGGAAAGTATCTCTTCAAAGGCCGGCGTCGTGCGCCGCTGGAGCTCACGGAAGGTCTCGCCCCCCGGAGGGGCCACCTCGGCGAATTTCACGCCGCGCGCCTCGTATATCTCGCGAAACTGCTCGCGAACCTCGTCATAGCCGCGTCCCTCCCATTCGCCTAAGTTGACCTCGCGGAGCGCGGGAACGGTGATGATCGGGAGGTAGGGGACTGCGAGCCTCGCCGTTTGCTGCGCGCGTATCATATCGCTCGCGTATAGATAATCAAAGGTAATTTTACCCTTTAGATATTCTCCGGTCTCTTCCGCCGCCGCGATTCCCGCGGCGGAGAGCGGGTAGTCGGTCTGCCCGTAATATATCCGTCCGTTCATCGGCAGTTCGGGCTTCGCGTGCCGCATCAGGTAGAGGCGTTTTTTTTCGGCCATTGCTTTTATCCCTCCGGGGCCCCCCCCCGTTTTTTATTTGTACCGTTCCATTTTATCATTACGTTGTGTATTTTTTATGATTGCCGCGCAAATCGCCGCCGGAAAAAACAAAAACGGCCCTCCGGCGGCGTGCCGAAGGGCCTGGGTGCTGACGGTGAATTTATTTATTTTCCCTTGTAGAAGCGGCCGAGCGCGTCGGCGCCCATGATCGCGGCGTAGACCTTGTCCGGCGTGACCTCGAAGGGCATGGCGTGAATAGTCTCGGCGGGCGCGCAGGTCGCCTCCGCCACCGCCATGATCTCTTCGGGCTTCGGATCGGCGACGCCGATATCTTCAAGGCAGACGGGAAGGTTGACGTCGAGACAGAAGTCGAGCACTTCTTCTATCTCTTCGGTGGGGGCGTCTTCGAGCACCAGCTGTACGAGCGTCCCGAAGGCGACCTTCTCGCCGTGGTAGAACTGATGGCTCGCCTCAAGGACGGTGAGCCCGTTATGCACGGCGTGCGCCGCCGCGAGCCCGCCGCTTTCAAAACCGATGCCGCTGAGAAAGGTGTTGGCTTCGATGACGTTTTCGACGGCTTTGGTGCAAACGCGGCGCTCGGCGGCGAGCTTCGCGCGGAGGCCGTTTTCGATCAGCGTGTCGTAGCAGAGCTTCGCAAGCGTGATCGCGGCGTTTGTCGCCTTGCCGCCGGCGCAGGTACCGGCGTCTGAGGCCTTTACCGCGCGGGCCTCGAAGTATGTCGCGAGCGCGTCGCCCATGCCGCTGACGAGCAGGCGCGCGGGCGCCGCCGAAACGACGTCGGTATCGACGAGCACCAGGTTAGGGTTCGCGGGCAGGAAGAGGTATTCTTCAAAGACACCCTCGTCGGAATAGATGACGGAGAGGGCGCTGCAGGGAGCGTCGGTCGAGGCGATCGTCGGCACGATGACGACGGGTTTCTTCGCGTAGTGGGCGACGGCCTTCACGGTGTCGAGGATCTTGCCGCCGCCGACGCCGATGACGACGTCGCAGTCGCCCAGCTTTGCGAGAAGGCGATTTATCTCTTTCTTGCTGCATTCGCCGCAGAATTCTTCAAAGACGAGCGGCGTCGCGCCGAAGCTCTTCGCGATGGGCTCCTTCACGCGCTTCAAACCAGAGGGACTGACGAGGATAAAGGGCTTGGAGCCTAGTTTTTCCACATAGCCGCCGAGCTTTGAGAGCTCGCCTTTACCCTGCACGTATTTGCCGGGGGCGATAATGATGTTTGACATGGGGATCATCCTTTCTCTTGAGATCTTTTCTATTTTTATATTTTATGGAGGCACGGCCGCCGCCGTTATTCCTCCCTCTAATATCGATTATTTTTTATCGATATCAACGCAATATATTTAACCCTTTCGCACCGTTTGTGTCAATATTCACTTTTATATGGCGCTATGCCATTATCGCGATAGCGGTTATCTGTTTGGGGGATGGAAGAAAAGAAGGCGGGGCTTTTTTCCGGAAAAAGCGGCGCGCCGTCCGAAAAGAGGCCCCGCGTTGGTTTATGCGGATAGTTTTGCGTGCAGCATCGCGACGATCCCGTCCACCAGCCCCACCTGCGGCACGATGATCTCGGGCGCGCGGCAGAGTTTGCTGACGGTGAGGAATATCTTCAGCGCGGGAATGATGACGTCGGCGCGATAGGGGTTGAGCTTGAAGTTTTTTATCCTCTCTTCAAAGGTCATCTTTTTCAGCGTGTCGTAGAGCATTTTCAGTTCGACGCTGTTCAGCGGCTCGCCCTCGCGCCGGTTGAGCAGCTTTTGCGCTTTGTTGATGTTGCCGCCCGAGCCGATGATGCGCAGGCCAGGGTATTTTTCACCGATCTTTTTCAGCTCGCTCTTAAAGAGTTCTTCGTCCTTTACTTTGACGGCCTCCTTCAGGATGCGCACCGTACCGAGCCGGAAGGAGCGCGATTCCGCGACGCGGCCGCCGGCGTAGATGACGACCTCCGTGCTGCCGCCGCCGACGTCGACGTGGAGGGAGTTTTTCCAGTTTTCACCGCCGGTGGAGGAGGCGCCCGCCGCATAGATTATTTCCGCCTCTTCGGGCCCCGATATTATCTCAACGGAGATGCCGCTCTTTTCCCGAATTTCGTCGATGACCCCGCCGCCGTTTTCCGCCTCGCGCATCGCGCTGGTGGCGCAGGCGCGGTATTCTCTGACCTCAAAGGTCTTCATCAGATGGGAGAAGCCCTGCATCGCCTCGCAGAGCAGCCCGCGCCGGCGGGCGCTGATCCGGCCTTCGGTGAAGACGTCCTCGCCGAGACGCACCGGTACGCGCAGGAAGGCGACTTTACGGCATTTTTTCGCGTCGCAGGATTCTTCGATATTGCAGATCAGAAAGCGGACGGCGTTGCTGCCGATGTCGAGCGCCGCAATCGTGTTCATATCTCTCATTCTTCATTCCTCTTTTCGGCGGCCTGCTTGTAGAACTCATGCAGGGCCAGCTGCGAACGGCACCGCCGGCCCTTTTCGCCCGCCGCGTATTCGTTGGCCCCAAATATTTCCATGTCCCTCGCCTTGACGTTGTCGCGCCACTGCATCTCGAAGACCTCTTTCAGCTGCCTGCGGATGGCGGGGTCGTAGACCGGCGTGCCCACTTCGATGCGGCGGTTGAGGTTGCGCGTCATCCAGTCGGCGCTGAGAATGAAGATCTTCTCCTCGCCGCCGCCGCAGAAGATGGCCATCCGCGCGTGTTCGAGGTAGATGTCGATGATGCTTATCACCCTGATATTCTCGCTGACGCCCGCGATTCCGGGCTGGAGGCAGCAGGCCCCCCTAACGATGAGGCTTATCTTCACCCCGGCGCGGCTCGCCCGGTAGAGCAAATTTATCATCTCCGGGTCGGTAAGGCTGTTGAACTTCGCCCTGATATAGGCCTTTTTGCCCTTCTGGGCGTTTTTTATCTCCTCTTCCGCCAGCGCCTCAAAGCGGGAGCGCATGTTGTACGGCGCGACAAGCAGTTCGCGGCAGACAAGCGGTTTGTGCGAGACGATGGCGTCGAAGACGGCGCGCGTCTCGCAGACGATCTCGCGGCGGCAGGTGAAGAGGCCGAAGTCGGAATAGATCTTCGCCGTCGACTCGTTGAAGTTGCCGGTGCCGATGTAGGCGTAACCCTTGACGCCGCCGCGCTCCCGGCGTTCGACAAGGATCAGCTTGCAGTGCACCTTGAGCCCCGCGACGCCGTCGATGACGCGCACCCCCGCGCGCTGGAGGATATCGGCGTATTCGATGTTCCGCCCCTCGTCAAAGCGCGCGAGCAGCTCGAGGATGACGGTGACGCGCTTGCCGTTCTTGGCGGCGCCGATGAGGGCGTTGATCACTTTGGAATGTTCCGCCGTCCGGTAGAGGGTGATGGAGATGTTTTCCACCTTCGGGTCGATCGCGGCCTCGCGCAGGAAATCGATCACGTGGTTGAATGTGTGATAGGGGAAGTGCAGCATCACGTCGCGCTTCGCCACAACCTTGAGGATGCTGGAGAAGGGGGCGACCGCGGGGTGGCGCAGCGGCGCGGGCAGCTTTTCCTCAAGCCGCGGGCAGACGCGCGGGAACTTCATCAGGTCGCGTTTCAGATGATAGCGCCCGCCCGGGTCGAGCGAGGGACCGCCCTTCAGGCAGAGCTTGGAGACGAGCAGCGAGAGCAGGTCCTCCGGCATTTCCCGATCGTAGATAAGCCGGACCGGGTTGCCGCGATACCGGTTTTCGATGCCCTCCTCCATCTTCTCCATGAGGCTTTTGGAGATATCGCCGTCCATCTCGATCTGCGCGTCGCGCACGACGCGAAAGGTGTGGGCGCTGATCGTTTCACAGCTGAACATAAAGAATATTTCCCGCAGGCAGAGGCGGATGACGTCGTCCAGATAGATGATGTCCCGGCGTCCCTCCGCCGAGGGCAGCTCGACGAAGCGCGGGCAGGCGCTGCTGACGGGAATCTGGATCAGGGCGTAGCGTACATTTTTCGCTTTGGCGCCGGTCATCCTGACGCCCAGGTATATCTCGCCGTCGCTGATAAAGGGCATCTTCGTCGTCTTGCGGATCAATAGCGGCACGATGCGCTCGCTGACGACGGAGGCGTAGTAGTCGAGGCAGAATTTTTCCTGCTCCTCCGTGAGCTGCCGCTCGTTCACCACGTTGATCCCGATCTCCGCCATCTCGGCAAGGATGCCGTGATAGACGGCGTCAAAGCGCTCCTGCGATGCGGACATCCGCGCGTAGAGCTGCGGCAGCACCTCGGCCGCGGCGCGCGCCTTCGCCGCCTGCCCTCCCTTGAGCCCCTTCAGGCGGCTTAAGCGGATCAGCTTCGCCACCCGCACCTTGACAAACTCGTCCTGGTTATTTGAAAAAATCCCGAGGAATTTAAGCCGCTGCATCAGCGGCACGCTTTTGTCCCGCGCCTCCTGAAGCACGCGGTCGTTGAAGACCAGCCAGCTCAGCTCCCGGTCGTTTATTATCATCGTCGGACCCTCTCCTGCCTGAGGCTTTTTATTTAACATAGTCATCACCGTTATTATCTTAAACCACGACGGAAACTGTATAGTAAAAAAGACGTTAAAATTTTGTTACATCTATGTAATTTACGTAGTCTCGCCGGGAAGCGTTTCAATTATCTCAGACTGCCACTTTTAAGAAACGAAAGTATAGTATATAATAATAAATTACTATGATGGTTTTTTAGTCATGAGATAAGATGGAAACTGGTAGGAGGGACGCTATGAATTACGGTGATTTCTACAGAAGCTTCGACCCGGTCCCCTTTTATGAGGAACGCGGCTGGCTCGTCGGCGACGGACGCATTGGAGGAAAGGCAAAGGGCCTATCCTTCGCGCACCATATCCTGGAGAAGAACGGGCTGCTGGAGGACGTGCATCTGCCAAAATACTCCATCGTCATCACGACCTCGGTCTTCGACGAATTCATGGAGCAAAATAACCTTTGGGAGCGGCTGATGAACCTGCGCGCGCACTCGGATGCGCCGGAGCTTTATAAAATATGCCGGGCGGCCAGCCTGCCGCCCTCGCTCGACGGTCCGCTCGAAAAGATCTTGGACCTGATCAGCGACCCCATCTCCATCCGCTCCTCCTCAACGCTGGAGGACGACGTCAACCTCTCCTTCGCGGGAAAGTACGCGACGCGTTTTTCCTCCAACGCCGGCACGCGGGAGGAACGCCGCGCCGAGCTTGAGGAGGCGATCAAGATCGTCTACGCCTCCACCTACAACCCCGCCGCGCGCGAATATAAACGCAAGCACGGCATCCAGTGGGGCGGAGAGCGCATGGCCGTGCTGATTCAGCCGATCGAGGGGCGCCGGTACGAAAACATGTTCTATCCCGAGCTTGCGGGAGCCGCCTTTTCACAGGTCTTCCGCCGTCCCTCGCCGCGAATCAGGAAGGAGGACGGCGTCGTGCGCATCTGCTTCGGCCTCGGCACGCGCACCGTCGACAGGGCCTACGCAAGGACCTTCTATCTTACAAATCCCAACCTCCGCCCCGAAGGGACGAAGCCGCACGAGATTGTGACGCACTCACAGGAACATTACGACTATGTCGATATTGAGCGCCATAAGTTCACCTCGCAGCACATCGCCGTCACCATCAAGGACGTTCTGAAAAAACACAAAATGGCCCCCACCTACTTACAGTGGTTCGACGACAACGCCTTCCACTGGATACACACCGACCCCGGCAACATGAACGCGCCGCGCCCGGTATTCACCTTCTCGGAGCTGCCCGGCCGCTGCCCGAAGCTCTTTGCGCGGCTGAAAAAGCTTCTCGCGCTCTTTGAAGAAGAGCTTCAGCTCCCCGTGGACATGGAGTTCGCCTACGAGGTCGGCGACGACCGCTTCACCCTCGTACAGCTGCGGCCGCTCTCCGTCTACGACGACAAGGGCCGCGTCGAGATTCCCGACACGCCGCCGGAGAAGACCATCCTGCGCGGCGACCGCATGGTCGCCAACGGCAGGCTGGAATGCACGCGGCACATCGTCTTCGTCGACCCCGAGATTTACGGCAAGCAGGCGGACTTCGCCGACGTCGCACGCGCCGTGGGAGAGATAAACGACCGGCTCGACGGCGAGCGCTACATCCTCGTCGGCCCGGGACGCTGGGGCAGCTCCAACCCCATGCTCGGCGTGCCGGTGCGCTACAACGAGCTTTCAAACTCCGGCTGCCTCGTGGAGCTCGGCATTCCGCAGAAGGGGATGGCTCCCGAGCTCTCCTACGGGACGCACTTCTTCCTCGACCTCGACGGCGACAACATCCTCTACCTCCCGGTATTCGACGGCGTGAAGAACAACGTCTATAACAGAGAGTGGTTCGAGAGCCACCCGTGGCAGACGATATCCCACCCCGCCGTAAGGCACTACGAAGGATGCTTCGACGTGCTGCTGGACGGAGAGACGGAAAACGGCATCGTGATAGACAATACCCCGGAAGGCAAGTGATAACATGACCCCAGCAGACCGAGCAAGAGAACTCTATTTTGAATGGCAGCCGCATGACGACCCCGAGTTCGCACCGCTGATCTGCGGGCGCGGGACGATCGGCGGTAAAGGGCGTTCGCTGCTTTTTGCGCTGCGGCAGCTGCGAGACAGCGGCGACGAGCAGATGAGCCGGACGAAGGTGCCGCGATCGATATACCTCAGCATCGAGATCTTTCACCAGTTCCTCGAACGGGTGCCGCGCCTTGACACGCTGCTCGCGAACGGCGACCCGCGGGAGATAGAACGGGTCTTTCTGGAAACGCCGCTGCCGGAGGCGGCCGGGATGTACATCCGCACCTTCCTCGCGGATATGCGTGACCCGGTCGTCATCCGCAGCTCCAGCCGGCTGGAGGACGACGTAAAACACTCCTTCGCCGGAAAATACCTGACGAACTTCCTCGGCAACAACTGCGGCAGCCTTGAAGCGCGCGCGGCGGCCGTGGAAACGGAGGTGCGGCGCATCTATTCGCGCACCTTCTTCCCCGCGGCGACGGATTACCGGGCGCGCCACAACCTCGGCGACGACGATATGGGAATCATCATCATCCGCATGGCGGGGCGCTGGCGCGGGCGCTACTATTATCCGACGATGGCGGGCGTCGGCTACTCGCAGAACTTCCGCCGCTGGACGACGCGCGTGAAGCAGGACGACGGCCTCGTGCGCATGGTCTTCGGCATGGGCACGATGAGCACAAAGCGCGGCTACGCGCGCACCGTCTCGCTGACCAACCCGATCCTGCGCCCCGAGGGTTTCGCTCCCGAGAAGATTTCGGCGATCGCCCAAGAGTCCTTCCACGTCATCGACGAGGAGCACCCGAACCAAATAACGACGCTCGACATCAAAAAGGAATGGAAACAGCTGCTCGCCTACCATCCCGATTTTGCCGCCTACGCGCAGATCTACCGCTGCGACGACGGCGAGGGCTGCTTCTTCCAGATCATGAAGAACATGGCCTGCCTCTCGCCGGGGATGAAGGTCTGCTTCACCTTCGACAGCTTCCCGCGCATGTATCCCGACTTCTACAAGCGTGTTAAAAAGACGCTGAAGCTGCTTGAACACAAGATGGGCGTCCCCGTAGACATGGAATTCGCCTTTGAGCCGACCGAGGACTCTTTCTGCCTCATCCAGTCGCGTCCCTTCTGGTCGCACAACCATCTTGAGGGCGGCATCCCCAAGCTCGCGCCGCGGCAGATACTGCTGCAGGCCGACCGCATGGTGACGCACGGCGTCATCCCGGAGATCACGAAGATCGTCTACGTGGACTTCAACCTCTATTACGCGCAGCACGACTTTTACGGCACGGCGCGCCTCATCGGCGAACTCAACAAAGCCTCCGACGGCGAGCCCTACCTCCTTGTCGCCCCGGGGCGCATCGGCTCCAGCAACCCCGAGCTCGGCGTTCCCGTGCAATACAGCGAGCTGACGAACTGCCGCGGTATGGTGGAGCTCGGCATTCCGCGTCTTGGCTTTATGCCGGAGCTCTCCTACGGCACACACTTTTTCTCCGACCTCGAGGTCGACGGCGTTCTCTACATGCCCGTCTTCGCGGGGGAGGACAGGAACATCTTCAACACGGACTGGTTTGAAAATAAAAAATGGGAACCCTGGCGCAACCCCGCGATACGCGTCTACCGCGGCAACTTCGCCGCCTACATGGACGGCGAGACCAACCGCGGCGTGATTGTGGATAAGGATATGGGCGGCGAGGACGGTAATTAACGGCAAAAATTTTTATGCGGGCCCCGGCGGCCGACGCGGGGGCTAAAGGCGCCGGGCGGTTATCAGGCATAACCGCCGTGATTGGAGGGGCGCGCCCCTTTTGACGGCCGGCGCCCCGTTATTTTATGGAATCGCAGGTCGTTTCCAGATAGGCCGGCGGCGTCAGCGAGTAGGCGTAAAGATAGACGGCAACCGTCATTTTAAAGCGAACCTCGGGGTCGTCAAGGTTCTCGCCGAGCAGCGCCGCGATCTTGTTATAACGGTACTTCATGGAATTGTAATGAAGCCAAAGCTCCTTTGAGACCGCGGTCAGATTCCAGCTGTGGCGCACAAAGGTGTGCAGCGTCATCATCAGGCGGCTCTGGTGCGTCTCGTCATACTTGATTATCTCCTTCAGAAGGCCGGCGGCATACGCGCGAAACTCGGCGGACTCCGAAAGCGCGGCAAAGATTCGCCAGAGGCCCAGCTCCTCCCACCGCAGGACGGGCGGAACGGTCCGGTGTATGAGGCCGTGCTTCATCGTGAAAAGCGCCTGTGAGAGACACCGCGGAATCTCGCCGTACGACCGCCCGCCGCCGCTCCAGCCCCAGCAGAGCCGGCCGGCGGCGGATATCTGCCCCTCGCGCGCGGAGTGCTCCCAGAGCGTGATCAAATTGGTCGTGATCGTCTGCAGCGTTCCCCGCCCGTTATGGAAGAGGAGAAAGCTCTTGACCCCTTCGTTTTCACAGACGAAAAATCTCGCGCCGACACTCTCGGCAAGCCCGCGAAAACGTTCCAGGAGCTTGGTCTCCTCGCCGCCGTCCAGCTCCGAGAAAAAGGACGCCGCGTAAAACCCCTGCTGGAGCTCCACCCCCGCGCCTTTGAGTACTCCCAGACAATACGCTTCGTCCTCCCTCCGGGCCGCAAAGAGCTTCGCGATAAAGGAGCTCTCCTCTTCCCCGCCGCCCAGGGCCCCGCGCGCGGAATCGCCGAGATGACAGACCGCCAGCGCGTCGACCACAAACGCCGCCTCGGAGGGAAAAGGAAACTCCTCTCCCGCCGGAGACGCGGCGACGAGCCATCCCAGCTTATGCGAGCGCCGCGTCACCTCCCGGGCGGCATATATACGCAGCAGCTCCATGAGCGGGTAGAGCTGAAGCTCTTCGTAAAACTGCGGCTCGCCCCGCGTGCAGCAGATAGCTTTTGTACGCGCGTCGATATACGCGACATCGACGCCGCTCCATTCGCGAAAGAGCGAGAGGATGCGCCGCGTGTCGCCGCTCTCGAGCGCGGTGTGCATTATTTCCCGCAAAAAACGGTCGCGGTCACTTGACGGCAATGCCTCCCACCTCCTGTTATTTAGTAAAAACGTTCCCTTATGATCGGGACGAGCCCGTCCAAAACCTCGGAGACAAGACGTTCGCCAATCTCCGCGCCGGCCCCATCCGCGGGGGCATACATCCCGGAAGGGGGGCGCACCTCCCGCGGCTGGGGGAAAATCTTATAGGGCAGCGGCCGGGGAATAAAACCGGCGTCAGCCAGCTCCGCTTTGACAAGCTCCGGATAAAGGGCGAGCATGATCGAAGTCTCCGTAAGCGCCGCGTGTTCCGCCACCCAGCCGGGCCAGCGGTCCGCGAAGAGCTCGCCGATGAGTTCGTCGCCGATAAAATCCCACCAGTTGACCGAGATTACCTGAACGCCGCTTCTTCCCTCCGTCGCGAGCTCTATCCCCTCAAGAAGAAAAGAATAGCTCTCCAAGTGCCCGTTCAGCAGAACCACTTTTCCGATTCCCTGCCGGAAGAGACCCTTTATGATATCACGAGTCATCAGCGTGAGGGTATTTCCGTTGAGATTCAGCGTCCCGCGCCAGGCGTCGCTCTCCTTCGCGTATGTATGGAAGAGCGGCGGCAGCATCACAAGCCGTTCCGCCACGTCGCCGGCGCCCGGATACCGGGCGAGGCGGTCGGCAATCCCCATCGCGATATAGAGATCCGTCCCCGTCGGGAGATGCGGCCCATGCTGTTCGACCGAGCCGCTTGCGACCAGAGCGATCATCGTTTCGCGCTCCGCCTCGATATCCTTCCAGGTCATATCCGTCCAACGTCGTAAATGGTCACGCAAAAAAATCACCTTTCCTTAATACCGCCCGTCAGGGGAATTATCCCGTATTCCCCCGTAAGCGTATCGAGCGAAATCCCGCTTTCGGAGCCGTTCGCAAAACGGACCCGCCATAGCAGAGACTCCTTATAAACCAGCGCGACGCCGCCGACGGTATAGCTGATATCAGACCAGGCGCGCGCCCGTTTTCTCATGCCAAACCTTATCATCTGGGAGATACGCGCGCCGTCGAGCTCCTCCTTGGAGATCTTGGGAGAGACGATCTCGTCCGCCGCGGCCTCCGTCTCGCAAAAACAATCGGGAGGCGGAAACCCCGCGCCGGAATTCACCGCGTCAACCGCCAGAAGCAGCCGTTCCCGGCGCGGCGCGATAAAGGGAAATTTCACCGCCGCCTCCAGCTCAAGCAGCCAATACGGATAAAAATAGCGTCCGAACACGCGGGACTCGCGCGCGTTATCCGCGACCTCCGCGGGAAGTTCAGTTACCCGCCGGCGCCAGCATCTGATCAAAAAATTCCCTCCGCTCCTTCACGGCGAGGCGCGCCTCACAGCTCACCGCGGCCGAGGCCCCGGCGGCGACCGCCTTGGGGATGTCGCCGTATTCGGCGGCGGCCTCAAAGAGTTCAAGCGTCCGCTTACGCGGCGGCTCCGTGACCAGCGACACGGCGACCAGCACCGCCACGGCGACGATAAGCCCCGCGATAAAGGGGTGCAGCCCCAGCAGGTTCCAATTTCCCACCGTCGCGCCGACATAAACGAAGAGAGAGCATACCATGCTGGCGATCACTCCCGCGGCCGTCGCGCGCTTCCAAAAGACGGAGAAAAGATTCGGCACGCCGAAGGCGAGCGCCATCCCGCCGAAGACAAAGATCACGATCGTAAAGACGAGCGCGGGCGGATTCATCGCGACGATAAAAGAAAGCGCCGCGACAAGAAGCACAAGCACCCTTGAGATAAACAGACGCCTCTTCTCCGGAATCTCGCGCTTTGAAAAACGGTTGAGCAGGTCATGCGCGATCGTCGAGACCAAAAGCAGCAGGAAAGAGTCGGCGGTCGACATCAGCGAAGCCACCGCGGCGGAGCTTAGAAGCCCGGCCCAGAAAGGCGGCAGCACCGCGAACCAGAGCTTCACCCCCGCCTGTTCCACATCGGCCAGCCCCTCTCCCAGAATAACTCTCGCAAGACTGCCCGTCATATAATAGACAAAGCTGAAGAGGACGACAAATATTCCCGTTATCAGCATCGCCTGACGCGCGGTGCTCGGATTGCGCATAGAGAAGTGCTTGATCGTGATATGCGGCATCCCGAAGCTGCCCATGATGATAAGAATTATCGGCGTCGCCGCCGCGAGCAGCCCGTAATAGGCCATGTCGGGCCCCCACGGCGTCACGAGCGCGGGATTGATGGCGCCGAGCTTATCGTTCAGCGCGGCAAAGCC
Organism: Synergistota bacterium; assembly: GCA_023450745.1. Lineage (GTDB taxonomy): Bacteria > Synergistota > Synergistia > Synergistales > Synergistaceae > Cloacibacillus. The sequence continues at coordinate 94,069 of JAEXGR010000023.1, forward strand.
GCCGGCTTTAAAAAGAGCCACCCAGAACAGCACCTGCGTACCGGCGAACATCAGAAGTCCCTGAATAAAATCCGTATAGACCACCGCCAGATAGCCGCCCATGATCGTATAAAGAAGGACGACCGCGCAGCCGATGAGCATACCCGTAAAATACTCCGTGCCAAAGACCACGCTCAGCAGCTTGCCGGAGGCCGTCCACTGCGCCACCAAGTGCATGCTGACCGTCAGCAGGATCACCAGCGCGGCGACAACGCGCAGCGCCGGCGAATCAAAACGCTTCTCATAATACTCCGGCAGAGTGATCGCGCCGAGCAGCTCCGAATACTTCCGCAGACGGCGTCCCAGAATGCCGAAGCTCAGGGCGTTGCCCGGAGCGTCTCCCGTCGCCCACCAAAGCACCGAATAGCCCCCCGTATATCCCAGGCCGGGGGCCGCCGTGTAAGTATAACCGCTCATATAAGACGTGATCAGGGCGAAGGACGAGACCCACGGACCGATACGCCTTCCGCCGATGAGGAAATCCTCATAAGTATTCCCAATCCTCATCGTCACGACCCCAATTAGACAGATCACCAACAGATAAATAAAAAATGAAACAAGCGCCCAATCCATAAAACTGCCTCCCTTAAAATCCTTTAAATACTTAACCGGCCTTCTTCTCGGCCTCTTTTTCCTTTTTTCCCATATAGAGATAAAGCGCCACGATCAGCGCCAGCACAAGCGCCTGACCGGCAAACATCATCCAGGTGCCCGACTGCCAGAAAATTTCGTTTCCGCTCATAAAAATTTCGCCTCCTCTTCTTCCCGAAAAATTATTCCGTCATATATTTTTCATATATCCTCTGAGCCGCGCAAACCTTGCTCAGATAAACATATTCATCGACCCTGTCGTCAAAGACCCGCTCCCCCGGACCAATGATCACAAAAGGAACGCCGAGCTCTTTGACGACGACCGAAGAGTCCGAGAAGTATCCAAGCCCGGAGCGGGCGTTTCCGATCCCCTCCCTCCGGCAGATAGACTCGATTCGCCTGACGAGCGGAGAATCAGCGCTCACGCCGACCGGAGTCCGCGCATTCAAAATCCGGTAATCGATCGCAAGGCCGGGAACCTCTGCCGCCATCGCGGCGATCAGGCGGCCGACATCCTGAATAAAAGCGGCGAGGTCGACGCTCGGTATCAGCCTGATATCGATATTCCCGCACGCCGCCTCCGGCAGGATGCAGATCTCCTTCTCGCTGGTGGAGACCCCCGTCAGAAATACCGTGGAACCGCCCAGCAGGGAATGCGGGCGCGCCTCTTTCAGAAGCCCCTTAATCCGGCGCACAAACTCCAACAGCCAATAGAGCGCGTCGATTCCCGCTTCCGCCTCGAGCACATGTACGCGGCGCCCGCGGACCTCCGCCTTCATCCAGACCGCGCCCTTCTGCGCGGTCGCGATGCCAAGCCCGGTGGGGTCGGCGAAAATAATCTCGGAGATTCCTTCAAGAAATCCCCCCTCCAAAAGCGATCTGGCCCCGATGCCGTCGTCGTCTCCGCCGGCCGTAAAACAAAGCAGCGTCTCCTCGGGAAGCGCGCGCCCCTCTTCAAGCAGGGACAGCGCCGCCGCGCATATCGCGGCGACTCCGCCCTTAGAGCTGGAGGCGCCGCAGCCGTAAACCCTCTCTCCGTCAAAATCCGCGGCAAAGGGGGCGTGGCTCCACGATCGCGGCGCTAGCGGGCTCACCGTATCCAGGTGGGCCGTCAGCGCCCTCTTTGCGCCGTTTCGCTCGCCCCGCAGCGACACGGCCAGCGAGGCCCGGTTGTCCCCGTGGCGCACAATATTGACGGGCACTCCGTAAGGTTCAAACAGTGAAACGATATACTTGACGACGTCCAGCTCGTCTCCCTCCGGCAGACAGGAGCGGATGCGTATCAGGTTCTGCAGTATCGTCAACGTTTTCGCCGAATATTCCATCTATTCACATCGCCTCCCGGCGGCGGCTTGCGCCCCCGTCGATTATTCAGGAAATATTAAATATAATTTTAGGTTTTGTATATAGAAGTAACTTATAAATATAATTGGGAGTTACTCACAGGAGTTATGAGGCCGCCGCCCCCGGAGAGGGGGCGGCGGCCTCACGAAAACAAGCTTTATCTGAGAGGAAAGGAAAACATTACGGCAGATCGGCGAGGTTGCCGTCCGCGCCAAATGTCATTTCAGCGGGGCCGTCGACGATGGTGAGATTCGGATTGGCCTCTATCTCCGGCAGATAACTTTCCGAAACCCAGATATGGTCGAGCTCGAGCGTGTTATGTATCCGCACGATACGCACATCCTTCATCTCCGTTTTGCCGCAGGCGGAGGCGGCGGCGTAAATCGTATCGAGGTCGTTGTTCATGACCATCGGGATCTTCGCCATACAGAGCGGGGAAGAAAGGCTGTTTGTGTAGGTGGCGGCAAGGTCCAGCTCTTCGGCAAAACGTCTGCACACAAAGTCGGCAATGCCAAGGCCGGCGGCGTTGCCGTGACTCATCTCGGTAAGGCGGAGCACGGCGATCTTTTTAGGGTGCGGATAGCCCGCGGCCTGCATCTCCGGCGCAAAGAGAAAGCGCCCGGTGATATTAGGGTCCATACCCGCGCCGCTTATCTCTTTACCGTATTGGTCGACGACGAGCGTATCGATATCCTCAAAGGCAATCTTCGGCATCGCCGCCGCCGATTCTTTAAGAAGCTCCGCCTCGCGCGTCAGGATGTCGCACGGCATCACCGCTTCAATACGTTTCGTTTGGTGGTAGGCGTTGTCGATCAGCGCCATGGCGAAAAGGACGCCGGCCTTCTCCAAAAAGATCTTCGCAGAGCTCTGAAGCCTCTCGCTCATACCGAAGATGCCGCCCGTCTTATGGAACGACACGGCGCCCCGGTGCTTTCCAAGGCCGACGATCATCATTTTACAAAGACCGCTCTCTATCGACCCACGGAAATCGGTGTGCGGCTTTACACGGCCGCAGACGACGATGTGGTCCGCGCCATAGGCGTTGGCGTCGCAGTTGACCTCGACGCCCTCGGGCGAACGCCCGAGCACTACGGTGTCCATCGCGGCGACAATGGGCATCTCAAGGGTCTCCTCCGTCATACCGAGCGCGGCTAACACCTCTATCTGTCCCGCCGCCGTGCCGCCGCCATGGCTGCCCATCGCGGGGACGACAAAGGGCTCCGCTCCTCTGGCGCGCAGCTCCCGGCCAATCGCGCGGCAGCACTCCATAAAGTTGGGGATGCCGCGGCTGCCGGCCGTAACGGCAATCCGTTTCCCTTTCAGATCGGGAAGCGGAAGCTTCGCCATCTCGTCACGCACGGCAAGGTCTACGTCGGCGATGTGATCGCGCGGGAATTTCTGTTCGACCTTTATCATTCTGGGAAAGCCGGTGAAATTCGTCTTTATCAATTTATAGCCGATCTCTTTATCAAAAAACACAGATATCAAAGTCCTTTCTTAGCGCCACGCCGGCAGGTCAGGCCGGACGCCCCCTCCCCGCGAATCCCTGTCCAAAGAGGTTCGAGGTCGGCACGATCTGTCCAAGCTGCACCATGGCGTTTATCGTATGTTTCAAATGCTCCTCCGCAAATAACTCGGCGCCGGCGGAATCCTGCGCTTTTATCAGCTCATAGAGCCGCACATGGTCCTGGCAGGCAAGCAGCCGTCCTCCGTGAGCGTCAGGCGAGGTGTTTATTCTCATCATGGACATCCCCTGCTCGATGACCGAGTAGACTCCCTCGTAGATACGGGACAGATACGCGTTGTCCGCCGACTCTACGATAACGGTGTGGAAAGACGTATTCCAGTAAGCGCCCTCTTTCGCCGCCTCTTCCCCCGGCTGTTCGGCAAGCGCCTTCATGTGCTTCAAGCATTCCTGCATCTTCATAAGGTCTTTCTCGCCGCGCCGGGCGGCCGCGAGGCCGGTAGCCAGCGGCTCTATCATCTGGCGGACCTCCATCACCCGCGACAGGATGTCGGCCGGCCAGCCGCGTACCCGGTGGAGCATCATACTGGCCTCGTTCTCCTCGTTTGAAGAGAGAAAAATCCCCTGCCTGTCACGAATATCGATCACCCCCATCGCGTCAAGGGCGATAAGGCCCTCGCGCAGCACGGGGCGCGTCTCGCCAACGGCTTCGGCCATCTGTCTCTCCGGAAGAAGTTTGTCGCCGACGACGATTTCACCGCTGTGTATTTTTTTCAGCAGTTTTTCTATGACGAGTTTTCTCTTTTCGTTCATGAAACAGGCCCCCCTATTGCGATTCCGTTCTTTGAAAGCGCTCAGCTTTTTGTTTAGATATATACACTAGCACATTCATCGCATTTTTGTGAAAAATCTTACTATATTATGACTATTATTTATGAAAGCTGAACCAAAGAACCTTTGAATTTATGGCCTTAGATTTTTATTACCTCCTTTCCGTTTTTCACAGCGGCGATCATTCTCCTCATATCCGCTATAAATCTGCGCAAAATTTAAATAAAGATTCTTTTAATTATAGAAAACCACCATTTGTGAAAATATAAAATATATAGATTATCACTGATATTTTCTCTCTAAGATTCCTCCCCTGAATCTTTATTGGTATACCACGGCATACCTTGCATTTATGTAACGATGGCATTATAATGCCATTAAACAAAAAAATCTAGTATTCCATGGTAGACCAATAAAGATTTTTCGGGAGGGTTTGGTTTTGAAACATTCGTTCAACGTCATTATCATTGGAGGGGGAGTGGTGGGCAACGCGATCGCCCGCGAGCTCTCCCGTTTTCAGATGACGGTGGCGCTATTGGAAAAAGAACCCGACGTCGGGATGGAAACAAGCTGCCGCAACAGCGGCGTCCTGCACTCGGGGATAAATTATAAGCCGGGGACGCTGCGCGCGAAGCTGGCCGTTCGCGGGAACTCCATGATGGACCGGCTATGCGCCGACCTCAAGGTAAAGATAAAGAGGATCGGCAAGCTCACCACCGCCCTCGACGAAGACGAACTGCCCGGCGTCAAACGCCTGATGGATCAAGGCACGGCAAACGGCGTGCCGAAGCTTGAGGTTCTTGACAACGCGGCAATGCAGAAAATTCAGCCCGGCGTCTGCGGAATCGCGGCGGTATGGAGCCCTTCAAGCGCGATAATCTCTCCCTACGGCCTCACGATCGCGCTTGCGGAAAACGCGCACGCCAACGGCGTAGAATATTTCCTCCGGCACGCCGTATCCGCCATCGTGAAGGCGGCTGACGGCAAGTTCGCCGTCAAAACCAACGACGGCAAGAGCTTCGGCGCGGACATCGTGATCAACGCGGCGGGGCTTTCAAGCGGAAAGATAAGCGCGCTGGCCGGGGTAACGGCCGGCAATAACGGAGAGAGCCTTAAGATATGGCCCTGCCGCGGCGAGTATTACGTGCTTGACAAGCGTCTTGACGGGACGCTTAAAACTCTTATCTATCCCGTCCCCGGCGCGAAGGACGCGGGGCTCGGCATCCACCTGACGCCAACGGTCGACGGCAACATCTTGATCGGGCCGAGCGCAGACTACATTCCCGAAGAGAGGCCGGAGGACTACAAGGTCACGGCTCCCGTCTTGGAAGACCTGAGAAGAGAGGGGCAGAAGCTCCTTCCCGATATCAAAATGAGCGACTTTATCCGCAACTTTGCGGGCAACCGCCCGAAACGCACCGCCCCCTCCGAGGGAGGAAACGGCGATTTTATTATTGAAGAGGCCAAGGATCTGCGCGGCTTTATAAATCTTGTCGGCATCGAAAGCCCGGGGCTCACCAGCGCGCCGGCGATCGCCGAGATGGTGCGCGAGCTCGTCGCGAACCGCATCGCATTAAAGGAAAAGGACGTCTTCGCAGCGGAGCGCCCAGGGTTCGCAGGGCACTTCTGCGACCTGCCAAAGGAAGAACAGGAGCGCCTCGTCAAGGAAAATCCCGAGTACGGCGAGATCATCTGCCGCTGTGAAAAGATCACCAAAAAAGAGATACGCGACGCGATAGAAAACACGTTGGGGGCAAGGACGCTCGTGAGCGTCAAATATCGCGCGAGAAACGGCATGGGACGCTGCCAGGGCGGCTTCTGCACGCCGCGGATCGTCCGTATGCTGCGCGACGAATATGGCTTCGCCCCAGATGATTACCTATTCAGAGAGGCCGGCTCCAATCTCTTTACCGGCAATGTGCGGGAAGGAGAGGACCGGTAATGGTACGCGAAAAACACGATCTGGTGATCATCGGCGGCGGCCCCGCGGGGCTGGCGGCGGCGGCGGCGGCCAAAGAGGCCGGATGCAGCGATCTTCTGCTGATAGAGAGGGACCGGCTGCTGGGCGGTATTCTGAACCAGTGCGTCCACGACGGCTTCGGGCTCCACGCCTTCAAAGAGGCGCTCTCCGGCCCGGAATATGCCGACCGTTTTATTCAAAAGGTGCGCGCGCTCGATATTCCCGTAATGGAGAGGACGATCGTCCTTAACCTTTCAAAAGATAAGGTGCTGCGCGTCAGCCGCGAGGGCGAGATCAAGGAGATCGAGGCCAAGGCCGTCGTACTTGCGATGGGCTGCCGCGAACGCACGCGCGGAGCGCTCTCGATACCGGGGCACCGGCCCGCCGGCGTCTATACCGCCGGCACGGTGCAAAATCTCGTGAATCTTGAAAACATCATGCCGGGCAAACGGGTGGTAATCCTCGGCTCGGGAGATATCGGCCTCATCATGGCGCGCCGCATGACGCTCGAAGGGGCTAAGGTCGAGGCGGTTTTTGAGGTGCTTCCCTATTCCAGCGGCCTTCAGAGGAATATCCGCCAGTGCCTTGACGATTACGGCATTCCCCTTTACCTCGCGACGACCGTGATCGACATCTACGGCCCGAACGGACGCCTTGAGGGCGTGACGGTGGCGCAGGTGGATGAAAAACGCCGCCCGATCAAGGATACTGAACGCTTCATACCCTGCGATACGCTGCTTCTTTCAGTCGGCCTCATTCCCGAAAACGAGCTGACCCGCGAGGCGGAGGTAATGATCGACGGCGTGACCCAGGGCGCCGATGTCGACGACAGCTGTATGACGAAGGTCCCCGGCATCTTTGCCTGCGGCAACGTGCTCCATGTCCACGACCTCGTCGATTTCGTCTCGATGGAGGCCGCCCGCGCCGGCAAAAACGCGGCGCTCTACGCCGCCGGCAAACTCACGGGACAGGCCGGAGAGATTGCGGTGAAGCCCGGGGACGGCGTTCGTTATGTAGTCCCGCAGCGCATCAGCCGCGGGGAGGATGTTTCGCTCGCCTTCCGCGTGACGGCCCCCGCGAGGGACAAGGTAATTGAGGTGCGTGACGGCGAACGAGTGCTGGCGACAAAGAAAGAGACGCGCCTGCATCCGGCGGAGATGGTATGGGTCGAGATGGGAAAGATAAACCTTGAAGAAACAGGCTCTTTGGAGGTGCGCGTAAGATGATTGAAAAGGAGTTTATCTGTGTCGTCTGTCCTAACGGCTGTTCGATAAAAGTCAGCTACGAAGAAGGCAACCCGCCCAAGCTGACCGCCGCCGAAGGGGCGCGCTGCCCGCGCGGCAGGGGCTGGGCGCAGCAAGAGATAGAAAACCCGATGCGCACCTTCTCCTCAAGCGTCCTCGTGGAGGGCGGCGACTTCCTTGAGGCCAGCGTCCGCCTCACGAAGCCGGTGCCGCTCACCAAGGTCTTCGCGGTGATGGAGGAGATAAAAAAGATCAAGCTGCAGGCCCCGCTTGCGATCGGCGACGTGATCCTCACCGACCCGGCGGGAACGGAGACTGAGGTAATCGTAACAAGAAACGTGCCATTAAAGGCAAAATAGATAATCGTTCCATAAACTAAGGAGGAAGTTATTATGAGGGATTATGTAGTGAAATACGAGGACTTGTACCGCGTAACCAAGGAGATATTTATGGGCCTGGGTTACAGCGACAGTCAGGCGACGACGGTAACAAGCAGCCTGGTTGAGGCGGATGCGCGCCACAAGCATTCACACGGCGTTGCCGCGCTGATGACCTATGTCAGCCACCTCAAGGCCGGCAACCTCCACTTAGACGCCCCGGAGCCGACGACGGTTTTTGAAACGCCGCTCTCCCTCGTCCTCGACGGCCATTCCGGCGTGGGTTACTGCATCGCCGATTACGCCGTTAAAAAGACGATCGAAAAGGCCAAGAAAACCGGCGTCTGCATCACCACCGTCCGTCAGGCGAACCACTACGGGTTCGCGGCGCATTGGACGGAGATGATGGCTCAGGAGGGGTTGATCGGTATCTCCGCGACAAACACCGTTCGCTGCGTTTGCCCAACGAGAAGCGCGGAGCGCAACCTCGGCACGAATCCGATGACCTTCGCCTTCCCGACGGCGGGCGACGAACCAATGTTCAACCTTGACATGGCGACCTGCGTAATGGCGCACGGCAAACTCGTCCGCAGCCAGGTATTCGCGGAAAGCGGCGTGGTTCCCCGCGAAGTGATCATCGACGGCAAAGGCAACGTAGTGACGGACTTTAAAGAGGCCCTGGAGATCCTTCATCACGGAGACGACAGAAGCGAAGCGCCGAAACCCGACACCGGCGGACTCGTCCCCCTGGGAGGCGTGACGGAGATCTTAAGCGGCCACAAAGGCTACGGCCTGGCAATGCTTGTCGAGCTTCTCACCGGCGGCCTTTCCGGCGGCGTGCCCAGCAAGTTCATCCCGCTCGCGCACGAAGGTATTTGCTTCTTCTTCATGGCGATTGACCCCGCGCTCTTCGGCGACCCGCAGGCGGTGCGCGAGCATATCAAATACATCATCAACGAGTACAGAGCGACGGCGGCGCTTGATCCCAGCCTGCCCGTCATCATGCCCGGCGACAAATCGCGCGCGGCGCGCGCGAAGGCCGTAAAGGACGGTATCGCCCTGAGCCCTGAAATTGTAGAAATTTTGCGCGAGGTTGCCGGAATGACCAAAAAAGAGGCGGAACTGGAATCAATCTTAGTGCATGATTAACTTATAAAAAAAGCCGGTAACGTATAACCTTTAAAAATATTAATTCATACCGAAAGGAGGGCAGCGGCAGAGTTTTTATCTTTGTGTGGGGCACAACTAAGAACTACAAATAAAATTCGGAGGTTGGTAATATGAAAAAGAGTATCAGTGCAATTCTTATTTCCGTTTTTCTCGTCGCATTCGCGTTCGGCACGGCCTTTGCAAAAGAGGAGTACCGTATAAAGTTCGGTTACAGCGCCTCTGACAAAGAGACAAACTTCATCACCTTCCAGGATACATTCAAGAAGCATGTTGAAGAGGCCTCCAAGGGACGCGTCGTCGTTGACCTTTACGCCAACGCCCAGCTCGGCGGCGAACGCCAGATGCTTGAAGGCATGACGCTCGGCACGATCGAGATGGCGATGCTCTCTCCCGGAATCGCCGCAAATATCGCCCCCAAGTTCCAGGTTCTCGACCTGCCCTATCTCTTCAAAGACAGAGCCGCGGCTTATAAAGTGCTCGACGGCAAGCTCATGGGCATTCTCAACGAGCAGCTCCTGCCGAAGGGCGTACGCCTCGTCGGCTTCGCGGAAAACGGCTTCCGCGAGATCACCAATAATACCAAAGTCATAAAGTCCCCGGCGGATCTTAAAGGCCTCAAGATCCGCGTGCAGCCGATTCCCGCTCACCTTGAGCTCTTCAAGGCCTTCGGCGCCAATCCTACCCCCGTCGACTTCGGCGAACTTTACACCGCTCTGCTTCAGAAGACCGTCGACGCTCAGGAAAACCCGGTAACGCTCATCTACAGCTCCAAGCTCTATGAAGTTCAGAAATACATGACGATGTCCGATCACGTTTACGCCCCCTCGGCGCTATTCATCAGCGAAGCCTTCTACAAGAGGCTGCCGGCTGACCTTCAGAAAATAGTAATGGACGGAGCGAAGAAGTTCCGCAGCGCCTCAAGAACAAATCAGCAGAAGGCGACGACCGTGCTCCTGAAGGAACTGGTCGACAAACACGGCGTAAAAGTCTATACGCCGACGCCGGCGGAAAAGAAGCAGTTCATGGACGCGGCCCAGAAGGTCTATAAGGTCATGGAGCCCGTCGTCGGCAAGGACCTCATCAATATGGCCCTCGAGGGAAACAAGTAAGATTTCACAAAAATTGTGAGAAAACGGAGGGAGACGCTGCGCCGCCTCCTTCCCTTCTCCGCACCGACCAAGAAAAGAAAGGGGCGAAATAATGCTCAAGTTCCTTAACAACATAGAAGAGAAATTTCTCGTCTTGAACCTGCTCATCTCCACCCTGATAGTTTTTATGAACGTTGTGCTCAGATACGTCTTCAGCGCCTCGCTCTCATGGGTAGATGAGGCGGCGCGTTATATGTTCATCTGGCTTATTTGGATTGGCGCCGACTACACCCTGGCGAACAGAAAACACTTGCGCATCGACATCATCTCCGCGAAGCTCCACGGAAAGGCCCGCCTTGGCCTGGAACTCTTCGTCATGACGGCCTGGTGCGGTTTTTGCATCTTCCTCGGCTACCAGGGAGCAAAGCTCGTCCGCGTAGTCGTGGAGCAGCAGCAGCTTTCGACGGCGATGCAGATCAGTATGGGCTGGGCCTATCTCTGTATTCCCCTCTCGGGAATCTTTATGGCCATCCGCCTCGTCTTTGACATCCTTCACCTTCTCCGCACCGGCGAGATAGAAAAACCGGTGCTCAATGAAGAGGAAGAGATGATCGAGGAAGCCAAGAAAGGAGTTACGATGTAACCATGGATATCGCGATACTTTTCGGACTGCTCTTCGTCCTGCTGGCGCTCTCCGTTCCGATAGGAATATCTCTGGGAATCGCCACCGCCGTGACCATCCTTACATGCAGCCACCTGCCGCTCGTTTTAATCGCGCAGAACGCCTTCACGGGCATGGACTCCTTTCCCATGCTGGCGATTCCGTTCTTCATGCTCGCCGGCTCGCTGATGACCTACGGCGGCATCTCGCGCCGCATCGTCGATATGGCCGAATGCTTCGTCGGCTTCATCACCGGCGGCCTCGCGATGGTCACCATCGTCGCCTGCATGTTCTTCGGCGCGATCTCCGGCTCGGCGGCGGCCACGGTCTCCGCGATCGGTTCCTTCATGGTACCGATGATGGTCGAGAAAAAATATAAGCCGGACTTTGCCGCGGCGGTCATCTCCTCGGCGGGGACGATCGGCTGCATCATCCCGCCCAGCATTCCCTTCGTCGTCTATGGCGTTCTCACGGGAACCTCCGTCAGCGACCTCTTCATCGCCGGCATCATCCCCGGCGTCACAATCGGGCTCGCGCTGATGGCCGTGGCCTACGTTATCAGTAAAAAAGAGGGCTATCCGCGCATGTCCGGCATCCCGACCCTCAAGCAGGTCTGCAAGACCTTCGCCGGCTCCATCTGGGCGCTCTTCGTTCCCGTCATCATCCTCGGCGGTATCTACGGCGGCATCTTCACCCCGACAGAATCGGCGGTCGTAGCCACGGTCTATGCCCTCTTTGTCGGCAAATTCATCTACAAGGAGCTGAATTATGAGGTCACGCTGACCGCCTTCAAGGACGCCGTGCTCGTCATCGGCGCGACGCTCTTCATGGTCGGCCTCGCCACCTCCTTCGCCTCCTACCTCGCGATGGAGAGAATTCCGATCAGGATCGGCGGGTTCATTCTCGGGTACGCGCACAGTAAATTCCTCGTCCTGCTGCTCATGAATATCGTCTTCCTCGTCATCGGCTGCTTCGTCGACAACATCTCTTCGACGATCATCCTTACGCCGATCTTCCTGCCGATTGTGAAGCAGCTCGGCATGGACCCGATCCAGTTCGGCATGATGATCTCCATCGCGCTCGCTATCGGTTTCTCGACGCCGCCCTATGGCTGCAACCTGTTCATTTCGGCGACCATCTCCAAACAGAGCGTCGGGGCGATCGCCAAGAGGCTGGTGCCCTTCATCTTAGCGATGATCGTCTGCCTCCAGCTCTTCACTTACATTCCCTGGTTCTCGCTCGTTTTGCTCGGCAGATAAAGGCAATATAGCGAACTGAAACACAAAACTTAATAACGAAACAAAATCCTTTCGGAGACGGCAAAAAGTCCCCGTTCTCCGAAAGGGTTGCTGTTGGGACTTTGACTGTACACAAAGCAGACCCCACCGGACCCGAACCGGCTGTAACGGACAGAAAATCGGGAAACGACCAAATATCACAACAAGGAGTGTGTCTGGAAATGGAAAAAGTAAGAGGTATCTACACCGCGCTCTGCACGCCGGTAATGGACGGCAAAGTCAACGCGGCGGCAATGGACAAACTTGTGAACTTCGTCATTGACAACAACACGGCCGGACTCGTCGCCCTCGGCGGCACCGGCGAATACTGCGCCCTCACCAACGAGCAGCGTATCGACGGCGTGAAAATGACGATCGCGGCCAACAAGGGACGCGTGCCTGTCGTCGCCGGCATCATCGGCCCCGGCCTCCCCGAAGCGATCGAAATGGGCAACAAGTGCAAAGAGCTCGGCGCCGACGCGATTATGGTCGTGACCCCCTACTATGTTGTCGCCAACCAGCAGGGGATCTACGATTACTATCGCCAGGTGATGAAAAACGTCGACCTGCCGCTCGTGCTCTACAACATTCCCTACCGCACGGGCGTCAACATGCTTCCCGAGACGGTGGAGCGCCTCCTCGACAGCGACGAGAGACACCAGATCGTCGGTATGAAAGAATGCTGCCCCAACATGGGACAGGTGCTGGAGCTGCTCTCCAAAGTGCGCGAACGCACCTCCGTGCTCACCGGCGAAGAGTTCCTCTTCTATCAGGAAGTCTCCTGCGGCGCGCAGGGCGGCATACTTGCGACGTCCAACCTGCTGCCCAAGATGTGGGCCGATATCTTTGACCTCATCGTCTCCGGCAAGAAAGAAAGGGCCGCCGAAATAGTTGTTAAAGTCACGCCGCTTCTGCGCCTGATCTTCGCGGAATCAAACCCCGGACCGCTGAAGGACGCCATGAAGATGATCGGCATCGACTGCGGAGAGCCGCTTCTGCCGCTCGTGAAGCCTGGAAAAGAGATCGTAGACGGCCTCGCGAGAGAGCTCAAAAAATTCCAGGATTGGTATAAGTAAGGACCACCGTTTCCTCCCCACACAGGAGATATAGCTCTATCACCGAAAAATCCGGCAGCCTTTTCGCGAATGTGGGCCGCCGGATTTTTATATCTAAAAAAAAATTAGGTCACATGGAAAATTTTTATAATACATGTATAATAATAACGACACCAGACGGATTCATATGTATGTAAAATATGGGAGGTAAGAGAACATGTCAGAGAAAAAGATGGTAACACTGGATGGAAACGAGGGAGCGGCGCATGTGGCGCACGCGGTGAACGAAGTAATCTCGATCTATCCCATCACGCCGTCGTCGCCGATGGGCGAATGGTCGGATC
>JAEXGR010000011.1 GCA_023450745.1 Synergistota bacterium
CCTGACGATGACCGGGTAATCCTCCGTTTCAAAGGTGACGGTGGTCGCCGTCGTCCCCGCGGAAATTTCCGCCGCCACCTGTTGGTAAACCTGCGCCGTGGTGAGGCCGTAATCCATCGCTTTGTTCTTATCGACCGTGATGCGCGTTTCCATCGTCGCATCCGAAAGACCGTCGTCCACCGCCGTCAGGCCCTCCGTTTCCTGCATCATGGCCGAAATATCCTGCGCGATCGTTTTCAGCGTATCGAGGTCGTCGCCCTTGATGGCCACCTCGAGGCCGGAACCGGAAAGCGCGGACAGGTCCATCGTCGAATCGCTCACATCCACCATGGCGGGGAGGCCCGCGACGGCGCTGCGCATATCCTCCGCAATCTCGGAGCTGGTGCGCGTGCGTTCGTCCTTCAGCAGGGCATACATCATCATAGTGGTGTTGTTGCCACCGCCGGAGGAAGATGTGCCGAGGGCAGACATAATGCCCCCTTCCATCGCGCCGATGGTTTCCACATCCGGGATTTCAGTCAGGCGCGCAAGGACCTCGTCGCTCATATCGCGCGTTTCCTGCGTCGTGCTGTCCTCAGGCATTTCCATGGTAATCATGATTTCCGAGCTGTCCATTTTCGGGATGAGGGACGTGCCCATGGTAAATATGTTGGCCACGCTGAACGCAAAAAGGCCGATCACGATCACAAATACGATCCATTTGCGCCTGAGCGCACCCGAGAGCAGCTTTTGGTAGCCCGCGGTGAATTTGTCGAACAGGGGATGCTTTTTTTCCTTTGTCTTTTTGAGCATGGTGGAGCCCATCGCCGGAACCAGCGTCAGCGCAATGATAAGGCTCGCGAGCAGCGAGAATGCGATGGTAAGGCCCATGTCTGCGAAAAGCTGGCGCGTAAGGCCTTCGGTAAAGACGATGGGCAGGAAGACGCACACCGTTGTGAGGGTGGAGGCGAAAATTGCGCCCGCGACCTGCTGCGCACCCTTCACAGCCGCTTTTGCGGGCGGAATGCCGAGCGAGCGCAGGCGGTAGATATTTTCGATGACCACGATGCTGTTGTCCACCAGCATGCCCACGCCGAGCGCAAGGCCTGCAAGGGAAATGACGTTCAGCGTTACGCCGCAGAAATACATCAGAGTCAGCGCTGCGAGCAGGCTGAACGGGATGCTGATCGCTACGATAACCGTGGGCCTCAGGTCTTTTAAAAACAGGAACAGGATTACGATTGCGAGGATCGCGCCGAGCAATAGGTTGTCGATGACGGAGTCGAGAACGATGCCGATATACACGCCTTGGTCGGAAAGGGCGGTCAGGTGCACGGAAGGATCGTCCGCCTGGATTTGCTCCATCACCTGGTTAATGCGGTCCGAAACGTCGGTGGTGGAAGAGGTGCTTTGCTTCTGGAAGGTGAGCAGGATGCCGTCGTTGCCGTTGATCTTGGCGTACATATCGCCGCGGTTGTCCGTCATCTCCACATCCGCGACGTCCGCGAGCGTCACCGCTCCGATGCCGCCCGCTTCGATATTGAAAAGCTCCAGGTCCTTAAGCTGGCCGATATCCTGGAACTGGTCGCCCACCTTGACCAGATAGCGTTGGCCGCCATCGCTGATGTAGCCGGCGGGCATGGAAAAATTCTGCGCGGCAAGGATCTGGCTCACTGTTTCCTGCGTGATCCTGCCATCAAGGCCCGCCTGCTTGTAAGCGGCGTCCTTTTGTTCTTCAAATTCCTGTTCCTTTTGGGAAAGCTGCGCTTCGCCGCCTGCAAGCTGCCCCGAGGCCTGGGCGAGCTCGTTCGTAAGCGTCATTTTGCCCGTTTCCAGCTGGCGTTCGCCCTCGGTGAGCTCGCTCAGCTTTGCCTCAAGCTGCGCCTTCTGGTCCGGAAGCCCGGAAAGGCCCGCCTCGATTTGGGAAATTCCATCCTCGAGCTGGGGGATGCCCGCTTCGGCCTGTTGTAGTCCCGCCTCCAGCTTTGGAATGCTTTCCTTCAAGGCCGCAAGCTGCGCGGTAAGCTCGTTAGGTACGGGCTGGCCCGCCGCTACCAGCGCGGCGATCTGCTGTTCAAACGCCGCCTCCGCGGTTTTGGCTTCAGAAAGCTGCTCCGTCAGGGTGCATTCCTGTGCTTCGAGGTCTGCAAGCTGCGTTTTGAGGTCCGCAAGCTGGGCTTCAAGGTCCTGCTGCGCCTGCGGCAGGCTCGCGAGGGCCGCCTCGATCTGTTCCCTGCCTGCGGAAAGCTGCAGGCCCATATCAACAAGCTGCTGCGCCTGCGTTTGGCTCATGGATTTCAATTGCTGTTTTCCGCTTTCAATCTGGGATTTTGCATTGTCGATCTTTTCCTGCGCCTCCGCAAGCTTTTCGTCTACCGATGCAAGCACGCGGCGGTTCAGTTCGTCGATTTTTTGCTGGCTTAGGGTGACTTCGACCGAATCCTCGACAAGTCCGGTCGCGGTCACGGAGGCCACGCCGTCGATGCGCTCGAATTCGGGCAGGATCGTATCGGAGACGATCTTCGACGTTTCCGTGATGTCCTTGCCGTCAATATCCACGCTGGCAACCATAACAGGCATCATGTCCGGGTTGATCTTGATTAGCGTGGGCGTGCCTGCTGCATCGTCGAGGTTCGCCTTGACGATATCGATGTTGCCGCTCATCTCGATCATGGCGCTGTCCATATTGGTGCCTTGGGTGAATTCCAGCAGCACCATGCTTGAGTTTTCGTTGGACGAACTGGTGACGCTTTTCACCCCGCTCGTGGTGGAAAGGGCCTGTTCAAGCGGCTTTGTTACCGTCTGCTCGATTTTTTCCGGGCTTGTGCCGGGGTAAGTGGTAAGGACCATCACATAAGGCAGGTCCATCCTGGGAAGCAAATCCGTGGTCATGCTCGTGAACGAGATGAAGCCGAGGATGCATACCAAAACGACCGCAACAAAGATGGTCATTGGTTTTTTTACACTGAATTTTGACATTGCCGTTCCTCCGTTGCCGTTTTCAAAA
>JAEXGR010000018.1 GCA_023450745.1 Synergistota bacterium
TCCGCGTCCATCCGCATCAGCTTCGCGTAGGTGAAAAACTGAATATTCGTTGGCGCCTCAGCTCCGGTGGAGACCAGATTCTCGACCTGAGTGCTGAAAATATATTCCGAGGGCGAAAGCCAGCAGACGGAGGCGGCTGGGTTGTCCTCCGCCAGCTTGAAGGCGATAAACGACTTGCCCGTACCGGTGGGGTGGACCACGGCGGCGCGACCGTTCTCACGCAGCATGGACAGGACGGATTCATAGGCTATTTGGTTGTGCGAAAACAGCGATATCTCCATCCGCGCGATTGCCTCCTTGTTGGTTTTCTCTTAAGCGGCGGCGCGCCTTTTTAGAAACGCCGCCGCTTTGCCCATAAAAAGCACGAGCTACAACTTAAGTAGGAAATAGTTGTAGCTCGTGCTATAATAAAAATGATGAATTTTGGTGGTGGGGTATACGCTCAATACCGCCAATTCGTTGTAAGAAAGCCATGGGCAAGGGCCCACAATTATACTCTACTTTATTTGCAAAAGAATTTATAGATACCAGATACAATTGCGGAGCGGAGATAGGTCCTGTGGTATTGTCTGGCGGTTTTTACGTCCTTGCCCAGTTTAAAAAAGTCTGAAAGGATATGCCCAGCTTCCTTCCCGCAGCCGACGCGGAGATGCGCCCTTCGCTCCATAACCTGCGAAGTTCCTCATATTCGGGCGGACGTATAAATCTCGGACGGCCAAATTTTACGCCGCGCGCTTTTGCCGCCTTGATGCCTTCAGCCTGCCGCTGCCGGATGTTTTCGCGTTCTGTCTCGGCGACATACGACAGCAGCTGCAGTACGATGTCGGCAATCAGCACGCCGGTCAGGTCTCGCCCGCGCCTGGTATCAAGCAGAGGCATGTCGATCACGACGATCGCCGCGCACTTCTTTTTTGTAATGAAGCGCCATTGCTCCAGTATTTCATCGTAATTCCTGCCCAACCGGTCTATGCTTTTGATCACCAGGGTGTCGCCCGGTTTTAATTTTTTCATCAGTCTTTGGTAGGCAGGGCGGCAGAAGTCCTTGCCGGATTGTTTATCAAGGCTGATATCCTCGTCGGAAATGCCAAATTCTCTCAGAGCGATTATCTGCCTGTCTTCGTTTTGTTCTTTGGTAGATACTCTTGCGTATCCGTACTGTTTCATGTTGTATTCGCCTCCTAATCTATTCTTGTTAGATTGAGAGCGAATAGCAATGTATTGAGCGCTATATGTATACCCGTGTGACTGACGATTTCAATGCCCCGCCGCATGCCTCCTTTTCTTATCATGCGCTGACGTTCTTTAGTATGGCTTAAATGAGTGATATATACAATACTATTTAATGGTGTTTATATTCATTTGAATTATACAATAGATACAGAAGGGTAGTGATGATAATGGACGCAAATGAACGTATCCGCTTGCTTCTGGCAGAGCGCGGGTGGACGGAGTATCGGCTTGCAAAGGAATCCGGCCTTTCGCAATCAACGATAGCTAATCTGTTCAAGCGCAATACGACGCCAAGCATTCCCACTCTCGAAGCCATCTGCCGCGGCTTTGGCATCACGCTGGCGCAATTTTTCTGCGAGGGAAGCATTACGGAATTTACAGATGAGCAGAAGGAATTCTTTGATCGCTGGAAAGCCCTGACCCAGGAGCAAAAGCAGCTGTTGTCCCTGCTTATAAAGGATATGAAATAAACTTAACCGAACGGCAGA
The DNA here is from genome assembly GCA_023450745.1 of Synergistota bacterium. Classification (GTDB taxonomy): domain Bacteria; phylum Synergistota; class Synergistia; order Synergistales; family Synergistaceae; genus Cloacibacillus. The sequence continues at coordinate 1,719 of JAEXGR010000018.1, forward strand.
CGGCGATTGGCGACATACGGCAGCAAGCCGGCCGCCTATTTTCTATAAAAAGCATCTGTACAAATCGGGCCGTTTTCTTCCCGGTATCCGGTCCTCGCAGGGGACGTTCGTTTGGCAGAGGCCGCAGGCGTAGACCTGAAACCCACGTTCTTGGAAGAATGCCGCGCATTCGCCGTGCAGAAAGTTTTTGCACTTTTCTTTGTCGTGCCCCCTTTCGCTTAAAGCTCCCGCGGGGCACCGCCTGATGCAGAGCCCGCAACTTTTCTTGCTGAACCATGGGCAGTATTCGTGTAGGTCGCGGTATTCGCGGGGCGTGGGCGGCAGGTTCGTCCTGATGACGACGGAGCCGCAGCGGTGGGCCTTGCCCAGCGGCGTGATGAGCCCGTCACAGAGCCCGAAGGTTCCCAATCCGGCGGCATAACAGGCGTGGCGTTCCGACCAGTTTGAGGCGACATAGAATTTTTTCGAAGAAAAGCGCTTCACCTCGCCGGGATGCCCCATTGGAAAAACGGCGTCTACGCCTCTCGCCGCAAAGAATTTCTCCAGCCGCCGCCCCATCGAGACATAGAACCGCTCGCCGTAGAGCTTGGCACGCCCCCACCTCTCCGTGGGCCGCCCTCCCGCCGCGTTATCTTTTCGCGTCCCCGCCGTCTGCGGCAGCACCCAGCAGAGGACGGTCAGTTCGTCCGCGGATGTCGCAGCGCCCGGATAAAAGGTCCGAAAGAGTTCAAGCGGCGTGTAGCATGGAAAGTCCGCCGCGCGGCGAAATTCCTCAAAGAGCGGGTCGCCGCCCGCGGCGCAGCCGAGAATAAAATTATCCCACGCCGGAATCCTTTCGCCGCCGACAAGGTTGTTTTCCGGCAAATCAAGCTCGCGGCAAAAGAACGCCGTTATTTCTTCCTTTGATACTGCGGACATGGTCTATTCCTCCATATTTTAAAGAAATGGCCGTCGCGCGGCCTGAGCCTTGCTATTTTTAAGAACGGTTCCGCCAACTTTTCTATATATATTATACTTCTTCCTCTTCAATACGCCCTCGCGCGTATCCTCCGCGCCGTGGACCATCCTTGTCAAATAATCTATGACTTTCAGGAGGTATACTCCGCCGAGCCTGGATATTTTTGAATCCGCCTCGCTGCCGAGAGAGCCTGTGATGGCGGCGGCTGACCGCGCATTGCGGTCGCCTGACTGCAAAACCATTGCCTGGCCGCCGCTAGACATTTTCTCTCCTGCTTCGAAGCCGCCTGACGTCTCCGCTAAGCCGGGAACGCTCGGTTCGCAATCAAAAAAATCCCCTCACCGGTCAAAAAAACACCTGTTCAGAGTTATAGAAGGGCAATATATCGTATGTCAATAACGCCGTGTAATATTATAATTGTTTAGAATAATTATCTTATCGCGGGAGGGCTCATTATGAAAAAATTTATCAACGCTGTCCAAGAAGTGGAAAATCAGATGATCATGGGAATGGTCAAGGCTTATCCGCAGTATGTAAGAAAACTTGACTGCGGCAACGTCCTCGTGCGCGCGCAGGCCAAGGAGGGCAAAGTCGCGCTCATCAGCGGCGGCGGCTCCGGCCACGAGCCGGCTCACGGAGGATACGTGGGGGAGGGGATGCTCGACGCCGCGGTGGCGGGCGCGGTCTTCACCTCGCCGACGCCGGACCAGATATATGAGGGCATCAAAGCCGTCGCCACCGACAAAGGCGTGCTGATGGTGATAAAAAACTACACCGGCGACGTGATGAATTTTGAGATGGCGGGCGAAATGGCCGCCGACGAGGGCATCAAGGTGGCGCAGGTCGTCGTGGGCGACGATGTCGCCGTCGACGGCAGCCTTTACACCGTCGGCCGCCGCGGCGTCGCCGGCACCGTCTTCGTCCATAAGATCGCCGGCGCGAAGGCCGAACAGGGCGCGGCGCTCGAAGAGGTTCAGGCTACGGCGCAGCGGGTAATCGACAACGTCCGCACCATGGGCGTCGCCATCGCCCCCTGCATCGTCCCCGCCGCGGGCACCCCGGGCTTTGAGCTTGCCGAGGACGAGATGGAGGTTGGCATCGGCATTCACGGCGAGCCGGGGACTCACAAAGAGAAGCTGCGCCCCGTCAACGAGATCGTAGATCTGCTGCTTGGCAAAATATTGGCCGATCTTGACTTTTGCGGCTCAGAAGTCGCCGTAATGCTCAACAGCTCCGGCGGCACGCCGCTGATGGAACTCTTCGTTGCCTACGACCACGCGGCCGACGTGTTAAAGGAAAAGGGCGTAAAAGTTTATAAGTCCTATGTCGGAGAATATATGACTTCAATAGAGATGCAGGGGTTCTCGCTCACGTTGCTGAAGCTCGACGAAGAACTCAAAACGCTGCTTGACGCGAGAGCGGACACCATCGCTTTCAAAGCCTAGAGCGGACGCGGGGAGGAAGAAGACAACGGCATGGCCAATCAGCAAAAAGTAATAGAGATACTGCGGGCGACGGCGGAGAAGGTCGTGGAAAACCAGCACTTCCTGACGGAGCTGGACAACGTCATCGGCGACGGCGACCATGGAATAAACCTCGCGCGCGGATTTAGCGAAGTTGAGAAAAAACTGCCCTCGATGAAAGATAAAGATATCGGCGCGATCCTCAAGGCCACGGGAATGACGCTCGTCTCCACTGTTGGCGGCGCCTCCGGCCCCCTTTACGGGACGGCCTTCATGCAGGCGGGCAAGGCGATGGCCGGTAAGAGCGAAATCACGATGACGGACTTCATCGCCGTCATGCAGGCGGCAATAGAGGGCGTAATGCTGCGCGGCAAATCCACTGGAGGCGAAAAGACGATGCTCGACGCGATGATACCGGCCAAAGAGGCGATGGCAAGGGAATACGCCGCCTCGGGCGACGCGGGGGCGGCGCTGGCGGCGGGTGTGAAGGCGGCGCGGGACGGCGTAGAATACACCAAGACGATCATCGCCACCAAGGGACGCGCAAGCTACCTCGGAGAACGCAGTCTCGGCCACCAGGACCCGGGAGCCACCTCTTTCACCATCATGCTGGAAACCGTCGCGGAACGGGCCGCGGGGTAGGGCGATGGTCGGGCTGGTTATCATATCCCACTCGCGCGCGCTTGCGGAGGGCGTCGTCGAACTCGTGAAGATGATCGCCGGCGACGTGCCCGTCGCGGCGGCTGGCGGCAGAGACGACGGCGGCCTCGGCACCAGCTTTGAAAAGATCTGCCGCGCCATAGAAGAGACCGACGGCGGCAACGGCGTGATTCTGCTCATGGATATGGGCAGCGCCGTCATGACCGCGGAGATGGTCGTCGAAAATATGGAGGGGCGCAAGATAGTCATGGCTGACGCGCCGCTGGTGGAGGGCGCGGTCGCGGCGGCGGCGGACGCTTCGGCGGGAATGGCGCTCGAAGACGTTGTCGCCGGCCTCGCGGAGGTCAAAAACATCGCCAAGCTGTAAATAAACCAACGGCTACCGGCGCGCAGTCAACACAAACGGCTCCCAAGGGGCGGATAGAACGCCGCCCCTTGGTTTAATTGTTTTTGCCTCGGCCCTTGCTGCAAAATTAATGAATTAATGACGGCTATACTCCTTTTGTGATAAAATATACTTTGCACAAAATTTGGTGGCGTTTGAAAGTGAGGCACGCGGCATGGAGATCTATCGGGACCCGGAAAAGATAACGCGCTTTCTGGTAAGCTGGATAAAAGAAAAGTTCGGCACAGCCGGAGCGCGGGGCGCGGCGCTCGGCATCAGCGGGGGAATAGATTCCGCGGTGCTCGCGGCCCTTCTCGCAAAGGCGCTGGGGCCGGATAAGGTGATCGGCGTGATAATGCCCTGCCACAGTATGCAGGTGGACGAGGATTACGCGCGTCTGCTTGCCAAAGCGATAAATATCAGGACGATGAAGGTCGACCTCTCGTCATCCTACGATACGCTCAAAAAAGAGATTGAAAATTCACTCCCCGGGCTCGGCGGACTCTCCGCCGCCAACATCAAACCAAGACTCCGTATGACGACGCTTTACGCAATAGCCCAACAGCACGGATATCTTGTCTGCGGCGGAAGCAACAAAGACGAGATCACCTTCGGATATTTCACCAAATACGGCGATTCCGGCGTCGACCTGATGCCGATAGCGGACCTCCTCAAGGGCGAGGTCCGGGCCGTCGCGGAGCGCCTCGGCGTGCCGCAGGAGATTATCGACCGTCCGCCGACGGCGGCGCTCTGGGAGGGCCAGACGGACGAAGCGGAGATGGGCCTCACCTATGAAGAGCTGGACCGCTGCATCGCGACCGGCTGTGGTTCGGCGGAAACAAAGGCAAAAATAGAAAGGGCAATCAGAAGATCGGCGCACAAAACCGCTTTTCCACCAATGGCGAAACTGCCCGATGTTCTTTAATTAAAAATTTCAAATAAAACTATGAGGTGATCTTCTTGTCAGGACATTCACATTGGGCTGGTATCAAACATCGGAAGGCGGCACAGGACGCCAAAAAGGGCGTGGCTTTCCAGAAACTGGTGAAGGACATTATCGCGGCGGCCAAAGAGGGCGGCGGAGACCCCAACAACAACTTCCGCCTCAAAGTCGCGATAGAGCGCGCAAAGGCCGGCAACGTTCCCGTCGACAATATTGAGCGCGGGATCAAACGCGGCACGGGCGAACTCGGCGGCCCGATGGAAGAGATATACTACGAGGGGTACGGCCCCAATGGCGTCGCCGTGATGGTGCAGGCGATGACGGACAACAGAAACCGCACGGCCCCCGATATGCGCTCGCTCTTCTCGAAGAGCGGCGGTTCGATCGGTGAAATGGGCTGCGTAGCCTGGAACTTTGACCGCAAAGGCGTGGTGGAGGTACTCGGCGAAGGAATTGACGAGGACGAGCTGATGATGGCGGCCCTCGAGGCCGGCGCGGATGACCTGGAGGTGGAGGAAGAGGGCTTCGAGGTCTCCTGCGACCCGAACGTGCTCTCCCAGGTGGCCCAGGAGCTGCGCAAGGCGGGCTATAACGTCGGGACGATCGAAGTCCAGATGGTGCCGAAAAATACGGTGGCGATCAACGGCAAGTCCGACGCCGCGAAGATGCTCGCGATGATCGAGCGCTTTGAGGAGCACGACGACGTGCAGGCCGTCTACGCGAACTTCGACATCCCCGACGAGATCTTAGCGGAACTTGACTAACCAAAGGGCAAACGGCGCCGTCAGGGCGCTCGGTATTGACCCCGGGCTCGGGACTCTGGGCTACGGGGTCGTTTCGCAATTGGGGAACTCGCTGACCTGTGAGACCTACGGCGTCATCAAAACGCCGGCGAAGCTTTCGCTTGCGCAGCGCCTCTCCTGCCTGTATAACGAGCTCAGGACGAAGGCGGAGGCGTTTCCCCCCGATATGGTCGCGGTAGAGAAGCTCTTTTTCGGCCGCAACGTCACCACCGCCGAAATGGTCTGGCAGGCGCGCGGCGTCGTTCTTCTCTTCGCCGCCCAGCTCGGCTGCGAGCCATACGAGATCAAGCCGAGCGAGGTAAAGCTCGCCGTCTGCGGCTATGGCAACGCGGAAAAGGGACAGGTGCAGGGGATGGTGGCCCATCTTCTCGGCCTGGAAAAGAACCCGAGCCCGGACGACGCGGCGGACGCTCTCGCGATCGCGATCGCGGGTCTTGCGATGCGTAATTACGACCAGAACATTCTGAAAGGATACTGAGATGATAAACTTCTTGCGCGGTACTCTCTCCGCAATAGCGAAGGAAAGTATGGTGCTCGACGTCTCGGGCTTCGGCATCGAGGTCTATCCGACAAAGGCGCTGCTGGCCTCCGCCGTGCTCGGCGAGGAGCTGAAATGTCTCACCTACCTCCAGATAAGCGACGCCGGGCTTTCGATGTTCGGCTTCGCCTCGGAGACGGAGAGGGACTTTTTCCTGGAGCTGCTGCAGGTCAAGACCGTCGGCGGAAAGCTTGCGATTACCCTCATGCGCTATCTGGACATCGGCCATATCATCGAAGCCGTCAAAAACGGCAACGTATCGATGCTCTCCGTGCCCGGCCTCGGAGCCAAAAGGGCGGAGCGTATCTGCTTCGAGCTGAAGCCGAAGATAGAGAAGAAGTTCGCCGGCGTAACCGCGGGCGCACTGGCGTCCGGCGAGGCCTCCTTCGACGCCTTTGTCGCCGAGGCGCTGACGGGTCTGGGCTTCTCGCACGGCGAGTGCGCGCGTGCCATCGCCACCGCGAAGGCGCAGGCCGACGACGATGTAAAATGGAGCGAGGAGAGTCTGCTGATGGCCTCTCTGAGCATATTGCAGCGCAGATAAGGTAACGCAAAAATGGATGAAAACAACAGCCGCCCCAACAAGCTAATAGAGACGATGCGCCGCGAGAAGGAGGAGGAGACCGCCACCCTCCGTCCGCAGGCGCTCGACGACTTCATCGGCCAGAGCGGGCTGAAAGACAAGCTGACGATCTTTATGACCGCCTCGCTCCAGCGGAGCGAGCCGCTCGACCACACGCTCTTTTACGGCCCCCCCGGCCTCGGCAAGACGACCCTCGCGGGCATCATCGCAAAAGAGATGAAGGGGACGCTGCGCATCACCACCGGCCCCGCCCTTGAACGGGCGGGCGACCTCGCGGCGATTCTCTCGAACATTCAGCCGAACGACGTCCTTTTTATCGACGAGATACACCGGATGTCGGCCAACATCGAAGAGATACTATACCCCGCGATGGAGGACTTTTCCCTCTCGATAGTCGTGGGGAAGGGCCCCCTCGCGCGCAGCATACGCCTCGCGCTGCCAAAATTCACGCTGATCGGCGCGACGACGCGCCTCGGCCTGCTCACCTCGCCGCTGCGCGCGCGTTTTGGCATCGTAGAGCAGCTCCATCTCTATTCGCCGGAAGAGCTGACGGCGATCGTCAAACGCGGCAGCGGCGTGCTCGGAGTGAAAATCGCCGACGACGCCGCGGAGGAGATCGGCCTCCGTTCGCGCGGAACGCCGCGTGTGGCGTTGCGCCTGCTGCGCCGCGTCCGCGACGTCGCCGAAGTCAAGCGCGCTCCCCTGATCGGACGCGACCTTTCGCGCTACGCGCTCGACATGCTGGGAGTCGACCCCGAGGGGCTTGACGAGGGAGACCGCAAATTCCTCCGCGCGCTGATAGAGCTCTTCGACGGCGGCCCCGTGGGGCTCTCCACGCTCGCCGCGGCGCTCAACGAAGACGCGCAGACGATCGAGGATATCTACGAACCATACCTGATCCAGAAAGGCCTGCTTGAGCGCACCCCGCGCGGGCGCAAGGCGACACGCAACACCTGGGATTATCTCGGCATTCCCGTCTCGCCGCACTTTATACAGCTGCAGCAGAACCAGCAGAGCCTCTTCACCATGGAGGAGGAACTGCCATGAGCCAGCTCGGCAAGATGCTGATTGCGCTGGGGCTGTTCATCGCCGCGGCCGGAGTCGTGCTGATCATCGCCGGCAAGCTAAATATACCGTTTGGCAAACTGCCCGGAGATATCACTTACCAGAAGAAAAATCTCACCGTATTCGCCCCCTTCGGGACGATGCTCGTCGTGAGCGTCATCCTTACATTGATATTGAACATATTCTCAAGGTGGAAATAGTGAAAAAATATATTACGGCGCTTCTGTTGCTTTTTATCCTCGCGGGCGCGGCCGAAGCGCGCGACATTTCCGTCCTGCTTAAGGGAAACGCCCGTCAGTGCACGATCGGCGGCGTTTCGTATGTGATAAGAGTGGCCTCCGGCGGGGAGACGCCGGCGATCACCGGCTCCTTTTCCCTCTCTCACGCGGGCGGGGGGGCGCTTAGCGCCGGAGCGGTAAGTTACGCCATGCCGGTCACCGTCACCTCGCCGTCCCCGATAATCATCAACGGCGTGAGCTACCACGGGACGATCGTCTTTGAAGCCTCGTCCGCCGGCTTCAACATCGTAAACCGGGTGGACGTCGAAGAATACCTCAAGGGCGTGCTGAAAGACGAAATGAGCCCCGCCTGGCCCGCAGAGGCTCTCAAAGCCCAGGCGGTGCTGGCGCGCACCTACACGCTCTCGTCAAAGAAACACGGAAGTTACGACGTCTGCGCTCAGGTACACTGCCAGAGCTACGGTGGCGTCGCCAGCGAATCTCCCGCCATCGACGCCGCGGTAAACGCCACGGCGGGAGAGCTGCTCAAATACGGCGGCTCCGTGGCGCAGGTCTTCTATTACGGCGACAGCGGCGGCGTCAGCGCCTCCGCAAAGGCGGTATGGGGCAAAGATATCCCGTACCTTCAGGCGCGCCCCGACCCGATAACCTACAACAGCCCCAACGGTAGATGGCAGACGACGCTCTCCATGAGCCAGATAGCGAGCCGCCTAGCCGCCGCGGGCGTGCCGGTGGGTTCGATATCGTCGATCAGGCCCTACTCGCGCGACGAAAGCGGCCGCGTCTTGCAGCTCGAGGTAAGCGGCAGCGGCGGCACGCGGCTCGTCGCGGGAAGTAAATTCCGCCTCGCCGTCGGCGCCGACGTGGTAAAGAGTACCCTCTTTGAATTCGGCGCGGCAAGCGGCTATACGCCGGCGGCCGCGGCCGCACCGGCGGCGCAGAGCCGCCGGCAGGCGAGCTATCCGGTAATCGCCGACCGGTCGTCGATGCCCGAAAAGGATGAAGACAAACTCTACTGGATGACGCAAAACAAAATCTTCACCGTTCAGGAGCTCGTTTCGATGATCGGCAAAGAAAAAGACTATCCTAAATTCGTCGCCGAAGGCGAAGCGCGGATGAGCGGCAAAAAGACGCCCGAACCCTCGGCCGCCCCTCAGCCTTCAGCGCCGCCGGCGTACAACGCCGCCGCGGGCGCGCCGTCGCTTTCGATGAACGGCGCGTCAGGGGCTACGGCGACCATTTCCGGACGCGGCTCGGGTCACGGCGTCGGCCTGCCGCAGTGGACGGCAAAGGCGCTCGCCGAGGCCGGATGGAGCTACCGTCAAATACTTGACTATTATTTCCCCGGAACGACGCTGGAAAGAGGCAATTGAACGATATGAAGACAGACCTTTCAAAGACCGCCGCCTACGACTATGAGCTGCCCAAGGAACTCATCGCGCAGGACCCCGCGGAGCCGCGCGACTCGTCGCGGCTGTTGGTGGTGCACAGAGAAAGCGGCAGCACCGAAGACCGGATATTCCGCGACCTTACAGAGTACCTCCGTTCCGGCGACCTGTTGGTGATGAACGACACCCGCGTCCTGCCGGCGCGCGTCGCGGGCGTAAAAAAGAACGAAAGCGGCGACGGCGCGCGGGTGGAGATATTCTTCCTCAACCCCGGCGCGCGGGCCAGCGAATGGACGGCCCTCGTCCGCCCGGGGCGCAAGCTGCCGGAGGGGACGAAGGTCGCGCTTGACGCGGAGACCGAGATAACCGTGGGGGCGAGGCTCGACGACGGGCTGCGCACGATCATCTTCGCGGCGGATGCCGACCCTCTCGCGCTGATTCACCGCCTGGGCCATACGCCGCTGCCGCATTACATCACCGAGAGCCACGCCGACCCCGAGCGCTATCAGACGGTCTACGCGAAACGTGAAAAAGAAAACTCCGTCGCCGCGCCGACCGCCGGGCTGCATTTCACGCCGGAGCTGCTGAAGAGGCTTGAGGAAAAGGGCGTGCGGCACATCTTCGTCACGCTGCAAGTAGGCCTCGGCACCTTCCGCCCCGTCAAGGCGGAAAACATCGCGGAACATGTCATGCACACGGAACTATGCGAGATACCGCCCGCAACGGCGGCGGCGATACGGCAGACCAGGGAGGGCGGCGGCCGCGTCGTCGCCGTCGGCACCACCGTCGTACGCACGCTGGAATCATTCGCGCAGCGGTACGGCGAAATCGTCCCCGGCGTGCTCGACACGAAGCTCTTCATCAGCCCCGGATACCGCTTCCAGGCGATAGACGCCCTGATAACAAACTTTCATCTGCCGATGAGCACGCTGCTGATGCTCGTCTCCGCCTTCGGCGGCTATGAGACGATGATGCGCGCCTACCGCGAGGCGGTAAATAAGCGTTACCGGTTCTTTTCCTTCGGCGACTCAATGTTTATAGAATGACGGAAACGGAGATAACAAACGATGCCTACCATTATGTACGGAACAAAAAACTGCCCTGATGTACGTGAGGCGCTGCAATACATCGCCGCGGCGGGGCTGGCGGTCGAGTTTAGAAACTTTGACGACAGCGTCGCCAGCCTCAAAGAATTTGTCCGGCTGCGCGACAGCCGCGCGGAATTTGACGAAGCAAAGAAAAACGGTTCGCTCGGCATCCCCTGCTTCGTCACGGAAGAGGGCAAAATATATTTTGAAATCGAAAGCGTCTTATAATCAGGGTGAGGCGGCAAATTTGCCGTTGTGCTGAAAAACGGGAAGGGGAAAGCCCTCTTCCCGTTTTTTTATCGCGTTTTTTACGCCGTCAGCCAGCGCGCCAGATTTGCTAGGTAGAGCCGGTAAAGATGCGCCGCGACTGGTCCTGGGCGGCCGGAGCCGATTGTGGTATCGCCCACGCGCACGACGGAAAGCACCTCGTTGACGGTGCCGGTGATAAAGGCTTCGTCCGCGCCCGCAAGTTCTTCTTCGCGCGGACAGCGCTCCTCGACGGCAAATCCGTTTTCGCGCGCCAGCGTGAGCACGACGCTGCGCGTCACGCCGTCAAGCACTCGCCCCACGGGAGCGGTGATTATTTTTCCCTCTTTGCAGAGGAAGAAGTTGTTCGTCATCGCCTCCGTGATTTCACCGTCAGGCATGTAAAGCGACTCGTGATTTGACTGCCCGCGTCCGCTGAGCGGGATTAGGGCGAAGAGGTAATTTATGCTCTTGCAGAGCGGAAAAGGCCGTTCCATGCGGTTCGGTTCGAGCGCCGCGCCGCGTCTGCGCTCTTCCTCCGAGGTCTTGTTGATTCCGCCGAAGAGGACGAAAAAGCGCGGCGCGGGAAAGGAGCCCTTGTTGTTTATATCCCCGCCCGTTATATAGGGACGCACGAGTCCCTCTTGAGGGCAGCCGTCCACTTTGACGCCGGCCTTGATGATCTCCGGCAGCAGGGGAAGTATTTTATCGGCGGCGATTCCGGCCCGCCGCGCGCTCTGGGCGAAGCGTTCCAGGTGCATCTCCATGCCGAATAATTTACCGTCATAGATACGTATCGCCTCAAACACCGCTGCGCCGCGCTGAATGGCCATATCTGTGACGGGGAGACGGCATTCGGAGACCGGCGCGTACTTTCCATTGAGATAGCAGAGCGACATTCCCATACCACTTCCTTTCTCTGATACTGGATGGTATCAGTATATGGCCGGGGCGCGCGGCTGTATCTAATATTTTTCTTTTAGCGCATTTATGCCCATTTTAGCGTGAATTTAGCTGATAAAAAGCGCCGCTCCGTCCTTAGTGAAAGGGCGTGCGGCGATTGGGGCTCTCTGCGTTTATTTTTCAGGTTTCGCGGCGATAAGCTTTCCTTTTGCCCTTAACTTCGCCGGCGAAAGCGCGCCAGAGCCGGCAGCAGCAGGAGAAGGGCCGTGGCGGCGCCGGTGCGGCAGCCGCCTGACGACGAGCCGCCGCGCGGTTCGCCGTCAGGGACAAGGTCGTCTGTGGGGTCGGCGGGAGGGTTGGCGGGGTCCACATGTTCGTCGGCGGCCACCACCGCGAAGGGAATGACGAAGATATCTGCCGAAACGGAACTTTCCCCGTTCACCGCGGTGATGCTCGTGCGCCCGGGTTTTAACGCCGTGAGCATCCCGTTTTCGTCAACGGCGGCGATGGCGGCGTCTTCCACCGTATATTGCGTGCCGTCCTTTTTATGTGAGACGTTTTTCGTCTTTCCCCTCGAATAGTTCCCGCTTATTATAACGCGGCGCGTCGTGCCGGCGCTGATGAGGATCGGCGATTCCGGATAACAGGAGAGCGAGGTCAGCTTGCCGGCGGCGGGAGCCTCGAGCTTCTGCTTTCCGTTTTTCAAAAGCGATTCCAGCTCGCGGAGTTCCGCCTCAAATTCGGCGTCGGAGAGGGCCTCCAGCGCTGTGGAAGAAACAGCCTGCCGCGCGGCAAAAGGAGAGGCGGAGGCGGGGAAGGCCAGCGGCGACCGCGTCGGCACCGGCTCAAAGAGGGCCCCCGCCCCGGCAAGCAGCGCGTCGACCTTAGAGGCGACCGCGGCGTCTTCGCCCATCCCCATGTGCTGGCGACCGGCGATGACCTCCGCCGACTTATCACGGCTCATGACGCCGTCCCAGAGGGCGCTGGAGAGGCCGACGAGACAATCCGAATTTTCGGGGACGAATGTGGGAATACCGCTATTGCCGTTATACCCGGCAAAGAGCGCGGGGATTTCGTTGAAGATTTTCTCGTGGGTGTAGGGGGCGACGATGCCCTCGATTATCCGGCTGACGGCTCCCGGAATGATCAGCTCCCTGCCTGTATCGCCCGCGATCCGGTAGAGCGGCAGCCCGGCGGGAAGGTTGTCGTTGAGCAGGCGCAGTTCGGGGCTGTTGACCGCGAGGTCCCGCATCGCGCTTCCCTTGACGTTCATCCCCGCCCTGTCCATAACTTCAAAGACTTTCGCCATTTTTTCCCTGTAGTCGAAAGAGGTTTCTATCGTCTTGTCATTAAGCCAAACGGCGTCCTGCGTCACATAGGAGGCGATGCCGGAGCCGGTGTTCGGCGTCGCGAGCATGATCAGCCGCCGCACCGCCCCCTGGTTATAATTCAGATTATTTTTATAGTATCTGTTGAGGAAAAACTTTCTCGCCATCAGGCCGCCCATACTGTGGCCGACAAGGTCTACGCGCGTCGCCTCGATCTTTTTCAGCCTCATGCCGCGGACCATGTTTTCGACCGCGCGGCAGAAGAGGTCGGAGCTCTGCGGCAGCACTTCCGAAGGCCCCTGATCGCCGGGGTACTCGAAATAGCCGGGAGCGGCGCCGCCCGCAAGGAGGGCTCCGGCGACCGTTTTGCCGTCGTTGATGTCTCCGAAGGTCTCGCCGTCTGACCAGAGGCCGTGAATGAGCACGACGGGAGCGCGGTAGATCCTAATTTCTTTGACAACGCTTTCTTCCCCCTGCGAGGCGGTAACGGCTGCGGGGGCGTATTCCCGCGCCGCGCTCCCCGGCCACTCTTCAGGAGCGGTGAGTACGGCGCTCGCCTGATATTTACCCTCCGCGCCCACAGGTTCGGGGTGAAGAATCAGCTTATCGCCGGAAATGGTGCGAGTAAGATTCTCCAGCAGCGCGCCTGGAGGTAAAGCGGCGGAAATGGTAATGTCGCCCGATGACGGCGATTGTACGCGTATGATCAAGCGGGCGTTGCCGTCGGCGGCGAGGCCCGTGCGTTCGCGTACGGCGGGATTTACCTTGGCGACGACCTCTTCCGTCACCTGTATCTGGTGGTTGGGGATGTAGCTGTAGCAGTCCGCCGAGAGGTTTTGGATCACGCCGCCGAGAACGTTTACATTAAGAGCGGCTTCGGCGCGTTGCGGCGCGGCAAAGAGCATGATAAGCATAACGACAGGAAAAAATCTTTTCATCTGTCCGCCTCCTGTTTTATGTTTTCCTATTTAGTTTGGGGCAACAGAGGTGGTTTTGTCAATTGGGGCGAGGCCGTTTATTGCGGGAAACAGCAAAATGGCAGGGCCGTTTTTATTGACCGGCGCAATGCTCTTTACGAAAAAAGGCCGCCGCTTATCTGCCGCGGCTCCCGAACACGCTTAAAGCGTAAACCTTCGCCTGCGGGAGCTTTTGTTTACGATATTTTCTTTATAAGCTCGTGCTTTGAGCGGATGGAAAGCTTTTTATAGAGGCTTTTTTTGATCACGCGTACCGTGCCCTCGGAGATGCCGAGCTTTGCCGCGGCTTCCCGGGCCGAGAGGCCGTCGGCCAGCAGGCCGGCGATCTGGGCTTCGCGCTTGGTGAGCCGCGTCTTGCGCGGGTTCAGCGCCTCTCGGATTTTGCGCGCGCCCGCGGCCATACGGGCCGAAAGGGTCAGGATCGCGGAGACCGGCGCGCCGCCCAGTTTTTCCAGCAGATCGTCTATCTCGCCATTTTGTTCGGCAAACGGCAGCAGCACCTTGTCTGGGAGCGCGGCCGCCAGCGCCTCATTAAGCTGCGTCAGCGCTTCGTCTGTCTTGCCGCCGCGCTTTTTGTCGATCGCCTGATAAATCTTGAAATAAATCACGGGCAGCAGCATCTGGCGGCGTTCGGCGTTTTCTGTGAAGACGCTGACGAGGCCGCGAAACTTCACCGGGTCGTCGTCCAACAGCCACCTGGCGTACGCTATGTGCGCGAAGGGCCGCGCGGCCGCGTACACTCTTTCGTCGATAGCTCTGATGTCGCGGGTCCACTCCGGGATGTGTTCTTGCGCGCCGACGGCGGAGAAGAGGAACGCCCGGCATAGGCCGGCGGCCGGAAGGTTGCTGTGTTCAAGCCCCTCTGCGCCGAGACGGCGTATCTTTTCCACGGCGGCCTCGAAAGCGGCAGCGTCCGCGCGCAGGATCGCGGCGCGGGCCAGCGTCAGTTCGGCGCAAAGGGAAATGCTGTCCTGGTTTTTCGCCTCCGAAAGGTATAGGGTCCGGTGGCATTCCGCCTCCGCGCGCCCGGCGTCGCCAGACAGCAGCAGCATCTCCGCCGCCATCGCCGAGGTGGCTCCCGTGCCGTGGCCGTCGGTCAGTTTATGATAGCAGGGGATGCCTCTTATAAGCTCTTCCAGCGTGGCGGACAGGCGGCCGGAGCGCCGCCAGAAGAGGCAGACCACCGAAGAGGCTCCGAAGGTCCAGGTGCCGGTCAGCGAAAAGATGCCGGTGGGGACGCCGTCAAGGAGCGCGCAGGCCCGCTCGTGCGCCTTTGTCATGGCTGGCAGATCGTTGAAGACCAGGAAGAATTTTATAAATTCGATCTCGCCGCGAATCCTTTTTCGCCTTGCCTCATCGTAAACGTCCGCCGCCGAGATCGCGTCCAAAAGCCGAAGACAGCGGCTGACAAGCCCTCCGCGGCCCTGCAGCAGGACGGAAAGGGAGATCTGCGTTATCCGTTCGGGGTGAGCCATCAGTATTTCGCGCGGACAATCCGCGAGCAGCTTTTCAATCACGGCGCCGCCGGCAAAGCCGACGAGCTCCGTGATCTCTTTTGTCGCGCAGGGAAGGGAGAGCATACCCTCATAATCGCCGTCCTTCGCGCAGAAGAGCGCGGCCGCGAAAAGGTCCCCGACGGCGGCGCAGGCCGCGGCGGCCTGCCTGATGACGTCGTGCCGGAAGGCTTCCGGCTCCTGCGCGAATTTCCGCGCGAGGTAGGTGTGCATCAGGCTGTGGAAGACATAGCGGTCCTCCCCCGCGTCGCGGCGCACGAAGGGGCTGTCGCGGAGGAAGCGCTCTTCCGCCTCCGAGAGGCGTTCTCTTCCGAACATCAGCGCGCCCTGCCGCGCGGAAAATTTTTCAAAGGGCGAGAGGCGCAGCAGCAGCTCCCTCTCTCGCTCGCAAAGGCGGTTCCAGAGCGCCGTTTCCATCAGCTGCGAAACGTCGCGGACCGATTCAAAGACGCCGCGCTCGCGGTAGCTGGCCATTTGCAGGCGCAGCGCATAGACCCAGCCCTCCGTCGTCTCCATCAGCTCGCCGGCCTGCGCCTCTGAGAGGGCGATGCCGGAGATCGTGAAGAGGTTTTTTACGTCTTCTCTGCCGAAGGCGAAGAGACGGCCCTCGATCCTGTGTATCCTCGGGTTCGTCACCGTCGCCGCCTCGCGGCGCAGGGGCTGGGTCGCCACTATTATGTGCAGGCCGGGGCAGCGGTGCGAGGAGAGGGCGTCCAGCAGCCGCGCGGCGCTCTCAAATCCGGCGAGCTGATAATTGTCAAGGACCAATATTATTTTGCCCTCACAGCGCAAGTCGCCCATCGCCGCCGATATTTCCGCGATGGCGGAGACTGTCGGCAGGATGAGTTTTTTCAGGTACAGGGCGGCGTTGCGGTCGGCTTTGCCCAGCAGCGCGGCGAGCGCCTCCCACGCCTTTTCCGGCGGTTCTCCGAAGAAGGTGTGCCAGTGCGTGTCAAAGGCGCGGAAAGCGGGGGAGCCCAGCACCTCGGCGACGGCGGTGGTCTTGCCGAAGCCGGAGCCGGCCTCGACAAGAGTCAAAGGATAATCGGCAGCGCGCTCAAGAGCCTCTTTGAGCAAAGGGGGGATGTAGAGCGGCGTACGCGCCGGCTTTCCTCGAACCATAACAAGGCCTTCCTTCTGTAGGGCAGGCTGGCGCGCCAGTCTGCCCGTCGTTTTTATCAGAGCCCCTATATTTTACCATTATAAGGGCGGGACCATAACTGCCGCGCCGACCGGGTGGTCTGGCGGGCCGTTATGGTCCCGTGATTTTTCTCCGCAGGGAGGATGTTATATAATTCGGCGTCCTTCTCTTCGCTTACGCCGCGCAGACCCTTTCGCCAAGCTTGTAGACCTCTTCGACGGAAGTGCTGCCGGCGTGGTAGGCGAGGGTCGTCGGCGTTTCGCCGTCGAGAACGACGAAGTCCGCCTGTTTTCCGGCCTCGAGGCTGCCGAGCTTTTTCGCGCGGTTAATCGCGTAGGCGGCGTTGAGCGTCGTCGCGGTGAGGGCCTCTTCGATCGTGAGATCCATGTTCATCACGCCGAGGCCGAAGATGAAGGGAACGGATTCGCAGAAGCAGGAGCCGGGGTTGCAGTCGGTAGCCATCGCCACCGGCACGCCCCAGTCCACCATCTCGCGGCCCTTCGCGTAAGGCTTTTTGAGGCTGTAGGCCGTCGCCGGCAGCAGCACGGCGATCGAACCGGCCCTGCCCATCGCGCGGAGGTTTTCCTCGTTCGCCGCAAGCAGGTGTTCGGCCGAGCGCGTCGCGAGTTCCGCCGCGAGCCCCGCGCCGCCCAGGTCGTGGACTTCGTCGGCGTGGATTTTCGTGTCGAAGCCCATCTCTTTGGCGGCGACGAGCAGCCGGCGGCTCTGGTCGACGGAGAAGACGCCCTCTTCGCAGAAGACGTCGCAGAATTCGGCGATGCCCTGGGCCTTTACCTTCGGCAGCATCTCGCCGATGAGGATCTCGTCGACGAACCGGTCGGCGTCGTTCTTCCATTCCTGCGGCACGGCGTGCGCACCCATGAAGGTGGGAACGACGTCCAGCGGCGTCTCAAAGCTGACGCGGCGGATCACCTCAAGCATCTTCAGCTCGAGGTCGAGGTTCAGTCCGTAGCCGCTCTTGATCTCGATCGTCGTCGTTCCCTTGGCAAGCGCGGAGAGGGCCAGCTTCTTTGTTGTTTCAAAGAGCTGTTCCTCGGAAGCCGATTTTACGGCGTTCACGGAGGAGAGGATGCCGCCGCCGCGTTTGAGTATTTCCAGATAGGGGAGCCCCGCAAGGCGCATGCCGAACTCATCCTCGCGGCGCTTGGCGAAGCAGAGGTGGGTGTGCGGGTCGACGAAGCCGGGAATGACGCAGGCGCCGCCGAAATCCTTTTCAAAGCAGAGCTGCGAACGGTCCAGCCCCCTCGTCACTTCGTCCTCCGGCCCGATCTTTTCGATAAGGCCGCCGGCTACGAGCATCGCGCCGCCCTTGATCTCGGCGACATTGGACTGCTCGGCTCCCGCGAGAGGTTTGCCTCCGTCTACAGGAGTGAATATGCGCATGTTCCTGTAGAGCTTTTTCATCATTATTCCGCCTTTTCTCCCATAAGATCGAGAAGCTGAAGCTCAAGCACCTGCGCGGGGTCGAAATCCGCGATCTGGAGGTAGTAGGCGGCGCTTTCGAGGATCGCGTTCACGGGAATCATGCCGTAGACCTCGGTCTCGATGACCTGGACGCCCCAGCGCCTGGCTTCCATGCGGATCATCTCAAGCACGCGGTAGAGCGAGTTTTTCTCGTAGTCGACGAGGTTCATGCTGACCTGCGTGATGCCGCGCTCTTCGAGAGCGAGGCCGATGCCCTTTACATGGCAGAAACCGCCGGACGAGGCGCGGACGGTGTTGGCGATCTTCTTCGCGACATTGACGTCGGCGGTGTCGAGGTTGACGTTAAAGGCGACGAGGAACTTGCGCGCGCCGATGACGGTGGCGCCGGCGGTGGGGTGGAGGCAGGCTTCGCCGACGTCGGGCTTGCGGTCGGGGTTGGTCTTCGCCTCGTCCTTGAGCACCTCATACTGCCCTTTGCGGATGACTTCCAGGCGCTTTCTCTCGGGGCGCTTCGCGGCGTCCTCATAGAAATAGACGGGAATACCGGTCTCCTTATAATAGCGCTCGCCGAAGTCGTGCGCGAGCTTGATGCATTCTTCCATCGTGATGCCCTTTATCGGCGTAAAGGGGACGACGTCGACGGCGCCGATACGCGGGTGGCCGCCCTGATGCGCGTTCATGTCGATATGCTTCTGCGCGACCTTCGCCGCCTCCAGAAGCGCCTCCTGAATCGGCGCGGGGACGCCGACAAGGCTTACGACGAGGCGGTTGTGGTCTTCGTCGGCGCGGTGGTCGAGGAGATATACTCCGCGCTTGCCTTTAAAACAATTTACTATCTCATCTATTACATCCTGTCTTCTGCCCTCACTGAAGTTCGGTACACATTCGATCAATTGCATTGCCATAACTGATTCCTGCCTTTCAATAATTTACGGACCGACATTTTTTGTCCAAGTTTAATGTACCGCCTGCCATTTATATGTGTCAAGCGGTGAATGAACAAAATGGCCTCTGTCAATCTACGGTACGTCAATAAAGCGTCAACGCGCGCCGCGAATCGATAAACAGCCAGGTCGCGGCGCGCGGAGAATGCGAAGCTTATTTAAGCTCGCCGATGGCCTCTTCGACCGCCTTTACCACCGTGCCGTTTTCCACCAGCTCCAGCGATTTCAGAAGCAGCGGCTGCATGAACTGGTCTTTCTCGTAAAAGGGCACGTGCCGGCGGAATTCCTTGAAGGCCGCTTCGGTGCCCTTGCCGGGCTTCAGGGGCGCGCGAAAATCCATCCCCTGCGCGGCGTTCACCATCTCGATGGCGATGACGCGGTTGGTGTTGTCGAGAATCTGACGGGCCTTGCGCGCGCTGTATCCGCCCATCGAGACATGGTCTTCCTGGTTGGCCGAGGTCGGGATCGAGTCGACGACCGAGGGGTGGGCGAGGACCTTGTTTTCCGAGACGATCGCCGCCGCCGTATACTGGGGGATCATAAAGCCGCTGTTGACGCCGCTGTCGGAGACGAGGAAGGGAGGCAGGTCGGAGAGCTTGTGATCGACGAGGCGCGCGACGCGGCGCTCGGCGATGCTCGCGAACTCGGCGGCGGCGATACCGAAGAAGTCCATCGCCATCGCCAGCGGCTGTCCGTGGAAGTTGCCGCCGCTGATGGCCTCGCCGTCCTTATGGAAGATGATCGGGTTGTCGGTGACGGAGTTGATCTCTATTTCGACCTTTTCCTTCACATAGCTGATAGCGTCGCGGCTCGCGCCGTGCACCTGCGGCAGGCAGCGCAGCGAGTAGGCGTCCTGCACGCGGTCCTTCTTGAAGGCCTCGACGATCTCGCTGCCCTCGATGAGGCGGCGGATGTTCTCCGCGACGACGCCCTGGCCGACCTGCGGACGGAGATCGTGGGTACGTTTGTCAAACGCGTAGGGAACGGCGTGGAGCGCCTCGGCGGACATGGAGGCCGCGATGTCGGCGTTCTTCGTCATCGTCATGGCGTCAACGATGCAAAGCGCCGCCACGGCGTTCATGACCGTCGTTCCATTGTTGAGGGCCAGCCCCTCTTTGGGCTGCAGCTCGACGGGCTTCATGCCGACCTTCGCCAGCGCTTCGGAGGCGGCCATCTTCTGTCCCTGATAGACGACGTCGCCGTGTCCGATGAGCGAAATCGCCACATGTGAGAGCGGGCAGAGGTCTCCGCTTGCGCCAACCGAACCCTGTGAGGGAACGACGGGATGGATGCCGAGGTTCAAGTAGTCTACCATCTGCTGCAGCGTCGCGAGGCTGATGCCGGAGAAGCCGCGGGTAAGCGTGTTGATGCGGAGAAGCATGATGGCGCGGACGACGTCCTCGGGATAGGGCTCGCCGTACCCGCAGGCGTGGCTCAGAAGAAGATTTTCCTGAAGCTGGCGGCTCTTATCGCGCGGAATGACCACCGAGGCGAGGTCTCCGAAGCCGGTGGTGATGCCGTAGACGACCCGTCCCTCCTTAACCCATTCAAGAACGGACGCCGCGCATTCCTTGATCTGCTCTTTTGCCTCGGGCGATATCTCAACCTTGTAACCTTTGCGGGCGACGTTTACGACGTCCTGCAGGGTAAGCGACGTACCATCCAAATACACTGTTGTCATTGCAAAACTCCTCCTTAAAATTAATTACTGTACCAAACGCCTGTCGTTTTGTGCTATAATTACCTAGGTATATACAGGGCTCTTTAGAACCTTTTGAAAATTGATGAAAATATGACGCTTTCGTACTTTAACGCTTTTCAATCCTAAATCTTTGCGCTACAATTAGTATAATCTGAAATTCATTTACGTCAAGGAAGAATTTTGTGAAATATCAAAAAGAATGGAGCTGACAGAAATGTATGATGCATCAGGAAAGACGTTAGAGCTGCGGCTGGAATTCCCCAACGGGCTTCCCCCGAAGCCCGAGTTTGAACCGGGAATCAGGAGAGCCCCCAACCGCGGACAGGTACTAAACGAGAAAGAGATGGTGCTGGCCCTTAAGAACGCGCTCCGCTACATCCCGGAGGAGTATCACAAGGAGATCGCCCCCGAATTCCTCGAAGAATATAAGGAGCACGGGCGCATATACGGCTACCGTTTCCGCCCGCAGGGAAGGCTCTACGGAAAGCCCATCTGCGAGTATAAAGGTAAGTGCGCGGAGGGCAAGGCCTTCCAGGTCATGATCGACAACAACCTCGACTTCGACGTCGCCCTCTACCCTTATGAGCTCGTCACCTACGGCGAGACCGGACAGGTCTGCCAGAACTGGATGCAGTACCAGCTGATCAAAAAATATCTCGAGGTCGTGACGCAGGACCAGACGCTCGTCGTGCAGTCGGGGCACCCCCTCGGACTCTTCCGTTCGCACCCCTCCGCGCCGCGCGTGATTCTCACGAACGGACTGATGGTGGGGCTCTTTGACGATCCCGAAAACTTCCGCCGCGCGACCGCCCTCGGCGTCGCGAACTACGGACAGATGACGGCCGGCGGCTGGATGTACATCGGGCCGCAGGGCATCGTTCACGGAACATACAACACCCTGCTCAACGCGGGGCGCAAGATGTTCCATCTTCCCGAGGGCAAAGGCCTCGCGGGACACCTCTTCATCTCCTCGGGACTCGGCGGCATGAGCGGCGCGCAGCCGAAGGCGGCGGAGATCGCGGGCGCGGCGGCGATCATCGCCGAAGTAGACCCCTCGCGCATCGAGACGCGCCACAGCCAGGGCTGGGTCAGCAAAAGAACGCAGGACCTCGCCGAGGCTTTCAAATGGGCCGAAGAGGCGATGGCCGAAGGCAAAGCCCTCTCGATCGCCTACGAGGGCAACATCGTCGACCTGCTCCAGTACGCGCTCGACAACGATAAAAAGGTAGAGCTCCTCTCCGACCAGACCTCCTGCCACGCCGTATACGACGGCGGCTACTGCCCGCAGGGGATCACCTTCGAAGAGCGCACGCGCCTCCTCGCCGAGGACAAAGAAGAATTCTGCCGCCTGGTAGACAAGACGCTCAAAAAGCACTTCGAGATCATCAAAGCACTCGTCGCGAAGGGAACCTACTTCTTCGACTACGGCAACGCCTTCATGCGCGCGGTATTCGACGCGGGCGTCAAAGAGATCGCGAAAAACGGCGAAAACACCTTCGAGGGCTTCATCTTCCCCTCATACGTGGAAGACATCATGGGCCCGCTCCTCTTCGACTACGGCTACGGCCCCTTCCGCTGGTGCTGCCTCTCGCGCGACCATGAAGACCTCAGGAAGACCGACCAGGCGGCGATGGACTGCATCGACCCGACCCGCCGCTTCCAGGATCACGACAACTGGGTCTGGATCCGCGACGCGGAGAAAAACCAGCTCGTCGTCGGCACCCAATGCCGCATCCTCTATCAGGATGAAGAGGGCAGAATGCGCATCGCCCTCAAGTTCAACGAAATGGTGAGAAACGGCGAGATCGGCCCCGTAATGCTCGGCCGCGACCACCACGACGTATCCGGCACAGACTCGCCCTACCGCGAGACCTCGAACATCAAGGACGGCAGCAACGTGATGGCGGAGATGGCGATTCACTGCTTCGCGGGCAACTGCGCGCGCGGCATGAGCCTTGTCGCGCTCCACAACGGCGGCGGCGTCGGCACCGGCAAATCGGTCAACGGCGGCTTCGGCCTCGTGCTTGACGGCAGCGAGAGGGTAGACCGCATCATCCTTGAGTCGATGAGCTGGGATGTCATCAACGGCGTCGCGCGCCGCGCCTGGGCCCGCAACGAACACGCCATCGAAACGATAGAGACCTTCAACGCGAAGCGCAGCGACGGACACATCACGCTGCCCTATATCGCCGACGAAGAATACCTTACTGAACTCGTCAAGAACGACAAGTAATACTATTTAAATTATAAGACATAAAAGGCGGGCACTCTTTGCCCGCCTTCACTTAAAATCGGGAGTGAAAAAAATGAAATTTGAAGAAATGACAGTCGGCGCGTTCATCGACGAACTGGCCTCCAATTCACCGGCCCCCGGCGGCGGCAGTGTCGCGGCGCTCTGCGGATCGCTGGCCTCCGGTCTCACCTCGATGGTGGGGAACCTCACGGTCGGCAAAGAAAAATATAAAGACAATTGGGAGACGATGGAGAAGGTCTTCAAAGAGAGCGAAGCGCTGCGCGCGGAGTTCGTCAAACTGATGAACGACGACACCGACTCTTTCAACGTTTTTATGGCCGCGATGAAGATGCCCAAAGAGACCGACGAGCAGAAGGCGGCCCGTAAAGCGGCGATGGCCGAAGCCTCCAAGACGGCCACCGATGTTCCCCTTCGCACGCTGGAAGCCTGCGCCGGAGCGGCGAAGCTCGCCTGTGAGGCCGCGTCGTTCGGAAACCCGAACGCGGCCAGCGACGCGGGCAGCGCGGCGCTTCTTGCCGACGCGGCAGGCAAGGCGGCCTCCTACAATGTACGCATCAACCTCCCCGGCGTAAAGGACGAAGTCTTCGCCGCCGAATGCCGCGCAAGGATGGCAAAGGCGCTGGAAGAGATCGCCGCTTACTCCGTCAAGACGGCGGCCAAGATGGAAGAGGCGCTCGGCTAAAAGCCAACAGGCGTCCGTCGGTATAATTTAAAGAAGCAAGCCCCGCGATTCTGATGTTGGCATCAGGGCCGCGGGGTTTGCTTTTGCGCGTTGAAAGTTGAGTTAAGCGCGGGAGCAGGACTCGCGGCTCAAAATACCGCAAAATGTGTTTGACTTAAAGTTATCTCGAAACACGATCGTATGAATATATAAAATAGGTGTGCTGTGATGTAAGGCTTCGTGATTTAACTCCTTACTTTAAATTTGCGGAGCTTCACGCTTTACGGAACCAAAATCACCGCCCGCTCAAATTAAGATAAACCTTGCCGATATTACCCTTGACCTGTCGATAAGTGTCCGCGATAATAAAGTTACACTTTAAAATCGCGGAGGTTGCATGTCCATGTATATCAGACGGCATCTTGAAAATACGGTATTGGAGTATGGTAAGATGTTCGGCAGCGTGCTTGTCACGGGGGCGCGGCAGGTAGGAAAGAGCACGCTGCTGAAAAACTGCCATCCGCAAATGCGCTATGTGAGCTTTGACGATGCGCTGCTGCTTGAGCAGGCGGTAGACGATCCTAACCTATTTTTTATGGACAACGAGCCGCCTATCATCGTAGACGAGGTCCAATACGCCCCGACTCTTTTCAGAGCGCTGAAGCTGAGGATAGACTCCGGCGGCGGCAAAGGACTCTTTTTTCTCTCCGGCTCGCAGCAGTTCAGCATGATGAAAAATGTTTCCGAGTCTCTCGCCGGCAGGATAGGGATCCTAAACCTGGGAGGGCTTTCAATGCGAGAGCTCGCGGGCGTCAGCTTCCGGGAGAAGTTTTTGCCAACCCATGAATATATCGCGCAAAGAGAGGCCTCAAAACCAGAAGCCGATTATGCTCTCATATGGGAGCATATATACAAGGGGGGGATGCCGGAACTTTACGCAAACGAAGCGATGCGCTGGGAACCATATTACAGCTCTTATATCAGAACGTATATTGAGCGTGACATCCTTACCCTTGCCCAGGTGGGCGACGCCCGGCTCTTTCTTTCATTTATGAGGAACATTGCGGCGCGAACAGGGCAGCAGCTTAACAAAAGCGCGGTAGCCAGGGACGTGGGGATATCGGCTCCGACGGTGGAGAAGTGGATCTCTATTCTTGAGGCCTCCGGGCTCGTATACAGGCTCAGGCCCTATTGCTCCAATGTCATAAAAAGGGAGATGAAGACGCCAAAACTATATTTCTTGAACACGGGGCTTGCCGCCTACCTTACCGGATGGAAGAGCGCCGATACGATCAGGGACGGCGCCATGGCGGGAGCGTATTTTGAGACATTTGTCTTTACTGAGATATTAAAAAGCTATTACAACATGGGGATAATCGATCCCGAAGTTTATTATTTCCGCGACAGAGAGGGCCACGAAATCGACTTTATCATCGAGGACGAGGGCACGCTATATCCTGTAGAGGTCAAAAAGCACGCGGCGCCCAACAAAAAAGACTGTTCCGCCTTCTCCTTTCTTGACGAAATCCAGGGGAAAAAACGCGGAATGGGCTGCGTCATCGATATGTACGAAAGACCGATAAGCCTCACGGAACAGGATATGTCGCTGCCGGTATGGTATATATAGTTAAAGCCTTTTAACGGCAGCACCGGCGCGGGGAGAATAATCTTTCATGCGTTTATGATGTCCGTCGCTTTCTTCTTAAAAATCGTCATTTTTACTGATCATGTCCCGTTTTATTTCAAAAAACGACCGTCTTCTGATATAATTTTCTCTCAATTTACCAGGTGATGGTTTTAAATGGTGATGCCGATGCAATTAAAAAAACTGACGATTTTCCTCTCGCTCTGCCTTCTCTTCCTCGCGCCGCCGGCCAAGGCCGGGACGATCCCTTTAAAGGTGGTGATCCTTACCACTTATACCGTTGAAGATATCTCTCGCGTTCCAATAAAATATTCGCTGGAGATAAAACGCTGGTATGATAAAAACTTTGCCGACGCCGAATACTACCGCGTCAAAGGAACCGATTCCTACATATATATCAAGGAGGGGCTGGCCTTCGTCACGATCGCCAGAGGCAAAAAGGGCGCCGCGGGTTCGCTTTCCGCGCTGCTGAAAGACGAACGTTTCGATTTCAGCGAAGCCTATTTCATCGTTTGCGGATACGCCAGCGTGCCGCCGCAGACCGCCTCCACGGGCTCCGTATGTATCGCCGCATGGGCGCTTGATCACGAATATAAAACGGTTGTCGTCAAAAAAGGAAAGAAAAAATTCACGGCGGTAAAAAGCGGCAGCCTCTTTCGGCTCAACGGCGACCTGGTATGGTGGTCCCTCCGGCTCAACAGGGGGACAAAGCTCGCGGACAACGCGAGAGCCGCGAAATATCGTAATCTTTATCCATTAAAAACAGCCCGGTCAAGTCCTTTGATATATCAGGCCACCTCGGTGACGGCCAGCCCCCAAAGAAGCGGCGGCGAAGTTTCAGCTTACGCCGAGCGCCTCTGTCGCGAGCACCGGGCGGGAAGGTATGGGATTTTGCAGGAGGAAGACAACGCCATCGCCTACGTGCTTAAGCGGAGCCGGCATCTTGACAGGCTGCTGATCATCAGGGCGGCGACCGACTTTGACCAGAAACCCCACGGCAGGCCCGCCGGCGAATCGGGACGGGCCTTCGCGATCGGCGTGATCAACAATTACCGCGTCGCCTCGCCTGTCGTCAAGGAGATTATCGGCAACTGGGACGCATGGAGAAGGGGCGTGCCGAAAATCTGACCGTCGTCTCGCGGCGTCGCCTTCAGCCGGACGCCGCGGGATAAAAAGTGCCGCGATCTTAAAGTAAGACTTTAAAATCGCGGCACTTTTACCGATAGCGGTAAAGAGTCTTACCAGTTTTTCGCCTGAACCTCGAAGTAGGCCTGCGGGTGCTGGCAGACGGGGCACTTTTCGGGCGCTTTGTCGAGTTCGAAGACCGCGCCGCAGTTGCGGCACTTCCAGAAAAGCTTGCCGCCCTTGGCGAATACGGTGCCGTCTTCGACGTTCTTCGCGAGTTCGCGGTAACGCTTCTCGTGTTCGGCCTCGACCTTGCCGATGTTCTCAAACATTACGGCAAGCTCGCCAAACCCCTCTTCGCGCGCCTCTTTCGCCATGCGCGGGTACATCTCCGTCCATTCGTCGTTTTCCCCGGCCGCCGCGGCCAGGAGGTTGGCAAGGGTGTCGCTGATCCCGGATAAGGCTTTGAAGTGGAGCTTCGCGTGCTCCTTTTCATTCTCCGCCGTCTCCAGGAATATCGCCGCGATCTGCTCGTAGCCGGCTTTTTTCGCCGCTGATGCGAAATAGGTGTACTTGTTGCGCGCCATCGATTCTCCGGCGAAGGCTTCCCAAAGGTTTTTCTCTGTCTTGCTTCCTTTAAGTTCCAAAACGATTCCTCCCAAAATATAAAATTACCCGCTCTTTATTCTATAACCACTCCGCAAATAATCAATAACAAGAAATAAACAAAAATGAATCGCCGCGCACATTTAGCCCGTCACAACAAACGGGCCTCCCGCGCGGGAGGCCCGTCCATCCAGATCAAAAAAATTACTTTGCCGGCCTGATGATCACCACTTCGCCGACCCATTCGGTGAAGGTGGGCATGTAGTAGACGTTTTTATAGCCGAAATCGCACAGCTTCTGACCGGCCTCCCGGCTCATCTTGTCGCTTGCGCCGTAGACTACGATCACCTTGTTGACGTCAGGGATCATCGAGTGCGTCACGGCGTCCATCATCAACTCAAAGGGAAGCGATTCCGCCATGGGGATGTGTCCGGCTTTAAAATCGGGCAGACTGCGAACGTCGATGATCGCAATCGGGCGCTGCGTCTCCAGCAGAACGGCCACTTCCTGCGGCGAGATCTTCTTTAACGGATAGGCCGCCGCCTCCGCCGCGTTGATCTGGGCGGTTCCCATTATCAACAGCGCCGCTAACATTACGCCAAACATTGATGCAAACTTCTTCATTGGTAAATCCTCCGTTTGTGATGATATTTATTTTGCGCTTATAGTTATACCCCAGCCCGTTAGAGGAATACAGGTAGTTTTCTCTAATATCAGGCTCAGTAAAAACTTTGTTTTATCCAAACGCGGGTCGGCGGCCCGACCTTCCCCTATCCGTCCGCTTTTTGCCGCGGCGGGAGGCCGGAAATCCGCCGCGCGCTGTAAACTCGATTGGGGGGTATAATTGAATCGACGGATATATCGAATAAATAATAATAAAGAGGCGGTCAAGAAATGAGAACGGATGAAGAGAAAACTGACAACAGGCTTCTTGTTGCCGCTGCTGCAATATTAATCTTACTGGCTTCCGCTTTTTCCTGCTTCGCGGCGCCGGAAGCGCCGGGCAGTATGACAGCCGTCGTTTCACTAAGCAAAGAAGAAAAGGACTACCTCGCGCGCAACCCCGTGGTGACGATCGCGATGGATACCTCCTGGATTCCCTATGCCTTTTCGCTCCGGCACGCGGATCAGGTCGGCGGGATTATTCCCAACCTTTTAGATACCGTTGCGGAGCGCGTCGGGCTGAAGGTCGAATATATAAAGAAGGAATCCTACGCGGAGGCGATCGCGGCCGCCAGAAAAGGGGAGACCATGCTGGTTTCCGGGATCGCCGGCGACCCCGGCATGGCCCGGAAGAACGATCTGCTGATAACGGCCCCCTACGTCAATATCTATTACTGCGCGGTGACCAGGGGCGCAGTCCCCAACCTCTACGCGAAAGCCGCCTCCTACCGGGTAGCGGTATGCGTCGGCTCGTATTCGACCGTGGCGATGAAGAAGAAGATGCCCTCCTATGAATTTATCGAATATCATGCCAACGAGGAATGTATGAACGCCGTCAATGACGGCCGGGCCGATATCGCCCTGATCGCCAACCACGCGGCGGAATACTACGGCGTCAGGCATGAGCTGGCCAACCTTAAAACCGTCCAGATCAGTGATTTTTCGTGGGGGCTGTGCTTCGGCGTGAATAAAAAGTGCGACCCGCGGCTTATCGGAATTCTCAACAAAGGAATCGCCTCGCTGAGCGACAATGACACCAATCAGGCCGTCTACAGCGGTTTGATCGACGCGGCGGCCTCCAATAAAAAGATCAGCGACGTGATCTACAGCCAGCCGGTCCTCGCCGTCTGCGTCTCCGGCGTCATCGTCGCGCTGCTGCTGCTGATATTTTTCCTGATCGTCATCCAGCGCCGCAAAATAGCGGAACTGAAACAAAGAAAGCTGCTTCAGGAAGACAGAGATCAAAAAGCCGTCCTGCTGAATTCCATCCCCGGCGGGGTGGGCATTTTTGAGATTGTGAACGGAGAGCCCCGCGAACTGTACATGAACGACAGCTATTACCAGCTCGTCGCGGACGGCCGCTGCGAGCGCCGCGCGAGGACCGGCGGCGTTTTCCTAAACGGCATAGACGCCGACGGCCGTGCGTCCGTGCGGAGCGCGGTCCAGGATATTTTAAACGGCGCGGACCAGGCCGACTTCAACTATCGCGCCGTGAGGGGAGACGGCGAATATGTCTGGATTCGCATGGTCGCCTCGGTCGTAGAGCGAAAACCGGAGCGGATTACGATATATTGCAGCTTTTCCGGCATCGGCGAAGTGGTCGCCGCGCAGCGGGCGCTGCAGGAAAACGCGGCCGTTCTGGAGATTGCCATGCGAAGCGCCAATATGTCGGCCTGGGATTATGATTTTAAAAATCACCTGATCAGCAGAAATACCCTCTCCATCCACCGTCAGGCGTGGGGGAAAATCGTTGAAAACGTGCCGGAGAGCCTGATCACGGGCGGCTGCGTGCACCCGGACAGCGCGGCCGCGTATCGGGAGCTCTACTCTGCGGCCGCCGGCGGCAGGACCGTGCAGGGCGATTTTCTCATGCGCGGCCCTGATTCAAAGGATTACTGGTGGGAGAGGGTCATTCTGACGCCGGTGTATGACGAGACGGGGGCCCTGATCAAGGCAATCGGCACGTCGATCGACGTGACTGAGCAAAAAGAAAAAGAGGAGAAATATTTACGGCAGCTGGACCTCATGTCCAAGATGGACGCGGACGACCTGATCGCGAAGGGCCGCCATAATTTGTCGCGGAACACGACGCTCTTTTTTCAGGGCAAGGCAAAGGGGTCGCTATTTATCGATGAAAGCGATAAATACGACGACGCCGTGGAAAAACTTGCGCTCACCGCCGCCTCTCCCGCAAAGGGCGGCGAAATACGCCGGCAAATGGACCGCGGCAGCCTGATCAGGAAGTTTTCGCAGGGCGTAAGCGAAGGCAATATTGAATACAAGAGATTAATGGCGGACGGGACGGGCATTTGGACGGCGCTGAAATATTTTCTTTTTGAAGAGCCGGACTCCGGCGACGTCGTCGTCTTTATTTATTCTTATGATATTACGGAACGCGTCGTCGAGGGACAGATCGTCTCCAAGCTGAGCAATATGGAACACGACATACTGGGGCTGCTCGACGTAAAGACGGGCCGCTACGTGATGAAAAATATGGGGCCGGGCCTTGCGGGGCCGTCTCCCGCCGCGGAGGGGGATTTTAGCGGCCTCGCGGGCGCCGTCGTTTCCGCCCTTGCGCTCCCCGCCGATAAGGAGAGAATCGCCGCGCTCTTTGCGCTGGAGAACATCATGAGGCGGCTCGCTCAAAAAGACGACTATTACTTCACCTATTCGGTAGCGGCCGGTGGGCGGCCGGTTCAATGGAAGAAATTCCAGTTCTGTTATCTGGACGATACAAAGACGACGATCCTCTATTTCCAGAGCGACATCACGGATATGTACCGCAAAGAGCAGGAGCAGCTCCGGCGAACGGAAAACGCTCTTGAAGAGGCAAAGGCCGCCAACCGCGCAAAGACGGAATTTTTCGCGCGCATGAGCCATGACATGAGGACGCCGATGAACGGGATTCTGGGCTTGGCCGCGATGTCGGAAGACGAAAACGACCCGCGGGAGCTGAAAGCGAGCATCGACAAGATCAAACGCTCCGGCACATACCTGCTGGGACTCATCAACGACTCCCTGGATTTCCAAAAAATAGAGAGCGGCCGGATGACGATCGAGCCGCAGATAATTGAAAGCGCCGCGCTGTGGGAAGGCATTGTGGAGATGGTAAAACAGACGGCGGACAACAAAAACATTACCTTGCGGGCGGTCAATAAAAACGTCGACCTGCGCCGGTTTATCAAAACCGACCCCCTGCGCGTGAAACAGATATTCGTCAACCTTCTGTCCAACGCGATCAAGTTCACGCCGGAGGGCGGCACGGTCGAATTTACCTTTGAATGCGCCGGCCGCGACGGCATGATCTCTCATCACCTCCTCAGCGTGCGGGATACGGGAATTGGCATGAGCGCTGATTTTCTGAAAAACGGCATCTTCAAGCCGTTTTCTCAGGAAAGCAACGATATGACGGCGCAATTCGCCGGTTCCGGCCTGGGACTGTCGATTGCCAAAAAATTAGTTGAAATGATGGGCGGCACGATCAAAGTCGAAAGCGCGCTTGGCTCCGGCACCGCCTTCAGCGTGGCGCTGGATTTTGAACTGGTCGATAACAGCGACGTCACAAACACCATCAAAGCGGGTAGCGAAAGGCTGGCGTCAATTAAGGCCGCTCTTTCCGGCAAGAGGATACTGCTGGTCGAGGACCATCCGCTGAACGCGGAGATCGCCAAAAAGCTGCTTGAAAAGGCAGGCTGCCGCGTAACCTGGGAGCAAGACGGCAGAAAGGGCGTCGATAAATTTAATTCGTCGCCCGCGCGGCACTTCGACGCCGTCCTGATGGATATCAGAATGCCGGTAATGGACGGGCTGGAAGCCGCCAAAGCCATTCGCGCCCTGGACAAGGCGGACGCAAAAACAGTCCCCATCATCGCCGTGACGGCGAACGCCTACGACGAAGACGTCAAATTATCCTTTGACGCGGGAATGAACGAACACCTGTCCAAGCCGATCGACACGATGAAACTCTATGAGACGCTGGTGAAATTTACCCGCAAAAACGACGGGGGCCAGCCGGCAGAGGCGTGATGCCGGTTTGCGCCGGCCCGGAATTTTAGAAGAGGCGTGATTGAGTACCGAAGGTTTTCTCCTCAAAGGCGCTCAGATATGCGAATATCCGGCCGTTGTCGTGCGCGAGGCCGTGGGCGGCGCATTGCTCGTGAAAGAGCCTCATCAGCCTGCCGCCGCGAGGGCTGATTGCCGCATAGCGGTCGCCGTAGCTTTCCATATACTTTTCCTTCAGGCCGGGAAAGAGGCTGTCAAGCCGGCGGTAGAAATATTCCCGATTTCCCTCGCGCAGCGTCAGCCCCATGCCGAAGCAGACGACGCCGCGAACCCGTGCCTGTACGCAGTAATCCAGTATCCCGGCGATATTTTCCTCCGTGTCGTTGATGAAGGGAAGGATGGGGGAAAGCCAGACGACCGTCGGTATCCCCGCTTCGCGCAGCTGTTTGAGCGCCGCGAAACGCTCGCCTGTCGTGCTCACGTTAGGCTCCAGCTTACGGCATAGCGCCTCATCGCGGGTGGTGAGCGTCATCTGCACCACGCACTTGGCCCTTTCGTTGATCTTTTTCAGCAGCTCCAGATCGCGCAGCACGCGGGCGGATTTGGTGATGACGGTGAAGCCGAAGCCATATTTATAGATCACGGAGAGCGCCCTTTTGAGATTTTCGGTCTCCAGCTCCAGCGGGATATAGGGGTCCGTCATGGAGCCCGTGCCGATCATGCACCTTTTTCTCTTGCGCATGAGGGCTGCCTCCAACAGATCGACGGCGTTTTCCTTAACCTCAATGTCTTCGAAGTCGTGCGCCATCCGGTAGCAGCCGCTTCGGGAATCGCAGTAGATGCAGCCGTGCGAGCAGCCGCGATAGAGGTTCATCCCGTTCTTCGCCGACAGAATACCCTTCACCTTAACATAGTGCATCGGGGCGCGTCCCTCCCTTCACCCGCCGCCGGGGCATGACAAAAAACCGCGCCCGCGGCTCTGCCGAAGAGGCGGGCGCGGCGGGTTCTCAGATCCAGTGTTTGCCGGAGGAGAAGAGCGGGTGCGGCTCGATGCGGAAACGGCCGCGCGGCGAGGAGGAATAATAACCGAAGCCCTCTTGGCCTTGCGCGTAATTCTCAAAATAGAGGTCAAAGCCGTTGCGGTTGAGCGCGACGAAGGCGTCCTCGAACGATTTGAAACAGAGCTGGTCAAAGACCACCGCCGTGTCCGTCGAGAAAAAGACGCTCGCCTCATGCGGGAGCTCAGATTCCGCGACAAAGGCCCAGACTTCGTCCTGCGTGCCGAGCTCCTTCACCCACCAGCGGCAGCCGCCGGGGTCCAGCCTCATGAGGTCATACGGCATACCGTTATCGGAGGGCCTGCCGTCCGCGCTCTCCCTGCCGCAGCAGAAGAAGTTATAACGCGCATCCAGATACTTTTTATTGAACTCGTCGACGATCTTTACCGCCTCCTGCGGCATGAGGATGTTCAGCAGCGTCACCCAGCGCTTCGAGACGGGGCCGTAGAAAGCTTCGGCGATCGCGCCCGCGATACAGGCCTGCGTGTCCGAGTCGCCGCCAAGGGAGATGGCGTTGCAGAGCGCGTCCTCGTAAGATTCGGATTCTAAAAAGGCGATGATCGCCTCGGGGACGCTGCCCTGACAGGAGGAATCGAAGACGTATTCGGGGCGGATCGCCTCCAGCGTCCGGCTGAGGTTGTAGCCGAATTCGCCGGCGACGTAGTCCCTGATCTCCTCCTTGCTCTTGCCAGTCCGCGCGAGAAAGACGGCGGCCGCGACGGCGCAGGCGCCCTTAACGCCCTCCGGGTGGTTGTGGCTCGGGAGGGCGCTCCTTTTGGCCTCCGCAAGCACCTCGTCGAGGCTCTCAAAAGCCCAGCCGACGGGGGAGACCCTCATCGCGGAGCCATTGCCGTAGCTCTCTCCGGCTTCGTCGCTGTCGGAGAGGCACCAGCGGTAAAATTTCTGCCCATAGCCCGCGTTCGGGTAGGAGCGGCCCCAATATTTAAAGACGGGCATGTAATCGTAGCCGTGGAGAAGCGCGTCCGCCGTCGCGACGGTCAGCACGGAATCATCCGTGAACCGGCTCTTCTCCGAGATAAAATCAAAATCTTTGGATTTGTGCGGGGCCCGTTCAAAGACGGAACCCACGATGTCGCCGATCAGCGCGCCTAACATCTATATCATCACTCGCCTATTCAAAAATTCAACAGTGACATATATTATACTACAGCCCTTTCTGTTCGGGACGCTCAAAGGGATCGCCAAGATGGGCGGCGTCCCCCATCAAAAGCATCCGCGGCGCGAACCCCTCTCTGACCTCCACCACGGTAATGCTGCAGTTGGGCACCTGGAAGCGGAAGAAGCTGGAGAGCGGCGCGCCGAGCCAGTAGCAGAGCAGCACCTTGATCACCGCGTCGTGCGAGGCAAGCAGCACGTCGCCCTGATATTTTTTTGCCGCCGCCTCAACGGCGGGCGCCGCGCGCCGCAGGATGTCGTCAAGGTTCTCGCCGCCCGCTCCGGGCATCGTCACCGTTTCGGGGGCGGTGTGCCATTTATGGAGCTCCGCGGGCCATTTTGCGGCGATTTCGTCGGCGAGGCGTCCCTCCCAGTCGCCGTGATTGATCTCCGTCAGCGCCGCCGCCGTTAAGAATTCGCCGTATTCGCACCGCGCCGCGGCGCGCTCGGCGGTCTCTCGCGCGCGCGCGAGGGGGCTCGTCAGCACCGCCGCGAACTTATGCCCCGCGAGCCGTCCGCCGAGCATGTCGGCCTGCGCCCGGCCCCTTTCGTTGAGGTCGGTATCCTGCTGTCCCTGAAAGCGTCCCGCGACGTTCCAGGCCGTTTCGCCGTGTCTGATTACAAAAAACCGCATCGCCTATCCCGCCTTTGTAAAATCTACGGTCGTGACCCAGACCATGTCGCCGTTTTTCACAAGCTCGCCGCGCAGCTTGTCGTCCGTCTCACCGTCGATTTCCAGCGCGCCGAGCGCGAGGCCGCTGCCCTCCTTGCGTCCGAGGGCGAAGTTCGCGATGTTGACGCCCGCCGCGCCTAAGACGCTGCCGATCTTGCCGATGACGCCGGGGCGGTCGTGGTTCTGGAAGATGAGCAGCTTGCCGCTGGGCACAAAGTCCACCCAGTAGTCGTTGACGCGGACGATGCGCTGGCGTCCCTCTTCGGTGATCGTCGCCAGCAGCGATACCGCGCCCTTTTCCGTCTCCAGCTCCACTTCGATGGTATTCTTGTAGGTCTTGGACTCGCCGCAGCTCTCGTCTATCGATATGTGGCGGTCCTTCGCGAGCAGCGGGGCGATCATGTAGGTGACGGAGGAACCGACGCTCACCTCGAGCATCCCCTTGAGGACGGCGATGGTGTAGGGGCGCAGCTGGTTCGCGACGCGCTTCTCCTCGTCATCGAAGAGCGCGCCGCGCAGCGTCACGTGGCAGTTGTGGGCGGCGGACCCGCGCACCTGCGCGAGCTTCGCCGCGAGGACGCCGAGCTTGCGGGAGAGGCTGAGATACATCCGCTGGTCGCTGTTGAGCGCCTGCTCCAGGAAGGGCAGATTCACCGCGTGGGAATAGGGCTCGCCGCGGAGCACCATCAGCATGTTGTGCGCCGCGATCCGCGAGACCTCGGACTGTGCCTCGACGGTGTTCGCGCCGATGTGCGGCGTAATGACGATCCGTTCGGCGATGTCCTCCGCGAGGAATGGATGGTCCGCCGAAAGCGGCTCGGCGCTGAAGACGTCCGTCGCGAAGCCGGAGAGCCGCCCCTCGCGCACCGCCTCGGCCACCGCCGCCTCGTCGACGATGCCGCCGCGCGCGCAGTTGACGAAATAGGCGCCGTGCTTGAAGGCGCGCAGCATGTCCGCGTCGATCATGTTGCTGGTCTCCTGCGTCAGCGGCGTATGGATCGTCACGACGTCGGCGAGGGATACGGCCCCTTCGAGGTCACTCACCAGCTCCACATTGAGAGAGTCGGCCTTCTTCTGCGGTATATAGGGATCGTAGGCGATGATCTCCATGCCGAAGGCGCGCGCGCGCTTCGCGACCTCGCTGCCGATGCGCCCAAGGCCGATGATGAGAAGCTTGCGGCCGCTGAGCTGGCACCCCGTAAAGCGGTTGCGGTCCCATTTGCCCTTGTGCAGCGAGCTGCAGGCCTGCGGCACATGACGCACGATGGCGAGCAGATTCGCCATCGTCAGCTCCGTCGCCGCTAGGGTGTTGCCGCTCGGCGCGTTGATGACGATGATGCCGTGGCGGCTCGCGACCGGCAAGTCGATGTTGTCGACGCCGACGCCGGCGCGCCCGATCACCTTGAGGTTTTTACCGGCCTCGATCTTCTTCTCGTCCATCGTCGTGCCGCTGCGCGTCAGAATCCCGTCGTAAGCGGGCAGCTTCGCGAGCAGCTCCTCTTCCGTAAGCCCCATCTCCACGTCGAAATCGACGTCGGGGGCGTTCCGGAAAATATCGAGTCCGGACTCGCCGACCTTTTCCGTTACCAGTATCTTCCATTTCTTATCCATTACACTGTCTCCCATCGCCTAGCGTCTGTATTTATCCTTCAAAAATTTTTTGGGCAGTTTTAAGATATTTATCATCTGTATTTTTGCCAAGAGCTTCCGCAAAGGCCCGCAGGATATTTTCCATTTCATCCATGCCCCAATCGCTGTAGTGCGCGGCGCGGATCAGTTTTCCCTTAAGCGTCCCTTGGCCGCCGGCCGTCTCGAATCCCGCCGCGGCAAGACGCTTGCGTACCGCCTCGCTCGCGCCGTCCGGCGCGGAGAAGGCCGTCACGCCGGCGGAACGCAGGCTCTTGTCTTTCACCAGCAGCTCGCAGCCGAGCTCCTCAAGCGCCGCCGCGAAGGCGCGGGCATAGCGCCCGCGCCGCGCGAACCACTCCCGCGCGCCCGCGGCTAAAATAACGTCGAGCGCCGCGTCAAGCGCGTAATAGAGCGACACCGGCGGCGTATAGGGGTTGGCGTAGGATTCCGGCTTCATATTTTTCAGATGGAGCTTCAAATCAAAATAGTAGCTGGGGCACTCGCGCGCCGCAAGCGCCCCCGTCGCTTTCTTTGAGAGCCAGACGAGCCCGAGGCCGGGCGGCGTCATCAGCCCCTTCTGCGAGGCGGTGCAGAGCACGTCGACGCCCCATTTTTCGGGCAGGCACTCGATTGCGCCGACGGAGCTCACGCCGTCGACGAGTATCAGCGGACGGTCTTCGGCGGGCAGCGCCGCGATAATCTCCTGGACCGGCACGGTGACGCCGGTCGAGGTCTCGTTGTGGGTGATGAGCAGGGCGCGCGCGTCGGGGTTTTCGCGCAGCGCCGCCGCGGCGGCCTCTGGCGCGGGCGCGGCACCTGGGGCCGCGTCGACATATACGCCCTTGGCTCCCGTGCGGGCGGCGATCTCGCGGAAACGGTCGCCGAAGACGCCGCAGGAGAGAGAAATAAACTTGTCTCCCGCGCGGAGGAAGTTCACGGCGGCGCATTCAAGCGCGCCCGTACCAGAAGAGGGAAGTATGATCACCGGCTGTTCGCTCTCCAAGAGGCTCTCCAGCTTGCGCGAGACGCCCTTGAAAAGCGCGGAAAATTCGCCGCATCTATGGCTGATCAACGGGGCCGCCCCAGCCCGGAGAACGCTCTCGGGAACCTCCACGGGGCCGGGAGTGAGCAGGTATTTTCTCTTCACAATAAAACCTCCAGTGTATAAAAAATAAAAAGAGACCGAAAGAAAGCCTTCGATCTCAAAACGTTACCGCGGTTATTCGCCTGAATATGCTTACAACATCGGCGTTATTCGCTTTGAGACCGGCGGCGCGGCGCGGGACAGCCGCATGACGGGCATCCGGAGGAGAGAGACGATGACGATATCGACGATGAATAAGTTTTATTCCTCATGTTCCTTCTCCTTTGACTCAAAGTTTAATTAGCTAACATTTATACCCCTAACTTTTCTTAATGTCAATACAAGAGGCCGCCATCCGCCAAAAATTTTTTATGTTTTGCTTACAGTCAGCCATTTTTAATATATAATAACAAAGATACGCAAATATCAGGGGGAGAGGCGTTTATGTGTAAAAAAAGCGAGGAGCTTCTATTATTTTTATTTACCGCTTCCGTATACTGTTTCATCTGTTTTTATCTTCCCCGCGCGTACCCGGAGCTGCCTAAGAATCTCTCGCGGTCTGTCGAGGCCGTCATTCCCGGCGGCGTTTCCGCGCGCCAGGCGGCGGAGATCATCGCGGGGGCGGGCGCCGTGGACGACGCCGGGGCTCTCGCGCGGGCGATGGCCGGCATCGGCATAGACCGCCGGATAAAGCCGGGGCTCTACAGCCTCTATAAATCGACGCCCGCGGGAGTCGCGCGGCAGCTGGCAAAGGCGAAGCCCGTCGTAAACAGGGTCACGCTGATCCCCGGCTTCCGCTATCGGCGGGCAGCCGCGCTCTTCGGCGTCAGCCCCGAGGGCGCGTCGTATTTCAACGCCGCGATGGAAAAGGCGGAAAACTTCCCGCCGGCGGTGAGGCCGTGGCTGCCGCCGAAAAAAGAGGAGCGCCTCGTCTTCCTGCTTCCCGAGACGTACTTCTTAGCCCCCGGGCCGCAGGCGGCCGACGAGTTTGTGAAGAGGGCCTCCGCGCTTTGGTACGAACGGATTGGCCGGGATATCCCCGCCGGCGCCGACGCGCGCTCCGTGCTGACGCGCGGCACGCTGGCCTCGCTCGTCGAGGGGGAGGCGAAGGCCGCCGACGAGCGGCCGGTCCTGGCCGGCATCTTCCTCAAGCGCCTGGAGAAAAACATGCGGCTGCAGTCGTGCGCCACCGTAATCTACGCCTGGGACGAACTGAATATAAAGAAGGAGCGCCTGTCCTACCGGGACCTCGAGATAAACTCCCCCTACAACACATACCTTGTGGGAGGCCTGCCGCCGGGGCCGATATGCGTCCCTGGCGAAAGCTCGTGGAAAAGCGCGCTCTCGCCCAAGAAGAGCGATTACCTCTTCTTCTTCGCGGGAAACGACGGGCGGCATGTCTTCAGCAAAAACTACGAAGAACACCTGGCAAAGCAGAGGAAGGCGGGGCTGTGAAGCCGGAGATAGCCGCGGTACGCCTCGTCGTGCCGCCAAAAGATATATACTATATCAGCTGGATCATAGACGCCGCGGAGGGCGTAGGCTTCCTCCAGACGGACGACGCGAAGGCTGGCAGGATAACGGTCTTCAGCCCGCGGGAGCAGCTGCCGCACATCATGGCGCTGGTGGAATCCCTGCGGGGCGAGGGCATCGAGATAAAGACCGACGACGAAACGAACGACACGGGAGAGGCTGAGATATGACAGACAAATTTGAATTGCTGCACGATAACATAAAAGAGACGGTCAGAAGAGGGGCCCAATACGCCGACATCTTCATCCAGAGCGGCGAAGGGCATTCCGTCCATTTTGAGGACGGCAAAATAGACGGCATCTCGTCGTCGACCTCCGACGGCGCGGGAAGCCGCGTGATCATAGAGGGCCGGACCTTCTACGCGCACGCCCCCGGCAACGACGAGGCCGCCGTCGCCGCCTCCTTCGCGGAATGCGCCGCCTCGGCCGGTATGGAGGGCGTAAGAGAGAGCTCCTCGCCGCGGCTGCTGATGGAGCGGGGCGAGCCCATCACGCCGCCCGCGGTAGACTTTTTCCGCGAGATAGACGAAACGATCAAAAAAGAATCAAAGCATATCAGGCAGAGCTCCTACCGTTACTCGGTCTCGCACCGGCGGGTGCTGATAATCAAGCCCGACGGCACGGCGGCCTTTGACAGGCGCTATTATTCCTCCTTCACGGCACAGGTGATCGCCGAACGGGACGGCGTATTGCAGACCGGCTCGGAACGCCGCTGCATGTCGCTCTGTGAGGAGGATTTCTGGCGCGGCGCCGCGCCGCTTGCGGTGGCGCGCACGGCGCTGCGCCGCGCGCTGCTGATGCTCGAGGCCCGTCCCTGCCCCGCGGGCGTGATGAACGTCCTCATGGACGGCGAGGCCGGGGGCACGATCATTCACGAGGCCTGCGGCCACGGCCTTGAAGCGGATATCGTGGAGAAGGACTACTCCGTCTACCGCGGCCGCGTCGGCGAGCAGGTGGCGCACGAGAGCGTCACGATGATCGACGAGGCGGCGATGCCGGGGCTCTACGGCGCCTACCGTTTCGACGACGAGGGCACGCCCGCGCAGCGTACCGTCCTCATCGAAAACGGCGTCCTGAAGGGATATCTCACCGACGTCCTCTCCTCGCAGCTCTACGGCCTGCCGCTGACTGGCAACGGCCGCCGTGAATCGTACCGGAACATCCCGGTGCCGCGCATGAGCAATACCTATCTGACGCCGGGCAAAGACGGCTTCGATTCGATGCTGGCCAGGACGGAAAACGGCCTTTACGTCAAAAAGATGGGCGGCGGCGAGGTCGACCCAACGTCGGGAGACTTCGTCTTCTACGTCACCGAGGGATACCTCGTCGAAAAAGGGAAGGTCACCGTACCGGTGCGCGGCGCGATTCTGACGGGCAACGGCCCCGAGGCGCTCGCAAAAATCGCGGCGCTCGGCGACAACCTCATCATGGACCCGGGAATCTGCGGCAAATCGGGACAGGGCGTGCCGGTGACCGACGGACAGCCCTCCATGCTCATCGAGGGACTCACCGTGGGGGGCAGCGAGGCATGAGAGAAAAAGCGCCCGCAAGGAGAAGGGCCGCAAAAGAGCCCTCCAGAAGCGTCAAAGAGCGGCTGGCGGAGTCCTTCGCAAACATC
The DNA here is from genome assembly GCA_023450745.1 of Synergistota bacterium. GTDB lineage: Bacteria > Synergistota > Synergistia > Synergistales > Synergistaceae > Cloacibacillus. The sequence continues at coordinate 41,759 of JAEXGR010000018.1, forward strand.
AGGCCGGCGGTAAAGATCGCGAACATCATCGTTCTGCTCCTGACCCTCTACATCATCGCCTCGCTCTACACGACGTGGACGGGCGAAGGCGGCGCGCGTATCGCCGCCTTCCTGCTGGCGGTGGCGGGCGGCTCCGTCATCGTCCCCCTCCTGTTCGTGCTTTACTTCTCGCTCTCCCGGTTCCTGTCAAGAGAGATCAGAGGTTTTTTCAGGCAGCTCTGCGGGACGTTCTTCGTCTTTCTGCTCGCCTCGCTGCTGCTGGGGCTCAACCAGCTGACGGGCGGCGAGGACCTGCTGCGCTTCCCCTATATCGCGGCGGGCGCCTTCGGACACTTCCTGAGCCTCATAATATACAAGACGACCGGCGTGCTGGGGACCTTCATCATCGGCCTGCTGCTGATTTATTTCGCCCTGATTTTCTATAACATCCATATTTTTTCATATATAAAACTGCCCCAAATAACTTTCCCCTCCTTCGGACGCAGGCACAAGAAGAAAAAAGACGCGGTGAAGGGCGAGTTTGAGGAATATGGCCGCGAGGCCCCGCGCCGGGACAAAGGCGCTCCCAACATCATGGAGTGCGGCGAGGGCGACTATTTCGCCTGCGCGGACGACGGCGGCGAAGAGGAAGACGGAGAAGAATATTATGAAGAAGAGGACGGCGAACCGTCCGGCGGCGACGACGCCGATGAGGATATCGATTATAACGATCCGGAGAGCGTTCGGCGGGCGGGTGCGTTAAAATCCGGCTCCACCGCCTCCGCCGTAATTCAGGACCCCAACTTTAACCTGGAAGATTCCGCCGCCGGACGAATCAAACAGGGGATATTCCCCCCGCCCATCGAGCTCTTCGGCCCCGAGGAGTCGCGCGACGGAGAGATGGACGAGGAGCGCGCCGAGCCGCTGGGGGAAAAGATCGTCAACACGCTCGAACAGTTCAGCATCGAATCGCATCTCGCGGAGATCCTCGTGGGGCCGACCGTCATTCAGTTCCGCATCCAGCTGGCGCCGGGCATCAAGGTAAGTAAGGTGGCCGCGCTCTCCAACGACATCGCGCTTGCGATGGCCGTTCCGAGCCTTCGCATCGAGGCCCCGATTCCCGGCAAGCCCTACGTCGGCATCGAAATCCCGAACCCCAAACGGCGCGGCATCCCGCTGCGCACGGTGATCGAGGACGACGCCTTCAAGAGGGCGAAGCTCTCGCTGCCGCTGCCCTTCGGCGTCGCGGTCAACGGCGACCCCGTGGTCGTCGGCTTGGAGGAGCTGCCGCATCTGCTGGTGGCGGGGACGACGGGCTCGGGCAAGAGCGTCTTCGTCAACTCCTGCATCGTCGGCCTCTGCTCGAAGCGCTCGCCGGAGGAGCTGCGGATGATCCTCGTCGACCCGAAGCGCGTCGAAATGGCGGTCTACGACAAACTGCCGCACCTGCTGACGCCGCCGGTGACCGACCCCAAAAAGGCGGTGCAGGCGCTGGCCTGGCTGATACGGGAAATGGAGAACCGCTACACGACCTTTGCGAAGATCCGCGTGCGCAACCTTGAGGGCTACAACGAAAAGGTCCTGCCGAAGGACAGGCTGCCGCACATCGTCATCGTCGTCGACGAACTCGCCGACCTGATGATGACGGCGGCGAAGGAGGTCGAGGAATACATCTGCCGCCTCGCGCAGATGGCGCGCGCGACGGGCATCCACCTGATGCTCGCGACGCAGAGGCCCTCGGTCAACATCATCACCGGCCTCATCAAGGCCAACATCCCGGCGCGCGTGGCCTTCACGCTGCCCAGCAACGCCGACTCGCGCACGATCATCGACTGCGCGGGGGCGGAAAAGCTGCTGGGCAAGGGAGACATGCTATTTTCTTCGACCAAACACCCGAAGCCGGTCCGCATCCAGTCGCCGTGGATTGACGAGAACATTCTCGCGTCGTGGCTCAAATACATGACCAATACCTTCGGTGAACCCGACTTCATTGAAATAGAGGCCCAGGGCGGCGGGGCGGCGGGCGGAAACGGCGGCGTCTTTGACGACGACCTGCTTGAAGAGGCCGTCGAGACGGTGATGACGACGGGCATCGCCTCCGCGAGCGGCCTGCAGCGCCGCCTGCGCGTCGGTTTTTCGCGCGCCTCGCGGCTCATAGATATGATGGAGCAGCTCGGCATCGTCGGTCCGGCTGACGGCGCCCGGCCGCGTGAGATTCTCGTCGACGAAGAGGGCGCGCGGGAACTTCTGGAGGACGCGGGAAATGGCGGGGAATGAAGGGAATAAAAAAAGAGCCGTGTTAAACGGCTCTTTGTACTTTTCCGGAACGGAGGCACTTCGTGCAGATATGAAGTTTACGCGTCTCTCCGCCGCCTACGTCGACCTTTACGCTCTGAATGTTGATGAGCCAGCGGCGTCTTGTATGACGGTTGGAATGGCTGACGGCATTTCCCGTTGCCGGCCCACGGCCGCAGCAATCACAGAACTTTGACATTTGTTTCCCCCCTTGTTTACCTTGAAACAATCAACCTGGACATTGTATCATAGTATAGCTGAAAGTTGCAACTGGTAAGGATGCAAAAAGAGAAGGGAGTTTTTTAGATGAATTTCGTCGAAAAGATGACAGAGCTGGAAAAGATCCTGAAAGACCTCGAGGGGGATTCCCTCTCGCTGGATCTCGCGCTGACGGAGTACGAACGGGGAATCGCCCTCGTGCGCGAATGCCGCGCCTACTTAGCGGACGCGCAGCGGAAGATCTCGACGCTCTCTCAGGATGGCGAAGAGGTTCCGCAGGCCGCCGGGACGGAAGAGGCGAAAAAAGATGAATGAGAGGCAGCTTAAGGCTGTAAAAGAGGAATTCGCGGCGGCCGGCGCGCTGGTAGAAAAATATATCGCCGGTACCGCGGCGCTGCGCGCGGAGAACGTGCCGCCGAAGCTCTTTGAAGCGATGGAATACTCCCTCCGGGCGGGCGGCAAGCGTCTGCGTCCGATACTTTGCCTCGCGGCGGCCCAAAGATGCGGCGTCGGGGCAGAGGACGCGCTGCCGATGGCCCTCGGCCTGGAGATGCTCCACACGGCGACGCTGATACACGACGACCTCCCCTGCATGGATGACGACGACATGCGCCGCGGCAAGCCCTCGAACCACGCGCTCTTCGGCGAAACCTTGGCCGTGCTCGCGGGGGACGCGCTGCTCGCCCAGTCTCTTGAATTCCCGCTCTCCCGCCTGGAGGACATCCCCCCGCGGAACGTCCTCCGCGCGATGCTGATCTTCTCGAAGGCCATCGGACCCGCGGGCGTCTGCGGCGGTCAAACGCTCGACATGTTCGCCGCGGGGATGGAAGACGACCCGCATTACGTGCGCCGCGTCGCGTCGCTGAAAACCGGCGCCCTCATCGAGGCGGCCGTGCTCACGGGGGCGGCGCTCGGCTGCGGCGACGAGGATATTCTCAAAAGATACAGCCGCTACGCGCGCCATCTGGGCTCCGCATTTCAGATAGTCGATGATATACTAGACGTGACAAGCACGGCCGAAGAGCTGGGCAAGACCCCCGGCAAAGACGAGGAGCAGGGCAAGCTCACCCATGTCACCGCGTACGGCATGGACAAGGCGAGAGAGATGGCGGAAGCAGAATCGGCGGCGGCCAAAGAGGCTCTCGCGGGACTGCTTGAAGAGGACGACTTTCTCATGCTTCTGCCGGACTACCTCGTCCACAGAAGCTGCTAAGACGCTTCGGGCGGCGCGCGGCCGCGTAAAGCGGCGGCCGGCCCTGTCCGCGGCAGTTCGGGATTTTCTCTTCCCGACGCGTGCCGCGGTTTGGCCGTGCGCGGACTAAATTTAAAATTACCTCAAGGTGGGGATTCAAATGAGCCTTTTAGAATCCGTAGACGATTTCAGAGGCCTGTACGGGCTGAGCGAAGCCGAGCTGCAAGAGCTGTGCGGGGAACTCAGAAAAAAAATAATCGACGTGACCCTCGAAAACGGCGGCCATCTGAGCTCGTCGCTCGGCACGGTAGAGCTCACGGTGGCGCTGCTGCGCGTGTTCAACCCGGACGCGGACAAAATAATCTTTGACGTCGGACATCAGAGCTACGCCTACAAGCTGCTCACAAAGCGCCGCGACCGCTTTGAGACGCTGCGCCGGAAGGGCGGCCTCGCGGGCTTCCCGCGCATGGACGAAAGCCCCTACGACTTTTTCACCACCGGACACAGCAGCACCTCGATATCGGCGGCGATGGGCTACGCCAAGGCCCGCGACCTCCGCGGCGAAGGCCACGAAGTCGTCGCGGTGATCGGCGACGGCGCGCTGCTCAACGGCGTCTCCTTCGAGGCGCTGAACTGCCTCGCGGGGCTCAAATCCAAGGTCGTCATCATCCTCAACGACAACAAAATGTCGATCAACCCGCGCGTCGGCGGCATGGCCTCGCACCTTGCGAAGCTCGCCGTCAACCCGACCTACAAAAAGCTCAAAGACTACATAAAGAGCCAGTGTACGAACATGAAGAACGGGGAAAACATCAACTCCTCGCTCTCGCGGATAAAGATGAAGCTCAAATCGCTGCTCTTGCCGACGAACGTCTTCGAGGAGCTCAACATAAGCTACTGGGGCCCCTTCAACGGCCACAACATCGCCGAGATGGAGGAGGTCTTCCGGCTCGCGCGCCATTACGACGAGCCTCTGCTGATCCACGTCCTGACCCAAAAGGGGAAGGGCTGCCCGCAGACGGAGGCGAACCCCTCGTTCTTCCACGGCATCGGCCCCAAGACAAAGATAGACGCCGCGTCGCAGGCGGCCGCGGGAACGGCGGAGAGCTGGAGCGGGGCCATGGCGAAGATCCTCTGCGAGGCGGCCCGTGAGGACCCGCGCGTGACGGTCTGCACCGCGGCGATGAAGGACGGCACCAAACTGGAAAACTTCGCCAAAGCATACCCGCAGCGCTTCTTTGACACCGGCATCGCCGAAGAACACATGCTCATCTACGCCGCGGGGCTCGCGGCGGCGGGAATGCGCCCCGTCGTCTGCATCTATTCCACCTTCCTTCAGCGCGCCGCAGACCAGGTAATGCATGATATATGCCTGCCCAAACTGCCCGTACTGCTGGGAATAGACCGCGCGGGGCTCGTCGGCGAAGACGGGGAGACGCACCACGGAATACTCGACGCCGCCTGGCTCCGCGCCATACCGGAGATGACGATAGCCGCGCCGCGCGACGCCGCCGACCTGGAATTCTTCGTCCGCGAATGGAAAAAACGCGCCATTCCGCTGGCGGTGCGCTATCCGCGCGGAAAGGCACCCGCCAGCGTCGCCGCTTTCGGAACGACGCGCGTCCCCGCGCCGTGGGGCCGGCTCGAGGTGCTCACACGCGGCGCGGACGTCTGCCTCATCGGAATCGGCAGCACCGTAGAGCTGATGATGAAGAGCGCGGACGAGATCGAAAAGATCACCGGCAAACGCCCCACGGTGGCGGACCTCCGCTTTATCAAGCCTCTCGACCGCGAGGGGCTGGACGAACTGCTGACGACGCACGGCACGGTCGTCACCGCGGAAGAAAACACCCTCGCCGGCGGCGTTGGCGAGGCGGTCTCCGCGTACATAAACGAAAAGGGTTACGGCGTCAAAATAGCCTCGGCGGGCGTCCCCGACCGCTTCATCTCGCACGCCTCCAGAGCGCAGCAGTGGGAAGAATGCGGGCTCACCGTCGAAAACATCCTGCGGCTCTGTACTTCAAAATGAAACAAAAACTGATACGTCTTGATAAATTGATTACGGATAAAAAACTCGCCGCCTCGCGCACCGCGGCGCAGAGCTATATCGCGGAGGGGCGCGTGACGGTGGGCGGCGTCGCCGTCACCAAACCCGCCTCTTTGGTGCCGCCCGGCGCGAACGTCAAAGTAGACGCCCCCGAACGGGAATGGGTGAGCCGCGGGGCCTACAAGCTGCTCAAAGCGCTTGACAGCTTCGCCATCAAGGCGGAGGGGAAGCGCTGCGTTGACATCGGCGCCTCCACCGGTGGCTTCACCGAAGTGCTGCTCGCAAACGGCGCGGCGAAAGTCTACGCCGTCGACGTCGGCTACGGGCAGCTGGCCTGGAAGCTGCGCGGCGACCCCCGCGTCGCGGTGCTGGAGCGGACCAACGCGCGGAACCTCACCTTGGAGATGATCGGCGGCGAAAAAGCCGACATCATCGTCTCGGACGCGTCCTTCATCTCGGTTACGCTGCTGCTTCCCAAGATGGAAGAGCTGCTGAAAGAGGACGGCCTGATGGCGGTCCTCGTCAAGCCCCAGTTCGAGGCGGGACGCGAAAGAGTGGGGAAGGGCGTCGTCACCGACCCCGCGCTCCACCGGGATATCCTAGGCGAAGTGGCGGACTTCATCGAAAACGAGACCGGCCTCTCATTGGAGGCGGCCGACTACTCGCCGATACGCGGCCCCGAGGGGAACATCGAATTCCTCTTCCTGCTGAAGCGCAAAAACGTTAAACGCGCCGCTGTGCGGCCGGATTTTGCTAAAATCGTGAGTGAGGCGCACCAAAACAGCTGCGCCCACCCCAGGTAGGAGTTGTTTTACATGGAAAAAGTCAGCAAACGGGTGGGACTGCTCTTCAACACGCAGAAGCCGGAGGCGATCGAAATGGCCTGGAGGCTCTGGCGCTGGGGCAAGGAAAAAGAGATCAGCTTCCTGCTGCCGCCGCACGAGGCCTCCGCGATCGCCCTGCCCGGCGTCACGGACGATACCTGGCGCAAAGAGGCCTCCTTCGCCGTCATCCTCGGCGGGGACGGGACCTTTCTGCGCGCCGCGCGCTATACCTTCGGCTCCGACGTGCCGCTCTACGGGATCAACCTCGGCCGCCTGGGCTTCCTCGCGATCGGCAGCCCCGACTCGGCGGAAAAAGACATCGAAGCCGTCATCGACAGGCAATATACCCTCCAGCGCCGCCGCCTCCTCAAGGGGCAGGTCTGGCGCGGAGGCCGGCTTGTGCACGAGCTCCACGCCCTCAACGACCTCGTCATCTCCAAGGGAAACCTCGCGCGCGTCATCGACCTTGAGGTAAAGGTCGGGCAGGAGACGCTCTCCCTCTTCCTCGCCGACGGCCTCATCCTCTCGACGCCGACCGGCTCTACGGCCTACGCCCTCTCCGCCGGCGGGCCGATCGTGCCGCCTCACGTCCCCTGCATGATTATGGCGCCCATCTGCGCCCACACCCTCTACGCGAGGCCGGTTATCTTAAGCGACACCGACAACATCATCGTCATTCCCAAGGGCGACACCCGCAGCCTCATGCTGACGCAGGACGGACAGCTCGGCTACGAGCTGCTGCCGGGCGACGAACTGCACGTGATGCTCGACAACGAAACATACGTCCAGACCATCCAGCTTAACGGGCGCAGCTACTACGACCTGCTCAGGGAAAAGCTGCGCTGGGGCTTCAACGGCATCAGAGACGGAGGAGACTAGCCTTGATAGAAGAGCTTGAAATCCACGGGGTAGGCGGCATTCGAGAGGCGGCCCTCAGCTTCGGCGGCGAATTCATCGTCATCACCGGCGAAAGCGGCGCGGGAAAAAGCAGCCTCGTCCGCGCGCTGGAATTCATCGCCGGCCGGCGCGCGCAGCTTAACCATATCCACACCTTAGAAGAGGCCTGCGAAGTACGCGCGGTGATGACCTCCGAGCCGATACCGGGAATCTCCGAAAAATGCCAGCCGCAGGAGCAGACGCTCATCGCGCGGCGCACCTTCGCGCGCAGCGGCAAGGGAAAGGCTTCGCTGCAAGAGCAGACCGTGCCGCTCACCATTCTGGCGCACGCGATGGATACGAACATCGTCATCCAAAGCCAGTTCGCGCAGCTCGGCCTGCTCGACCCGCTGAAACAGCTTGAACTGGTCGATTCCTGCGGCGGGGAAGAGCTCAAAAAGAGCCTCGCGGAACTTGAGGCGGCCTTTTCCGCGGCGCTCACGACGGAAAAAGAGATCTTCGCGCTCAAAAAACGGCGCAAAGAGAGCGAGGGCCGCTTTGACGGCGCTCCTGCCGTCATCCGGCAGATGAAGGCCCTCGAGCTGAAGCCAGAAAGCGAAGCGGAATGGGAAAAAGAGCTGCGCGAAATCGAAAAAAACGAAGCCTCCCGGCGTTCGCTGCGGCTCATCGCGGAAAAAATGAACCACGCCGAAGGCGGCCTCCTGGACCAGCTGGAAAAGATCGCGGCAAGCCTCCAGGGATACGCCGCGGGGGAAGACGGCCGCTGGCACGAGGCGATCGAAAAAACCCTCAGCGGCGCGCAGGAGCTGTCCAACCTCATCGCCGAAGCCTGCCGCGGACGCGCCTCCGAAGAAGACGCCGAAGAGGCGAAAGAGCGCCTCGAGAAAAAGATCGGCCTGCTGCGCAAAATAAAGCGCACCTTGGGCATTCCCACCGCCGCCGCGCTGCTTGCGTACGAGAAAGAGGCGGCGAGTGAGCTGGAGTGGCTCAAAACGAGCCACAAAGAGCTCGAAGAGCTGGAAAAAAAGGCCCAGTCCCTGCGCCGCGAGACCGCGCGCCTCGCGATAGAGGTGCGTTCGCTGAGAAAAGAATCGGCGAAGGCGCTCGCCGCGAAGGTCAACGAGCACTTGGGCGGCCTCGGCATGGAATACGCCTCCTTCAACATCGAGATCGAACCGCTCGACCGCGTCCGTTCGACGGGGGCGGAAAACGCCATTTTCACCCTTGCGCTGCCCGACCAGAAGCCGCTGCCAGTCGGCAAAAACGCCTCCGGCGGCGAGCTGTCGCGCATCTTGATCGCGCTGCAACTCTCCGTAGGCGACGACAAACTGCCCGGAACGCTGGTCTTCGATGAAGTGGAGGCGGGGCTCGGCGGCAAAACGGCGCTCCTTGCCGGCTGCAAGCTGCGCCAGCTCGCCAAACGCTGCCGCACCGTCCTCATCACCCACCAGGCGACGATCGCGGCGATGGCCGACCAGCACTTCGTCGTCAAAAGAGAGGGCGAGAACACCGAAATAGCGGAAGTCACGGGGGAGGCGCGCGAGCGCGAGATCGCCAGAATGCTCTCCGGCGACGAAAAATCAAAAGAGGCGCTTGAACACGCAAGGGCGCTGCTGGAAAATGATCAAGCCTAAAGGCTGGCATTTTTTCTAAAAAGAAAAGAAGAATTTTAGCGCTCTGCGTGAGCATAGCCTAAGCTGGCTTTCCGTTAAATATGAATATTGTTGCAATTTTAGAGACAGCCAGCAATTAAACATGTATGGCTGTGTCATGTAATTGGCGGAAAGACAGATGAAGGCGCAATGCTTTTTAACATCGGCGTCCAATGGTATCCTTACATCATCTTATCATTTAAAGCCATAATACACCCTCGTTTATTGCTGTTTATCACTTATAAATCCTAAATGCGACAATACTAATAAATAATTTTGAATCATATACATATACATAATGACACTGTAAAGCAGAATAAAATTTGAATAAAGGGGTGTCTTAGCGCCGCCGCCACCAACAGATAGGGCAAAAAACATTGAGTTTGAAGCTATTGCGGGAATAGGATTGTATGAAAGATGTATAAGCATCCACGACATTCTATTCTTAGCATATTTTGTTCCCACATTAAAACGCCCGTCTTTAACCGGATAACGATATACACATAAATAGCTCGTAATTATTGAAGAAAGAAATACAAAAAATACTATCCAGCCTAGTTCGTTACCTAGGTTTACAAAACATACGGGCAATGACATTGTGAACAGCAAGCATAAAATATATCTTCTCTCATCTTCGCCCTTATGCCGTACATAGCAGGCTGTTAAAGCCATTGGAATCGGCAAACTAAGAATTATCAACGTTACGTAATTATTGGGATACACTATAAAACAAATAATATATAAAATTATCAATAACGCTACACAAGGCAAAAACGTAATTACGCGTTTTGGCGACCTATATGCATTTATATGCCGATAATTCAGATAAACAATTGCAATATAAAATATTATATGAAGGATTGAAACCATCATTGATAAATTTCTTATAGACGCTAGTAATATTATAATGAAAAAAAACGTAAAAATTTTATAATTAAACAAAAAACTCTTCCACACTTGCTCTTCGCTAAGCGGTAAACGATTTACTTGTGTTTCCGGCTCTTTCACACACCACACCTCCCAATCGTGTCATACATTGATATTAAGGATTAAGTAAATGTTTTGAGGCAGCTGGCTGTCATTACTCAAGAGGAGAGTTTTCAGACCCTATAGCTTTGCGTCGCCATCTTTGGACGGTTTTGCCTTTTACTTTTGTTTTTATGTTTTGGCTTACTGTTAAAGCGCTTTGTTACAATTCAAATATTAAGACGCTGGCCTTTATTCTTTAATGCGGTTAAATCACTAACTTCTGTTATCATTCATATTTACTGTGAAATTTTGTTTTAACATATATTACTAAGTGACCAAAGCCTACCGTCTATACCTTTCAGTGTCAATAGGTATATTCATTTTTATAATAGTTCTGTTGTAAAGTCTCCAATTTCCAATAATCGTTAATGATAATGTCACATCTCCGATATCCTGAGCGCCGTTGCCTCTTCTGTAACTCCAGCACTGGAACCTCGGCGCAACCAGCCAGCCAGATAAGTTCCAGTTCGCCGATGCGGCGATGAGCCTGTCACAGGTGAAAAACATAATATAAAGAACATTTAAATATCCAACGCCGGCGCGGTAGGAATGGGAAGCTTAATCCATCTGCACCGGCTTAAAATTACAAAAATATTGTAGTAATTTGTAAACAATAACCAATGCCTTAAAAATTAATATACCTATTGACGCTGAAAAATATAAACAGTAAGATTCAATCGTTTAGTAATACACATTAAAATTAAATATCGCAATGGATATAAAAGTTATCAGCAACTAGTGATTTAACTGTATCGAAGAATTAAGGCCAGCACCTTAATATTTGGATTGTAAGCAAGTGGTTTAAGTGTAAGCAATAACATAAAAACAAGAGCTAAAGGCAAAACCGTCCAAAGACGGTGACGCAAAGCTACAGGGTCTAAAACTCTCCTCTTGAGTAATGACAGCCAGCTGCCTCAAAGTAATACACAAATACATTAACAGTAAAATGCTGTTTAGCATTTTTGCGAAGGAGGCAGCAGAAGTGAATGAAAATAATCTTGAAAATTCAAGCTTTACGTTAGCCATACCAGCTGATGAAGTACAAAAAATCATATATTCAAGCTTTAGAATTTCAATGTTAGCATGGACACCTTTACTGCTCTTCCTAATTCCAAGAGTGTTTAGTGTAAAGTCTATAGTGCCGCTTTGTATCATGCCAATGGTTATATACTTCACGAGAAGGCGCCTAAAGACACGTTCTGCCTTATTATTACCACAAAACATTATTCCACAACTAGCTGTGGTGACGTTATGGTTTCTTGTTGTTTTTCTGCTTATAATCCCCAATTATGTTACAGCGCTCTGCCTCCTTCCTATATCGGTAATTTCTTACTGTATTTGGAGCAAATATTTGAATGAAAGAATCGCGGTCTTGCCAGTATTAATTTATATGGCCTGTGCTCTTTTGTTTTATGGACAATATACGAGAGCGTCGTGGTTTTGTTTTATTACATTCGTACTACCAAATTTTTTCTGCTATATGTTTCTTTACGTGTGTACGTCAAGAAATTTAATTTGTTTTAGTAATAAGGATAAAAATGGAGAAGGTTCTGTTTATGTGTATGATAAATGGGTTTCAACAAATCTGTTTATTCTATTTTACGTTTCATCGATAGTATTTATGGCCGCTACTGTATTACCAGGGACACCGATCACATGGGAGGCGTTAGCTGCCAATGTGCTTTATTCATCTATAGTTTTTATTTGTTACATTGAAGATTACACATTGGTTATAATTAAATCTTTTCATATAAAGTAACATAAAATCAAAAAGGGGTTGTTTTTGATGGAATTAACGGGGAAGGCAGCTTTATAGTGATATAGCTGAATTGTAACAAAGCGCTTTAACAGTAAGCAAAAACATAAAAACAAGAGCTAAAGGTGGTGACAAAAGTGCAAGAGGCTTCGCATAGAAGAGCGGATTTGGCAATGACGGAAGACGAGGTGTGGAAGAATTTCTGTTTCTATTTTTACTTTAGTACGTTAATTATGTTCCTTATCTATTTAACGCTTGCGGTAAAAATATCTTTTCCTTCAAATCTGTTGCCGACAGCTGTAGTAATATCAGTGGTTTTTTTCACGTACAAACATCTCTCTGCTTACAGATCGGAGAGACGCAGGACGACTCTTTTACCTTTAGTTTTAATCATAGGAATTTGGTATCTTTATTGTTTGCTTTCATTTTTTCCTCTTATTAAATTGATGATTTCGGTCAGCGTCATAATGATTGTCGGGATGATGGGTAGCTACTTGTTCCATAAATACCGAGACGAAAGAATTTGTCTACTGTTTGTTTTATTTTCTTTGACAGTGCCGTTGATCTTCTATTTGCCAAGCATTTGCGGCGACGTGCCTATGGTGAGATATATTACTGCATGTGTTATTGGCAGTACTCCTTTCTTGAATTATATAAACTACTATAGATTTCCATATGGCCGGTCAAAACATGAAGATAAATTTCTGCGCGGGGATAAACTGTCAGGTCTAAAAATGGATACTTATATTACTGGAATGCAATACACACAGACTCTATTACTACTCTCTTGTACCACATTTGGGATTTTTATATTTGAAGATATTAATATCCCTGTATCGTATTCGAAGGTAGCGTTGCACGCTCTTTTTTGTTCGATGATGATTGCGCTGTATACAGAGAATTTTCTTTTTGTTCTAACTTATGTTGGGTTTTTAAGCACTTCGCCAAAAATAGATACACAATAAAATATGGAGGATGAGGACTATGGCATTAAACGGTAAAATTTCGTTAAATTACAACTTCAATCGATGTGGTAATCCTCGAAGGCCTCCCAGTTCAGGTGAGCCAATTGGGATGATCTGAAATATACGCATTCACAAAGTATATACGCCAGCTCACGCTTACTTTAGTAAACGGCGGTCATTTTGTCTTCGTTTCGCGCAATTCGTTGAGGGCGTCCAGTATTTCGTTTGCTTTGCCGCCGATGGAGGCCGCTTTTTCGTTCCAGTAAGGCGTCGCTATTTTTTTGAATTCTTCATGGTCCGCAAAATCCGTCACCAGCGTTCCTTCCGCTTCGAACTTGTCGTAGTATTCGTTCTCAGAGGCGACCACGCGTCTGTTGAAATCGTCTTTCAGCTCGTTCCAGACCGCCAGCATCAGCTCGCGCGCCTCCGCCGGCAGGTCATCCCAAAATTGCTCGTTGGCCGATAGTACTCCCAGCGCGTACATGTGGCGGCTCTTGCAGATGTTGCCGGTTATTTTATGATAGCCGCCTTCGTAAAGCGCTTGGGCGGGACAATCGCAGGCTTCGACGACGCCGATTTGAATCGCCTCATACATTTCTCCCATCGCCATGGGAGTCGGCGACATGCCAAAGAGTGTGAAAGTATCTATATATACTTGGCTCTCGGGAGAACGAACGACAAGGCCGCGCATATCCTTCAGCGTGCGCAGCGGGCGGACGGAAGCGATTACACGCGCGCCGCTGTAGACCCAATCCAAAATGCGGATGTCGCTCTTTTGCGACATCGCCTCCGCGATCAGCTTGCCTGGCTTTCCATAGATACACCGGCCAAGGTGGTCGTAATCGTCGCAAATCAGCGGCGCGTACAGCATTGAGACTTCGGGACACCAAGGCTCGTACAGAGACGGTTCGCCTCCGGACATATCCACCGTGCCAAGATTTACCTGTTCTATGATCTCAACGAAAGAACCCAGCTTTCCAGCCGGCTGGTAATCGAATGAAATCTTTCCGCCGGAGCGCTTCGTCACTTCCGCCATCCAATCTTCAATAATATAATTCATCAGTTCACCGTGGGGGATGGCATGGGCGAATTTGATCTTTATCGGTCCTCTGCCGGCAAAAGGAGCGCTTGACGAATGCATGACGGCAAACGCCGCAAGGACGGCCAAGACAGAGAGCAGCAGCGCAAGCGAGAGTTTCGGCGATAACTTCTTTTTCATTTCAACCATACCTTTCCGTACTCAAAATTTATCAAACTGTCTCTGAATAAAGCCCTGCCGTGTCAACTCAGGTATTTTTTCAGGATTAGATAGAGGCCGTGCGGATCTATGGGTTTAGAAATATGCTCGTTCATCCCGGCCGCGCGCGACCTTTCGACGTCGTCTGAAAAAATATCCGCGGTCATGGCCAGAATGGGGATGCTCTCGGCGTCTGGATGCGAACAGGCGCGAATCGCCGCCGCGGCTTGATAGCCGTTCATGACAGGCATTTGAATATCCATAAGTATCGCGTCAAAGTAGCCTGGAGCGGATGCCGCGAAGCTCTCGCAGCCGAGCCGGCCGTTTTCCGCCGTTTCCACGTCCAGCCCGAACTTTGTCAGTATCAGTGAGGCGATCTCGGCATTTATGGCGTTATCCTCAACCAAAAGCACGCGTTTGCCGTGTAAATCGTACTCCGGAACCATATCCGGGACTGTGCGGACTTGACCGGCGGACATCTCTTCAAGGACGTTGTATAACGCGGAGGAGAAGAGGGGCTTTCCAAGTATCAGGTCCGCTCCGGCCTCTAGAGAACGCTGTTTTGCTTCCGCTATATCGTAGGCGAGAACCATGATCCGCAGGTCTTGGCCGTCAAACTCTCCGCGAATTTTTTTCGTCGCGTCCACCGAATTCAGATCGGACATTTTCCAGTCGAGGATACACAGGTCAAAGGGCGTGGCGCCGCTTTTCTCCTCACGCAGAAGCTTCAGCGCCGCCTCCGCATTCTCCGCGAGGCTGTGCGCGACGCCGACGTTTGAAAGTATCTGCCCAATGTACTCGCGCTCGCAGGCGTTGTTTACGGCAACGACGGCGCGCATGCCTTTAATGGGGCTGAAGCTTCTGCTTGTCTGTTTCCCGGGCGCGGCAAACGGCAGTTCGACCCAAAATCGGGACCCCACCCCCTCTCTGCTTTCCACGCCTATCTGACCGTTCATAAGCTGAGTGAGGTTTTTCGCGATAGAAAGGCCGAGCCCGGTGCCGCCATACCGGCGCGCCGCGTCTCCGTCGGCCCTTTCAAACGGTTCGAAGAGCCTGGTTTGGAGTTCGCCGCTGATGCCGCAGCCGGTGTCGGTGACGTCGAACCTGACGGTGACGGAGGTGTTTTCGCGTTTTACCGTCTCCACTTTGAGCGTCACGCTGCCGCCTTTCGGCGTAAATTTGACGGCGTTGGATAAGAAATTCAGCAGGACCTGATTGACGCGCACCGAGTCGCCGACCAAAGTCTCAGAATGGATGTTCTTGAGCACGACGTTAAACTCCACGCCCTTCGCCGAACACTGATCGTAGTAGATGGCCGACAGCGAGGAGATCAGCCTCGCGATGTCAAATTCGCCGTTGCTTATCTTCATCTTGCCGCTTTCTATCGCCGAAATGTCCAAAATGTCGCTGATAAGCTGCAGCAGAAGTTTTGAGGAAATATTGATTTTTTTGAGATAATCGCCAAGCAGCGTCGGATCTTTGAGATGGTCGCCGGCCAAAGAGGCAAAACCGATAATGGCGTTGAGCGGGGTGCGCAGTTCGTGACTCATGGTAGAGAGGAAACGGCTTTTGGCCTGGTTGGCCCGATTGGCCTCTTCCGTCGCCAGTTCGGCGACCGTGACATTGTAGCTCATCGCTTTGCCGACGGAGTAAATGGCGGCACCGTCCAAAACAAACAACGCCAGAAACAGCAGCAAAATGATCAAAGAGTAGTTGACGTCCTCATCCTCTAAATCGAAAGAGGAAAGCGGGACGCAGGTGACGCTGTGCCAGCCGTTATTCATCGCGGCCACGGAGAAGACGCAGTCGTAGCCCTTGTGGTTTTTATAGAACAGGTTCGTTGCCGGCTTTCCGCCGCTTGCCGCATCCGCAACCTCCTTTTGGAGCAGCGCTTTCCGGTCCAGTGTGAGCCCGTTGTAGTTGACGATGTAATCGTAGAAATTGACGTTCCTGTAGTCGCTGTTCTTGATTATGTAGTCCCCATCTTTATTGATCAGGACGGTTGACTGTCCGTCGTATTTCTCATGCATGTTGTAAGCGTTCAGCGCCGTTTGGGAGTTGACCACCAGCAAAACCGTATAGAGTTTCGTTTTCGCGCTTCCGTCCTTTAAGACGACGTGGCGGCAGACGGCGAAACATTTGCGTTTCGTGTCCGGGTCCGTGAATTCCAGCGCGAAGCCGGCATTGTGCAGGATGTCGTTGCCGGCGTCGGTGAAAGAGCGGCGAATGTCATAGTAGCCGCTGCCGTAGATTATCTTTTTTTCACGCGTTTCAAAGCTGCCGTCCTCTTTTTTGATTTTTCTGACTGAAATTCCCGAATAATCGCCGAAACTGACCTTTCCTGTGTCGCCGTAACTGCCGCAGAGTACGAGCTGAAACCGCACGTCGGGGTCGGTATTGGCCTCGCCAAGATAACGAACCGCCGCGTCAGCGCTTAAATCCTTGAGCCTGATGTAGTTAACGATATCGTCAATTTTGACGCCCATGCCGCGGACATAAGTACAAGCGGCGTTAGCCGAGGCGGCGCTGAGGTTTTCAACATTATTGATGTTTTCCGTAAACAGCTTTTGGCGGTAATTCATGGTATACGCCGCATAAACCGCGCCGATGCCCGTCAGGACGAAGACGTTGACCAGCAAAACAGCGATATATACGCCAGATTTTGCGCTCCGGCTCTTTCGATAAAGATACTTCGCTTTTGTCTCCATGACCAGGCGCATTATCCTCTCGTTCTCATTGCTGTGTGGGATACTTCAATACATTATACAGATAATATTATATCACGCGCGCAAATAGATATGCAATCAGAGCGCAAAAATATTTAGCCGTTTACTTAACCGGGCAAACGGCGCGCGGATTTGAAACCAAAACGCTGTCTTAATTCAAAATAATTCAGAATATATCTAAAAATTCAATTGCGTTTGTCCGCAAAATAGCATATACTACAGGCGAACCATATCGAATCATCAACAAATCAGCAAAAGGCGATGACGCGAAGCGGCAAGAGCCTGTACCGTTTGGAAGGCAGCAAGTTGCAAATAGAAAAGCCCTGCAAAAATGGGGCTTTTTGCTAGTTTTATCGAGGTACGCATGATGGATTGCATTCTACTTGCCGAAGCCGCAGAGAAGTGAGGGATTACTCGCCGCCGGCCGCGCAAAATCAGCATACCTTTATGAAGATTTGTGGCGGTGTAATATGTTGCAGAAAAAGGGCAAAGAACAGATTCAATATAATATGCGCAAGGCTCGAAACAGCGGCAGGAAAACCGGATTTGTAAGCATTTTGTTATGTCTTGTTTTCGCGCTTTCCCTGTTTCCGGGCACGGCATTTGCCGCCCGTGAAAAAACTGTCCGCGTGGGCTTCTTCTCCTTTGACGGCTATCACATGCGGGATGAGGCCGGCGGCATGTCCGGCTACGGTTATGATATTGTGCGGTACATGGCGGAATACTCGAAGCTTGAGTTTGTCTTTGAGGGGTACGAGGCAAGCTGGAGCAAGGCGCAGGATATGCTGGAGGCGGGCGATATAGATATGCTTACCAGCGCCCAGATGACGGCCGAGCGGCTTGAGCGGTTTGATTTCTCCAACAACCCTATCGGAATCTCCTCCGCGATGCTTACCGTGAAGGCGGGGAACACCGCGTACATCAGCGGCGACTATTCCCATTGGAGCGGTATGCGCGTCGGCATGATAAAGGGCAGCCGCCGAAACGCGGACCTTGCCGCCTTCGCGGTGGAGCAGGGCTTTACCTACACCGGCGTGTTCTACGAGGACGTGGATTCAATGCTTGCCGCCCTTGCGTCCGGCCGAGAGATCGACGCCGCCCTGACGAGCAATCTCAGGCGCAGGCCGGGCGAATGGATTCTGGCGCAGTTTGCGCCGTCCCCGTTCTACGTGATGGTCCGCAAGGGAAATTCAGAGCTTCTGGGCGAGATAAACAGGGCCGTGGGAATGATGTATGCGGCCATGCCCAATATCGATTCACTCCTGATGAAGAAATACTATCTCGCAAACGGGGGAAGCGTCGCCTTTTCCGCCGCGGAGCAGGCCGTTATCGACGCTTCCGCGGCCGCCCCCGTGACCGTTGGCGTATTGGCGGAGACGCCGCCGCTGTGCTACCTTGACGCGGCGTCGGGCGAGTACCTCGGCATATCCATGGAAATGCTGCGGCTTGTCTGCAAGAACACCGGACTTCATCTGAAATTTGAGTCCATGGACCTCGCGCAGAACGCGCCGGTGGGCTTTTTGCGCGCCGGGAAAATGGACTTGGTCGCGGGCATACTCAAGGTACAGACCTTTATCAACGACAGCGGACTGGTGCTCTCTGAGGGCATCGTTTCAGACTCTGTCGTGATGGTTGGCAGAAAGGGCTGCGATTTTACGCAGTCGCCCGGCGAAAAAACGCTCGCCCTCGTTTTAGGCTTTCAGGTAGGCAATGAATACGTCGCCGCGCACTTTCCAGACCACAATACCGTCATGTACGACTCGTTTGCGGAGTGTATGGACGCGGTGGCAAGCGGCGAAGCCGACGCTCTCATCTACCTGCGCACCTGCGCCAGCTATTTTTTAAGCAACCCGCGCTATGAGTCGCTGGAGATCATCCCGGCCTACAGTATGGATGTGGTGACTTGCACCGCCGGCATCGCCGGACGGGACACGCTGCTGATGAGCGTGATCGATAAGGGGCTCTCCATGATATCCGACGGTGAAAGAAACGCCGTCATCATGGAACATACCTTAAACCACCCCTATAAGCCGTCATTTTTAGAAACGGCCTATCAGCACAGGGCTCCGCTGCTGATCGTAGGCATATCGCTCGTATTCATGGCGGCGGCCGCCATTTTATTCTTTATCATGCGGCGAAAGAACGCCCGCAGGCTGATGACGGCCTACGAGCGCGCAAAAGACGCCCTTGAGCTGGCGGAAAACGCCAACGCCTCCAAGAGCCGGTTCTTTTCACGCATGTCTCACGAGATGCGCACGCCGCTCAACGCCATCATCGGCTACAACACGATCTCGGAGGATGTGCTTTCAAAGGTTAAAAACGAGTCTGATTATAAAGACGCAGCGACAAAAGCGCTGGATTGCGTCACAAAGGGCAATATCGCCTCCCGCCACCTGCTGACGGTCATTAACGACGTGCTGGATATGTCCGCCATCGAAAGCGGAAAGTTTCGGATCGTTAATGAACCGTTTGATTTCAGAGGCGCGCTCTCAACTCTGACCGTCCTGTTCTTTTCGCAAGCGAGGGAAAAAGGCGTCAAATTTGACGTAACCTTCGACGCGCCGACCGATGAGTGGTTCATCGGGGATCAAATGCGCCTTAATCAGATACTCACCAACCTTCTTTCCAACGCGGTCAAGTTCACGCCGGAAGGCAAGAGCGTCAGCCTTTCCATCAGCGCCGTGCCGCAAAACGCGGATACGGCGCTTGTTCGGTTTACCGTAGCCGATACGGGCATTGGAATGAGCAAGGATTATCTTCAGAATATCTGGCGCCCCTTTGAACAGGCGGACAGCTCCATCTCACGCCGGTTTGGCGGAACAGGGCTCGGCCTCACGATCACCAAGAGCCTTGTGGACATGATGGGCGGCGCGATCACGGTGAAAAGCGAAGCGGGAGCCGGCAGCGTTTTTACCGTTGAAATTCCGCTCGGACGCATGGAGCAGCCGCAAAAGGACGTCATCTACGACTTCTCGGATTTTGCGGTGCTGATCGTGGACGACGACCCCAGCACTCGCGATTACCTCAGGCTGCTGTTCAGCCGGTACCACGTAAAAAGCGCGGCCGTTTCATCCGGCAGGGAGGCGATAGCCGCCGTCAGAGAGGGAATCGCTCAAAACCAAAGCTATTCGCTGTGCCTGATCGATTGGAATATGCCGGAGATGAGCGGCGCGGAGACCATACGCCGCATCAGAGAGACGGCGGGTTCTGAACTGCCCATCATCGTTATTTCGGCATACGACCTCTCGGACGCCGCGGCGGAGGCCTGCGTTTTGGGCGTGGACAATTTCATCGGGAAGCCCTTGTTCCAGTCCACCATATTCGACATGCTTGTAGACATATCCGGGCAAAGCTATCCCGCGGCGGCGGAACAAAGAAGCGCGCGTGACTTCGGCGGCGCGCGCGTTCTGCTCGCGGAGGACAATAAAATGAACATGGAGATCGCCAAAACGATTCTGTCTTTCTGGAACTTGACGGTCGATGAAGCGTGGAACGGAGCGGAGGCGGTGGCGAAATTTACCGGCAGCTCGGAGGGCACATACAAGCTTATCCTGATGGACGTGCATATGCCTGAAATGGACGGGTATCAGGCGACGCAGGCGATAAGGCGCCTAAAGCGCGCGGACGCCGCCGTCATACCGATTCTTGCGATGACCGCCGACGTTTTCGCGGAGGATGTGGCGGAAGCAATGGCGGCGGGCATGAACGCGCACATCGGCAAGCCCATCGACACAGCCGCGCTTGGCGAACTGTTGAATAAGTATATTGAAAGCTGACAGCTGGATTGGAGGGCACAGACTATGCCGAGAAAAATACTGATCGTGGACGATAACGCCATCAACCGTGAGGTGCTGAAAAACACGCTTTCAAGGGATTACGACGTGTTGGAGGCAAAGGACGGCAAGGAGGCGTTCACCCTCATCGGCCGCAACTACAAGCTGCTCTCGGCAATTCTGACGGATATCGTCATGCCCGAAATGGACGGGTATGAACTTCTTATAAAAATCAGGGAGAATGTCCTGTTCACCCAGATCCCCGTCATCATGGTGACAGGCTTCGAGGACGAGGAATCCCGCGTCAAGGCGTTGATGCTGGGCGCAAACGACTTCATTTTGAAGCCGTTTAACCCGGACATCATGCTGCATTGCGTGAAAAACAACATCGCCCTCAGAGAAACGGCCTCCATCCTCAACGCTATCCAAAAGGACAAGCTGACGGGGCTGTACAACCGCGAGGCCTTTTTCGAACGGGTCGCCGCCGCCGTCAAGGACCGCGAACCCGGCTTTTATTTCCTCTCCTGCTTCGATATCGACAACTTCAAACTCATCAACGACCAGTATGGCGCCGCGGAGGGAGACAGGATACTGCGGGAGATCGGCCATGCCGTAAACGAGAATATGGAAGCGATCGGCGGCATCGGCGGGCGGATTTCCGGCGACAACTTCGCCGCGCTGCTGACGGTTGAAAACCTGGATTTCAGCATCACGCGCGCCGCGGGTCAAGAAAGAATGAAATTCCTGGCGCAGCAGAACGTCGTGTTCAGCGTGGGACGGTATATTATCAATGACCCCGCGCTTCCGGCAAGCACTATTTATGACCGGGCATATATTGCCAAACAGTCTGTCAAGGGACGCTACGACAAGCATATTGCATACTTTGACGAAGTAATGCTGAAGAAGCTCATCTCCGACCAGCAGATCACCGCCGACATGGGCGGCGCTGTTTCAGAACGCCAGTTCGAGGTCTGGTTCCAGCCCCAGCGCAATCATTCCACCGGCGCGCTGGTGGGCGCGGAGGCGCTCGTGCGCTGGCGGCACCCCAAAAAGGGACTTATCCCGCCGGGAAACTTCATCCCGGTGTTCGAGCAGAACGGCTTTGTCTATGAGCTGGACAAATATGTGTGGGAAGAAACCTGCCGGTATATTCGTAAATGGCTTGACGAGGGGCGCGACCCGCTGCCCGTCTCCGTCAATGTATCCCGTTATGATGTATTCCGCGCCGACTTTATCGCAACGCTCGTCGGCTTGATAAACAAATATGAGATCCCCGCAGGCCTTCTGCGGCTGGAGATCACCGAATCCGCATTCGCAGGGTCCACAAAAGAGATCGTGGAGATCGTTAAGCAGCTGATCGAGAAAGGCTTCACCGTTGAAATAGACGACTTCGGCAGCGGCTACTCCTCTCTCAATACGCTCAAAAACGTTCCGGCGCAGGTCTTGAAATTGGATATGCGGTTCCTTGAGGGCGACGACGATTCCGGCCGCGGCGGCAACATACTGGAATCCATCGTGCGCATGGCCAAATGGCTGGGCATGGCGGTGATCGCGGAGGGCGTGGAGGAGAAGGCGCAGGCAGACTACCTCGCATCGGTCGGCTGCAGCTACATCCAGGGCTATCTGTACGCCCGGCCCATGCCCGCTTCCGAGTATGAATCATACTGCCGGAGTATAGGCAAGGAGGAGCGCCTTCTCTCGATGGAGGCCGCCGTCAATCTCAACAATAATTCATTCTGGAACCCCGCCAGTATGGACACGCTGATCTTCAACAGCTTTGTGGGCTCCGCGTGCATCTTTGAATACTCCAGCCGAAACGTCGAGCTTCTGCGGGTCAACGATAAATTCACCGCGCTTCTTGGAGACGGCACGATGTCTGTCGAGGATGTGCTGAAGCTTGACTGGATCACCTGTCTCACGCCGGAAAGTCTCGCTCTGGTGCGGGACATCCTGCGGCGCTCCGCCGAGACCGGCGAGGAGTACACCGGCGAATACGAGTTTTTGAAAATAACGGAGGGTCAGCCCCGAACCTGGCTGCGCTCGACCATGCGGGTCATCGCTACGGCGGGAGAGCGAATGCTCGTGTATTGCACCAGCGATAATATAACCAAGCAGAAGGAAGAGCTGGAAAGAGCGCGCGCGGCCGCCGAACAGTTGCAGGCCATGGTGCGTGATATGCCGGGCGGCATCGCCGTTTACGAGGTCCGCCCCCGCGCGTTGGACAAAATCCGACTCGCCTGTTTCAGCGACGGTTTCTGCCGCCTGTTCGGCTATACCCGCGAGGAATACGCAAAGCTCGCGGAGATAAACCCTCTCGGCCTGGCAACGGCGGGCGAGATTTCAAATATGTATGAAAAAGTCCTTGCGCTGGTGCGGGACGGCACGCCTTTGGACGTCGTCTACCTCGCGAGGGTAAAGGGCGGCGCAGTCAAGTGGATCAATGTCAAAGCCGTCATGGGCGAGCAAAACGGCGATATCTTGACGGTCAATGCCGTGTTTGTCGACGCCACGGAGCAAAAGAACGCCTCGGAAGAGCTGCGCATCAGCGAGGAGATATACCGGCTCGCCATCGCGCAGAGCCGAACCATTGTCTGCCGATACGACGTCGCCGCGCGCCGGTTGTCGATTTCCCCAAATATAAACCCCATATTCGGAGTGGCGCCTATCGAGGAGGATATCCCCGGCAAGGCTGTGCGCGGGGGTGAGATCTCGCCGGATACCGTGGACGCCTACACCGCCTTTTACGCGAGTATACAGCGCGGAGATAAAAACGGCAAAGTCTTGTTTCAGCGCCGCTCTTCCGCCGGCTGGAGGTGGATCGAGGCGAATTTCACCGCCATTTTTGCAGACAGCGGCGCGCCGGTCACCGCCGTCATTTCCTTTGCGGATGTGACGGAAAGCATCGAAAAAGACGCGGCCTATCAGAAATGGCAGCGGTCGATTCGGTCAAGGACGCCGGAGTCCTATTCTTTATTCCACTACAATATCAGCAAGGGCACGGCGCTTGGCGCCGCCGAAGGGCTGCTGATCCCCGCGCCGTTCGCTGAGGACGCCTCCGGCTTTTCCCGCAGGACCGCGGATTATACAAAACAATATGTTTGCCGCGAAGACCGGCAGCGCTTTCTCTCCATGCTGGACCGCGACGCCATACTTTTGCGGCACAGCCAGGGCAGAAGGACCGATTCCCTTGAATACCGCGAAAACCTGCCGGACGGTTGCGTGCGCTGGCTGCGCCTGACGGTTGATATCGCGGATTCGCCCACCAGCGACGATGTGGAGGCGTACCTTCTGTTTGAAAACATCGACGCGGCCAAGCGGACGGAGCTGAATATCCTCGAACGCGCGGAAACCGACCCGCTCACGGGGCTTCTCAACCGCACCGCGTTTGAGGAGCGGTTTGCGCAATTTGTCAGCACAAGGAAACCGGATACGCTTTCGGCGCTCTTTATCATCGACCTCGACGGGTTCAAACAGGTCAACGACCGCTTCGGACACGCTGCGGGCGATCAAACGCTCATTGAACTGGGGCGGAAATTGCTTACCGCCTTCCGCGAGGAGGACCTCATCTGCCGGCTGGGCGGCGACGAGTTTTTGATCTATATGCGCGGCGTGACCCATTTGAGCGCCATCCGCGACCGCGCGTCGCTTCTCTGCGCGCTGCTGCACAAGTCCTTCAGCCTCGACATCCAGCTTTCCGCCAGCATCGGCATTTCGGTCTGCCCCAAAAACGGCGAGGATTTTGAAACGCTTTACCGAAAGGCGGACGCCGCCCTGTACCATGTGAAGGAGATGGGCAAGGACAGCTACGCCGTCTATACCGAGAGCATGGGAGACAAGCCCGACGTCCCGGAAGAAACGGCCCCGGAAGAGGGCTCCGCTCCTCAAGCCGCGGTGCATGACACGCCGAAACGCCGGATGCTCATTGTCGAGGACAACGAAGTAACGCGCGACTATCTCATGAACCTATTTGACGAAGACTTCATTATCGAAACTGCCGCTGAGGGCACCGCCGCGCTGATTCGGCTCCGCCGGTACGGCGCGGGGATCTCAATCGTCCTGCTCGACCTCATGATGCCCGGCCTCGACGGCTTTGCCGTGTTGAAAAAGATGCGGGAAAACATCGTCATGCAGAGCATCCCCGTCGTCGTCGTCAGCGGAATGAACGAGCGGGAGGCCTGCATCAGAGCCATCAAGGAGGGCGCTGCCGACTTTATTACCAAGCCTGTAGACGCCGATATTTTGAAGCTGCGCGTCGCCTCGGCGCTCTCCAAGGCGGAAAATGACCAGCTCCGCGCGCAGAACCGTTATCTTGCCCTCCAAAACGAAGAGGCGAAGCGGCTGACGGAAGCGAGGCGGCACAGCGAGGAGCTGTCTGTGGCGCTGCACGAAGCCGAACGGGCGGACCTTGCCAAGAGCAAGTTCCTCTCCAGCATGTCCCACGAGATACGCACGCCGCTCAATGCGGTGATCGGGTACAACACCATCGCCAGAGGCGAGATGGACAAGGCAAAGACCGATGAGGAGCGCCGCCAGGTAAGCATGAAAGTGCTCGACTGCCTGACCAAGAGCGAGGTCGCCTCCCGGCATCTGCTGACGATCATCAACGACGTGCTCGATATGTCGGCCATCGAATCCGGCAAGATGAAGGTGGACCAATCGCCCTTTGACTTCAAAAACCTTATCACCTCTCTCACGGTGCTGTTCTTCTCCCAGGCGCGGGCCAAGGGCGTGGATTTTGAGGTGCTGTTCGACAAGCCCGCCGAGGAATGGTTTGCCGGCGACCAGCTCAGAATCAATCAGGTGCTCACCAACCTGCTTTCCAACGCGGTGAAATTTACGCCGGACGGCGGCCGCGTGACGCTGACCATTACAGAGAACGTCATCGATGGCGCCTCTACCGCCTTCCGCTTCGTCGTCTCCGACACCGGCATCGGGATGCCCCCGGAATACCTCGCCCATATTTGGACGCCGTTTGAACAGGCGGAGGCGTCCATCTCCCGCCGCTTCGGCGGTACGGGGCTGGGGCTTTCCATCACCAAGAACCTTGTCGCGCTGATGAACGGAACCATCGCCGTGGAAAGCAAGCCCGGAGAGGGCTCGACATTTACGGTGGAGCTGACGCTTTCGCGCACGGAGCAGCCGCAAAAGCCCACGCACTACGACTTTACCGGCGTAAACGCTTTGGTTGTGGACGACGACTTGAGCACCTGCGACTACATCAAGCTGCTCTTCGACCGCTGCGGCGCGCGCTGCATGACGTTTACCTCCGGCGAGCGGGCGATTGAGGCGTTTTCCTCCGCGAAGGAAAACGAAGCGCCCTTCAACGTCTGCCTTGTGGATTGGCGCATGCCTGAGATGGACGGCTTTGCCACCATCTCTGAAATACGGCGCATTGCCGCAAAAGAACTGCCCATAGTCGTGGTCACGGCCTATGACTTCTCCGAGGTGTCCGACCACGCGCAGAACCTGGGCATCAGCCGGTTTATCTCCAAGCCCCTGTTTCAGTCCTCCCTGTTTGACCTGCTGGCAAACATCAGCGGAAAACAGACTCCTCACGCCGCGGAGCGTCTGCCAAAGTACGATTTTGACGGGGCGCGCCTGCTGCTCGTCGAGGACAACAACATGAACATGGAGGTTGCCAAGCACATCCTGCTCTTGGTGGGTTTTGCCGTAGACAGCGCGTGGAACGGGCAGGAGGCCATCGACATTTTTACGGCTTCCAGGCCGGGCGCTTACAGGGCGATTTTGATGGATGTGCACATGCCGGAGGTGGACGGCTACGAGGCGACGCGGGCCATCCGCGCGTCCGGCCACCCCGACGCGGGCAGCGTCCCGATCATCGCCATGACGGCGGACGTCTTCGCCGAGGACGTCGCCGAAGCGCGCGCCGCCGGCATGAACGACCACATTGCGAAGCCTATCGATGTGGACGCGTTGTATAAAATGCTCGAAAAATATATGGAGGGCGAAAAGGCATGAATGCGGAGATCTTGAAAAACGCCGGCATCGACTATGACAGGGGAGTAAAGCGATTTATGGGCAGAGCGCATTTATATGAAAAGACGCTGGCCAAATTCATGCGGGACACCGCGTTTTCCCGCATTCAGGCCGCCTATGAGGCCGGCGACATGGAGCAGATGCGCGCCGCCGCGCACGAGTTCAAGGGTATGTGCGGGAATATCGCCCTGAGCACGCTTTATGATATGTCCCATGCGCTGGTGGAGCTGCTGCGAAGCGAAGCGGGGAAGCCGGCGGAGGTCGCGGCCGCTTACGGTAAGCTGGAGCGTGAATACCATGCCGTGCGTGAAGCGGTCCTTGCCGCGATGGAGGAGTCGGTATGATAAAATCCGCTTATGTCAAAAAGGGGGCCCGCATCGCGTCGTTCGTCCTCTGCACGGTCATGGCGCTTTATGCGTTTGCGCCCGCCGCCAGGGGCGCCGCCGATACCGTCAAGGTCGGCTTTTTCGCCATGGACGGCTACCACATGGAGGATGCAAACCGCGCGAGGAGCGGTTACGGCTACGAGTTTCTGCAGCTTCTGGCGAGATATTCGAACCTGCGCTTTGAATATGTGGGCTACGACAAGAGCTGGGAAGATATGCAGAAGATGCTCGCAAACGGCGAGATCGACCTCCTGACCTCGGCGCAGAAGACGCCGAAGCGGGAGGCGCAGTTCGGCTTCACCGCCAATCCCATCGGCGCCAGCGCCGCCATCCTCACCGTCAAGGCCGGCGACAGCCGGTTTGACAACGGCAACTATGAGGGAATGCGTATCGGCCTCGTAAAGGGCAGCAGCAAAAATGAGCGGCTTGCGGCGTTTATGTCCGAGCGCGGATTCAGCTATACGCCCGTCTATTATTACGGCATGAATGACCTGACCGCGGCTTTGCAGGCGGGAACGGAGATCGACGCCGCCATGTCCAGCAATCTGCGCTGGACGGAACGCGAATGGACGCTGGAAACGCTGGACGCTTCCCCTTATTACGCCATTGTTCGCAAGGGGGACGCCGGGCTGCTGGCGCAGGTGGACGCCGCCATCGAGCGTATGGACATGGACTCCGCCGGCTGGCGCACAAGGCTCGCGAACAAATATTACAGCATGGATTCCGGCGAAGTGGTTGCCTTTACGGGCGAGGAACGGGCGTACCTCGATGCGTTCGCCAAGTCCGGCAGGGTGCTGCGCGTCACGATGAACCCCGACTGCGCTCCGTATTCCTACTTTGAAAACGGCAAGCCCCGGGGGATTATCTCCGACATCTTCGCCGAGACCGCCGCGCGCATGGGCATCGACTATGAAATGATCAAGCCTGCCGACCGGGCGGATTATCAGCGTTTATGCATGAACGGCGGCGTGGACGTCATTTTGGACGGCATGGACGATCTCTCCACCATTGAATCAAACGGGCTGGAAATAACCGATGTGTATTACACAACGCCGATAGCCGCCCTGACCATCAAGCCCAGCCTCGGCGAGATACACAAGCTCGCGCAGCCAAAAGTCACCATCCTCAATGAGGCATACTACGCCCCGATGTTTAAGGGTAAGGCCCTTGACGTGGAATACGACACGGCGGCTGAGGCCGCCGCCAGCATAAAAGCGGGTAAAACCGACGGCGTCTATATGCCTTACTACTGTGCTCAATGGGCAGCCAACGCTGATGTGACCGGCCGGCTCAAGTGCCTGATGCTGCCCAAGTATGAACGCGCCGTTGTCTACGCGGCCGCCGCCAGCGAGGACTACCGGCTGATCACTTCGCTGAACAAAGCGGTAAAGAGCATTTCCGTGGATTCCATCGCGGCCATCGTCACGGCGAACACCGAATATACGAATGCGAGCCAGTCGCTGCTTGGCTTTGTGTATCAGAACCTCGCGCTTGTCATCGCCCTGGGCCTCCTGTTTATTATCATCGTCGTGGCGGCGCTGTTCCTTGCCGGTAAAAACCGCCGCGCGCAAAAAGAGCTTTTGCGCTCCCGCCGCCTGGAGCGTTACATCGGTTATCTTTGCGACTTGCACTATAAGGTGCTGGAGGTAGACCTGGACCTTAAGACCCGCCGGCAGTATATGAAGCGGGAGGGCGTGGTGGAGATCGAGGAACGCGGCGATTTCACCGCCTTCGATATCGACAGCATCCATCCCGATGACGCGGAAGACAGCCTCGCCGTCTTCGACCCCTCCGCCATACGCACGCTGGCCGCCGCGGGCGAAAACGAACGCTATGTGGAAAGCCGCATGCGTGCTGAGAACGGCGAGTACCGTTGGTACAGCTTCCTTTTAAAGCTTATTCCGGCGGACAAAGAACATCCGTGCAGCGCCATGCTGCTCATCAAGGATATTGACAATGTGCGCCGCGAACGCGAGCGCGACCAGGAGGCCCTGATGGCCGCGCTGGACGCGGCGAACGCCGCCTCACGCTCCAAGAGCGCCTTCCTTTCCAGCATGAGCCACGAGATAAGGACCCCCTTAAACGCCATGATCGGCTACATGACCATCGCCCAGACCGCCATCGACAACCGGGAAAAGGTGCTCCACTGCATCGACTCCGCGGGCGTGGCGGCGCGGCATCTGCTGTCCATCATCAACGACGTGCTGGACATCTCGTCTATGGAATCGGGCAAGATGAAGCTCGCCAAGGAGCGCTTTGACCTCAAGGAGCAAATATCCTCAATCGCCACAGTATTTTACCAGCAGTGCCGGCGGAAGGACATCAAGTTCGACGTCTCAATTGCCGGCCTCACCGAAGAGTGGGTCGTGGGCGACGCCATGCGCGTCAACCAGATTTTGATGAACCTCATGAGCAACGCCGTGAAGTTTACCGGCGAGGGCGGCGTCAGTTTGACCGTCGCGCAGACGGCCCAGAACGCAGCCCAGGTCTACATCCGCTTTGTCGTGAAGGATACGGGCATCGGCATGTCGGAGGAATATATCTCTCGGCTGTTCGAGCCCTTTGAGCAGGAGAGCGCCCAGACCTCGCGCAAATACGGCGGCACCGGGCTCGGCATGTCCATCACGCTCAATTTTGTGAACCTCATGGGCGGCAAGATCGCTGTGGAGAGCCGTCAGGGCGTGGGCACCACCTTCACCGTGACGCTGCCCTTCGGACGCACGGAAAACAATGCGGACGCCAAGACCGCGCAAAAGGACTTCTCGCATCTGCGCGTGCTGATCGTGGACGACCTCGAGAACGAGTGCGCCTATATCCGCGCGTTGCTTGACCGCTGCGGCGTCCGCTCCGAATCCGCCGGAAGCGGCGAGGAAGCTATACGGCTGGTCGCGCTGCGCAAAAACACGCCAGAGCGGTTTGACCTGTGTATCATCGACTGGAACATGCCGGGGCTCAACGGCGTGGAAACAACGAAGCTCATTCATCAGGAGTGTGATCCTGATATCCCGATCATCATTGCCACGGCCTACGATATCTCCGAGTTTGAGGACCGGGCGATTTCCGCCGGAGCCGCGAAGATCGTCTCCAAGCCCCTGTTTCAATCTACCCTGCTGGATTTGCTGGTCACCACCTATGGCAAGTACAGCGCCGCCCCCGCGGAGGATGAAGAAATACCCGACCTCGCGGGAATGCGCGTGCTGCTCGCGGAGGACAACGAGACCAACGTGGAGGTCGCCGTCGATCTGCTGGAGCTTGCCGGCGTAACCGCGGACATCGCGAAAAACGGCAAAGAGGCCGTCGACCTGTTCTTCGAAAAGGGCGAACATTACGACGCAATTCTAATGGACGTGCAGATGCCGGTCATGGACGGCTACGCCGCGACGAGGGTTATCCGCGACTCAGGGCATCCGCTCTCCAAAACGATACCCATCATCGCCCTCACCGCCGACGCCTTTGCGGAGAACGTGGCCGCCACGCTCTCCGCCGGCATGGACGACCACATCGCCAAACCCATCGAGACGGAGATTCTGTTTGCGGTGCTGAAAAAGGCGTATCAGAAACGCGGGCGGTAAAACCGGAGGCCTGCGATGCATGGAAACTTCGCAGGCCGGCGGCTTTGCCTTTACGCGCGGAAAACGGCCTTTTATACCCTTGCCCCGTTGAAACAAGAAAAATAATGTTAACTTGCCGCGCGCTGCCGTTAAAAGACAAAAATAATCTCCGGCCGCAAAATGATTATCCCTAACTAGAGCAAATGCGCTATAATACCTATATAGGTTTGGCATATTTTACGAAGAAGTGACCGGCGGCGGAAGACAAACGACGGCCGCGTTGAGTGTTTAAATGTCGCTTTTGAGTAAGAGCCGCGTATTCTCAGGCGGCGCAGCGCCTCGCCTCAGCTTCAGGATAATGGGACGTTCAACGCTTTCTTTAAAATAATATCGAATATTTCTCTTGCGCCGGTGGCTCTCTGTTGCCCGCCCCCCACGTCGGAGGAGAGGAGAGATCAGAGCTGAGACCGACAAAGGCTTCGCTAAAAATTCTTTTAACGTTCTGGGCCGTATGCCTGCTGTTCTTCGTTTTCGCGGCGCCCGTCTGTGCCGCCGGCTCGACGCTGAAGGTCGCGTTCTACGAGCTGGACGGTTTCTTTGAGCGCGGCGCGGACGGCGCCAGAAGCGGCTACGGCGTCGAACTTTTAGAAAAAATCAGCGAATACACCGGCATACGTTTCGAGTATGTGCAGGCCGACACCTGGGAGCAGACGAAGTCGCTGCTGCTTTCCGGAAAAGTCGACGCCCGTCTGCCCGTCACGTTGCCGTCCTCGCGCCAAAGCCATCTGGAGTACACGGAAGAGAGCGTGATGAATACCTACCGCGCGCTGATGACCCTCAAATCCCGGGGCGACCTTTACTATAAAGATTACGCGCATTTTTCCACTCTGAAGGTAGCTATTTCAAAAAGCTTCTATATTACCACCGGCCTGCGCGTCTATTTGGACGACATCGGCATCACCGACAAAAACCTCGTCTTCTTCGACGAGTACCTGGATTGCCGGCGCGCGCTGGACGCGGGAAAAGTAGACGCGCTGATCTCCAACATCATGGACATGACCCATGACATGAAAGTACTGGCGCGCTTCAACTCGGTCTCCAACTACATCTCCATGAAAACCGGCGACGAACGCATCAACATTATCAACGCGGCGCTCAACGAGATCAAGATGGACGATCCCTCCTTTTTGCCGCTGCTTTATCAAAAATACTATCCCGAACGCACGTTAACGCCCTTCACACGCGAGGAAGCGGAATTTGTGCGCAGCGCGGGCGTGATAAAGGTCGGGCAGCTTACGGGCAGGGATACGTTCGCCTGCCGCGACGGCGAGACCGGCAGGACTTCCGGCATTTTTGTCGATCTCTGCAACTTGATCGCCCAAAAAAGCGGCCTTAAGTTTACATATGATTTTTTACCGGTGGGTATGCGCGCGGTGGACTGGCTGGACAAGACCGACGGAAAGCTGGTCGCCGGGGTGATGTTTTCACGCGCGAGCCGCCCTTCCTCAAAACTGGCGCGCAGCGACGCCGCCTTTAAAACCTCGCTGGTCGTAATCGGGCGCCGCGGAAGCGCTTTCGACCCGGAAAAGGTGCGCAGCATCGCCGTGCCGGTCGGGTACATCAGCGGCAAAACGCGGCTGCCTTCCTTATATCCGCAGGCGAAGATCAATAACTACGATACGAACGAAGACTGCCTGAACGCCATCGTTTCCGGCGAGTCCGACTTTATGCTGCAAAACATCTACGTCGCCAGAAACGCGCTGCAAAGCCCCAGATTTGATTCTCTGCAAATATTCCCCGTCTACCAAATAGACGAGGAGATGAGGTTCGTGACGGGCGGCGGAGAAAATACGCAGCTGTTATCGGTGCTCAACAAGACGATCGCTTCGATAACATACGACGAGCTGAACGATATCATCATCGCCAACACCATCGCTAAAACCTATAAGATCACGTGGCGCGACACATACGATAAATTTCACACGCCGATCCGGCTGATCATCGCGCTGCTGCTGACGACCTTCATCCTCTTCGGCCTGATCGTCGCGATCCGCCACGGCAACATCCGGCAGATCGAGGAGAAAAACCTCCAACTCGCCGAAGCCTACGAGCAGGCCCGCGTCGCCTCCCGCGCCAAAAGCGACTTCTTGGCGCGGATGTCGCATGAGATACGCACGCCGATGAACGCCATCATCGGCATCACCACGCTGGCGATGGACCACGCGGACAAACCGGAAGAGGTCAGGGAAGACCTCAATAAGGTGGCGCTCTCGTCGCGTATACTGCTCTCCATCATCAACGACATCCTCGACATGTCCGCGATCGAATCGGGAAAATTGAAAATCGCTCACGCCCCCTTCGACCTCAAACAGCTGATCTCTTCGCTCACCACCGTCTACTACACCCAGTGCAAAGCAAAAGGCGTGAGGTTCCAGGCCAAACTCAAGGGCGCTGTAGACGAATGGCTGACCGGCGACCAGCTGCGCGTGAATCAGGTGCTCATGAACCTGCTCTCCAACGCCGTAAAATTCACCGACCACGGAGAGGTGCTGCTCTCCGTGGCGCAGCGGACGGTGGGGGAGGGCAAGATATTTCTGCACTTCACCGTCTCCGACAGCGGCTGCGGCATCGATAAAGAGATGCTCTCCCGTCTGTGGTCGCCCTTCGAGCAGGAGAGCGCGAACACCGCGAGAGAACACGGCGGCAGCGGCCTGGGGCTGTCGATCGTCAAGAGCCTCGTCACCATGATGGGCGGCGCGGTCGGCGTGGAGAGCGAAAAAGGCAAGGGCACGACATTCAGCGTGGACCTGCCCTTCGACCGCTGCGGCGGCGGCAAAACCAGTACGGGCGAAGTGATGAAGAACCTGCGCGTGCTGATCGTAGACGACGAGAAAGACGCGCGTGATTACGCGGCCGCCGTGCTCGAGCGTATCGGTACGCGGCACGCCAGCGCCTCAACGGGCGAGGAGGCGCTGGCGATGATGGCGCGCGCCGCCTCGGAAAACGACCCCTACAACGTCTGCATCGTGGATTGGAAGATGCCGGAAATGAACGGCATCGAAGTTACGAAGCGCATACGCTCGCAATACGACCGCGACGCGGTGGTGATCATCGCCTCCGCCTACGATCACTCCGAAGCGGACGGAATCGCGGATGCCGCCGGAGCGGACCGTTTCGTCACCAAGCCGCTCTTCCAATCCACCCTCTTCGACCTGCTGATGTCGCTCTCCGGCGGGCGTCTCATAAAAGACGGCCGCACGGCCGGATTCGACTTTACAGGCCGCCGGGTGCTGATGGCGGAAGACAACGACATGAACCGCCTTGTCGGCGCGGGGCTGCTGAAAAAGGCGAAGATCGCCTGCGAGACGGCGGTCAACGGCAAAGAGGCTCTGGAAATGTTCGCCGCCGCCGCGCCGGGATATTACGACGCGATCCTGATGGACATCCAGATGCCGGTAATGAACGGTTACGAAGCCGCAAAAGCCATCAGGCTTTTGGAACGGCCTGACGCGAAGACGATCCCCATCCTGGCCCTGACGGCCGACGCCTTTACCGAGGACGTCGCCGCCGCCCTGCAATGCGGTATGGACGACCATATAACCAAACCTATCGAACTGGATATTCTTCTTTCCGCCCTTGAAAAAGCCTTTACCAGGAAGGAAGGAAGGAAGGAAGGAAGGAAATTTTTATGAACAAGAGTAAAATTTTATCACAATATGGAATAGATTATGCAGGAGGACTGGCGCGGTTTCTCGACGATC
Organism: Synergistota bacterium; assembly: GCA_023450745.1. Taxonomy (GTDB): domain Bacteria; phylum Synergistota; class Synergistia; order Synergistales; family Synergistaceae; genus Cloacibacillus. Next base: position 76,045 of record JAEXGR010000018.1, read on the forward strand.
AGGAGCTGTACGAGAGTGTACTGGAGGCATTCCTCACGGATACGCTGTTGGCAAAGGCGCGCCGCGCCTTTGAAGACGGCGACCGCGCGACGCTTTTCGCTTGCGTCCACGAACTCAAAGGCTCCAGCGGCAACGCCAACATGACCGCCCTCTACGAGGCTTCCTGCGAGCTGGTATCGCTGCTTCGCGACAACGCCGGCTCTGACGAAGAGGTCGCGAAAAGCTTCGCGCGATTTACCGACGCCTATCTCCTCGCGCGGGACGGTATACGCGAAGCGCTGGAGGTATAGTAATGTCAGAAAGTGACTGTAAATATACGATCCTGATCGTTGACGATTCCTTCACCAACCGGGCGCTGCTGGCAAAAATATTTTCCGGTGAATTCATCGTCGAACAGGCGGAAAACGGCGTTCTGGCGCTGGAGGCGCTGCGCCGGCTGCCGGATGTCGCCGCGATGGTCCTCGACATCCAGATGCCGGAGCTGGACGGCTTCGGCGTGCTTGACGCCATGCGCGCCGACGAATCGCTGCGCGGCATCCCCGTCATCGTCGCCACCGCCAACGACGAAGAGGAAAACCAGCTCAAGGCGCTGGACCGCGGCGCGCTCGACGTGCTCATCAAACCGCTCAACCCGCAGATCGCGCTGCACCGCGTCCGCAACATCATCCTCCGGCGGGAGGCCGACAGGCAGGCCGCGCGCAATGTGATGCTCGAACAGCAGCTGCGCCAATCGGAGATCGACGAAAAGACGGGTATTTACAACAAGCAGGCCTTCTGCCGTAAGGCGGCGGAGCTGATACGCGGCAACCCTGGTCAAAAATACGTCATCCTGCGCTGGGACATCGACCGCTTCAAGGTCTTCAACGACATTTTCGGCGTCGCCGCGGGCGACGCGTACCTCGCGCAGGTCGGCTGCGCCTATCGGACCCACAGATATAAAATGCTCTACGGACACTGGGAGGCGGACCACTTCGTGGCCTGCATGGCGGCGGACGACTTCGACTGCGAAGAGATACAGACGGAGCTCGTCAAGTTTGTCTCCGGAAAGCACCCGGACTTTGAGTTTATTCCCCGCATCGGCGTCTACGAGGTGGACGACCCGTCGCTGGAAGTCTCGCTGATGTGCGACCGGGCCCTGCTGGCGCTGAAATCGATCAAGGGCGACTATTCGCTGCGCGCCGCCTACTACGATGAATCCATGCGCGCCTCGCTCATCGAGGAGCAGGAGATCGTGGGGGAAATGGACCGCGCGCTGGAAAAAGGGCAGTTCGTCGTCTACCTGCAGCCCCAGTATAACTACGCCTCGAACACCCTGCACGGCGCGGAAGCCCTCGTGCGCTGGCTGCACCCGGTAAAGGGGCTCATCCCTCCGGGAAAGTTCATCCCGATCTTTGAGAAAAACGGCTTCATCAGCAAAGTCGACGAGTTTGTCTGGGAAGAGGTCTGCCGTATGCAGCGCGGCTGGCTTGACGCGGGGCTGACCGTGGTGCCGGTCTCGGTCAACGTCTCGCGGCGCGACATCTACAATCCCAACCTCTGTGAGACGATCAGCGGGCTGGTCCGCAAATACCAGCTTCCGCACCGCCTGCTGCGGCTGGAAATCACCGAATCGGCCTATATGGAAAACCCGGAGCAGATCATAAAAACGGTGGAGAAGCTGCGCTCCTGCGGCTTCGCCGTGGAGATGGACGATTTTGGCAGCGGCTACTCTTCGCTGAACACGCTGAAAGAAGTGCCGGTGGACATGCTCAAGCTGGACATGAAGTTTATTGAAAGCAGCATGGCCGACTCCCGCGGAGGCAGCATCATCACCTCCGTCATCCGCATGGCGCACTGGATAAAACTGCCCGTAATCGCCGAAGGCGTAGAGACTAAGGCGCAGGCGGACTATCTGAAAAGCGTCGGCTGCATCTACATGCAGGGGTATTATTACGCGCGCCCGATGCCCGCGGCGGCCTACGAGGCCATCCTGCGCGAGGGCAACCTGGACGTCGCGGCGGCGGAGCAAAACTTTGACGACGTGCAGGGAGCGGAAAACTTCCTCTCTTCCTCCACGCAGGCCGCGCTCCTCTTCAACAGCTTCGTGGGCGGCGCCGCCATCCTCGAGTACGACGGCAGCAATGTCGAGGCTCTGCGTCTCAACGAAAAATACTTTGAGGTTTTGGGAACGACGCGCGAGGAATATCAGGGAAAACAGCTGCGGCTTCAGGAACGCTTCGACCCGGAAAACAGGCGGAAATTTATCGGCGCGATCAAAGCGGCGATCGCGACCGGCGACGAAAGCAGCTGCGAACTCTGCTCCCTGCCGCTTGCGAAAAACGGAGAATCGGTCTGGACCAAGGCCCGTATGCGCCTGCTCTCCAAGAATATCAGCCGCTACATATTGTATCTCTCAATCGAGGACATCACGCCGCGCATGACGCTGCTGACGCGCAACACGCGGCTGACGGAACGCCTCTCCGCCATCATGGACAACGTGCCGGGCGGAATATTCGACTGCGAAGTGACCGACCGTATCCGCACCGTCTATTTCAACGACACCGCCGCCGCGATGTTCGGCTACGGCCGGGAAGAATACAAACGCCTCTTCTCCGAATCACTGAACTTGGTAGTTCACCCCGACGACCTGGCGGAGACCGCCCGCCTTGTACACGAACTGATAGACGGCCAAGCAGAGACGCAGGAGGTAGTTTACCGCCATATCTGCGCCGGCGGAAACTGGCGCTGGGTGCGGCTGACGGCCAGGGTCGTCGAAAGAGCCAAAGACGTCATCTACATCAGCGGCCTGGTCATGGATATCGACGCTCAGGTAAAAAACGAACAAAAAACCGCCCAGCAGGCGACAGAGCTGGATTCTCAGCGCCTGGCCCTGCAAACGCTTTACGACACGATCCCCTGCGGCATCATGCAGTTTAAGGTCGACGCGGCCGCCGGCGGCAATTCCGGCCTTATCAGCTTCAACGACACCGCGTGGAAAATCTTCGGCTACGCCGACCGCGAGCAATATGCCGAGGCCGTACACGGACACAACAAACTCAAGGACATCCATCCGGACGACCTTGAGGCCGTAAAAAAATGCATCGTCAAAGTCTGTGAATCAAACAATAACGAACGCGTGGATTACGACCACCGGATTATCCGCAAAGACGGAAGCATCCGCTGGATACAGGCGTACTTTCAGAAGGTTGGCTATCCAAACGGGGGAGAACGCATACAGGTAATCTTCTCCGACATCACGGAGCGCAAACAGGAGAGCCTTCTGCGTGTAAACAGCGCGCTCTTCAGTCTCTACGACTGGGTCTTCGAACTTAACGCTCAGCAAAACACCTGTTTTGTGCGTTATTCAAAGCACGAAAAACGCGATCTGACCGGCAAAATGTTCTCCTTTAAACGCTACTACGAAGAGCTTTGCGGCGAATATGCCCTTCCGGAAGACGTCGCAAAGATCCGCGAGTTTTACGCCGGCATGGACGGCCGCGCCGCCAACGCGGCCGCGACGCTGGAATACCGCCGCGTCGATCCGGAGGGCAAAATCCGCTGGATATTGTCCATGGCGGTGCGTGTGGACGGCGCGACATATCTTGTCTGTGACCGCGACGTCACGGAGACCAAAAACGCCCGGCTGCTGTCGCGTGAAAACGAGGCTCTGCGGACGCTGGTCAACGAGCGGCGTAAAGAAGACGAGCGCAACCGCGTCTTTATCGAAAGCACCGGGGCCTTTATTTTTGATTACGACCCCGCCGACGACAGTTTGAAAGTCCAGCGCCGCAACGCCGACGACGACTTCGTGGACGACACGTATGAGAATTATCTTGCCACGCTGATGGACAATCCCAACGTCAGCGCCGCCGACCGCGCGAAGCTGCGGGACGTCTTTGCCGAGGCGACGGCCGCCCCCATACGGCGGACGCTGGAGTACGGCACCGACCGGTTCGGCGGCGGCTTCGTCCCCTGCCGCGCGCAGCTGGTATCCGTCGCCGACGAATCTGGCAAGGTTTACCGCATCATCGGCCAGGTCAATGAGATACAGGATGAAAAAAACCGCCAGCTCTCGGAAAAACTAGCGGCCATCACCGGCCGCGACTATAAAGAACTGCCATATTATCAGCCGCTCGTAGACGACGTGCTGCGCGCGCTGGAGAGCGCGTCGGACACCGATTCGGCGGTGCGGACCGCGCTTTCCGCCGTGGGACGGCGGTTCAACGTCAGCCGCGTCTACATCATCGAAGAGGACGGCGACAGCGAACACTGCTCCAATACCTTTGAATGGTGCGGCGAGGGCGTAGCGCCGGCAAAAGACAGCCTGCAGCACTACCGTTATCCCGACGGGATGCGGGGAAAATACATCGCCATGTTCGATGAAGAGGGCGTCTTTACCTGCTCCGACACCGCGTCGCTCACCGGCTGGATACGGGAGGTCCTGGAGCCGCAGGGCATCAAGTCCATCGTTCAGTGCGCCATCATGGAAGCTGGCGTCTTCCGCGGCTACGTCGGATTCGACGAATGCCGCGAAACGCGGAACTGGACGGAACTGCAGAAAAACACTCTGCGCGTCGTCTCCCACGTCGTCGGCCTGTTCCTCTTCGCAAACCGCGACGAGAGGTATATGGAGCTGCCGGCCGATACCCAGCGCGCCATGGATGAAAGCCCCGCCTACATCTACGTTATCGACCCGGACACCTGCCGGATACTTTACCGCAATAAGGCCGTAGGCGCCGCCAGAGGCACGGTCGAACCGGGCGAGATCTGTTATAAGGCCTTTGCGAACCGCGAAACGCTCTGTGAGACGTGCCCCTTCCGCGAGCTTACCGCAACCGGCGTGCCGACGCCGGTAAGAGTGCTCGACGGCGGTATCAATTACATCATGCAGGCGGCGCCCTTCATCTGGCGCGGCCGCAAGGCCGTCATTCTCTCCGGAACGGACGAAAGCTGCTTTGCCGCGGCCCCCGACGCTATCCGCCGCTTAAAATACGAAAGAGACATCCACCGTTACGCTCATACGCTGAGCGGGCTGTACGACGAAATATTTGAACTCAATTATGCGGACAACGTTTTTATGCCGCTGTTCACCAAACTTGGCTACCCGCTCACCGGCGGCAAAGCAGCCGCGCTGGACGCCGTCATCGCGGCCTGGTCGGCGCGCTTCGTCTATGACGAAGACCGGACCGCCTTCGCCGAGTTTGTGGACCTCACGCGCATACGGGAGAGCTTCCGCAAAGAACGGCCGCACACGGTCACCTTCCGGGTATCGGCGCCGGACGGAACGCTGCGTTACTATCAGGGCACGCTGCTGCAGTTGGACGCCCAGCGTTACCTCTGCTGCGGAAAAGACGTCACCAAACAAAAAAGAGACGAGCACGTCAAAGAGGAGATGCTCGTGCTCAAAACCCAGGCCGAGGCGCAGGACCGCTACCGCGTCGTAGTGGAGCAGACGGGAACGGCCGTCTTTGAGATGAACTACGTTACGGGCAAGTTCTACAGCTCGGAAGCTTACAACAAATACGAGATCAGCCGTTACGACCATGAAACGGTGCTCGCCAACGCCGGAAGCCGCGGCCTCGTCCACCGGGACGACCAGCCGCTGCTGGAAAAATTCTTCGCCGACTGCGCAAGCGGCGCGCCCTACACCGAAACGATCCTGCGCGTCAGGATGACGGACGGCGGCTTCCGCTGGACGCGGATGGCCGGCACCTTCATCAGGGACGAGAAAGAGCGGCTGCTGCGCGTAATCGGCACCTTCACGGACCTGGACGACGAAATGCGCGCGAAAACCGAGCTCGCTGAAATTTCCGACCGTCTGCGGCAGATCATCGCCAATATCCCGTCAGGAGTGGCGATCTATGAGATCGACGGCGAAAAAGTCAGCCCCATATACGCCAGCGACAAGGTTTGCAAAATGTTCGGCCTTACGCGCGAAGAATGCAGCCTGCGAATCGCCAACGGCGATTCTATCGGCTTCCTGCCCGATATCGGCTCGCTTTCGCCGGAGACCGTCGCTAAAATGCTCTCAGGAGAGCCGTTCATCCAGAAACTCCCCGCCCGCACAAAGGACGGCGTCTTCTGGCTTCGCGCCTCCTACAGTATGAATAAAAAACAGGACGGAAAGACCCTCTGCTACGCCGTGCTCGCGGACGTCTCAGAAGAGATGAAAAACGAGCGGCAATACATGTGGCAGGCGGAAATGTACAAGATCCTCAGCGAATCCGCGGGAGTGATCACCTTCGACTACTCGCCGCAGGAGGACATGATGCGCGTCGCCCTCATGGTTCCCGAAAAAGGGTACACCGAGAACGTGCGCGAACGCTACCTTGAAAGATTCGCGGACTACGGGCGCATTCCCCGCGAAGACAAGAAAGATTTCATCGCGGTGCTGAAAATGGCCTCCTCCGCGGCCACGCGCGGCACATACGATTTCAGAGGCGACTATTACGGCGACGGTATGCGCTGGTACAGGGCGAAGTATGTGAGCTTGGCGGATGAAGAGGGGCGCGTCTACCGCGTGATCGGCATCCTTGACGACATCAGCGACATCAAACACGCGGACACGGAGCGGCTGCCCAGTCAGGGCGGAAAGAAATGACCGGGACATTCCGGCGCGCGGCGCTGCTGACGCTTGCCGCGGCGCTGCTCTTTTCCTGCGCGCCGCGCGCGGCGGCGGCCGCCGCACGGGAACAGGAAGGGGCGCCGCTCACCGTTCGCGTGGGGGTCTATGAGAGCAACGGCTTCATCGCCTTAAACGACGACGACAAAATGACGGGCTACGGCGCCGGCTTCATGGAACGGCTCGCAAAATACGCGAACGTCAAATATGAATACGTCCGCCTCACCTGGAGCGAATGCCTGGCGGGGCTGCTCTCGGGCAAGATCGACATCGTGACTGACGCCCGCCGCACGTCGGCCAGGGAAAAGCTCTACGATTTTTCCATCCAGAACATTGGCCAGATACAGGCCGCAATTTTTGTGCCGAAGACGATGAAAGACGTCTATTTTAATGATTTCGGCGTGATGAGCGGATTGCTCATCGGCTTTGAAAAATCGTCCTTAAACAAACCTCTTTACGAACAATACGCCGAAAAGCGCGGTTTCCGGGCAAAAACGGTCAGCTATCCCTCCACCTCCGATTTGCGCGAGGCGCTGAAGCGGGGCGAGATCGACGCCTTCGGCGGCGACACGCACGTTTATACGGACGACCTGAAAGTCGTCTCCATTTACAACACCGACCCCAACTACATTATGGCGAAAAAAGGCTCGGAAATCATGGAACGGCTGAACCTCGCCATCGAGGAGATGTTCTCCCGGGACCCGGAAATGATCGCGGAGCAATACGGCTACCTCGCCGACAGGCAGCTCTACGGCGAGATGCTGCTCACCCGCGGCGAGGCCGAATACATCAAAAACCACCCGGTACTGCGCGTCGCCGTCTTCACCAACCGCAAACCTCTCTCCTGGTATGACGAAAAGACGAAGAGCTTTAACGGCGTGGCAGTCAAGATGATGGCGCGGCTTGCAGAGATCACCGGCCTGCGCTTTGAATACGTGCCCGCGGCGAAGGGCGAATCTCCCCGGGAAATGCTGAAACGCCGTGACATCGACTTGGCGATACCGGCGATAAATATTGAAAATTACGACTTTCCCATACGCGTCACAGACCCGCTCTACACGCTGACGGCGGCGATGGTGGTCACCGATGAAAGCAAGGGCGTCGACGACAAAGGCTTTACCGCTTCCGTGTCCAAAACCAACTACGGCATCAGAAGCGTGATGCCCTCTTATTTCAGCGGCATGAAATTCAAGCTCTACGATACGGCTGAAGAATGTATCGCCGCGCTGAAGGCCGGGGAGGTTGACGCCTACGCCGCCACCATGTACGAGCTGGAGTACTGGCTGAAAAGCCCGCGAAACGAGGGGCTGCGCGTTTCTTACACATCCAGCTGTCCCCTTGAGCATCGCGTCGCCATGCGGCGGGACGCCCCGGACGAGTTATACAGCATCATCAACAACGCCATCGCTTTGATACCGCAGGCGGAAGCCGACCGTATCGTGCGCGATTACGGCTCTTTTCTGCAATATGACGCGACGTTGGCCGACAAGCTCTACGAAAACCGCTATCCGCTGACCGGCATCGGCCTGTTTTTCGCCTTCGTCCTCGCGGGCTGGCTGTGGTACTCGGCGCTGCAAAAGCGCACGATCGCGCAGATAGAGCTTAAAAGCGAAGAGGCCCGCCGCGCCGCCGAAGAGGCCAAACGCGCGAACGCCGCGAAGTCCGACTTCCTCTCGCGCATGAGCCACGACATGCGCACGCCGATGAACGCCATCTTGGGTCTCGCCGAACTGACGAAGGACATGGAGATGTCCGGCGACGCCAGGGACGCGATCGACAAGATATCTGGATCGGGGCAGTTTCTTCTTGGATTAATCAACGACACTCTGGATATGAGTAAGATCGAAGCCGGCAAGCTCACCCTCAACGTGCGCGCGGCCGATTCGCGCAAAGTGCTGGAAGAGACGCTGACGCTGATCAGAGCCTACGCGCGGGAAAAGAACGTCTCCATCGCGGTCAGCCAAAAAAACATCGGACACGGATTTGTCAAAATAGACAAACTGCGAGTACAGCAGATCTTCATGAACATCATGTCCAACGCGGTAAAATTCTCTCCCGACGGCGGCCGCGTCGAACTGGACATCGAACGCTGCGAACAAAACGACAGGACCGTCTGCGATAAATTCGTCGTCACCGACCACGGCGTGGGTATGAGCGCGGAATTTCTGCCCAAACTCTTTGAACCGTTTGAACAGGAAAGAGACCGCCTCACGGCGGGACCCGGAGGCAGCGGCGTGGGCATGGCCATCGCCAAGCGGCTTATCGACCTTATGAACGGCAGGATTGAGGTGGAAAGCGCCGTCGGCGTGGGGACCAAAGTCACCGTCTGGCTGCCCTTCGAAAGCTGCGACGCGGCGGCGGCCCAGGAAGCGGCGGCGATGTCGCGCCGGGACATTCCCGCCGGAACACGCGTCTTGCTCTGCGAGGACAATAAAATGAACATGATCGTCGCAAAGGGATTCCTGCAAAAGATGAAGTGCGTCGTGGACTGCGCCGCGGACGGCAAAGAGGGACTGGAAAAATTCCGCTCTTCCGCGCCAGGCGATTACGCCGCCGTCCTCATGGACATCAGAATGCCTGTCATGGACGGAATCGAGGCGACGAAAGCGATACGCGCCCTTAAAAGGAGCGACGCAAAAACAATTCCCGTCATCGCCCTCACCGCCAACGCCTTCGACGAAGACCGCGAGAAATGTCTCGCCGCCGGCATGAACGCGCACGTCGCCAAACCGATCTACTTTGAAAGCCTGCTCCAAACGCTGAGCTCCTTGCTGCCGCCAGCAGAAAACAGCGGCGAAACGAAACGGCGGGCTTAAAGTCAAGCTCAAGGTCAACACTCCTTCCGACCCGGCGGAAAACCGCCGCCGGCCCACCTTCCTCAAAGAGGAAGGCAAAATGATAAAGACCAGCTCAGCACAAGGCCTATGCTCCTTAGCCGCGTGACCTCCATCAACGGTACAGACACGCCTGTACTTAGCGATAAGCGAAGCAAAAACCATAAGCAAGGTAAATTCAAAATCACAGGCCAGCCCTATACAGGCGTTACTTGATGTTCTTATCCGCCTCTGAAAAGCAAAGCCGCCGCCCCAGGCGAATGTCAGGACGGCAGCATTTACATTTTGCGCGCCTTTAAAGCCTCCCTCGCTGTGGGGGCCAGAGAGCCAAATCAGTGTTTTTCTGATTTGCGCCCCTTTAAAGCCTCCCTCGCTGAGGGAGGTGGGCCGGCGGCGGGCTTCCGCCGGGTCGGAGGGAGTGTGGCCCTTGCTCTTCCCCTTAATCATAACTAAAAGAAGAAGTAAAGCATAAAACCAAGGTCAGAACTCCCTCAGTCTCGGCTTCGCCGATCCAGCTCTGATGTAACTACCAGCCGATTGATGAAAAAACTAAGTTCGGCGACGAAAATCAAAGATTTTCTGCCTCACTTATCGCACAAATCAGAAAGACACTGATTTGGCTCCCTGGCCGCCTCAGCGGAGGGAGCCTTAAAACCCCTGATTGCTGTGCTTTGCGCCCACTTAAAGCCTCCCTCGCTGTGGGGGCCAAAGGGCAAAGGCAGCCCCATTCCGCGGGTGTTGCTTGACGTTTTGCGCCTTCCAAAAAAGTAAATGCTGTCGCCCTGCGCAACCTCCGCAAGTTTTGCTTGATGTTTTGTTCCTTCCCAAAAAGTAAATGCCGCCTTGGGCGATTGGCTTTCGCCGCCTTGACACAAGCGCCTTTTATTCCTATAATTATCAGGTTTTAGAATACGCTTGGTGCGGGCCTTAAAATGTCGTTTGGCTGCCCGACACACAGCGGAGGAGGGAATTTATAGAATGTACGCAGTAATCGAGCAGGGCGGAAAGCAGTACAGAGTCGCCGCGGGCGACAAATTCAGGGTGGAGAAGATTCACGCTGAAGACGGAACACAGGTAGAATTCGACAAGGTCATTCTCCTTGGCAAAGACGAAGGCGCGGTGATCGGCGCTCCCTACGTCGAGGGCGCTACGGTAACGGCGAAGGTTCTCGAGAGCGGCAAGGACGACAAAGTCATCGTCTTCAAGTACCGCAGAAAGAAGAACTACCGTAAATTCCGCGGACACCGCCAGCAGTACACGCTCGTCCAGATCGAAGCAATCAACGGCTAGTTTTTTACGCAAGGGGGATATTGAGTTATGGCACATAAAAAAGGACAAGGAAGTTCAACCAACGGTCGCGACAGTCAGCCTAAGTATCTGGGCGTCAAACGCGGAGACGGTTCTTTTGTAAACGCGGGCACGATCATCGTCCGTCAGAGGGGCACGAAAATCCACCCCGGCCAGAACACCGGCCTCGGACGCGACTTCACGATTTTCGCGCTGGTTCCCGGAAAGGTCCGTTTCCAGACGAAGGCGGACCGCAAGTACGTCACGATCGAACCGGAAACACTCTAATAGAATCCAGGAAATCACTGATTATACCGGCAGTCTTTGAGAGATCTAATCAGTGGCATCAGAATTTTTCGGGGGCCCTCGCTAAGCAGGCCCCCATTTTTTAGGTTGCGGCGGCGCCGCTTTCATGTCCCTGGCTGCCAGGCGTGGCAAAACGCGCCGCAAGTATTTCAGAAATGAGGTGAAAATATGAAATTTGTCGATTCACTGCGAATGTCTGTAAAGGCCGGACGCGGGGGTAACGGCTGCATGAGCTTCCTGCGCGAACGCTTCAAGCCCAACGGCGGCCCTGACGGCGGCAACGGCGGGCGCGGCGGCAGCGTCATCTTCGAGGCGACCAACAACTTGCAAACGCTCGCGGACCTTGAATACATGCACCATATAAGAGGCGAGAACGGCGGCCATGGCAAAGGGGCGGAACGAAACGGCCCCGCCGGGGAGGACAAGGTCATTTACGTCCCCTGCGGCACGGTCATCTACGACGCGGAGACGGGGGAGGGGTACGCCGACCTCGTGGAGCCACAGGACCGTTTCATGGCGGCCCGCGGCGGGCGCGGCGGACGCGGAAACAGGTATTTCGCGAGCTCGGCGCGCAAGGCCCCGCGCTTCTGCGAGCAGGGAGAACTTGGAGAAGAGGTAATGCTGCGCCTTGAGCTGAGGCTCATCGCGGACGTTGGCCTTGTGGGACTGCCGAACGTCGGCAAGTCGAGCATTCTGGCCGCGATCTCCAACGCGCAGCCGAAGATCGCCAATTATCCCTTTACCACGCTCTCACCTAATCTGGGCGTGCTCGACACCGGCGACGAGAGGATCGTCATCGCCGACATTCCCGGCCTTATCGAGGGAGCCCACATGAATAAGGGGCTCGGTCTTGAATTTCTGCGCCACGTGGACCGGACGAGGCTGCTTATCCATGTTTTGAGCCTCGAAAGCGGCGATTATGATACAATAATCCAGGACTTTGAGGTCGTGCGCAAAGAGATGGAAAAGTATGACCCCGAGCTTGAGAAGCGGCCGTATTTTGTCGTGGCGAACAAACTCGACGAGGTAGACGAGGAGAGCGGCCGTGAGATCACCGCCAGGCTGTCCGCCTACTTTGAAGAAAAGAGGGTCCTGCTGATCGCGGCAAGCGCCCTGACGGAGGAGGGGATTCCCGAGCTCGTCAAGGAGATCATCAAATTTGCGCAAGCCCATCCGCGCCCGCAGAGCAACGTCAGGCTCTACGCGCTGGAGGAGAGGGTGCCCGAAAAGACGCCGCTCCGCAAGCGCAACAAAATCCAGATCATTACGCTGCACGGCGGGGGCTATCGGGTGATGCACAGGCAGCTGGAGACGGCCGCCGAACGCTATGATTTCAGCCAGGAAGAGAACGTCGCCCGTTTTACGCGGCTTCTGCGCAAGTACAAGGTGGAGCAGCTGCTTGAGGCCGCCGGCGCCTGCCCGGGCGACTCGGTGAGCATCGGGTATAAGGATTTTGATTTTTATCCCGACTATTATCCCGAGGAGCTTCCGGAGGACGAACCGGAAGAGCTTCCAGACGGCGGGGAAGACGAGCTCTTGGCGAGTCAAGAACCGTCCGCGGAAGAGGCCGGGAACGACGGCGAGAACGACAACGAAGATCAATAATAAATAGGAGCATTGATATGACCGAGGAAAACCGCAGAATAGGCATCATGGGAGGGACCTTTGACCCGATTCATAACGGCCATCTTCTGGCCGCGGACGAGGCTCACGCGGCGTTTGGCCTTTCTGAGGTCATATTCGTTCCGACGGGACAGCCGCCGCACAAGGCAGCCCAGCGGGTCACCTCCGCGGAAGACCGTTATATGATGACGGAGCTGGCCACGGTGGGCTGTCCCTACTTTAAGGTCTCGCGCGTGGAGATCGACAGGACGGGCAGCAGCTACACCATAGACACCCTGCGGACGCTGCGCGCGATGCCCGCCTACGCCGGAGTGCAGTTTTACTTCATCACGGGGCTGGACGCCGTGATGGACATCGTCTCCTGGAAGAACCCCGAAGAGATTATGGAAATGTGTAAATTTGTCGCGGTGAGCCGCTACGGCTACACGCACAAAAGAATGGAAGAGCTGCCGCGCGAGCTGCGCAGCCGGATAATCCCCCTTGAAATACCGCTTTTGGCGATCTCGAGCACAGAGCTGCGGGAACGTATCAAAACCGACAGAAGCATCCGCTTTATGGTCCCCTCGGCCGTGGAACAATTCATCAGAAAAAAATCCCTGTACAAGAACTAAACGGAGGAGTACTTTTGAAACGTCCAAGAACTATTATTTTGATAATACTCTGCGGCCTGCTCGCCGTCTTCGGCGGGGCCGGCCTGCGGCTATATTTCGCGTGGCACACCTCCCAGGACGACATCCGCAAGGCGATAGAGGACGACACCCATAAAAGGGAGGACGCAAGCTACGCCGCCCTGCTGAAAGAACAGGGGCGGTTCAACATCCTTTTGATGGGGGAGGACGACGTTGAGGGCTCGCGCCGTTCGGATACGATATTATTTATTACCATCGATATTGACGACAAAAATATGCGCGTCATCTCGCTGCCGCGCGATACGCGCGTTTTGATACCGCACCACGGCACCCAGAAGCTGAATCACGCCTTCGCCTACGGCGGCCCAGACCTGATGCGGGCCACGGTCGAAAAATACCTTGGACAACAGATCCTTTACTATGTCCTCGTTGACTACGACAGCTTTCCCGAATTCGTCGACATGCTCGGCGGGGTAGAGATAGACGTCCAAAAAAGGATGCGTTACATCGACAGGGCCGGCAAGCTGGACATCAACATCCCGGCGGGACCGCAGGTTTTAAATGGAAAAACTGCCCTGCATTATGTCCGCTTCCGTAAAGACGCCCTGGGCGACATCGGCCGTATCCAGCGCCAGCAGCAGTTCATCAAGGCCCTGATCAAAAAAGCCTACGACCCACGCGTGATCATCAAGTTCCCTGAGCTCGCGGCGCAGGCGATGAAGATATTCAAGACGGACATGTCGCCGACCCTTGCCGTACAGCTCGCGGGCTTCGTGCAGAACGAGCTGGGACGGGAGCGGATGTTCTTCTCCATGCTCCCCGGCGAGCCGGTGATGATCGACCGGCTGAGTTACTGGATGGGAGACGTCAAGGCGGCGAACGCCTTCCTCGAGGCCCCCGTCGAGGCGCTGATCTCGGGCGACGTCACGGAGGGAAACGGCAGAAACGCTAAACAGGTGCCGTTCACGAGCGCCGGGGACGGCGCTGTCTCTAAAGACGCTTCCGCAGAGGACAAGGCGGCGCCCGCCGCCGCGGCCGGCGCGAAAAAGGACGAGATGACCAAAGAGGAGCTGCTTGCCCTGATAAAGTCGCTGCCGGAATCGGTGGCCGTCCTCAACGGCACGGGCAGGGCGGGCGTCAGCTCCGAGATCTCAACGCGCCTCCAGCAGCTCGGCGTAGACGTGGTCCACGCGGGCAACGCGAAACATTTTGATTACCAGCACTGCAACATCGTCTATCCCACGAACGCCAGCGACAAAGTAAAGACGACGGCGCGCCAGCTGGGAGTGCTGCTTAAAATCCCTAAAAATCTTGTGCGGCCGAGCCAACAGGCATTTTACGCCTCGATTATTGCGGGACACGACTATAAAAAACTGACGACGTTATTGGATAATATGCTGAAGATCAGCAGCCAGCAATAAAATAAGAAGAGGAGTGATCTGTTGATGACGGAAAAGAAAGAAGATTTCTGCGCGCCCTACATGCCGTTGATTGAGGCGCTGCTTGACAAACACGCGACCGAGGTCAGCGTCCACAACCTGAGCGAACTGTCGGGCTTTGCCGACGTATTCATCGTCGCCATCGCGCGTTCGGAGCTCAACGCCAGGACGCTGAAAGACACCGCCGGCGACGTGCTCGACGAGATGGGCATAAGCTATCGCATCGAAGGGGAGAACAGCACGAGATGGACGCTGATGGACGCCGGCGACCTTATCGTAAACATCCTCAGCCGCGAGGGGCGTGATTTCTACCGGCTGGACTCGCTCTGGGGCGACGCGCCGACGGAGAAATTCGTCGATAAGGACGACTAAAGAGATGGAATGTATATTCTGCAGGCTTAAAGACTATATTCTTGAAAACAAACTGGCCTACGCGGTCTTTGACGCGATGCCGGTAAACGAGGGGCACATGCTCATCATCCCCAAGAGGCACGTACAGAACTATTTCGACGTCACCCTCGAGGAAGAGGCGGCGATGCACGAGCTGCTTCACAGAGGCAAAGAGCTGCTTGACGAAAAATACCATCCCGACGGCTACAACTTCGGCGTCAACTGCAACGAATGCGCCGGCCAGTCGGTGATGCACGTCCACATGCACCTGATACCGCGCTACAAGGGCGACACCGAATCGCCGCTCGGCGGCGTCCGCGGCGTCATTCCCGAAAAGATGGCCTATGTAAAAAAATAACGCAGGCAAAAATACAGAAACAGACAACCGGCATATCTGATGGGCTTTACCCGTCAGATTTTTTATATACGTTTGTCATTTTCCTTACGAGGAGAGAGAAATCATCATTTTAGGGGAGGCGCGCGGAATGAAGATCGCGGTATTAGGAATCGGCGGCGTCGGCGGAATCGTCGGCGGCGCGCTGGCAAAGAGCCACGCGGAGACTTATTTCTGCGTCAGGGGAAAAAATCTGGACGCCATTCGCCGCGACGGGCTGAAGGTCCAGTCCGTCGCCGTGGGCGATTTCACCGTGCGCCCGAAGCTCGCCTCGGACGACGCGGCGGCACTCGGCGTGATGGACGCCGTCATTATCTCGTGCAAAGGATATAACCTCAAGGCCGCCTGCCTTGCCGCCGCGCCGATGGTCGGCCCAGAGACGGCGGTAATTCCGCTGCTGAACGGAGTCACCGTCTCGGACATCATGGCGCCGCTGCTGCCTCCGTGCGTTCTGGCCGACGGCGTCATCCGCGTATTCAGCCACCTGGAGGGACCGGGGCACGTCGTGCAGAGCTACGGCCCCTGCGGCGTCATCGTCGGCATGAAGGACGGCAGCAGGCCGCAAAAGCTTGAAGAGGCCGCGGCCATCCTCAACAAGGCGGGCATCAAAACCGCCGTCTCCGGCAGCATCGCCGCCGACAGCTGGAACAAGTATATGATGATGTGCGGCAACAGCGTGGTCTTTTGCTATTACGACGGCCCGGCGGGCCGCGTCCGCGAGCATCCGGGGCATGAAAAAACCCTGCGCGCGGTGGCCGGCGAGCAGATCGCGGTGGCGGCGGCCCAAGGCATAATAATGCCCGCGGACGCGGCCGACCGCTTCGCAGACAATTTCGCGAAGCTCGCGCCGGAGGCCGTAAGCTCGCTTTATCGCGACTTAAGCGGCGGCAGGCCCGCAAAGGAAACGGAGCTTGACCATCTGGTCGGGCGGCTGGTAGAACTCGGACGGCAGGCCAACGTGCCGACGCCGTATCATAAAATGATATACGACCGGTTTGCCGCAAAATAGAAAGCTCAAGTGTCAGATAATATATACGGGAGTTTTGCATGGCGGCGCGTGTAAAATCTCCTGTTTTTTTCATTTTTATGACTCCTTTCCAGCCTGGGGTAGCGCTTTGTTATAATGTCCTATAATTTATCTTATGTTACACAAAGCCCCTCTTGCGATATCGCAAGAGGGGCTTTGACGGTGATTTCAGGCTTTTTGCCGGCAGCGCTTCCGCGGCGTTTCCGTCTTATGTTTGCCGCGTTAAGTCACGCCGCCCTGATCTTTTTATTGCCGGACGTTAGAGGGCGTTCTTTACTATCTGGATAAAGCTCTCCGGTTTCAGCGAAGCGCCGCCGACGAGCACGCCATCGATATCGGGCTGCGCGATGATGCCCTTGGTGTTTTCCGGCTTGACGCTGCCGCCGTACAGAACGATGAGTTCTTCGGCGGTCTTAGGGCAGAAATTGTCTTTGGCAAGGCCGCGGATAAACTGGCAGATATCTTCCGCGTCGGCGTCGCTGGCCGTCTTGCCCGTGCCGATGGCCCAGACCGGTTCGTAGGCGACGATCACCTTTTCGGCGACTGTTTTGCCCTCCAGGCCTTTAAGTCCCTGGGTGAACTGCCTTTTGATGACGTCGAAGGCCTTGCCGGCCTCGCGCTCCTCAAGCGTTTCGCCGACGCAGAGGACGGCGGTAAGCCCGCCCGCGATCGCCGCGTGAACCTTTTTGTTGAGCTCTTCGTCTATTTCGCGGAAGATATGGCGTCTCTCGCTGTGGCCGATCAGGACGTGCGTCGCGCCGATCTCCGTGATCATCGGCACCGATATCTCACCGGTGAAGGCGCCGCTTTTTTCCCAGTGAACGTTCTGCGCGCCGATGATCACCGGCATCCCTTCAGCGCCCCCCACGGCGGTGAGAAGCGAGACGGCGGGTACGAAGAAAGCGATCTCTTCTTTACCGTCGGCGACAGCTTTTCCCACCTCGGGAGCGGCCTTTATCTCCGCGTCGAACTTGTTAAGAAATTCACTTGTTGCCTGCGGTCCGTTGAACATCTTCCAGTTGCCTGCGATGAATTTTCTGCGCATAAAAATACATTCCCTTCTATATTGTCGGCCGGTCAGCGGCGGCTTTCGCTCCCCCGGCGGTTCCGCCCCGCTACCGCTGATACAGGAAAAGGGCGGATATTCTCCGCCCTTCGCGTCGCAATTTTTGTCTTTTAATCTAAAACGTAGGGCTCTATACCGGGAAGGCTCTTTCCCTCGAAGAATTCGAGGCTCGCGCCGCCCCCCGTGGAGACGTGCGAAACCTTGTCCTCCATCTTAAAGAGCGCGATCGCGGCGGCCGAGTCTCCCCCGCCGACCACCGTCAGCGCGCCGCCGGCGGTGGCTTCGGCAAGCGCTTTGGCGACCGCTTCCGTGCCCTTCGCGAAGGCGGGCATCTCAAAGACGCCCATCGGACCGTTCCAGAGGACGGTCTTCGCCGCCGTGATCTCCCTGGCAAAGGCCGCCGCCGTCGCGGGGCCGATGTCGAGTCCCATCTGGTCCGCGGGAATCGCGCAGGCGGCGGCGACCGTGGCCGGAGAATCAGCCTTGAACTCCGGCGCGGTGACGACGTCCGTCGGCAGCATGATCCTTACGCCGAGCTTCGCTGCTTCCTCGAGCATCTTCGCCGCGAAGTCGAGCTTCTCCGTCTCGCAGAGCGACTTGCCGATCTCTTTGCCCTGCGCTTTGAGGAAGGTGAAGGCCATGCCGCCGCCGATGAGGATGGCGTCCACTTTTTTAAGCATGTTCTCCACCACCGCTATCTTGTCGGAGACCTTCGCGCCGCCGAGGATGAGGACGAATGGTTTCCGCGGCTCGTCGCGCGCCGCGGACAGCATCGTGATCTCACGGTCGATGAGTTTGCCCGAATAAGAGGGCAGTATCTCCGCCGCCGCCCTTGTCGAGGCGTGCGCTCGGTGCGAGGCGCTGAAGGCGTCCATCACGAAGACGTCGAAGTTTTTCGTGAGCCTCCGGGCGAACTCCATGTCGTTCTTCTCCTCTTCGGGATAGAACCTGACGTTCTCCAGCAGCAGCACTTCGCCGTCTTTCCAGGAGGCGACGGCCTCGTCAACCTTTTCACCCACGCAGTCGGGGACGAAACGCACAGGCCAGCCCGTAAGCTTCGCAAGCTCGCAGCCCACCGGCTCCAGCGTGTATTTGAGGTTGACGGTCCCCTTCGGCCTGCCGAGATGAGAGACCAGAGCGACCTTCGCGCCGGCGTCGCGCAGGGCCGTGAGCGTGGCGAGATGGGCTTTGATGCGCGTATCGTCGCTGACGCGGCCGTCGGCTAAGGGGACGTTGAAGTCCACCCTCACCAGAACCTTTTTACCCGAAACGTCCGCTGGTGAAAAGGCCTTCAGGCGCATGGCTTAGAGTCCCTTTTTAAAGATGTAGTTCGCGAGGTCGATGACTCTGTTGCTGTAGCCGCACTCGTTGTCGTACCATGAAAGGAGCTTGATCATCTTGTCGCCCATCGCCATGGTGTGCCGCGGCGCGAATATCGAGGAGTTGGTGTCGCCGACGAAGTCCATCGAAACGAGGTCTTCCGGCTCATACTCAAGGATGCCCTTAAGGTAGGTCTCGGCCGCCTCTTTCATCGCGGCGTTGACCTCGTCCACCGTCGCCGCCTTTTCGAGGACGACCGTGAGGTCCACTACCGAGACGTCGGGGGTGGGAACGCGGAGGGCGAAGCCGTTAAGCTTGCCTTTGAGTTCCGGCATGACTTCGGAGATGGCTTTGGCCGCGCCGGTGCTGGTGGGGATGATCGAAAGCGCCGCCGCTCTGCCGCGCGAGAGGTTCTTGTGCGGGAAGTCGAGCGTCTTCTGGTCGTTCGTGTAGGCGTGGATGGTGTTCATCAGCCCCTCTTTGATGCCGAATTTATCCTGAAGGACTTTGCAGACCGGCGCGAGGCAGTTCGTCGTGCAGGAGGCGTTGGAGATGACGTTGTGCTTCTGGGGGTCGTAGACGCCCTCGTTGACGCCCATGACTATCGTGGCGTCATGGTTCTTCGCGGGAGCGGAGATGATGACCTTCTTCGCGCCGGCTTCGATGTGCGCCTTCGCCTGGTTGGCGTCGGTGTAGCGGCCCGTGGATTCGATGACGAGGTCCACGCCCATCTCTTTCCAGGGCAGCTTCGCGGGATCGGGTTCGGCGAGAGCCTTGATGCGGTGTCCGTTTACGACGAGGTAATCGCCCTCGACCTCAACGGTGCCGGGGAAACGCCGGAAAACTGAGTCATACTTAAGCAGATATGCAAGAGATGCCGGCGGTGTAAGGTCGTTTATTGCCACGATTTCAAATTCATTGTCTTTCCCGTTCGTGAAAAACGCGCGGAGCGAAAGACGTCCAATACGTCCAAACCCGTTGATTGCAACCTTGTACTTAGCCATTGTAAGTGCCTCCTTAGAATTTTTACCAATACTTTGTGAAAAGAGGGATAAACCTATCATTTATCCCTCTTTGATGATTGTGCTACCATATTGCGTTTATGTCAAACAAAAAAATCTATTTTCTTTATATTAACACTCTTTTTTATGCGTCAGACTTATTCGCCGGTCTCAAGGTTCTCATGCAGCACGCGCAGGAGCTCTCCCAGTGAAACGGCGGAGAGGACGTCTCCGTGCGGACGATAGGGCATCATGCCGTCGAAGAGCTCGGATACGCCGCCCAGGCATCCATGGCGCAGATGCGAGTTGAAGGGGCGGATGAATATCCAGCCGAGGTCCTTGCGTGTCGGATTATTCTTTAAGTACGCGGTGATAAACTGCCCCAGCAGCCAGGCCCAGGCCATTCCGCGGTAGCGGGCTTTAAGGCGCTGGTCAAGGCGGCCCTCGGAGCGGCCCTTGAACTTATCGTGGCGCGGGTCGAGGGTGCGGAGGCCGTACGTAGTGTACAGCTCGTTCCAGCAGAGGCGCACCACGTTCTGCGCCGCCTCGGGCGAAAGCGGGCTGAAGGGCAGCGAGGCCGCCAGTATCTGGTTCGGGCGGATCGTGCCGTCGTTCTTGAAGGTCTCGGGGTCTACGCTGTCGTAAAGCCCCTTCAGGTCGAAGCTCCAGAAGGTGTCGTTGAAGGACTTGGCGCACTTCTCCGCCGCCGTCTCAAACTTCTGCGCCGCTTCGGCGCCGCCGCACGAAAGCGCGTATTTCCCGGCGCACTTCAGCGCGTTGTACCAGAGGGCGTTTACCTCGACGAGGTATCCCTTGCGCGGGACGACCACTTCGTCGCCGGCGACGGCGTTCATCCAGTATCTCGCGGGGTTGGCCGAGGTCATGCGAAGAAGCATGTTCGCGTCGCAGACCACGTCGAGCTCGGCGATGCCGGAGAGGTACTTCTCCGTGATCTTCTGAATCGCGCCGGTCAGCTCAGCCTTAACCTGGGCGTCGGCCTCTTTGTGGTGGGTAAGGTATTTATCCGCCGCGTAGACGAACCAGAGGCCGCCGTCGATGCAGCCGAATTCGCAGGAACCGTCGCCGTCAAACTTCTCCGGCATTGCCCAGCCTTTGCTCTCGGCGATCTCAAGCCAGTACTTGAGGGTCTTCGCCGCGACCTCTTCCCTGCCGGTGGCAAGGAGCAGTCCGGGGAGCGAGATAAAGGTATCGCGCGCCTTCGCGTCGACCGAGGGGTAGCCGGTATAGATGGGCGCGATGCTCTCAGGCCGGTCGTCGACGAGGTGGTACGACGACGCGATCATATCCTGCTCCGCGCTGTTGAGGGCGGGGATATTTGCCTGTTCGAGGATGTTTTCAAATCTTTCCGCCGCCTCTTTCTCCATCGCGGCGAGCTCTTTGGGCGTGAAGCTCTGCGGCTTCTCCGAGAACACCACGTAGACGACGTCTCCTTCGGAGATCTCGTTGGAGATGAATCCCGGCGACCAGAGATGGTCGACAGAGGCGGATTCAGGGCGGTCGTCCTGTTCATAGATGAGATTTTCAAACCAGAGGGGCTTCAGCGACCAGGTGCCGGCCGTAGCCGTGCAGCAGCTGGCGTGCCCCCTTCCTCTGACGCTGATGCTGTGGGCGTCGTCGGAGGATACGCCGAACTCGTTTTTGCCCGACTCCGGGCAGACCGTGTCGCTCAGCCGGTGGGCGAAGAGCGGGCGCAGGTCGAGGCGGACCTTATCAGGAGCTGCCAAAAGCTCATACTTTATTACCGTGCATTCTTTACCGTGCGGCATAAAAATGGATTTTTTCAGGAGGATACTGTGAATTACAAAGAGCATACTGGGGAATGGATTTCCCTGATATTCCTGTAGGTATCTGTAGCCATCCGGGTAAACCAGATCCTTATAACGATTCGTGGATAGCTGGTATTTCTTGTTGCGGTCAAAAATGGTCTCTTCAATCTTGCTGACCAGGACCGAGTGCTGCCTTTTACTTTCCGGCCTCACGACAAGAAGCCCGTGCTCTCTCCTTGTGTTTGCCCCTATGACCGTTGAGAATCCGTAACTTCCGCGCCCGTTTGAGACAAGGAACTCCCTCCCGGCGCCTTTGTCATAGGTGTTAACGTCTGCCTTTCCTAAGTACATTGGCATCATCCCCCTTTGATTGCTTTTTAAGCATAGTTTCTAATTTCCGCCACCTATATTCTACCGTACTTTTGCTAATTGGTCTCGGTAAAGTTTGTCCAAGTTCCTTTAAAGTTATGCTCGGATTTTTTTTCCTCGCCATTACCAGCTCAAACAGGGGCGCCGGCAGCTCTTCCAGCATCCCGACGTCTTCCATCTCGCGGATCAGCGCCATCTGGCCGCGCGCCGCTTCGAGGCTCTTGTTGATGTTCGCCGCGTCGCAGTTCACCAGCTTGTTCGCGTGGCTTCTCATCGAACGGTAGATCGCCGTCTCCTCCAGGTCGAGAGCCGTCTTTACGAGGCCGATTCGCGAGAGGAAGGTGACGATCTGCTGCTGGTCTCTCAGCATCAGTTCCCGGCATTCCATCTTCTTGCGCACGCCCACCGTAAAGCCGCAGGACTTCAAGATCGCCTGCGCGCGCTCCGCCGAGCCCTTGCCCAGCGGCGGACGGATGACCAGATAATATCCCGCCTTCGGGATATAGAGGGCCCCGCTGCTGCCGAAGAGGCCGCGCACCCAGTGCCAGTTTCTCGCGCGCTTCGCCATCGCGTTCGTCACGGCGAATATCTCCGCCGCCGCGCCGCGGCCGATGGAAAAGACGATGCGGCCCTTCTGCTGCGTATGGATAAGGCGAATGCCGCAGCCGCCTCCCTGGGCGTGCCATTCGCATTCGCCCCAAAGGCGCATCAGCCGCCGCACGACGAAAAGGCGCTGCGAAGTGAAGAGATACTCCCCTCCCTCCACATTATAACTCATGCCGTCTATGATGCCGGCAATCTCGTCCTTTGCCGGAGCGCCCGACTGCAGCGCCCCCCATTCGTCCCAGATCGTATGATTCAGGCCTTCCATTAGCGGTCCCTCAGCTTTTCCTGTTCTCCCGCACGATCTCCATGATCGCCTCGGAGAGGTTCTGCGCGTTGTGCCGCAGGTATTTTCCGTTTTTGATCTCGCAGTAATCGCCGTAGACGACCGCCGTGCCGAGCGACTCAAGGTAGCTCTCCTCCTTGGCGGAAAGGTAAAGCGGCTCCGCGCCGATTTTGCTGTAGCGCGAGAGGAACTCCGCCGGTATCGCGGACTGGTTCGCGAGCACATAGTCGGGGACCGTCCCCAGGATGCCCGTGATCCAGTCGACGTGGGCGACGATGTTCATTCCCTCCGTCTCCTTCGGCTGCGTCATCAGATTCGCGATATAGACGATTGGGACCTTCGCCTCCCGCAGCAGCTGCGCCATCCCGCTGAGCAGGAGGTTCGGCAGCACGCTCGTAAAGAGGCTGCCCGGCCCCAGCACGATGATCTCCGCCTCGGCGAAGGCCTGCTTGACGCCCGCCAGCGGTTCGGCGTCCGCGGGCTCAATCCACAGCTTCGCAAGACGGCTGCCGTTGTCCGAGATCTCCAGCTCGCCCGAGAGCGGCCTTCCCTCGGCGGTCTCGCCCTTAAGGGTGACATTATCCGTCGTTACGGGCAGTACCTGTCCGCGTATGGCAAGGAGTTTGTTTAATTCTTCCACGGCGCGCTGAAAATCGCCCATCATCTCCGTCGTCGCAAGGAGGATGAGGTTGCCGAGGCTGTGCCCCTTGAGCTCGCCGCGGTCAAAGCGGAAATTGAGCAGGCTGTTGAGCGAGCTGTCATTCTCCGCGAGGGCGACGATACAGTTGCGGATGTCGCCCGGAGGCAGCATGCCCCACTCCTGGCGCAGCCGTCCCGAGCTGCCGCCCTCGTCCGTGACGGCGACGACCGCCGTGATGTTCCGCGTAAAGCCCTTCAGGCCGGAAAGCAGCGTCGAAAGCCCCGTGCCGCCGCCGATGGCGACGACGCGCGGCCCCAGCGAGAGCCGGAACTCCAGGGCGTTCGACATGATGCGGTGGCGCTCGGCGGGTTTTTTACGAAACCGGCGGCGCTTCGGCGCGGCGAAATAGGCGGCCGCCCCGCCGAGCAGGAACGCGATTATAAAGGTCAGTACCCAAAGGGCCGCGTTCACCAGAGATTTCCCTTGTCTATGTCCCGGTGCTGCACCTTGACGCGCCGGCCGGCCGCCTTTAGGCGAGCGCCCAAAATCTCCGTGACGGCGACCGAACGGTGCCGCCCGCCGGTACAGCCGACGCAGATGTGCAGCTGCCGCTTGCCCGTCTCGCAGTAGACCGAGGAGACGTAGCCCAGCAGCGCCTCCGCGCGGCTCACAAACTCTCCCAGCGCGGGAAAGCTTTCAAGGTATCTGCGGACCGGCTCGTCCCGCCCCGAGAGCGTGTGGAGCTCGTCCACGTAATTCGGGTTGGGCAGGAAACGGACGTCGAGGAGATAATCGGCGTCCTGCGGCGGCCCGTACTTGAAGCCGAAGGAGCTGACGATCACCGCCGGCTCCTCTATCGACATGCCCGCCGCGTCCAGCAGCCGCGTCTTAAAATCGGGCAGTTTTAATTCTGTTGTGTCAATAACGATGTCGGCATTTTTTATGATGCCGTTTAAGAGCTCGCGCTCGTTCTGAATGCCCTGAAGGATCGTCATCCCCTCGGCGAGCGGATGGCGGCGGCGCGTCGTCTCAAAGCGGCGCACGAGGGTTTCGTTGGAGGCGTCGACGAAAAGAATCTCCGTGCGGACGTTATTCTCCCTCAGCCGCGCGGCGACGTTGACCAAGTCGTGCAGCAGCTCCTGGCCGCGGACATCCACCACCGCCGCCACGCCGTTCGTCACCGCCGACTGGTGGCTCTCGAGCACCTCCAGAAGCTGAGGCAGAAGCGTAGGCGGCAGGTTGTCTATCGCGTAGAAGCCCTGATCCTCAAATACGTTGAGGGCGGAAGATTTACCCGCGCCCGACATGCCCGTAATAATAACGCAGCGTTTGATCTCTCTTTTTCTTTCCAAGTAAATCATCTCTCTTTGCCGGAGGCGGTTTTTGCATATTCACGTTGAGTATCAGTATATCAGCATACTATGGATAACAGAACCGCCAACGGGAATAATGCATATCTTCATTTATGTGCATTATAACAAATCTTGCCGCGTTGTGTTTATCCGCGGGGCCGCCATGTAGTAAAATAACCTCCAGTATATTATTGGAGGTGAGTCAGCATGCCGCATACGGCGATATTCTTTACATGATCCGGGCTCAATGCAGGGACTGCATTACATTCCATAATGAGCGCGCGGCATATAAGCGGCTGACCAAACTTCCGTTTCTTCTCATCCTCTTCCCTTATCTGCCTGACGCAGGTCTCTGTTTCAACGCGGCCGAAAAAAACCACTTATCAGACCAAAGGGGAGAATTAAATGTACAACGACATTGACAAGATACTAGACGAAATGCGCGAGGCCGTCCACCACGGCCCCGTGGCGGTAAAAGAGCTGAAAGAGGCGGGGCGTCCCGTAATCGGCACCTACTGCACGTTTACGCCGTGGGAGCTGATCAACGCCGCGGGCGGCATCTCCGTCTCGCTGTGCAGCACCAGCGAAAAACCGATCGCCGCGGCGGAAAAGCACCTGCCGCGCAACCTCTGCCCGCTCATAAAATCCAGCTATGGATTCGCCCTCACCGACACCTGTCCCTACTTCCACTTCTGCGACCTGGTCGTCGGCGAGACCACCTGCGACGGCAAAAAGAAGATGTACGAACTGCTGGGCAAGCTGCGCCCCACGCACGTGATGCAGCTGCCGCAGCGCCGGGAACACCCGCTGAGCCTAGAGCTCTGGAAGCATGAGGTAGTATCGCTCAAAAAGACGCTGGAAGAACTCTGCGGCGTCACGATCACCGACGAAAAGCTAGCGGCCTCCATCTCGCTCCGAAACGCGATGCACACGGCGGCGCTCCGCTTCTACGACCTTTCAAAACTGCCCGACGCGGTAATCACGGGCAAGGAGATCATGCTCGTCTCCGACTATCTCAAATTTACCTTCGACTATGAAAAGAGCACCGCGAAGGTCAACGAGCTGGTCGACAAGATCCTCGAAAACTATATCAACGGGCAGCGCCGCCAGGACGTCGCCGCCCACCGCATACTCATCACCGGCTGTCCGATGGGAAAATCACTGGAAAAAATCGTGGACACCCTCGAATCGCCGGAATGCGCCTCGCTCGTCGTCGGCTTTGAGAACTGCGGCAACCTCAAATGCTCGCACTACAAAGTCCGGGAGGATATCGCCCCGCTCGACGCCATCGCGGAAAAATACCTCGCCATCCCCTGCTCTGTGATGTCGCCCAACAAGGGCCGGGAAGAGCTGCTGCGCCACTACGTGGAAAAATACCGCGCCGACGGCGTCGTCGACGTCATCCTGCAGGCCTGCCACACCTACAACGTCGAATCCTACGCCATCCGCCAGTTCCTCGCGGACGAGGGCGTCCCCTACCTCGCGGTGGAGACCGACTACTCGCAGGGCGACTTAGGCCAGCTGGCCACCAGGTTCGGCGCCTTCACGGAGATGCTCTGATGGCCAGCATCGGCATCGACATCGGCTCCACGGCGACCAAGGGCGTTCTCTGGAACGGCGGCGGCCTTGAATTCTATCTCACCCCCACGGGCTGGACGCCGGGCGAAAGCGCGGCAAAGGCGGTGGCGCAGGTGAGAAGGCGCGGACATATACTTAAGAACGAAGACCTCCATATTACGGCGACCGGCTACGGCAGAAACATCTTCGCGGCCGACAAGCGGGTGACCGAGATCACCTGCCACGCCGCGGGGGCGCACTACCTCTGCCCCGAAGCTTCCACCGTCCTCGATATCGGCGGGCAGGATTCAAAGGTGATCACCCTCGGCCCGGACGGCAAGGTGACGGACTTCCTCATGAACGACAAATGCGCCGCCGGCACGGGACGCTTTCTGCAAAACATGGCGGCCCATCTCGGCTGCACGCTGGCCGACTTCTGCACAGTGCCGGAGGAGACGGCCTTTCAGCCGATAAGCAACATGTGCGCCGTCTTCGCGGAATCAGAGGTGATCGGGCTGCTGTCGCAGGGCGTGGCAAAGGAGTCCATCTGCCTGGGCCTGCTCGACTCCGTGGCCCAGCGCGCGGCGAACCTCGTCTCCCGGCTCTCCGACTACGGGGATATCTGCTTCACCGGCGGCTGCGCGCAGAACAGGCTGCTCGGCAGGCTGATAGAGAAAAAGACCAAACGCCGCGTTATCATCCCCGAGAGGGCTCAGTACGCGGGCGCTTTGGGCGCGGCGCTGATCGGCGCGGGGATGTAGGGCGCGTTTTTCGCAAGAACACCCGCCCCAAACAAAGGCTTTGCATAGCGACAGACGCCGCCCCGGACCGGAAGTGTCAATTTCGGACCGGGGCCGCGTCTGTCGCTTTTTCGCTTTTATTTACTTGGCCGCCGAAGCGCGCTCCCTGGTGTCGCCCGTCACCCAGCTGTCGATGATGGTCACCACCAGTCCTTTGATGCTGTTGTCCGTCGTGCGGTAGGGGGCCACGCGGATATTGTAGTTTTTGCCGTTGGCGGCGAGAACTTCATTGTCTATCGGCATCAGGTCCTTGAGCACCGCCTTGGCGTCGGACAAAATGTCGTAGTTGGGGAAGCAGTGGTCGATGATCTGCGCGCTGCGGCCGATGTCGTGCTCCATGATGCCGAATTCGCGGCCGACGTACTCCGTGAATTTGCGGATGTTGAGCTTGCTGTCGAGGAAGAGAATGCCGATCATCGTCGAGGAGAGGAAGTTCGAGATGTCGTTGGACATATCCGTCAGTTCGTCGAGCTTCTGCTGATACTCGGCGTTCACGGTGTAAAGTTCCTCGTTGACGGATTGGAGCTCTTCATTGGAGCTTTGCAGCTCTTCGTTGGCCGTCAGCAGCTCCTCGTTGGCCGCCTGAAGCTCTTCGTTGACCGTCTCGAGTTCGCCGATGGTCGCTTTGAGGTCGTTCTGCGACCGCTGCAGTTCGCTCTCAAGGTCGGCGATGCGGCGGGCGGCCGTTTTGTCGATGTCGTATTTCTCAAGAACGCCGTCGGGGCTCTCCGTGCGGTGCTCGCTGAAGAGCAGCGCGATCAGCCCGTTTTCGATGTTGCGGTAGCCGTTCAGCGGCTGCACGGTCATGTCGATGTGCTTGGTGCCGCTTTCGCTCTCCACGCAGATATCGGTATAGGTCACGGGCGTGCCCTTGGTGCGGCAGAGGTTGAGAGCCGTGGAGACGGCGAGGCTCAGTTCGTCGCTGATGAGGTTGAAGATGCTGAAGCTGGCCTTTCCCGGGGAGATGTGCAGGAACTCGCCATAGTCGCCGAAGAAGTGCAGCACGTCGTTATGCTCGTTGAGCACGACCGACGGCGGCAGGAACTTCTCCAGGAAGTGTATGTAGAGCGCCTCCTGCGAAGCGTTCGGTTCGTCCCGGAGCTGCGAGCTCGGATAGGGACGGGAGGCGAGCTGCACCTGCGGCGTGGTGAAGGCCGCCGTCACGTAATCGGGAATCTTGCCTTCGCCGACGTGGACGTAGATCTTCTCCGCCATGCAGACGGGATGGAAGACGTCGGAGAATTCGTTCGCCGTTTCGCTCTTGCCGAGGAAGAGGTAGCCGCCGTCCTTCAGCGCCGAGTGGAAGATGGAAAAGAGCGTCTTTTGCAGAATCGGCTGGAAGTAGATCATCACGTTGCGGCAGCTGATGAGGTCCAGCTTGCCGAAGGGCGGGTCGGTGAACATGTTGTGCGGCGCGAAGACGATCATTTTGCGGATGTCTTTGTTGATCTGGTACTTATCGCCCTTCTTGATGAAATACTTCAAAAGGCGGTCGGAGGTGACGTCGTCGATGATGCTCTCGGAAAAAAGACCCTTGCCGGCCTTGTCTATCGCCTTGGCGTCCACGTCGGTGGCAAATATCTTCACGTCGCGGCGCACGTGCTGCTCCTCCAGCGCCTCACGGAAGAGGATGGCGATGGAATAGGCCTCCTCACCCGTCGAGCAGCCGGCGACCCAGACGCGGATGGTGTCGTTTTCGCCCGTGCGCGTGATGATGTCGTAGACGGCCTTGTGCTTGAGCTTCTCGAAGTTGGAGGAGTCGCGGAAGAAGTTCGTGACGCCGATGAGAATTTCGCGCCCAAGGGTGCGGGCCTCCTCTTCGCTGGACTCCAGCAGATTCACAAAATCGGCGAGGTCGTTTCTGTGGGTGACGACCATGCGGCGCTCGATACGCCTGGTGACAGTGCTGCGCTTGTAGTGCGTATAGTCGATGCCGCACTGCTTTTTGAGGATCGCGTATATCTGCGACAGCAGTTCGTCGTTGGAGAAGAGCTCCGTGCTGTCCTCAAGCTGGACCACCGTGGGATAGCTGCAGAAGTTGAGGATTTCCTCCGCGATGTCCTTTGGAGAGAGGACGAAGTCCGCGAGTCCGGTGTTGATCGCGCTCTTCGGCATCCCGTCGAACTTGGCGCTCGAAGGCTCCTGGACGATGACGAGGCCGCCCTGCTCCTTGATGGCCTTAATGCCGTTGGTGCCGTCCGAGCCGGTGCCGGAGAGCACCACCGCGATGGAGCGCTCCTTCATCTCCTCGGCCAGCGAGGCGAAGAAGATGTCAATCGGGTGGTTGATGCTGCCGTGCACATACTCTTTCAGGTAGAGCTTGGCGTCGCGCAGCACCATGTTGTTCTTGGGCGGGATCAGATAAACGTGGTTCGGCAGCACGGTCATGCCGTTTTCCGCCTGCAGTACGCTCATCTCCGTATGCTTGCCCAGTATTTCCGCAAGCAGGCTCTTGTAATCAGGCGATAAATGCTGCACCACCACGAAAGAAAGGTCGCTGAAGCTCGGCATGTTGTTGAAGAATTGCTGCAGCGCCTCGAGCCCGCCGGCCGACGCGCCGATGCCGATGATCAGCTTCGTCTGTCTTTCTTCCTGTGTTTCCTGCTTTTCATTCTCATTTTTGGTTTTTGCTTCTTTATTGTCATTGTCCATAGCGCGATCCCCCTGTATATTATTCTATTTTAAATATTTCTTGCAAAAATCTTCAATCGGCGTCGGTTTGCCGTAGTAATACCCCTGCGCGAAGATACAGCCCAGTTCCAGCAGTCCTTTAGCGTGCGCCTCGGACTCGACGCCCTCGGCGACGCATTTAACGTTGTTTTTAGCGCAAATGCCGACCACGCTCTCGATGACGGAGCGGCTCAGCGAGTTGAAAAGGAAGTTGCCGACCAGCGGCCTGTCAAGCTTCACCTCGTCGATCGGCAGGTCGCCGATCGCCTGTAAGTTGGAATACTCCGACGCCAGGTCGTCAAGGATGAAACGGAAGCCCAGCTCGCTCATGGACTTCATCGTCTCGAGTATCGGCCCGGGGTCATAATCGCCGGAGGATTCCGCGACCTCGATCCTCACCATTTCATCCGGCACGTCATAGCGGCTGCGTATCGCCAGGACGGAGGCCAGCACCGTGGCCGAAAGCAGCGTCTGCCGCGAGAAATTAACCGAGACCGGCACCGGCTTGATTCCGCGTGAAATCCAATTTTCGATCGTCTGGTAGGCCTTGTCCAGCACAAAATAGTCCAGTTCGCGGACGATGCCCAGGGTCTCAAAAGCGTGCACGAAAGCGCTGGGCTGCGTCACGGCGCCCTCGCCGTCGCGGCAGCGGGCCAGCGCCTCGGCGCAGACGACCTCGCCGCTGCGCATGTCCACCTGCGGCTGCAGGCAGATAAAGAAGCGGCCGGCGGCCAGGCTCTCTTTGATATCCAGCTCTTTGCCCTCGCCGCCGTTTTCGCGGAACAGCAGAGGCGGCGTCTCCAGGCCGCTGTGGGAGAGCACTTCCGCGTCCTTCAGCAGCCGTTTCAGAGATATATCCTTTTCCGTCCAGACGACGCCGAAACGGAAATCCTTCGGGTAACGGCGCTGCAGCGCGCGCTGGCAGCGAGAGCAGCGCGCGTGGAAGGTCTCGCGCGAGAGGTTGGCGCAGACGGCGGCAAACTCATGTCCGGAAATGCGGTAGGTCTGCGCTCTTTTGATGATGTCGGACAACGTCTGCGCCGCGAAGACCTTCATCTCGTCTTCACGCGCGCCGTCGAGCGACAGGCCGCGTTCGCGGCGGTCGCAGAGCGCGACGTAAAAGACGCCGGCGTTGCGCCACGCTTCGGGGTCCAGATCCCGCGCCGCGCCTTCAAAGGCGGAGCGGTCCGGCAGCCCCGTCAGTTCGTCGCGCCCGGCGATCTTCATGCCGGCGGCCCCCAGATTGAAGCGTTCGCGCTCGTGAATCAAGATGGGGATCAGCGCGTGCGGCAGGGCGGCGTCCGATTTATGTTCCTCGGGGTTTTCCACGCAGAGGAAGCCCTGCGTCTTGCCGTCGGAGACGATCGGCAGGGCGATGAAGCACCAGGGGTTTTCGCCGCCGTCCTCAACGTCCCTAGCCTTGCCGTCAAGGACGACCGGCTTGGCGACGGTGAGCACGCGCCGGAAGACCGGCAGCCTGCTGATCGGCATGCCCGCCATCTGGCGCAGCGTGCTGTGGCGGCCTGAGGAGACCCACTCGTGCAGCCCCGATACCGCGCTGCCGCCGCTGATCAGCGAGAGCGTATAGACCCTCTGGGCGCGGTAATAGCGGCCCAGCACGCCTAAAACCTCCGTCACCGAGGTGTCGTAGTGGTCGGCGGACAACATGGCGGACATGCATTCGCTCAACGCCTCCCGCTCCGAGGCGAAGAGCGGCCGGTTCAATTCCTCCGCTTCGACGGCCATAAACGACGCCGCCCCCGTCTTTTCCGGCGCGGCGCGGAACGAACTTACATACTGCTCAAAAGAAACGACCTTGTCTTCCGCGGAATTTTGGTAGGCTTCGCAGACGCGGACGGCCTGCGCCAGCATTCCCGCCATGTCGGCGCTGCCGGCGCTCTCGGTGGCGATGCCGCAGACCAACTTGATATACTCCTCCGGGGCGGCGGCGTTTCTGATCCTGCCCGCGCTGGCCACCGCCTCGCCGATTCTGTCGCGCATCCATTCGTCCGACTGCGCGTCGGGGCAGAAAACCAAAATGCCGTCGACGCCGTAGCGCCCCACCAAACAATAGCCGTCCAGCCGGATGCTCATGAAGCGGCAGAGATACATTTTTTCAAGATCGACGTTTTCGGCCCCCATGCGCGCCGCAAGCGCCGGCAGGCCGATCATGCGGATGACCGCGAGCGAGTAGACATGCCCGCCGACGCGCCCGCCGCGCAGAAGCAGGTCGATAAGCTTCTCCGTCGTGCCCTGCGTGTAGAGGCAGGTGGCGGCGTCGCGTTCCGCGGCGGCCGGCAGCGGGGCCTCGGCGTTATGGCGCTTCTCCACGTCGCAGATGTATAAAAACATATAAAGCTCGCGCGTCACCGGCTCTTCAATCAAGCAGGCCGCGGCCTTCGTCCAGAGGATCTCTCCGCCCTCCGCGCGCCGGTATTCCACCGATATCCAGCATTTGCCGGCGGCGTACGCCTCAAGCAGCCTCGCGCGCAGCAGGTTTATCTGCCAGAGCAGCGCGTCTTCTGGATACGGCGCCGCGCCGGAGAGGGCTTCGGCAAAAGACGAATAGCTTCCCACGGCCGCGGAAGCGAAGACGCCGCCCTCTTCGGCGCTGATATATTCAATGGCGTTTTTAGAGAGGTTGACCTTCATCGTGGCGACGGCGTCGTCGCGCACGGCCCTCATCAGCTGTTCTTCCCTGTCGAAGCGCTCCTGGGCTCTGGCGATGCTGGGCAGTTCTTCAATGCTGCCGATCGCCTTTTGAGGCTTGCCCTCCGCGTCGAACACCATCTGATATGACATCGCGGCCCAGCCGTACTGCCCCGTGCTGAAATAGCGGCACTGGAAGAGCCCTTTGTCCTCCTGTTTGCCCGCCTTCATATCGCAGTAAAACTTCCGGAACGCGGCGGCCGATTTTTCGTGTATAAAGCCGGAGACGACGGCGGAGTCGGGAAGCCCCGTAATATACGATTCCGCGCCGTGCCGTTTTCCGTCGCCGGTAAAGACGGAGATGGTGTCGGTGGCGACGTCGGCCTCATAGAGCATACGCGAAGTCTGCGAAAAGGCGACGCGGAAGCGCAGCTCGTCGGAGGCCAGCTTCTCCTTCCCCAGCATCAGGTTTTCAATATTGGTATGGACCGCGTAAACGTCGACGCCGCCGTCGGCGCGCTTGGTGGCGTTGGTGCCGGCCGAAAGCCAGAAGTAAACCCCGTTCTTGCCCAGCAAGCGGTAAGAGGTGCGCAGCGGCTTTCCGTTAGCCAGCACCATCGTGTATTCGCCGTGCACGCGTTCGCGGTCGTCCGGGTGAATACGCTCAAAAAAGCCGTTCCCGTAGAGGCTGAAGGCCTCATCCTGCGTCAGGCCGCCCATCATCGTGAGGAAGGAGTCGCTGAAGAAGACCGGCGTCAGCTCTTTTTCCGGGTCCATGTGCATGATCAGGACGCCGCCGTCGATACTGTTCAGCAGCGTGCGCAGGTTCACCGTATCCGCCAAGTGGTTGCGGCCGGCGGCGTCGGCCTCCTCGGGCTCCTGTTCCGAGCTGGCCATGACGAAGCGGTTGCGCCCGTTCGCCTTCGCCATGTACATGGCGGTATCGGCCTCGGCGTAAAGCTTGTCTAAAGTTTTAGGCGCGCCGGCATAGAGCGAGATGCCGATGCTGCCGGTGCTTTCCACAAAATTACCGGCGGTGCCGCAGATATACTGCAGCGACTGCAAAAGCTCCGCCGCTTTTCGGCGCGCGACCTGCGGCCTGCCGATGTTCTTCATGAGCACGAGGAATTCGTCGCCGCCGACGCGGCCCACGATGTCCGTATCGCGGAAAGCGCTCTGCAGCGCCCGGGCCGTATCGATGATGATCTTGTCGCCCGCCTGGTGGCCGAGCGTGTCGTTTATCTTCTTTAAGTTATCCCGGTCGATCATCAGCAGCGCGTGAACGCCCGCCGCTCCGTCGCCGGCCAGATATTGTTCGATATGGCGCAGCGTCGCGTCGTGGTTGAGGACGTCGGTCATCGAGTCGATCTCCGCCGCGCGCACGAGCTCGCTCTGCGCGGCCCTGACGTCGCTGATGTCATTTAACGAGATGATGGTCATCAGGTGTCCCGTCACCGGCGCCAGCAGCAGGTGGATGGAAAAGCGCACCCAGTTCTCCGTGCCGTCGGGCATCACGCGCAGGTATTCATAGTCGGTGCGGTGCTTGCCGCTCTTATAGAGCGCGCGCAGCGTCTCCAGCGAAAACGTGCGGAGGAAGTTTGAAAATTCGTCGTTGTCGCGGGCGGACGCCGTCGCCGTCTCCAGATAACCGTCGATGGTGTCATGCGTCGGGATGGCAAATTCAGAATTCTCATTGACGCGGGCCTCGACGACGCGCCAGGCGGAGACGTCGAAGAGCCACGCGCCATAGGCGTTGCTGTTGTCGTTGAGCAGATATTCTACCTCCGAGGAGTAATCCTCCAGCCGCTCGTATTCGCGTGAAATATCGCGCGAGACGCAGAGCACGGCGTCCGGCGCGTCGCCGTCGCCGGTGCGCACGGCGTATTTCGAACAGAGCAGATAGCGGGTCCGGCCCTGGAAATCGGGCATCGTTTCCATAAAATTGGCCATATTTTTGCCCGTCTCCAGAATCGTCTTGTCGTCGCGTATATGCCGGTAGGCTAAGGCCTCGTCCACAATCACGTCGCTTACGGCCCTGCCGGCGATATCTTCCGGCCCGCCAAGCCCGAGGAACTCGGCGAAGCCGGCGGAGGCGCCGCGGAAAACCATTTCGCGGTCCACGATATACATAATGTCGGGCGTATTGGCAAAGAGCGTGTTGAAAGCGCCGTGAAGGCGGCTCATCCTGTCTATCTGGGATTTGGCGAGCTTCATCTCTTCCTCGTGAAGCCTGGCCGCCTCCTCCGCCTCTTTTCGCGCCGTAATGTCAAACATCACCGCGTGCACGATCACCGCTTCTCCATGCCGGTCGGCGGGAGCGCCCCGCAGGCTGAGCCAGCGGCGGCCGCCGTCCTTGAGGTGGACGCGGAACGCGCAGTCAAGGGGCGTATTGCGGCGCACCAAGCCGTCTATCTGCGCCTGTAAAATCGGCCTGTCTTCCGCGAAGACGAAGCGCATGGCGTCGTCTTTCGTCAATTCGTCATATTCTTCTTTCGGGTAGCCCGATATTCCGTAAACGCCCTCGCTCAAATAAACGGCGCGTATGCCGGACGGAGATACCTCGTACATGGAGAGACCGCCGGGGATGCTGTCGGAGAGCAATTTAAGCTGCGCGTAGGCGGCGCGGTTTTCCGTGACGTCGCGCCCGATGCCGTAAAGGCCGATAATATTGCCAAAGGAATCGTGCAGCAGGTATTTTGAGGTGCTGGAATAGCGCACGTTCCCGTCTTCCGAGGGAATGCGCTCCACGTAATCGACCAGCGAACGGCCCTCCGCCATCAGCTTGAGGTCGTCTTCGCGGTAGCGGTCGGCCAGCTCTTTTTCAAACAGGTCATGATCGGTCTTGCCCGTGATCGCAAGCTCGTTCTCTAGCCCCACCATCTGCGCGAAGGCGCGGCTGCAGCAGACGTAAGCCAAATTTTTATCCTTCACGAAGGAAAGGTCCGTCGAGGATTCCAGCATCGCCGCCAGCGCCACCGGCAGCATCTCGCGGAACGTCAGCGCCGCCTTCTCCTGTTCGGAGACGTCGGTGTAATAGACGTTAAAAAAAGTATCTCCCGCTTCGTCCTTCGTCGCGCGGCCAAAGACCATCATCCAGACATAGCCGCCGTTTTTATGTACCAGCCGGTATCTGGCGCTTTGCACCTCGCCGCTCTCGACCATCCGCGCGATGATGCCGCGCACAACCTCCACGTCGTCGGGGTGCACCCCCCACATGGCGTTTTCGCCGTAATTGGACATTACCTCTTCATGGGTCATTCCCACCAGCTCGCAGAAGCCGTTGTTGACGTAGACCGGAACGGTGGAGCCGTCAGCGCGGAGGCACATGCGCACGAAGCCGCCCGGCGTGTCGCTCATCAAGCCGGCCAGCGCCTTGTTGTCGCTTTCTATCTTCGCCGTCAGGTCGCGGCGCGTCAGGATCACCGCCATATAGTCGCCGATGGCCTTTAACTGATCGATATGCGACTGCTGACGGCTGGGGTCGTCTACGCCGATGAAGCCGACGAGCTTGCCGTCGCGCCGGAGGGGAACGGCGACGAGGGATTTTATCCCCTGCCCCTTGAGTATTTCCTTTTCTTCGGCGCGGCAGTCGCCGAGCTTGTCTACATCCTCGACGCTGAGATAGTCGTCTTTGTCAAAGGCGCGCGTCCAGAACAGAGAGGCGGAGAACGGCACGCCGCGCAGATTGTCCATCTCGCGGCTGACCCCCTCCGCGCAGACCTCGTAGGTGTTGTTGGAAACTTCGTTCTTGTAGTCCAGCTCGATGACGTAGGCGCGGCTGCCGCCGAAATATTCGAGCACCTTGCGCAGCACGCG
Source organism: Synergistota bacterium (assembly GCA_023450745.1). Classification (GTDB taxonomy): domain Bacteria; phylum Synergistota; class Synergistia; order Synergistales; family Synergistaceae; genus Cloacibacillus. Next base: position 112,491 of record JAEXGR010000018.1, read on the forward strand.
CTCGATGCCCCCGCGGCTGTCTTCCTGCGCGAGCAGGTCGCGCGCCGTGTCGTTGAGGAAACGGAGCTGTTCGGCGGATTTTAATATCCGCTGCTCCGATTCTATCTGCGCCGTGATGTCGTTGGAAACGGCGAGCTGGACCGGCTCGCTGACGCCGGGGAACGAGGCGACCGAAATATTCTCCTGCAGCCAGATAGTCCCGCCGCCGCGCCGCATCGCCCGGTAGACGCAGGACGTCGGCTTGCGCGTCCGGCTCGCCTCGATCGTCAGCGCCTTGACGCGCTCACGGTCTTCGGGGTGGATCAGTTCAAAGGCCGACGGCACCTCGGCGGCAAATTGTTCTTTGGTGTAGCCGAGCTGCACGTAAAACTGCTCGTTGGCGAAGAGGATGCGCGGCTTGTCGTCGACGACGATCGCCGCCGTGATGCCGCCGTTGACGTTCTGCATGATCATATTCATGCGTTCGGCGGTCGCGCGTTCTTTCTGTTCGGCCTCCCGCTGCAAAGTGAGGTTCTCGAACATGCAGTAAAAGAGGTAACGTCTGCCGGCGCGGGCGATCACGCGCATCGAGGCGCGCAGATAGGTCTTTTCGTGCTCGCGCGTAAGCCCCAGGAAGGCCGCTTCGCAGACGACCTCTTCGCCGGTGTCGATCGCGCGCCGCAGCGCCTTCCGCATCCGCGGCCGGTCGGCTTCGTCTATCAGCCGGCCCCACTCTATGCCAAGCGCGTCCTTGACGGTCAGCGTGCCGCCGCCGATCGTCTGCACATATTTATCGTTGGCCCGCAGAAGTTCGAGCCGTCCGTTGGTATATTCAAAGACGCAGGCGCCGCCGATATAGCTGTTGAAGATCAGGGTCTCCATCGACTGCGGATTCCAGAAGGCGTTGTTGTCCAGCGTTTCGACGGTCTCAAGGGCGGGCATGGCCGTTCCTTTGTCTGATTTGGCGGCAAGCGCCAGGTATTCTTCTTCCGGCATCGGCTTGGCGTACAGATAGCCCTGAACGTAGTTACAGCCGATAGATTTCAGGTAGTCGGCCTGTTCGATGGTCTCCACGCCTTCGGCGATCACCGACAGCCCCAGCCATTTGGTCATGCGCACGATAGATTCCAGAATATTGCCGCCGCGCGAGGAATTTTCATTGTTTTCCAAAAAGCGCATATCGAGCTTCAGCACGTTGGCCGGCACGTCCTTAAGCGTGTTGAGCGACGAATAGCCGCTGCCGAAATCGTCAATTTCCACGATAAAACCGTAGTCCACCAGCCGCTTGACGACGCTGATGAGCTGGGCGGTCGATTTCGCGAATGAAGATTCGGTTATCTCAAGGCGCAGCAAATCCACCGGAATGCGGTATTTTGCGATCATCCCCGTAAGGACGTCCATCAAATCGTTGCGAAAGGCGTCGTATCTTGAAATATTGACGGAAACCGGGAGCGGGGAAAGCCCCGCGTCGAGCCATCTGCGCAGGAAAACGCAGGCCCGCTCCCAAATGTATTTGTCCAATTCATAAATAAAGCCGTTGCGTTCAAAGACGGGGACAAACTCCGCCGGCGAGACGAGCCCCCTTACCGGATGCCGCCAGCGCGCCAGCGCCTCCGCGCCGATGAGCGTGCCGGAGGCGTGGTTGTACTGCGGCTGGAACCACGCCTCAAACTGACCGTTTTCAAGCGCGTCCTTCATTTCGCTGATGATCTGCTGTCCGCGCAGGATACGCTCGCGCATGGATTCGTCATAAAGCGCGATTTTGACGTCGAAGCGCCCTTTGATTGAAGACCTGGCGATCGAAGCGCGGTCATACATGGCGCTGATCGAAAGCGATTTGTCGTCCACGATATAACGTCCGATACTGAAAGAAATCGCGGGCATCGAACCGTCAAACAGCGCCGCGGTGCGGCGTATCGCGGCAAGTCCCTCGTCGTCCATAAAATAGCGCGGGTAAAGCACCGCGAAATTGTCCGCCATAATCCGGCAGCAGAGCCCGCCCACGGGGTCAAAGCCCTTGGTAAAGGTCTCGGCGATAAACCTGAGCAGCTTGTCGCCCTTTTCGCTGCCGTACTGGTCGTTGACGACCTTAAAGTTATCGACGTCAAAACACGCCATGACATAATAACCGGGGTCGCGGCCCGCGACCATCTCCGCCGCTTTATCGAAGAAACCCTTGCGGTTGTAAAGCCCGGTCAGATCGTCTTTGATCGCCGCGTTCAGGGAAGAGGCCGTCTCAAAGAGCTTGATGGCGTTCCCGAGACGGTGCTTGATGACGGCGGGGTCATAAGGCTTGGTGACGAAATCGTTGGCGCCGAGCGAGAGCGATTCGATCTCCGAACCGGAATCGACTTTTCCAGTGGCGACGATGACGGGGACGGAGGAAAGACGGGAGTCGCCGCGCATCTGTTTCAGCACCTCAAAACCGTCCATGACCGGCATGACGATATCCAGCAGGACGGCGGAAATTTCATCGCCGGCGCCGCGCAGGACGTCCAACGCTTCTCCGCCGTCGGCGGCTTCAAGCAAGTCATAGTCGTCAGCCAATATATTGCCCAGTATTTGACGATTGATCGTACTGTCGTCAACGATAAGTATTTTTCGTCGCGTCGTCACGCACCTCCGTGTGTTTAATTAAAAATGGCTGCCAAACGACTTGCCCTGCAGGCCTGCAATTTGATACAGCCCCGGGGTACGCATGCAAGGCGGCTCGCCGGGCATCCAGCCGGCATATCCGCCGCAAATGAAAAAGGTGGGAAGAATGCGCACAGAGGGCAAAAACTTTAATAAACGATAGGGGGGGGGGGGGGGGGGGGGGGGGGGGGGGGGGGGGGGGGGGGGGGGGGGGTGGGGGGGGGGGGGGGGGGGGGGGGGGGGGGGGGGGGGGGGGGGGGGGGGGGGG
>JAEXGR010000027.1 GCA_023450745.1 Synergistota bacterium
GCAGTACCGGTCCGTGAGCAGATAGACGTACCAGTAAACGAACAGCTTGTTGTTGAATTCTATGCACGTTAGTGAAACGAAAGGTGGGGGAGAATATGGAGCATGATCGTCATGAGATCATAGTACAGGAATCCACCCCGTCGTACGGTAAAATTACCGTTGAGCCTCTCGAGAGAGGCTACGGAGTAACACTGGGCAATTCGTTGCGCCGTGTTCTGCTCTCTTCAATCAGCGGAGCGGCGGTCGTCGCCGTGCGCGTTGAGGGAGTCCTGCATGAATTCAGCACCATTCCGGGAGTCAAGGAAGATGTTATCGAACTTCTGGTAAATCTGAAGCATATTCCCGTTCGCTGTCATTCAACGTCAGTGCGCACCCTCCACCTTGAGTCCAAAGGCCCGAAGGTGGTGACGGTGTCGGACATAGACCCGGACAGCGAGGTAGAGTTCCCCGATCCCGAGGCGTACATCTGCACCCTCGAGGAGGGACATTCGCTGTCGATGGATATTTATGTCGCCACCGGTACCGGCTACGCGCCGATAGACCGTCCGCGCGCCTCCTACCTGCCGGTGGACGCGCTGCAGACGGACGCCCTCTTCTCGCCCGTACAGCGTGTGAAGTATGACATCCAGGACAAGCGTATGGGGCAGCGCACCGACTATGACAGTCTCACGCTGGAGATATGGACGAACGGCGTCGTAACTCCGGAGTCCGCCGTCATACAGGCCAGCCGTATCCTTAAGGGATATTACGCCTCCCTCGTGGATTCGCTTGCCGGCCCGGGGACGAGCGCCCTTGACGAAATCATCAAGAACGACGAGGCCTCGCGGGCGGCGGCAATAGGCGGCAAACAGGGCTTCGACGCGCACAGCGGACTTTCGGGCTTCCCGATGGGTGAGAACTCTATCTATTCGCGCCCCGTGAGAGACCTTGAGCTCTCCGTGCGCAGTGAGAACTGCCTGCTTCGCGGCGGCGTCCACATGATAGGCGAACTTGTCTCCCGGACGAGGGACGACCTTCTGAAAATCCGCAACCTCGGAAAAATCTCCCTTAAAGAGATCGAGGAGAAACTGGCCAAATTCGACCTTCACCTCAGCGGCGACATAAGCACCCCGATTGACGATGACGACGAGGATTTGGATGACAACGATCAGAATCTGAAGGAGGAATAACCAATGAGACACCGCATGAACACAAGGCGGTTGGGACGCTGCAGCTCCCATAGGTGGGCCATGCTCGGTAACATGGCTGCCAGTCTCTTCATCGAGGGCAGCATAATAACGACAGAGACGAGAGCGAAAGAGCTCCGCCGCGTTGCCGAAAAGCTTATTACCAAGGCAAAGTCCGGCACGCTCAACGACCGCCGTCTCGTGATCGCCCGCATCCCTCACAAAGAGGCGGTAATGAAACTGTTTAACGAGCTCGGACCGAAGTATGCCGAGCGCAACGGCGGTTACACCAGAATCGTCAAGATCGGCGCGCGCGTCGGCGACTCTTCTCCGATGGCGGTAATACAGCTGGTAGACTAATATATGACTCAAGAAAGACAATTCATGCTCAAAGGCGCGGAGTTCAGCTATCCGAATGCCTCTGAAAAGATACTCAAGGGTATCGATTTGGAAATCCGCGCCGGCGAGTGGGTTGCGCTTCTTGGTTCAAACGGTTCCGGTAAATCCACGCTCTTAAAACTTTTAAGCGCCCTGCTGATTCCAACGCAGGGCCTTTGTTTTGTGGGCGGGAAGAACACCGCCCAAGCCGCTGGCGGCGAACTGCGCGGCGTGACGGCGATCGTCTTCCAGAATCCGGAGGACCAGATCGTGGCCGCCACCGTGGAAGAAGAGGTCGCCTTCGGCCCGGAAAACCTCGGCTGCCCGCAGGAGGATATCTGCGCGCGGGTAAAAGAGGCGCTTGAGGTTACGGGGCTGGCAGAAAGAAGAGAGAGTCTCGTGGCGTCCCTGTCCGGCGGGCAGAAACAGCGGCTCGCCCTCGCCGGCGCGCTGGCGATGCATCCGCAGGCGATACTGCTCGACGAGGCGATGTCGATGCTCGACCCTCAGTCGCGCCGTGATTTCACCAGCATAATCGCGGCGGAGCATGGGCGCGGCCGGACTATCGTGGAGGTCACCCACCGGCTTGACGAAATAAGGGGCGCGGACAGGGTGGTCGTCCTTGAAGAGGGGCGGATTACGCTGGATGCGCCCGCCGGAGACTTTTTTAAAAAAAGCGAAGAAGAGCTTCGCGCGCTGAACCTCAGCAAACCGCCGCTGGACAGACTCGCCGAATATCTGACGAACGACGGGCTGATTCCCGCGGACGCCGAGGTTTCAGTTGAAAGCATCGGAGAGATGTTGCTATGCCGCTGATCGTCAAAGAGCTCAGCTATACCTATAACAAGGGGCTGCCGACGGAGCACCCGGCGCTGCGCGGCGTCTCTTTTGAGGCCTCCGGCGGGGAGATAATCTCCATTCTCGGCCACACGGGAAGCGGAAAATCGACGCTCGCGCAGCACCTGAACGCCCTGATAATCCCCCAGCGGGGCTCGGTGCTCGTGGACGGCGCGGATACCTCTTCCGGTTCCGCCGCGGCCCGCGAGGCGCGCCGGAAGGTCGGACTGGTGTTCCAATACCCGGAAGAACAGATATTTGCCGAGACGGTGGCGGAAGAGATCGCCTTCGCGCCGCGGAACTGGGGGGTCAGCGAAGAAGATATCCAGGCGATCATTCCCGCGGCGATCAAGGCCGTCGGACTGGACGAAAAGATCCTCGCCGCTTCGCCCTACAATATCTCCGGCGGGCAAAAACGGCGGGTGGCCATCGCCTCCGTCATCGCGGCGCGCCCCTCCTATCTCGTCTTGGACGAACCGACCGCGGGGCTGGACGGAAAGGCCTCTGACGAACTGATAAATACGCTCCGAAAATTTGCCGAAGAGGGAATGGGGATCATCCACATTACCCATGACATCGAGCTGGCGCTGGCGCTAAGCGCGAAGATACTCGTTCTTGAAGAGGGGCGGACGCTATCCTGGGCCTCCCCGGAAGAGACCGCGGCGCTGATATGCGAAAAAGAAATCAAGGGACTCGCCATGCCGGAGGTCCTGGAGCTGGCAAAGCGGCTTAAAAGAGCGGGGAAGATTGACGCGCTTGCCTGGAGCCCCGAGGCGCTGGCGGATAAATTAAGGAACCGCTGATTAGATGCGCCACTTGCGTCACGCAGCAGACCTCGGCCGTTTAGCGCCTGGACATCTAATCAGCGGGACATGCGTTGGTTATTATTCGGCTTATCTTCAATTAATCAGCGGTTCCTTAAAGCGCCGCCGGGCGTGAAGTTTCCCGGCGAAAACCAGCATGATCCTGTTTTTATGACGACTGAGAGGTGAAAATAGAAAACGAATGGCAGCCTTTGATAAAATCGCCCTTGGCCAGTACATCCCCGCCAAGTCCCCGATACACTCGCTTGACCCGCGCGCGAAGATAATCCTGACGATCGCCGCGATGGTCGCCGTCTTCATGACGCACACGCTGACCGCCTTTGCGGCCTGGGGAGCGCTGCTTCTTTTTATCACGCGCCTTTCCCGGATACCGCCGCGCGTCGTGGCGGCGTCGGCGAAACCCGTCCTTATTCTGATAATATTTACCTCGCTGCTGCACCTTTTTCTCACGCCCGGCGACCCGCTCGCCGGGATTGGCGGGCTGACCGTAACGAGACAGGGCGTTTTTCTCGCGCTGACGATGTCGCTGCGGCTGGCCTGCCTCGTCATGTATGCCTCGCTGCTTACCCTCACTACCTCGCCGTCCCAGATATCGGACGGCCTGGAAGGGTTGCTGTCGCCGTTGCGGCGCGTCGGCGTGCCGGCGCACGAGATCGCGATGATGATAACGATAGCCCTGCGCTTTATCCCGACGCTCTTTGAGGAGACGGGACGGATAATCAAGGCGCAGAAATCGCGCGGCGCGGAATTTGACGGCGGCGGCGTCTTTAAGCGCGCGAAAGCCTACATACCCGTACTTATCCCCCTCTTTGTCATCATCTTCCGGCGTGCCGAAAGCCTCGCGGTGGCGATGGAGGCGCGCGGCTACAACGGCGGCGCGGGGCGCACGCGGATGAAGCCGCTGCGCTGGAGATCTTCGGACAGCGCGGCGCTGGCGGCGTTTGCCCTGGTCTCCGCCGTCATCCTTTATGGAGAGAGGTTCTTTTCGCTATGAGCCGTTACGCGGCGGAGGTCAGCTACGACGGCGGAAAATTTTTCGGCTGGCAGGTTCAGCCGGGGCTGCCGACGGTGCAGCAGGCCGTCGAAGAGGCGCTTGCGAAAATCAACGGCCGCCGGACGCCGGCCGCCGGCGCGGGCCGCACGGACGCGGGAGTGCACGCCAGGGCGCAGGTCTGCTCCTTCGATATGGAGCGCGAATGGGAGCCGCGCCGCCTTTTGCTCGCGGTGAACGCGCACCTGCCGGAGGGGGTCAGCCTCATGAGGGCATCTGCCGTCCCGGGGGATTTTCACGCCCGCTTCAGCGCCAGAGAGCGTGAATACCGTTACTTTATCTGGAACGCGAGCACGATATATCCCCATATAAAAGGAAAAGCCTGCTGGCTGAAGCCGCAGCGCTACGACTGGGGCGCGGCGGCGGCGGCGGCGAAAGAGCTGCGCGGCAGCCACGACTTTAAAAATTTCTGCCATTTTGAGGGCTGCGAACACACCACGGTCCGGACGATCACCGACATCCGTCTGATCGACCGGCGGCCGCTGGTGGTTCTGCGGATAAAGGGAGACGGCTTTCTCCACAATATGGTGCGGATAATACTCGGAAACCTTGAAATGGCGGCGCTGGGGCAGATAAGCCCGGCGCGGATAAAAGAATTGCTCGACACGGATAAAAGCACGCGGGCGGACGGGGGGCGCACCTTCCCCGCCTGCGGCCTCTATCTGTGGAAGATCTCGTATGATGAAAAATTATGGTGACGGGGCGCGCGCCTTTCGGCGCCGGCCCTGGACGGCGGAAATGAAAGTGTCATCGCATACTCACTTATATGGTAAAATAAACATTTGGATTGGACGGCAATATTGCAAAGAAGACCTCTGTATAGAGAGACAGGGAGGCTGGCAGATTTGTGGAATAGAGATATCGGAATAGATTTAGGCACGGCAACGGTATTGGTATTTGTCAAGGGCAAAGGCGTGGTGCTCCGCGAGCCCTCCGTCGTCGCGATGGATCAGAGCACCGGCAAGATCCTTTCGGTGGGCGAAGACGCTAAAATAATGATCGGCAAGACCCCCGGCAACGTCGTGGCGATACGTCCCCTGCGCGACGGAGTCATCGCCGACTATACGATGACCGAGGTCATGCTGCGCGAGTTCCTTAAAAAGGTCACCACGGGAATGGAGCGTATCGTGCGCCACCGCCTGATGATCGGCGTGCCGGCGGGAGCCACGGACGTGGAGCGGCGCGCGGTGCTGGAGGCGGCGCTTGAGGTGGGAGCGAAAGAGGCCTACCTGATAGAGGAACCGATGGCCGCGGCAATCGGCGCGAACATGCCCGTCGGCGAAGCCGTGGGAAATATGGTCGTCGACATCGGCGGCGGCACGACCGATATCGCCATCGTCTCTCTCGGCGGCCTGGTCGTCTTTGAGTCGCTGCGGGTCGGCGGCGACAAGTTTGACGAGGCGATCGTCCGCTATATGCGCAAACAGTACAATCTCGCCATCGGGGAGCAGACGGCGGAAGATGTGAAAAAACAGATCGGCGCCTGCGACGCGGCGAAGGCCTCCCCCGACAAGATAATGGATATCCGCGGGCGCGACCTCGTACAGGGGCTGCCGCGCCAGGTGACGGTCAACAGCGTCGACGTCGCGAAGGCGATTGACGAACCGGTGAGCAGCATCATCGCGGGGATAAAACGCGTCCTCGAAAAGACGCCGCCCGAGCTCTCCGCCGACGTCATGGACCGCGGAATCATCCTCACCGGCGGCGGCGCTTACCTGCGCGGCCTGGCGGAGCTGATTATGGAAGAGACCGAAATTAACGCCGTCGTCGCCGAATCGGCCGGCGAATGCGTCGCGCTGGGTACCGGTATCGCGCTCGAGTCGCTGGACAAGCTCAAAGAGACCGGGGCGGTGTATCTGGCGACGAAAAAGGGCTTCAAAGGCAGATAATGCACTACTGGTGGGAGCGCGACGGCGTTCGTTTCGCGTGCGCCGCCTGCGGGCGCTGCTGCGGCGGAGAGCCGGGCTCCATCTGGGTGACGCCCGGCGAGCGTGAAAAGATCGCGCGGGAATTGGGAATCGACGAACTCACCCTGAGAAAAGAATATCTGACGCGCCGCGAGGGGCGCTGCAGCATAAAAGAACGGGAAAATTACGACTGTATTTTTCTGGGGCTAAACTCGCGGCGATGTGAAATTTACAAAGTGCGGCCGCTCCAATGCCGCCTTTTTCCCTTTTGGCCCTCAATGCTGCGCGATAAAAAAATTTGGAATTATTATGCTGATTATTGCCCCGGCATGAATAACGGTAAACACTATTCGCCGGAAATACTCAGAAGATTCTTGATTTTGCCCGGAGCAGAATTTTTATAAGAAAAGCGCGGGCAATAATGGCCTAATTTTTAGATATTTTATCTGTTTGTATATTAGAAACAGAAAAAAGATTTCTTAATTGCCTGTCGTATTCTGGAAATTAAATCTTGATTTTATCACCCGCCGAATGTAAACTAATATGTGTAGGTAATACGTAAAATGAACTCTTATCCCTAAGAGGTACACAAAATCGAGGAGGTTGTTCACATGCCGTCAAATTGCTCAGTAGCGCCGAAAGATGTATTCTCAACGATTGAAAAGCTCCTTCTTCGCGATGGGTTTGATATTGTCATTGATATGGAACAGTCAAAGGGAAGCCACATAATAGATTCTGCCAGCGGCAGAAACTGGCTGGATTTCTACACATTCTTCGCTTCTTCACCATTTGGAATGAACCACCCCAAACTCGACAACCCCGAGTTCAAGGAAAAGATATTCCGCGCCGCTATCAACAAGGTCGCCAACTCGGACATCTATACTCAGGAGATGGCGGAATTTATCAAGACCTTTGGCGAAGTGGCCGTTCCCGAAGGATACAATCACGTATTCTTCATCGACTACGGCACGCTCGCGGTAGAGAACACCTTCAAAGTGGCCATGGACTGGAAAGTCCAGAAACTGATGCAGAAGGGCAAAGTCACGCCCGGAGAAGCCTACAACGGACGCAAGGGCACGAAGATCATGCACTTCAACGAGGCCTTCCACGGACGTTCAGGCTACACCCTCTCGGTCACCAACACGAACGACCCGAACAAACATCAGCGTTTCGCGAAGTTCACCGACTGGCCGCGCATCATCAACCCGAAGATCACCTTCCCGCTCGAAGAGCATCTCGGCGAGGTAGAGTGGCTTGAGGCGCAGGCGATCAAACAGATCAAGCAGGTGCTGATGGACGATCCCGACGGCGTCGCAGCGGTCATCATCGAGACGATTCAGGGCGAAGGCGGAGACAACCACTTCCGCACCGAGTTCTTCCAGAAGCTGCGCCAGATCTGCGACGAAAACGAAATGCTCCTGATCTTCGACGAAGTCCAGTGCGGCATGGGCATCACGGGCAAGATGTGGGCCTGGGAGCATCACGCCCCCGTCAAACCGGACCTCTTCTCCTTCGGCAAGAAGGCTCAGATCTGCGGACTCGTCGCCGGGCCGCGCGTCGACGAAGTGGAAAACAACTGCTTCAAGGTCTCCAGCCGCATCAACTCGACTTGGGGCGGTACGGTCGTGGACATGGTCCGCGCCCAGAAATACCTCGAAATCTACCGCGACGACAAAGTTCTTGACTATGTCAGCAACGTCGCCGGACCCGCGCTCTACGCCGGACTCAAAGAACTCGAAGCGGAGTTCCCCGGATATATTCGCAACGTTCGCGGCAAGGGACTTATGTGCGCTTACGACATCTGCTGCCCCGAGCTTCGCGACGCGTTCCTCAAGGAATGCCACAAGAACAACATGCTCATCCTCGGCTGCGGCAGCAACACCGTCCGCTTCCGCCCGGCGCTCAACGTGCCCCTGGACGACCTGCAGCTCGGAATCGAGATCTCCCGCAAGGCGGCGAAGGAAGTATTCAAAAAGTAATTAAACACCAAGCGATGATATAAAAAAGCCGGAGCGTCGCTCCGGCTTTTTTTATGGCAAAGCACCCCGCCGTTTTTGATACGGGGCGTCTTTGGTGACGCGGTTCCCGCAAGGCGGGCGGCGGCGGAATACGCGCCGTTTGCGCGAAAAATACCGCCGCGGCGTCAGCTGCTGGTTCCCCGCCGCAGCGCCTCCTCCCACATCTGGTAGCGCTCTTCGTTTCTTCCGGCGCAGGCGGGGCTTGTCGAGAGCATTTTTTGATAGGGAATGGGCGGTTCGCCGAAATATTTTTTATACTTCGCAAAAGAGCAGGCGCCGTTGAAGAGGAGCAGCGAGACGTTGGGATAGGCCGCGAGCAGCGAGGGAATGTCGTTAGGCTCCTCGTCCCTGATCTTGCCGTCAAGGCTGCCGTCGCGGCGCGCGCGCTTTATCGTGTCCCACAGCGCGAGACGGCGGCGCAGGATAAAGTCGTAGCGCTCTTCAAACGATGCGGGCAGCGTCTCGCCGAAGACGGCGTAAAGTATCTTCCAGAAATGGTTCTGCGGATGCGCGTAATAGCGGCTCATCGCCAGCGACCTCTCTCCCGGAAGCGAACCGAGTATCAGAATGCGCGAGCCGTCATTTATAACCGGACCGAAGCTGTATTTCATTTTCTGCGATTCTCCTTTGCCCTTGCTCGCTCTATTTTATCTCTTTTTGCGCCGCTTTTCCTCCCGCCGTCGGGCCGTGATCTTACATAAAATTTGTGCAACCGCTTGAATATTCATTATCACCGGTAAAAATATCTTCTAAGGGGCTTGACGTATCACGTTTAAGGGCTATAATACTCTGGAACTTTGAACGATTGGTAAAATCAACAACTAAACAAAACATATATTCAGGTTCATTTTGTTTATAGAATAATGAAGGAGTGCGCGACCGATGAAAAAGAGAATTTACTTGACGCTGAACGACGGCTCGGTATGGCCAGGCAACGGACATATCGAGACCCCCGTGGAGGGGGAGGTCGTCTTTACCACAGCCGCCTGCGGCTATCCGCAGACGCTGACGGACCCCTCTTACAACGGGCAGATCGTTATTTTTGCCTTTCCGCCCGTTGGCATCTACGGGGTGGACAAGGAAAATCTCGAGGGGCGACGAGTATGGGTGCGCGCAGCTCTTATGACCGGCCTCGACGAGACGGAAAAGGGGCGTTTTGAGAGCCTGAGCTCCTGGATGACGGAGAACGGCCGCCCGCTGGTCTCCGATATCGATACAAGGCAGCTGATATTGAAGATTCGCGAATATGGTTCGATGATGGGGCGCATCGACGCGGAGCCCCATCTGCCGGAGCTGAAAGAGCTGCCGGATACGCTGGTCTCGGAGGCCTCCTGTAAAGAAAAAGAGATATACGGCGACGGCGAGCTGACCGTCGCGCTGATGGACTACGGCGTCAAAGAGAATATCATCCGCAGCATGGTACGCCGCGGCTGCCGCGTGATACGTTTCCCGAACGACACCGCCGCCGCCGAGGTTCTCGCTTCCGGGGCGGACGGGATACTGCTGAGCAACGGCCCCGGAGACCCCGCGGTACTCGATTTCGAGGCGGGGGAGATCGCGAAGATGCTCGGCGCCAAGCCGCTGCTCGGCGTCTGTCTCGGCAACCAGCTTCTCGCGCGCGCCTGCGGGGCGAAGACGAAAAAGCTTTCCTTCGGCCATCGCGGGGCGAACCAGCCGGTGCTTGAATGCGCCACGGGGCGCGGCATACTCACGAGCCAGAACCACCAGTACGCCGTGGACGGCGGCACTCTGGAGGGGACGGACCTTGAGGTGGCCTACAGCCACCTTGGGGACGGCACGGTGGAGGGGCTGCGCCACCGGCGCTGCGACGCGCTTTCGGTACAGTTCCACCCCGAGGCCTCGCCGGGGCCGGAGGACGCCTCCTATATTTTCGATAACTTCATAATCCGTATGCGGGCCGCTAAAGGGAGATAGGTGAAATACGATGAGAGACACGACGATAAAAAAAGTCCTGGTTCTGGGCTCCGGCCCGATCAAGATCGGACAGGCCGCGGAGTTTGACTACGCCGGCACGCAGGCCTGCCGCGCGCTGAAAGAGGAGGGCTGCAGCGTCATCCTGCTCAACAGCAATCCCGCGACGATTCAGACGGACAATTCCGTCGCGGACCACGTTTATATCCGGCCGCTCCTCCCCTATGTGGTGGAGAGCATCCTTCGGGAGCACCGCCCGGACGGCGTCGTCGCGACGCTCGGCGGGCAGACGGGGCTCAACCTCTGCATGGAATGCGAAAAGCTCGGCATGTGGCGGCGCTACAAATGCCGCGTTCTCGGCACGCAGCCGGAGGCGATAGAGCGCGCGGAGGCGCGCGAGCCCTTCCGCAAGGCGATGATCGAGGCCCGCCAGCCGATTATCGCAAGCCGCGGCATCTCCTCGGTCGCCGAGGCGCAGGAGTTTGCGCTGCGCACGCCGCTGCCGCTGATCCTGCGTCCCGACTTCACCCTCGGCGGCTCGGGGAATTCGGTCGTGCGCAATATCGAGAGCTTCGTCGTGCAGACGGAGGACGCGCTGACCGCCTCCCCCGTAGGGCGCGCCCTCATCGAGCGCTACCTTGAGGGCTGGCACGAGATCGAGGTCGAGGTGGTGCGCGACAACGCGGGCAACGCCCTTGCCGTATGCAGCATGGAAAATATTGACCCGATGGGGGTCCACACGGGCGACTCGATCGTCGTCTCGCCGGTGCTTACCCTCACTGATAAAGAATGGCAGATGATACGCACGGCGGCGCTCAAGATCGTCGACGTGCTTGATATCCGCGGCGCCTGCAACGTGCAGTTCGCCTTAGCCCCCGACGGCGGCGAATACTACGTCATCGAGGTCAACCCGCGCGCGAGCCGTTCCAGCGCCCTCGCGAGCAAAGCCACCGGCTACCCGATCGCCCGTATGGCGGCGAAGATCGCCCTTGGCCTCAACCTGACGGAGATGGCCAACCCCGTGACAGGGGCGGGCAGCGCCCTCTCGGAGCCGGCGCTCGACTATGTCGCCGTCAAGGTTCCCTCCTGGCCCTTCGACACCTTCCCGCAGGCGGACCCCTCGCTGGGGCCGCGCATGAAGGCCACGGGGGAGGTGCTGGCCCTCGCCGCGAATTTCGCGCAGGGGCTGGTCAAGGCATACCGCTCGCTCTCACGCGGACATGCCATCCCGGACCGGAAGATGCGCGGCTGGGAGACGCGGCGGCTGTGGGAACAGGTGAATACCCCGACGAACCTGCGTCTGGAGGCGATCACGGAGCTGCTGCGCCGCAATTCCGCGACGGTGGAGGAGATGGCGCGCCGGACGCATATCCGCCGGTACTTTATCGAACAGCTCAACGCGATACAGCTGGCGGAAAAGTACCTTGAGGAGGACGGCGCGGTAAACGGGAACATCGTGAGCGCCGCGAAGAAGGGGTTCTCCGTCAGCCAGATCGCGCTTGCCGCCGACATTTCGAAGGACGAGGTGCGCAGACGGCTTGCGGAAGAGGACTACGCTACGGGCTACCGCGAAGTCGACGGCTGCGCCGGCGAATTCCCCTCCGGCTCCGGCTATTACTACGGCGTGAGCGGTATGAAGGACGACCCCTATGAGCGCCACAGCGGCGGCATTGCCGTCATCGGCTCCGGCGCAATCCGCATCGCCCAGGGGGTGGAGTTCGACTACTGCTGCGTCAAGGCTGTGGAGGCGCTGCGCCGCCGCGGCATCCGCGCGATCATGATGAACGTCAACCCGGAAACGGTGAGTACGGACCACGACATCTCCGACGCCCTCTACCTCGAGCCGCTGACCGTCGACGATGCGCTGCCGGTGCTCCGGCGCGAATCGGCGGCGGGCGTCTTCGCCTGCTTCGGCGGCCAGACCTCGCTGCGCCTCGGTCTTGACCTCGCGCAGGAGGGAATCAAGCTCTTCGGTCCCGGCGCAGAGGTGATCGACGCGGCGGAGGACCGCGGGAAGTTCTCGCGGCTGCTTGCCAAGATCGGCGTGCCCGAACCGGAGGGCGTCGACGTCGCCTCAGTCGAAGAGGCGAAGGAGGTCGGGCGCAGGCTCGGCTATCCGCTCATGGTGCGTCCGAGCTTCGTCATCGGCGGCGTCGCGATGAAGGTCGTCTACGGCGAACAGGCCCTTGTCGAGGTCCTCGAGGAGGCCTTTGAAGCGGTTCCGGGGCAGAAGGTGATGGTGGACCAGTTCCTCGCGGGGCGCGAATTTGAATGCGACGCGATCTGCGACGGAGAGGACGTCCTCATTCCCGGGATATTCGAGCATATAGACCCCTCAGGGATACATTCGGGAGACTCGATCGCCGTCTTCCCGAGCTACTCGCTCACAAAGGAGCAGCAGAACGAGGTGCTGAAATTTGTCAAGGTGATCTCCAAGGAGCTCGACATCCACGGGCTTCTGAACATCCAGTTCGTGCTGCGCGGCGGCGTCTTCTGGATCATCGAGGCCAACCCGCGCGCGAGCCGCACGGTGCCGATCGTCAGCAAAATATCGAAGCTGCCCGTCATCGACATGGCGGTGGGGATCGCGCTCGGCGAGAGGCTTTGCGAGATGCCCTACGGCACGGGGCTCTACCCCGAGACGGGACAGTGGAGCGTCAAGGTCCCGGTCTTTTCCAACGACAAGCTTCCGGGGCTGGACCCCAAGCTTGGGCCGCGGATGATGTCCACCGGCGAAAGCCTCGGAGTGGCGGACAACTTAGCGGACGCGATTATGGACGGCCTTAAGGGCTCGGGCTGGCTGCCGCCCGCGACGGGGCGCATCCTGATGAGCATCGCGGACAGCGAAAAGGCCGAGGCGATGCCCGTCGCCTCGCAGTATAAGATGCTCGGCTGGGAGGTAGACGCCACCGAAGGCACCGCCGCCTACCTGAAAAAGTGGGGCATCGAGGTGAACCGCGTCGAGCGCGACGAGCTGGTGCGCCGCCTGCGCGCGGGCGAATGGGACCTGGTGCTGAACATTCCCGGAGGCAACGAGCGCCACATGGCGGACGGGGCGATGATCAGAAAACAGGCCTGCGCCGCCGGCACTCCCTGCCTGCACTCGCTCGCCGCGGCCTGGGCGGTGGCGGCGGGATTGACGCGCTGACGGGCGCGGATCAATAAACAACGGCGGCGGGCGGCTTTCGGCAGACGGAGGCCGCCCGTTTTTATATCCTGCCGCAGGCGGCTCTGCCGGCGTTCCGGCGGCGAAAGCGGCGCGGCGGCGGACGGGGAAAATAGACAACTGTAAAATGCGTTCTACCTATTCCCTTTTTATTAAAAATAGCTTAATATACCTATGGGTATAGCTTAAAAAAGCTATTTTTAATAAGAGGGTAGGGGGAGTTGCCGATGTTGAGCAGTAAACTGCTTGATGATATTGGAAGACAGATTCTAAGAATACTTCAAGAAGACGGCAGGATATCTTTTAACGAACTTGGCAGAAGGGTCGGCCTCTCTTCACCGGCGGTCGCGGAGCGCGTGCGCCGTATGGAGGAAGCCGGAATCATTCTGGGCTACCGCGCGGTCGTAGACCAGGCGCGGGTGGGTTATCCGATAATGGCGTTTATCCGCCTCTCCATTCCGGTGTCATTCCTTGCTCAGGCCGACGAACTGGCGAAGGCCATTCCGGAAGTGCTTGAGTGCCACCACCTTACGGGAAGCGACGGCGTCATCTTGAAGGTCGTCGTCTCATCTGTAGGTCATCTGGAGGAGGTCATCAGCCAGATGGGCAGCTGCGGCATGACGACGACGGCGATCGTCCTTTCTTCTCCGGTCGTCTCGCGCCCGATTGACCCCATCAAACAGCAAACTCCTCCCCCGACCGTTTAGTGCGGGATAAAATTAGTCTGTTTCTGATTTTTTCTTACATTAAACCCTGTCTTATGGTAAAATATATAAGCTGAATTAAAAGCGGCGAATATCGCCGCTTTATTGTTGGAAAAGTTTTTATATCGGCAACAACGGCAGCCCACGGTTTTTCGATATAATCAACGCTTTCACATAGAGCGCCTCGGAGGTATACATATGGATCACAATTCGAAGCAGAGCAACCTTTTTGAAATAAATAAGGTGATACCTCTGCCGCTGGAAGAAGAGATAAAGCAAAGTTACCTGAATTACGCGATGAGCGTCATCGTCGGCCGCGCGCTCCCCGACGCGCGCGACGGCCTGAAGCCGGTCCAGAGAAGGATACTGTACGCGATGATGGAGCTTGGCGTGCGCCACAGCCAGTCCTTCAAAAAGTCGGCGCGTATCGTCGGCGAAACGATGGGTAAGTACCATCCGCACGGCGACGCGGCGATATACGACACGATGGCCCGCCTTTCGCAGGACTTCAGTATGCGCTACCAGCTCGTCGACGGTCAAGGAAACTTTGGTTCGATAGACGGCGATCCCCCCGCGGCGATGCGTTACACGGAGGCGCGCCTCCACGCGCTTGGCGAGGAGATGCTGACCGACATCAACGAAGAGACGGTGGACTGGGGCCCGAACTTTGACGAATCCCTTGAAGAGCCTCTCGTTCTGCCCTCGCGCATTCCCAACCTGCTGGTAAACGGCAGCACGGGCATCGCCGTCGGCATGGCGACCAACATGCCGCCGCACAACTTAGGCGAGGCCGTCAACGTCTGCTGCGCGATCCTCGAAAACCCCGAGATCGAACTGGGCGAGCTGATGGCCCTCATGCCGGGGCCGGATTTCCCGACCGGCGGCATCATTCTCGGCCGCGAGGGAATTATCGACGCCTACCGCACGGGACGCGGCAGGCTCGTCGTCCGCGGGCGCGTGGATGTCGAAGAGGGACGCAAGGGCAAGCGTTCGATCATCATCTCCGAGATCCCCTATATGGTCAACAAGACCAACTTCATAGAGACCATCGCGAAGGGCGTGCAGAGCGGCATCATAGACGGCATCTCCGACCTCCGCGACGAATCCGACAGAAACGGAATGCGCATCGTCGTCGAGCTTCAGCGCGACGCCGACCCGAACCTCGTGCTGCGCCAGCTCTATACGCGCACGCAGCTGCAAAGCACCTTCGGCGTGATAAACCTCGCCATCGTGAACGGCGAGACGAGGGAGCTGCCGCTTAAAGAGCTGGTGCAGATATTCCTCGACCATCGCCGCGAGGTGGTGCGCCGGCGCACGGAGTTCCGCCTGCGCAAGGCGGAGGACCGCCGCCACATCGTCGAAGGGCTGCTTCGCGCCCTCGACGTTATCGATCAGGTCATCCGCATCATCAGAAGTTCCGACACGGCGGCCGCGGCGCGGAACAACCTCATCGAGGAACTTGGCTTCACCGAGATCCAGGCCCAGGCGATCCTCGATATGCGGCTCCAGCGCCTTACGGGACTTGAGCGCGAGAAGCTCGATACCGAATTGGCGCAGCTTCTGATGGATATCGAGCGTTACAACAGCATCCTGTCAAGCCACCTGATACTGGACTCCGTCGTCAAAGACGAGCTGTTGGAGATCAAGAAAAATTACAGCGACAAGCGCCGCACGGATATTGAAAACGCCGCCGACGAGGTTGCCGACGAAGACCTCATCCCCGAAGAGGATATCGTCGTCGCCCTCTCGCGCGACGGCTACATCCGCCGTATGCCATTGCAGGACTACCGCGTGCAGCAGCGCGGCGGCAAGGGCGTCAAGGGCGTCGCGACGAAGGCGGAGGACGAAATCGCGATTATCGCCACCACCACGACGCACCGGACCCTTTACCTCTTCACGAGCAAGGGGCGCGTCTTCGGCGTGCGCGGCTTCTCTCTGCCGGAGCCCAAGACCGGTAAGGGCAAGCTGGTAGGAACGATAATCACCCTTGAAAAAGAGGAAAAGGTCGTGGCGATCAAGGACAGCCAGCTCGGCGGGACCAAGTTTATCTTTTTCGTCACGAAGCAGGGCACGGCGAAGAGGCTCCCCGTCGAGGAACTCGAAGGGCTCACAAGGGCCGGGCGCCGCGTGCTCGGACTCTCCGACGGAGACGACATCGCGCGCGTCCGCACCACCAGCGGCACGGACGACCTGCTGCTCACCACGGCGCTGGGACAGACGCTGCGCGTCAATGAAGAGGAGTTCCGCCCGCTCGGCCGTCAGGCGCAGGGCGTGCGCGGGATACGCCTCGACGAGGGCGACAGCGTCGTCGGCTGCGACGTCGTGAGCGACGGCCGTCAGGTGCTCTTCATCAGCGAGCGCGGCATCGGCAAGCGCACCGCCTACGACGAATTTACCCAGCACCATCGCGCCGGCTACGGCGTGCGCGCGATGAAACTCTCCGAAAAGACGGGCTCGCTCGTCGGCGCCTGGGGCGTCCAGGAGGACGAGGAGATCATCGTCATCAGCAGCAAGGGCCGCATGGTGCGTATCGGCGCGAAGGAGATCTCGACGCTCTCCCGCACGGCGACCGGTTATATGATCGTGACGCTCGACGAGGGCGACACCGTGGCCGATATCAGCATCGTCCGCAAGGACGAAGGAGAGGAATAACGAAAATGAAGCTTGCCCGCGACGGCTATCCGATGATAGCGGCGCTTGTTTTCATGATGGCGGGGGGATGGCTCATCTCCCCCTGGATATCCATCTGCCTCTTTGTCCCCTTCTGCATCGTCGTCTGGTTTTTTCGCGATCCCGAACGCGCGCCGGAGCGCGCTCTGGCGCGCGGCGATTTCCTGAGCCCGGCCGACGGCAAGGTCGTCGAGATCGAGGAGGCCGAACAGGAGTATGTCGGCCGCGCGGTTAAGATCGGCATCTTCATGAACGCTTTCAACGTTCACGTCAACCGCTTTCCGACGGCGGGCGCGGTCAAATATATAAAATACGTCCCCGGCAAAAAATGGTTCGCCTTCGCCCCGAAGGCCTCGGAGCTGAATGAGCGTTTGTACGTAGGGGCGGAGTCAGAGTTTGGGCGCTTCCTGCTGGTACAGATCGCCGGTATACTGGCCAGAAGAATCGTATTGCGCGTCCGCATGGACGACGTAGTGCCAATCGGCGGCAGATATGGTATGATAAAGATGGGGTCAAAGGTTGATATATACCTTCCTCCAGGAATTATGCCTAATGTTAAGATCGGTGACCAGGTGCTTGCCGGGCACAGTATAATAGGAGTGTGCAAAAAATGAGAAAAGTAGACAGAAAAGTGAACAACATCCCCATCAAGACGATAATTCCCAATATGATAACGAGCGGCAGCGTCTTCTGCGGCGTATCGTCGCTGATTCTTACCGCCCATGAACGCTTTATTCCGGCCGCCCTTTTGATTTGCTTCGCGGTATTTTTCGACGTAATGGACGGTCGCGTCGCCCGCAGCCTCGGCGGCAGCAGCGCCTTCGGGGAGGAGCTGGACAGCCTCGCGGACGCGATCAGCTTCGGCGTCGCCCCCGCCTTCCTCATCTACAACGCTTATATTGGCGTGGAGAGCGGCATCTGGGGGCCGCTTACGGCGTCCTTCTTCGCCCTCTGCGGCGTCCTGCGCCTCGCGCGCTTCAACGTCACCCACGTTCCGGCGGGGCCGTTCCAGGGCCTGCCGATTCCCGCGGGCGGCCTGGCGCTCGCCGCCGTCGTAATCGCCCGCCTGCCCATCACACCGCTAGTCGCGATGTCGGCGATGTGCTTCGTCGGCGCGCTGATGGTGAGCTCCGTGCCTTACTGCAACGCGAAGAAGCTCAAGAAATCGAATGTCAGCCGCGCGAAACTCTACGGACTGATGACGTTTATCGCCCTCTGCTTCTTTATTTTGCGCGAAAAGGCTTTCCTTGCCATGGCGGTAATGTATATAATAAGCGGGTTGGTGAAGTTTGACGGAGCGGAGTGGATAATGCTCCACCCGGAGGACGAGCGGTCGGCTCACGAAAAAGACTAGACGCTTACAGCCTTTGGATACTATCCCCGGCTCCGCCTAGGCGAAGCCGGGGTTTTTTAATAGTAAACCGCCTCCCTTCAGCAGGGCCGGCGGCTGGCAATTTTAACGGGTTTTAAACGATAATGATTTTGTCGTACGTTTATAAGGGGGAAATTTGATGAAAAAAATTATGACCGGCAATGAAGCGATCGCCCGCGGCGCCTGGGAGGCCGGGCTCCACGTGGCGGCCGCCTATCCGGGGACGCCTTCTACGGAGATACTGGAAAACCTCGCCGGGTACCAAGAGGTTTACTCGGAGTGGGCGACGAATGAGAAGGTCGCGCTTGAGGTGGCGGCCGGCGCCTCGATGGCGGGGGCCCGCGCGCTCGCCGCGATGAAACACGTCGGCCTTAACGTCGCCGCGGACCCGCTCTTCACGCTCGCCTACACGGGCGTAAACGGCGGCCTCGTCGTCGTCACGGCGGACGACCCGGGGCTCTTCAGCTCGCAGAACGAGCAGGACAACCGCTTCTATGCCTCGCACGCGAAGCTCGCGATGCTGGAACCCTCCGACAGCCAGGAGTGCCTCGACTTCATCAAAGAGGCTTTCGAGATATCGGAAAAGTTCGACACGCCCGTGCTCTTCCGCGTCAGCACCCGCATCTGCCACAGCAAGACGCTCGTCGAGCCGGGCGCGCGCGCGGCCGTCGCCGTGCGTCCCTACGAAAAGAACAGCGCGAAATACGTCATGGCTCCCGCCAACGCTAAACGGCGCAAGCACCTGATGGAGGAGCGGATCGCCGCGCTCAAGGCCTTTGCCGAGGCGACGCCGCTCAACCGCGTCGAGCGCGGCGGCAAGACCGGCGTCATTACGAGCGGCATCTCCTACAATCACGCGAAAGAGGTCTTCGGCGAAGACGCCTCCTACCTTAAACTCGGCTTCACCTGGCCGCTGCCGGAGAAGAAGATCCGCGACTTCGCCGCCTCGGTGGAGACACTTTACGTCATCGAGGAAAATGAACCCTATATCGAAGATTTTGTGAAGACCCTCGGCCTCGCCTGCGTCGGCCGGGAGAAGCTTCCCTGGGTGGACGAGCTGACGCCGGAGGTTATCCGCCGCGCCTTCTTCCCCGACGAGGCCGAAAAGGGCGGCTACGCGATCGAGGCCGACATCCCGCCGCGTCCTCCCGTGCTCTGCGCGGGCTGCACGCACCGCGGCTTCTTCTACGAGGTCGGCAAATATAAGGACGTCGTCGTCACCGGCGACATCGGCTGCTACACCCTCGGCATGGTGCCGCCGCTCTCGGTGACGGATTCCGTTATCTGCATGGGGGCGAGCGTCTCCGCGGGCATCGGTTTCCGCAAGGCCGTCGGCATTGCGGGGCGCAAAGAGAAGGTCTTTGCCGTCATCGGCGACTCCACTTTCTTCCATTCCGGCATTACGGGACTCATAGACGCGATCGTCAACAAGGCTCCGATCGTCGTCAACATCCTTGACAACCGGATCACGGCGATGACCGGCCATCAGGAGAATCCCGGCACGGGACGCACGCTGATGGGCGAGCCTACGCATCAGGTGGACCTCCGGGCGCTCTGCGTCGCCTGCGGCGTGAAAGAGGAGAACATCCGCCTTATCGACCCCTACGACCTTGCGGCGACAAAAGAGGCGGTGAAGGCCGGTTATGAGTCTGAGGAACCCTTCGTCATCATCACCACCTCCCCCTGTGCGCTCATTAAAGAGGTCGTCAAAAGACGCGCCAATATGAAGTGCGTCGTGGACGAGGAAAAATGCGTTAAATGTAAATTGTGCCTTAAGGCCGGCTGCCCCGCGGTTAACTTCCGCGGCGGGCGCGTCTACATCGACCGCGCCTCCTGCAACGGCTGCACGGTATGTATGCAGATCTGCCCGAAGAAGGCCATCTCACGGGAGGGTGAATAACGATGAATAAAAACGATATCACAAGCCGCCCGCACGCCGGCGGCGGGGACTGCCGCACCAAAAGCATCCTGCTGGTCGGAGTCGGCGGACAGGGCACCATCTTAGCCTCGAAGATACTCTCCGAGGGGCTGGTCCGCAAGGGCTACGACGTAAAAATGTCGGAGATACACGGCATGAGCCAGCGCGGCGGCAGCGTCACCACGCATGTCCGCTACGGCGCCAAAGTCGCCTCGCCCGTCGTCCCCGAGGGAGAGGCCGACGTTCTCGTCGCCTTCGAGAAGGTCGAGGCGGCGCGCTGGCTTAAGTATCTGAAAAAGGACGGCACGCTCGTCGTCAACAACTTTGAGATATATTCGCTGCCCGTGCTCACCGGCGCGGCGGAATACCCCGAGGGCGTCATTGAAAAGCTCAAGGCCGCGGTGCCGAACACCAAGTGCTTCAACGCCGGGGAGATCGCCGAGTCCCTCGGCAACATCAAAGCGCAGAACGTCGTGCTGCTCGGAGCGCTCGTCAAGGCGATGGGCCTTGAAGACCTCGACTGGCAGGCCGTTCTCGCCGAGACCGTGCCGCCGAAGCTGCTCGACCTGAACCTCAAAGCCTTCGCGGCGGGGCTGGCGCAGTAATAAATACGGACGACGCATGAGATCAGGCGCGCCGGCTTTCCGCCGGCGCGCCTGATCTTTATATATGCGCCTGGTCCTTTTTTCGTCCCTCGCGCCCGCATATTAAAAGACGGCGCGGATGATTTCACCCGCGCCGCGTTGACTGTTCGCTATTATCTGGTTTTTTTGCCTACCACTTGAGCTCCGTCTCCGTTACCTCGCCGTCGCCCCAAGTGACGGTGAGCAGCAGCTTGCCGTTCTTGGCGTTCAGCTTGCCGTTGTTCTGCATCAGCAGCTGATAGGTCTTGGTGCCGTTGACGTTGAGCTTGACGGTGCCGTTGGCCGCGTTGAGGAACTTGCTGCCCTCGCGCACGCCGAGGAGCCACCTGCCGTTGTTGGCTGCCAGCGTGTCCCAGCCCGCGCCGCTGCCGTCCGCCAAGACCATCGCCTTGATGACGCCCTTGCCGGTGGCCTTGATCGTCAGCGCCATATCCTTCGCGCCGTTGGCGCCCTTCTTTTTATTTTTGCCTACCAGGTCCACCGCCACCGACGCCGGTTTGGGTGAGGCGAAGATCACCGCGCGGTCGGCCTTTGTGACGGAGCTGTCCCCCTTGTCCTTGGCGGGAGCCGCCTTGGCGCTGCTGCCCTCCATCAGGCGTCCGTCTTCAAAGACGATGGTGACCTTGTAAGGTCCGCTGCCCTGGTCTTTTTCCTCGTCAAAGGCGATATGGAACTCTTCGGTGCCGTTGATATCGATCGCCACGGAACCGTCGGCCTTGTTCAGCTTCTTTCCCTCCGGCGTCAGCAGCGCCGCGAGGTTTGCCTTGCTGCTGGGGACGGTGTCCCACATCTGGCCGTTTTTAAGATTGGCGACGCGCACGCCGGTAATCTTGCCCTTGGCGTTGACCGCGATCTTGACGAAGCTGTCGGGCGTCATGTTGGATTCGAACTTTTTGCTCTGTCCGACAAAATCGTACTTGCCGGTTCCCTTGTATTCGACCGCCACCGAGTCGGCGGCGACGGCTTTCTTGCCCTCCGTGGCCTTCAGCTCGAGCATCCTGCCGTCAGAGAGCGTCACCAGTATTTTGGCCGTGGTCTTGGGCTTTTCAAGCAGTCCCTGCTTGTCGTCCACAAGAATCATGCAGCTGACGTCGCCGCCGAACGCGAGGCTGCCGTCTGTCTTATTGAGGATGTTTTTCGACCCGTCGATGACGACCGCCAGCGGCGCTTTGCTGCCCGGGACCGTATCCCATTCGGCCTTCTGCGAGCCGTTTTCGGCCACGATCTTCACGCCCTTGACCTGTACGTCCTTTGTGAGCTTGAAGCGCGCGTCGAAGCGGTAATCGTTTCTGCCGTTGGCGCCGACGGATTTTTTCTCTCCCGCGAAGTCCTGTTCCGAGGTGCCGCGGCTTTCAAAGAGGGCGATTTCGTCCTTCCCGCCGCCAGTATGCGCGGCGTCCTTCTTCGGCTCCTCGGCCTTCGCCGGGGCTATCGCCTTGACCGTCGCGGAGGCGCTGGTCTGGGCCTTGTCGATGAGCGTGGCGGTGGCGGTGAAGGTTGAATCCTTGGGGATCGCGCCCGCCGCGTCGTTGACGATCAGGGTGAACTGGGCGGCCAAGATTACCGGCGTGATCGTCATCCGTCCGTTCTTATTGAGGATTTCGCCCTTGGAATTTTTTACCAAAAGCAGGTTCTTCGCGTCGGACGTGCTCCATACCGCGCCGGTCGCGTCGTTTTTGAGCGATATTTCCCGGATGGCCTGCGCGCCCGTCATCGTCAGCGTGAAGGCCGCGTCCGGCTTGCCGTCGGGCGTCGCCGTGCCGGCTCCCATGAGGTCTTCGTTCGCGCCGTTGAAGACGAGCGACTCGGCCTTCAAAGTCACGTCGGCGTAGGAGGCCGGGCAGAAGGATAAAACGGCGGCCATAAACGCCGTCACTAGTACGAGAAATCTTTTCATTATAGATTGCACCCCTTGGATGTAAGTATTTATCTTGATGCTATTTTATAACAAATATTCGCTTTTACCAGTCTATTCAGGGTTTTTCCGCGAAAATCGGGGTAAAATTGCGCTAAAATATAGCGGTAACGAAAAAGAGAGGCGGTGGAAGGATGGCGGATGAAAAAAGAGTGCGGCCCGCGGCGGCCGGCGGCGGCCTCATACATGACGAGGTTGTGGAAATCAGCGCGAACATCGACGATATGACGGGCGAAGATCTCGGCGCAGCGATGGAAATCTTGCTTGGCGAGGGGGCCCTCGACGTCTGGTTCGAGCCGATACAGATGAAGAAAAACCGGCCGGCCGTCAAACTTTCGCTGCTGGCCCGCCCCGGCGATGAAGAGCGGCTCGCGGCGGCGGCGCTGCGCCACACCACGACGCTGGGAGTGCGGCTGAACCGGTGCCCGCGCGTCACGCTGCCGCGCGCGACGGAGACGGTGCGGACGGAATTCGGCGACGTGCGGCTGAAAAAAGGGCTGCTGAACGGCGAGACCGTCAAAGAAATGCCCGAATACGACGATGTGAAACGCCTCGCCGCGGAGAGCGGACAGCCGGTCGCCGCCGTGCGGGCGATGATCGCGGCGGCGGGAGAGAAGAAAAGGCGCTTTCGCCACTACAAGGGTGGCGAGTACGAATATCTCGGCACAGCGCGTCACTCGGAGACGGAAGAGGAGCTCGTCCTCTACCGGCCGCTCTATAACGACAGCGGCCTCTGGGCGCGCCCGAAAAAGATGTTTTTTGGGAACGTGACCATAGAGGGGAAGAGCGTTCCCCGCTTTGAAGAGATAAAAGAATAAGGGAGGGCTGCCGGATGAACTTTGAAGATGAGGCGAAACGGCTGGCGCGGCTTGTGAAAGCGGGCGGCGTCGCCATATTCAGCGGCGCGGGGCTTAGCACCGAGTCAGGGCTGCTTGATTTTCGCTCGCAGGACGGAATCTGGGCCAAGGCGGACCCGACGCGGCTGGCTTCGGTCGGGGCGCTGGAAAACAACTACGACGAATTTCTTGAATTTTACAAGGCGCGCCTCTACGTGCCGGAGGAGGTTCAGCCCAACATCGGCCACAAGATCGTCGCCAAATGGGAAAAAGAGGGATATGTCGACGGAGTGATAACGCAGAACGTCGACCGGCTGCATCAGAAAGCCGGTTCAGTCAACGTCTGGGAGCTGCACGGCAGCCTGGAGCCGGTGCGTTGCCACCGCTGCGGCCGCGGGGGAGAGACGGGGGATTTCCTCGCCGGGAAACCATGCCCCCATTGCGGCGGACATCTGCGCCCGAGCGTCGTCCTCTTCGGCGAAATGCTGCCGCAAAGGCCCCTGGAGGCGGCGGACGAACTCAGCGACGGCTGCAAGACATTTATCGTGCTGGGCTCGTCGCTCGTCGTTTCGCCGGCGAACTACTTTCCGCGGCAGGCGAAGAGTCATGGCGCGGACCTCGTCATAATCAACCGCGACCCCACGCCGCTCGACGGTATCGCCGACCTCGTGGTCCACGAAAGCATCGGCGCCTTCCTCTCGAAGGTGGAAGCGGCGATAAATTAGGCGAGCGCGGTCAGGCGCCTGACTATTACCGAATGCTTGGAGATGCCGGCAGGAAATTTCGCCGGCATCTCCGCTGTTTTTATATAAAACAGGCGCGGCCGCAGAAGCGTCGCGCCTGCCGTTTTCAATAACGCCTGCCGCCGCGCTGCTTGCGGCAGGCGACCTCTCTTAGAAACGCATCTCCGACTTCACCGGCCTTGCGAAAAGTTCTTTCAGCAGCTCCTGGGGGTTTTCATCTTTGTAAAGCACGCGGTAGACGGCGTCGGCGAGCGGCATCTCGACCGCGAACTTTTTGCTGTTCTCGACGACGGCGCGCACCGTGTAAGCGCCCTCCGCGACCTGTCCCAGTTCGGCGACGGCTTCGTCCATGCTGATACCGCTGCCGACGGCGAGGCCGAGGCGGAAATTGCGCGAGTGCATACTGTAGCAGGTGACCATCAGGTCGCCGACGCCCGCGAGCCCCGAGAGCGTCAGCGGCGAAGCGCCGAGCTTCGCGCCGAAGCGCATGATCTCGGCCAAGCCGCGCGAGGCGAGTGCCGCGAGGGCGTTGTCGCCGAGCTGCAGGGCTTTTGAAATGCCGGCCGCGATCGCGTAGATATTCTTTGTCGCGCCGCCGACCTCCAGGCCGACGACGTCGGTGCTGGTGTAGACGCGGAAGTTTCCGCCGTTCAGCAGCTCCTGCCATGACTTTGCCTCTTCTTCGTCCCGCGAGGCGAGCGCCACCGTCGTCGGGCGGTCGATGAGCACCTCCTCGGCATGGCTCGGCCCGGAGAGGGCGGAGTAGATCATCTGGGGGCAGAGCTCCTCGTGCACCTTGTGGAGCAGGTTGCCCGTCGATATCTCGATGCCCTTGGCGAGGTTCAGCATATGCCCCGGCGCGGGGGAGAGCGCCGCGATCTTGCCGCAGACCTCGCGTTCAAACTGTGTCGGTATCGCCATGATATACCGGTCAGAGAAGCCAAGCGCCTCGCGCAAGTCGGTGGTCGCCGTGATCTTCTCCGGCAGCTCGGTGTTGAGGAAGCAGAAATTATTCCGATGGCTGTTATTGATCGTTTCCGCCTGCTGGCCGTCGATCGTCCACATTTTTACATTATGGCCGAGGGTGGCCAGATGCACCGCCATGGCGGTGCCGAAGCTGCCCGCGCCAAGAATAGTCGTGTTCAATGTAGTTCCTCCGTTCAGTATTCTCTTGCTGCGTCTGCTGCGCATTTTGCTATTATAGCTCTTTTTTCCGTAATTCGACCCGGCCGGTGGCGCTGTAGATGTTAAAAGCGCCGCCGCGCGCGAATCCTATCATCGTGATATTCGCCGCGCGCGCCGCCGCGACCCCGTCCGCCGTGGGCGCGGAGACGCTTGCGACGAAGGGAATGCCGGCGTTGGCCGCCTTGAGGACCATGTCGCCGGGCATACGCCCTGAGATGAACAGCAGCGACGAGGCGGCGCAGGCCTTGCTTTGCATGAGCCAGCCGACGGCTTTATCCACGGCGTTGTGGCGGCTGACGTCCTCTGCGGAAAAGAGTGTCTCTCCCTCGGGCGACGAAAGCAGGGCCACATGGAGGCAGCCGGTGCGCCGGTAGAGCTCCGCCTCCGCAAGCTCCGCGATCTTGCGCCGCACGAGCTCCGCGCCGACCTGCCATTTTATGGAAAGCGCCTCCGGCTTTGCCGGCGCAAGCCGCCGGTTTAGCGTCACCTCTATCCGCCCCTCTTTTTCCTTGATCTCCGCGATGTCTTTGTACGAGGAGACCAGGCCGCGGCTTCTGAGATTGCCCGCCGCCCACAGCGTCTCGTTTCCTTCGGTGACCGTCGCGGAACAGTCGCAGCGGCCGTCTATATATAGGGATACCGTTTTTTCGGAGAGCAGCTCGTCTGCCACGGCCGCCGCCTTTCCCGCGGCGCTTACCCGGATGATCGCCATTTTTCTGACCGTCTCCGCCATCTCGTCCGCCCCCTCTCTTTTTGTAGTATAATACAGCGCATGAAAAATAAAAGGTTTTTTACTCCGCACAGAATCGCTTTATCCGCCATGATCGCCGCCCTCTACACGGGGCTCACCTTCGTTCTGGCGCCGATCTCCTTCGGCCCGGTGCAGTTTAGGGTTTCAGAAGCGCTGACGCTGCTGCCCTTCTGCCTGCCGGAGGCGGTGCCCGGTCTCTTTGTCGGCTGCCTGATCTCGAATATGCTCGGCGGCTTCGGCATCACGGACATCATTCTCGGCAGCGCGGCGACGCTCGCCGCCGCCTGGGTCACCGCGAAGATGCCGAACGTATGGCTGGCCGCGCTCCCTCCCGTCGTCATTAACGCCGTGGTGGTCGGCGCTTACATCGCCCTGCTCTCCTCGACGCCGGTGATCTGGTCGATGCTCTACATCGGGGCGAGCCAGGCGGTCATCTGTTACGCCATCGGCATACCGTTGATCTTGTACATCAAACGCTCCGGAATCCTTGAGAAGTACAGATAAAACAGCAAATCTTCCTTTTTATTTACTGTAACGGCAGATATTTTTACTTTAATATTGTCAGAATATTATGGTATAATTAATTTGCACAAGTTAGGCAAGCAAATAAGGAGGCGATAACATGGCTGTCAGTATGAAGACTGAGTACCTCAACATTCCCGGAGGGTATATCTGCCTGAATGTTTACGGCGCGGAGAATAATTCCCAAATCCCCGTCCTTTATATCCACGGAGGCCCCGGAGGCAACATCGAGTCTTTCAGGCCGATGGCGGAGCGGCTCGCCGAGGACCGTACCGTTTATCTCTACAACCAGCTGGGATGCGACGAAAGCTCGCATACGGGAGAAGAGTCTCTCTGGGTTCCCGAGCGCTATATCGAATCGCTTAACGGCATTATCGCCGCCATCGGCGCGCCGCGGCTTCACCTCGTCGGCCGTTCGTGGGGCGCCTATCTCGCCGCGGAACATGTCCTGGGCGTCAATCCCTCTCCCGTCGTCTCCGTCACGATGATCAGTCCGCTCGTCAGCACGAAGATCTGGATTGCCGACGCGAAGCTGCGCCTTGCCGAGCTAGGGGCGGATTACCTGGAGGCGGTGGAGCAGTGCGAGCGCGACCACCATTTTGACGGGCGCTACTATCAGGAGATTATCAAAAAATATGACGACAACTTTCGCTACCGGCTTGCGACCGTCAGCCGGGAGGGACACTCCGCGGCGCCGCTCAAACCGAAGACGGCCTCCGGCATGCGGGTGTACCGCCATATGTGGGGGCCGAGCGAATTCACCTGCGAGGGTATATTGAAGGATATCGACATTACCGGCAGGCTGAGTAAGATTCGGATCGCCGTCCTGCTGATCTGCGGCGAATTCGACCAGGTACGGCAGCCGACCTGCGAATATTACCGCTCGCTGATCCCCGGCTCGCGGATGGCCGTCATTCCCGACGCCTCGCAGACCTCCTATCTCGAACAGCCGCACATCTTCTACTGGACGCTGCGCAATTTCTACGAGTGCTTCTAGGAGGGAACGGCTCGGCCGCGTAAGATGGCGGCCGAGCCGTCGTGATAAAATTCTAAGATTTTAGGCCGGTTTCCTTATGTTCCGTGCTGTTTTTATGATCATGAACACTATCAGCATGATTCCGACGTAGCCGTTGATGCCGTAGATGATATTTACGATGCGCTGGAAGGGAAGCAGCAGGCCGACGGCGCATCCCGAGAGGGCGAGCGCCGCCGTGAGCAGGTAAAATTTACGCGTCTTCTCCTGCGAGAAGCGGGCGGAGACCGACCAGAGAAGCGGTACGGAAGTGGTGTAGATGCCGCCCATGATGATGAGGGAGAAGACGGTGGCGATCGGCGGGTATATCTTCTCCGCGAGTATGAGCGAGGGGATGTCCGTCATCGCGACGGCGTCAAGGTTCGCCAGCAGCCCGAGCGTCATGATGGCGATGCCGAAGACGAAGCCCGTCGCGCCGAGCGTCGTGCCGATGACGGCCTCTTTCGCGGAGTTGGCCTTCTGCCCCATCGCCGCGAGGAAGGCTGCCAGCCAGAGCATGGAAAAGCCGACGTACGACATGCCGGAGGTGAGCCAGTTTGTTCCGACTTTTGTCATCTCGATCTCGGCCGCCTCGATCATCCGCGCCCCCTGGGCGATGCCTTCGGGGTTTTTGATGATGGCGGCCAGGCCGATGCCGATCGCGAAGAGGACGATCGCGGGCCCGATGGTGCCGATGACGTCGACGATCCGGCCGAGGCCGAAGGTGACGGTGAAGGCGGAGAGGAAGGCCATCCCGACGCAGCCGGCGTATGTGGGCAGGCCGTAATACTGCGCGAGCGTGGCGCCGGCGCCGGCCACCATAACGATGTAGGACATATAAAGGAACGCGATGGCGAAATAGTCGTAGAAGCCGCCGATGTACCTGCCGCAGTAATATCTGTAAATGTCGTTGGTATTTGAGAAGCGTTCGCGGAAGCCTGCCGCGATGAAGTCTCCGCCGACGTAGACGAGAC
Organism: Synergistota bacterium; assembly: GCA_023450745.1. Taxonomy (GTDB): domain Bacteria; phylum Synergistota; class Synergistia; order Synergistales; family Synergistaceae; genus Cloacibacillus. Next base: position 28,526 of record JAEXGR010000027.1, read on the forward strand.
AGACGAGCGTGAAGAGCCCGGCGAGGAGCCCTTTCATTCCATAGGCTGTGAAATACTGCAGGATCTCCTGTCCCGTCGCGAAACCTGAGCCGATGAGAAAGGCGACGAACGCCCCCGCGAATTTGACGACGTTGGACCAGCTGACCTTTTCTCTATTCATATTGCACCACTGTCCCTTCAAAAATAGTTATTTTTTTCACAACTTAGAGAACTGTTGATTAATTGAAAATAAGCTGAATAATAACCAACGTATTTCCGCTGATTAGATGTGCCAGGCGCTAAACGCATCAGGCCCAGAGCGGCGCGGAGGCGTATATTGATACGTTGGAGCGACGGGCGGGGCCTGCTGCGTGACGCGAATGGCGCATATAATCAGCGGTTCCTTAGATATCTAAAAAAACGGGAAGATCTCCCCGTTGCCGAATTATGGAAAGTTTCGCAGCTTTATAATCTAAAATCAATTCGCAGGTTGCGAACATTTTATTATTTTACCGTTTATTTTAGCCATTCACCCATCTTTATAAGGTTTTCTTGCCACAATATTGGATATTATAAATGATAATCAGAAAAAAGTCTTTGAATTCTAATGTGCAAACGACTAAAAAATCTCCGTTCGGTTGTGCTTTTAGACAAAAGAGAGCGCGGCGGTCTCGCCGCCGCGCTCTCTTTTGTCTTTTTGATATATCAGTTATTATCCCTATTTCGCGATCTTCTTCGTAATGCCGAAGCTTTTTGCGAGCATGAAGAATATCAGAAGGATTCCGACGTAACCGTTCACGCCGTAGATGACGTTGACGATCTGGCGGAAGGGCAGCTCGAGCGCCACAAAACAGGCGGCCGCGGCGAGCCCGGCGGTGAGGCCGTAGAACTTCGTCGTCTTTTCCGGCGCGAATCTCGCCGAGACCGACCAGAGAAGCGGCACGGCGGTCGTATAGATACCGGCCATGATGATGACTGAAAAGACGGCGGCGAGCGGCGGCCAAATCTTTTCGGCGATGACGAGCGAGGGGATGTCTGAGGTGTAGAGGTCCTGGAGGCTCGAGAGGAGCCCGAGCATCAGGATCAGCGCGCCGGCTACAAAGCCGATGGCGCCGAGCGTCGTTCCGAGGACGGCCTCTTTCTTGCTGTTTGCCTTGGCGCCCATCGCCGCGAGGAAGGCCGCGAGCCAGAGCATGCAGAATCCGACGTAGGAGGTGCCGGACATGAACCAATTGCTGCCGACCCTTGTGATGTCAAGCTCGCCCGAGGCGATCAGCCGTGCGCCCTCGGCGATTCCGCCGGGGTTCGTCACGATGGCGGCGAGCCCGACGCCGATGGCGATTACGACGATCAGCGGCCCGATCGAGCCGATGACGTCAACAATCTTGCCGAGGCCGAATACGACGGTGCCGGCGGAAATCGCCATCATGAGGATCGCGCCCAGGACCGGCGAGATATGGTAATACTGATTGACTGTCGCGCCCGCGCCGCCGAGCATGACGATGTACGACATATAGATGAAGGCGATCGAGAAGTAGTCGTAAAAGCCTCCGATATATTTGCCGCAGTAGTAGCGGTAGATGTCATTGGTGTTATGGAAATGCTCGTTGAAGCCGGCGACGATGAAGTCCCCCCCGACGTAGACGAAGCATATCAGCACGAAGAGCCCGACCAGGAAGCCCTGGTAACCGTAAGCGGCGAAGTACTGGAATACTTCCTGTCCGGTTGCGAAACCGGCGCCTATTAAGAACGCGATAAACGCACCCGCGAACTTCACCACATTAAGCCAGCTAACTTTGTTCCCACTCATAAGACAGCACGACCTTTCCTTGATAATGATTTGAGCGACGCCTGAGAATACGTTTCATAAATATTTTTTATAGCTTGATATTTATGATAAATTTAACATATCATAGTTTTAGTCCTATGTAAAAATGTAATTATGTATTCTAAGAATTTTTATTCTATACAACAATTGTGATACCCATTTCACAATTAAAAATTTATGCTTAAATATAAATGAAAATTTTAGCTTTTTGGCCGCTCATTTTGCTCCGGCGGCCGCCGGCCTCGCCGCGTGTTCGCCGCGCGCGCCGGGCGACCGCATTTACTTTTTGTGGAGCAAGAAAAATTTGCGGGTTAAGAGCCGTCTTGAGCATCGCCTTTTTCTTGCTTCGACGGTCGTGTCCGCTCGATATCGTGCGGGAACCAAAGGGTAAGAAACGAGACATGGCGGGCTTAAAATCAAGGTCAAGGTCAACACTCCTTCCGACCCGGCGGAAAACCGCCGCCGGCCCACCTTCCTCAAGGAGGAAGGCGAAAAGATAAAGGCCAGCTCAGGTCAAGGTTTATGCTCCTTGGCCGCCAGCCTTGTTTTCGGCTCCCTCGCGAGGGGCTCCGGCCGCAGGCCGGTGGAGGAGTTGTGCGCCCGACATGTACGTAAGCTAGGCGGTGAAAGTCCGCTACAGGCATTGCAGTGGGAACTGTTAGCCAAAGGCAAGGGTGTCCATCGTGAGGTGGAATCTGAAGGAAGCCGGAGGCAAAACCTCGGTCCGACGAACAGAAATCGCATATGAGGCATCATGAGGCGGACAAGTCTACATCCCAAGACAAAGTCCTACACTGCACGAAACCCCATGGTGTAAATGCGGCGGATAGATGAGGGGGAAAGCGTACGTACTTACTCGGGGAGATCTTGCGGGGGCTTATACTGAGTGCAATCTGCCTGGAGACAGGCGGATGAACCGCAAGAAGTCAGCAGAAGCCATAGTACAGAATGGAAATTGACATTCAGGAAGGGCCGAACGATAACAAACTTCTTAGAAGCAGGAAGGTGGGGCAATGCGAAGAAAGCAGAAAACTGTGCAAACAGGCTATTCATGTGAGAACAAGCTGGAAGCGGCAGGTAACATGAAAGCGCCGAGTGCTGCCCACACGGAAAACGGAAGAGAAGAAAGAGAGCAAATGCTGCTCGAACGTATCCTCACCAGAGCGAATATGGCCGAGGCGTACAAAAGGGTAGTTAAAAACGGCGGTTCAGCAGGCGCGGATGGAATGACAGTCGCAGCGATGTCCGGGTATCTTAAAGAACACTATCCGGAACTGGTCCAAAGCCTCTACGATGGGAGCTACACCCCCACAGCGGTCAAAAGAGTGGAAATCCCCAAAGCGGACGGAAGCAAGCGCAAACTTGGAATACCGACGGTAATAGACCGTATGATACAACAGGCAATCTCGCAAGTTCTGACGCCGATATTCGAAAAGACATTTTCGGAAAACAGCTACGGATTCCGGCCCGGGAAAAGCGCTCATCAGGCCATAGAGCAGGCAAGAAAATATAACGACCAGGGATACAGAGTGGCGGTGGACATAGACCTGTCTAAATACTTTGACACGGTAAACCACAGCCTTCTCATAAAGATGCTCAGAGAAGAAATAAAAGACGAGCGAGTAATATGGCTCATCAGAAAATACCTCAAAAGCGGAGTTCTGGACAAAGGACTTATCAGCCCGACCACAGAAGGCACGCCGCAGGGAGGAAACCTTTCACCTCTTCTCTCAAACATCTACCTCACGAAATTTGACAGACTGCTCGAAAACAGAGGACACAAATTCGTGAGATACGCGGACGACTGCAACATATACGTCAAAAGCCCAAGAGCGGCCCAAAGAGTAATGTCAAGCTGTGTAGAATACCTTGAGGGTCCCCTGAAACTTCGTGTGAACCGCAAGAAAAGCTGCATAGGAAGCCCGTCCAAACTCAAATTCCTTGGTTTCTCCATAAAACAAATCAAAGGAGAAAGCAGGATAAGCCTGCATGAAGAAAGCTTAAAGCGTTTCAAAGACAAAATCCGAATCCTGACAGCCAGAAATCAAGGCCGTGCAATAGCGGCCATCCTGCTGAACCTCAGAAAATACACGACAGGCTGGTTGGGCTACTATGCCATAGCCTGCATGAAAAGCATAATGAAAGAGCTGACATGTTGGATAAGGCGGAGGATGCGTCAGATATACTGGAAACAGTGGAAAAGAATCTGGCCCAGATATCAGAACCTCAGGCGTCTTGGAGCCGGGCACAGAGACGCGTGGCGATGGGCGAACAGCAGACTTGGATGCTGGCATATAGCCAGAACATGGATACTGACCACAACCTTGACGAACAAATACCTTGCCTTACAAGGATACGACGACATATCCCTGCGATATGAAGCAATGCACTCTCGTTATCGAACCGCCGTATACCGAACGGTACGTACGGTGGTGTGAGAGGACGGCCTCTCAATTAATGGGAGGCCTCCTACTCGATGCGACCTCCATCAACAGTACGGGCACGCTTGTCTTTAGCGATATGCGAAGTAACATGGCGGGCTTAAAATCAAGGTCAAGGTCAACACTCCTTCCGGCCCGGCGGAAAACGCCACCGGCCCACCTTCCTCAAGGAGGAAGGCGAAAAGATAAAGGCCAGCTCAGGTCAAGGTCAACACTCCTTCCGGGCCGGCGGAAAACCGCCGCCGGCCCGCCTTCCGTATGCCGGTGACGGTCGGCCTGATCGCCGTCAGCGCGGCGCGCGAAAAAAAATATTTTCAAACGACGCTCCGGCGGGGTGAAAGACTTCCGCATACAGAAAAAAGCTTCCGGGCGGACTCAGAGTCCATTGCCCGGAAGCTTTTTTATTCAGCGCTGAAATGCGGACATGCCGCCGTTTTCGCCGCCCGCGCCGCGGCTTGTCAGCCTTTCGTGTGCGTCGTCAGCTGTTGGATTATTTCGTCTTCTATCTTCAGCGTCACTGTTTGGCCTTCGTACGCTCCGATGTAGAAGCTGTAGCCGACGCCGTTTTCCGTGCCGTGTATTGGGCTCGCCTCCCACATGCCGTCCGCGGCGTCGTCCAGTACGTCGGAGAGCGTCACGCGGTCTGCGTGGTCGCCGTTGATCGTCAGCGTATTGCGCGCGTCCGTCATCTCGAAGACATCCTTCGCGGTGAGATTTTCCAGCGAATGGTCGCCGCCGCCGAGGTCGAAACGCTCGATGTTTGCGATGCGGTTTGCCGCGCCGCCGCTGAAATCGATTGTTGAATCCGCATGGCCGAAGGTGAGCGTGTCGTCGCCGAGGCCGCCGTCGTTCATCGTACCCGCGTCGTAGGCGAGCGTGTCGTCGTATATCTCGCGCGCCACGTTCAGCGTCACCGTCTCGTCCGGCGTCGCCGCGTCGCGGTCGAAATCGCCCGTCGCCGTGTAAACGTAGTGCGAGCCGTCGACGGAGAGCGCCGGCGCGTTCCATGAGAACTCCTGCGAGTGCGCCGTATTGAAGGCGTCCTCCGCGCCGCCCGTGACCTCCAGCGTATGTTCGCTGCCGGTGACGGAGTAGACGCTGTAAGGGGTGACGTTGTAGATTTCCTGCGCCGCGGCGCTGGAGAGGTTCAGCGTGTCGAATGTCTGTCCCGCGTCGGCGAGGCTGGAGAAGTCCACCAGGCCGCCGGCGTCGAAGGTCATTACATGCGATTCCGCCGCCCCCGAGAGCGGCGAGCCGTAATCGCCGTAATCGAAGGAACCGGCGTCATCGGGCACGATAATCGGCTCGGCGGCGGCGGCCGCGAGCGGCGCAAAGGCCATCGCCGTCATCAGGCTCATCGAGGCGATGCCGTTTATGGTGACGTTCACGCCGCCGTCGACGTTTATCGTTGCTTCGCCGTTCGTATAGGTACGCCATCCCTCAGACGTATTCCCGCCCTTCGTCCAACCGTCGGAGAGCGCGAGCGTATCGTCATTGCCGCCCATTATCCGTAGCGTGTTTTCGTCGCCGGTCATATTCTTCACCGCGTCCGCCGTGACGTTGGTCAGAGAATGCGCGCCGTCGCTCATATCTATTATTTCGATATTTTTGATGGTTGTGGTCGCCGTGAAATCGATATCGTTCTTGCCGCTGTTTGCCTCCTCGCGGAAGTTCGCCAGATAGAGCGTGTCCGTGCCGTCTCCGCCGTCGTAGCTGCCGTCACCGCCGTAGATCAGCCTGTCGTCGCCCGTCGTCGGCGCGGACGCCGAGACGGTGATATCGAACTTATCTCCGAAATGCCCGGTATTCTCCAAAATATGCGTCGATTCCTCATAGCCGCTCTGCGCGCCTGGCTCCACCGTCCAGGCGTCAACCGTGACGTGTGTCTTGCCCACGTTGGGGCTGAGGATCTTAATATCGTTTATCTTGTCCAGAGCGATGCCGGAGATAGTGTATTTGCCTTCCTCATAGGCGGTGGTCACGGATTCGTAGCTGTCGACGGTCCCGTCTCCATTGATGTCGTGGGCGATGAAGAACGACGCGCCGTCGCCGAGACCGCTAAGCGTCACCGTCGCCGTTTCATGCCCCGTGCCAGAGGTATCGTTGACCATCGCGTTGAGGTTGAGATCGATGTACTCCCCCGCATTGCCGAAGGTCAGCGTCGGCGTGAAGTCGGAGAAGCCGTCCGCCGTCGGATGGAAGGTGAGCAAGAAGCGGTCGGTGTTTTCCCTGCCCGTGCCCAGCGCCGTTTCACCGGTGACGACCGTCATCGTGAGGTCCTGCGTGCCGCTGTAATGGTTGAGGCCGGTTATCTTTATGTTGGTTGGCAGTTTTCCCGCGCTGTCGGTGGAGAGCACCCACTCATAGAGTTGTTTCCCATCGTCGTCCGTCCCGGCCGCGACCTTCGCCGCCGTTTTTTCCACTTCGTCGGCGGTGTATTTGACGATAAAGTTGTCGCTGTGATCCGCGTCGACGCCGGAGAGGACGACCGAGTATATCTTCTCCGAGCCGTCGTTGTCGAAACTCCCTTGCGTGGGCGGGGTCAAGATCAGCGCGGCCTCGCCGTTTTCGTTGGCCTCGGTATCGGCGACGGTAAAGTTGTATTCAGAGTTTACCGGATTAACCGTCAGCTCCGAGTTTCCCGAGGCGGCGATTTCGTTTGCGGCCCTAGTTTCTTGCGATACGATCAGCGCGGTGACCGTGATATTCCCGGAATGATAATCGGCGGGCTGATAGGTCAGCGCCAGTTCGTCGCCGGCGCTGACGCCCTCGATGACGTAGTATTTCCCCGCCGCTATTCCGCGGTAGTCTCCTTCGGCAACTGTGGTCAGCGCATATGGTTTGCCGCCGTATGTTATGGTGTCGTTTTCCTGCGCGCCGTCGAGCTTCAGGAAGAGCTTGCCTTCGTGGAGGACACTTCCGTAATTGCCGTCATTGCCCGCGCCGATGCTGACGGTGAAGCTGAAGGCGTTTCCATCACCGGGCTGGTTTTCTTCTATCATACCCGACGCCGGCACTATCGTTATCTCCATTGGGTCGGTCACCGGCGTCACCTCGGGGACGACCGCCATATCGCCGGTACCTGTCGGCACCTCGCCGTCGCTGTTCATATCCCAGCCTTTCGTATGCCAGGTGACGTTGAGATTCATTCCGTCCTCGGTGTTGCCGTCGCTGTTGTTATTATAGTTTGGCGGCAGCGTCACCTTGATATTGTCAAGGACGGACTGCATCGCCGCATCATCGCCGAAGCCGCTGACCGTCACGGTTCCGTCCGCCGTTATCGTCACGCTGCCGCCCGTTACCGCGTCGCCGCTGACGACGGTACCCGCGGGCAGGCCGTTTATCTCGAAGGAGAAGCGGTATTCGGTATGCCCCTGTGACTTGTCTGCGTCGATCTGATATTCCGCTTTAATGAAGTCCCCGAGGCTGCATTCGGTGGCGTCCTCTGTCGTGCCGTCGCCTGCGGTCAGGGTGATGCGAGGCGCGGGGATGTCCTCCGCCGGGCCGCTTCCCGAGAAATTGATTTTGACGCCGAACTCGGCGCTGGTGGAGCTTATCGCCTCGTCGCCCTTCATGCTTCCCATCTCGTCCTGTGAGACCGCCGTCACTGTTACCTTGACGGCATCCTCACCGTTGAGCCCCCAGATATTCGGGTTGCCGCGGCCAATGGTGAAATCGAGCGTCGTCGTGAAGCTGGCGTGAGAGCTGTCAAATGCCTTGCCGGCGTCGACCGTCAGCAGCCAGCGCCCCGTTCCCGCGACGGCGCCGCTGTCCCCGAGGTAGGTCGCGCCGTTCACCGATATGCCGTCGGGCACGCCGTCAATGATCAGCTTGATGAAATGTTCGCTGCCGTCGGTATCATCCGGGGCGTTGACCGTCACATCGACGGAGAAGCTGTCCGCGTTGCCTGCGCCCACCGTCACCGTCGTGCCGCTCAGCGTGATTCCGCCATCCGCGTCGACGGTAATGTCACCGGCTCCGACGGCCTTCATAGTCGTCGGGTCCGTCACCGGTTTGAAGGTAATTTTGTAAGCGGTCTCGCCGGAGATCACCGTTACCGGCGTCGATGTGGTAGACGTGCCCTCGCCGGTGTATTTTTCGTCCGTTATGGCGTATTTGATTGCCAGCGAATCGCCCTCACCGCCAGTACCGGAGTAATTTACGTCTCCCTTGACGAAGATTTTATTTATATCCTTGCCGTCGTCGGAAACGATTTTGTAATATTCAATGCCGTCAATCGTCTCTTTCGTCACGCCGCTGTCGGTGCCGGACGCGGCCTGTTGCAGCGTCATCGTCGTCGTTCCGCCGTCTTTGCTGTAAAGAACGCTGAAATTCTTGTCGTATCCCGGGCCGACCTCCATAGCCTTGATATATATCGCCTCGAGCGTTTCGTCCGTGTCGCCGTTTTCGTGTTGGATGGCGAAGGAGAGCCGCTGGAGCGCGTCTTCGTCCGCCGCGCCGGAGAGGTTGACCGTCGCCTCGGGCGTTGGCGTGACGGTGATGGCGACATCTGTCACCTCGGAGGTCACGGTATTGGAGTCAGGCGTGCCGTCCAGCGTAGAGTCGGTGTTCGTCGCTTGCACTTTGAAGGTTATCTCTCCGCTGAAATTTTCCGGCGTCTTTATATAGGCGTTGGTGTTGGCAATATTGCCTTGGTCCATTGTGATGAGCCAAACGCGATTCGCGCCCTCGCCGCCCTTGAATTCCACCGCGCTTCCGTCAAGGGTAAACTCGGGAGCGAGGCCGGTCACCGTGAGCGTGACCTGCTCGGAGTTGTCGACGTTATCATCAGCCTTCACGATCAGCTTTCCCAACTTGATTTCGTCAGCCTCGGCCTGCGTTTCAGTGTAAGTGAGCTGTTCACTGCTGATGGTGACGGGGTCGGCGACGCTGTGTACGGTGACGGCGAGCTCCACATTATCTGACCACTTTGACGTTTTGTTGTTGCTCTCCACCGTCTGCGCCGTGACAGCCAGCTTGAAGTCGACGTTGCTGTCGGGCGGCGGCGTGATGGTGAGTGTCTTCGTGCTGTCGAAGCCGTTTATCGTCACGCTGCCGGTTTCATCGTCGATGCTGTAAACGGAATTGCCGTCATAAGTTATCTCGGAACCTCTGGGAATATCCTCTATCTTTACATTGAACGTCTCCGAGCCGTCGCTGCAGCTGGGCTTTATATGCAGAGCGATCGGCGTGTCCTCGTTGCCGATTGCCTGCGTCACCGCGATGGTGTCGACGCCGTCGGGGACGGGCGTGACCACCAGCACGGGCAGTATCATCTCGGCGGTGTTGCGGGCTATCTCGCCGGTGGAATCGCCGTCGGTATCGTAGGTCTCGACCCTGATCGTGACTCCGTCCATCTTGCCGCTGAAATTTTCCGGCGGCGTGATCTTAAGGCCGTCCGTGAAGATGTCGATGCTATCGCTGGTGACGGATGTCTCCGCCGTGAGCGTCACCGTACCGTCCGTTCCCGCGGTGACGCCGTTGACCACGCTTCCCGCCGCAAGCCCCGATACGGTAACGACATACTTTTCGCTGCCGTCGGTATCGGCTGAGGTCACCGACGCTTTGAGATAGTCCGCGTCTATTTTCATCGTGCAGTCTTCCTCGATGACGATCATGCCGCTGCCGCCCTCTGTTTGCGCGGAGATGGTTCCCGTCGCCGTGCCCTGACGGTCGGTTATGGTGATGTAGTCGTTGTCGATGGCGTTTTGCAGTTGTGTCTCTGTGGGCTCGGCGGTTGAGCCGCCGAGTGTGATCGTCGGCGTCGCGTCCGTCACGGCGAGGACGTCGACGGCGAACGTTTTTGTGTCCGTTGCAGAAACTGGTTTTCCGTCAACAATGAGCTGAGTTCCGTTGTCGTTTGTTTCGTAGCTGGTGACGCTGAGTTTGAGGCCGGTGATGTTTTTCCCGCTCTCTGCCTCCTGCCGTATCGTGAGCGCCTCGAACTCTGTCTGCGTGAGTTTCACGATGTCGGCACCGCTGATGTCGAGGCCGGTGTAGTGCAGGGATGTATCCAGATTACTAGAGGAGTTGACGATGGCTATCGTTATCTTGCCGCCTGTGGCGGTGAGTGCGGTATCTCCTTTATAAACAGTGGCTTTGCCGATATTCTCCAGCGTGATGTAGCCCAGCCGCTCGGGATGGTCGCCGGTGGTGCTGTCGCCGTTGCGGTCTATGTCGTCCGTGATTGTCGGCAGTTTGAGATTCATCGCGATCTTAGTGTCCTCGGTGCCGCTCGAAGTCGGCGTCGTCCACGTCGGCTTGTCGGCGACGGGCGTGACGGTGATGCCGAGCGTCGAGGTTTCCCCGTCGCTCGTCGTGTAGGTTATCTGCGGAACGGGGCCGCTGTAATTCTTCACCGGTGTGAATGTGTAGTTGCCGTTGGCCTGGATGGTGATATCGCCAAGTTTCGTCGTGCCGTCGTCGGCATATATCGCCGTCTTGCCCCCGGTGTTGTAATCGTGTCCGTTGACGGCAAATTTTGTTATATATCCGTCGGAATCGTCGTTGTAGAGCAGGTTCTGGTTCGCTCCGGACAACGTGCCGTGATGCCCGCTCACGGTGAGCGTCTTGTCCTCCGCCACGGTTCCCGTGTCGGGCGACGGGTTGCTGCCCGTCGCCGCATTGCTGCCCTTGATCGTGATGACGATATCCTGCGTGTTGCTTGTATTGTTCGCGTTTATTCCGGAATCGTCCTTCGCCTGTACCTTGTAGGTGAGCGTCAGCGTTTCGTCTCCTTTGAGATAATTGAATCGTTCGTCTCCGCTCTCAAAGGTCCAGGTGAGCTGGTGCGAACTGGTTCCGCTGTCGGTGGTGAAGGTCGTGTTGGTCAGCGTGAGCATATTGTAAAGCTCATCCCGCGTCGAGATAAGCCCGTCCGTATTACCGTCGATCGTGAAGTTCGTTATGTTGTTGGCGAGCTTTGTCACCGTTGTTTGATCTCCGAGGTCGATATCGGAGAAGGTGAGCGTGCCGGTTGCCTCCGGTACATTGGCAGAGGGGACGATGTTTCCCTCGGTCACATCCGCCGCGGCGCTGTCGCCGGGGGCGACGCTTATCGTCGGCCTGTCGTTCGTGCCGCCGATGTTTATCGTCAGCTTCTGCGTCGCCGTAAGGTCGCCGTCTGTCACGGTGACGGTGAACTCATCCGCGAGTTTGCCGTCATGGCCGAGCTGCTGTATCTGAGCGGAATCGTTGTTAAGCGTGTAGGTGTAGCTCCCGTCCGCCTTTATGTGCAGCGTGCCGTATTTGCCGGCGATGTCGGCGGCTGTTTCGCCGGCAGCGACAGCCGTATCTTCGGGTGCCGACGTCTCTTTCGCGGAGGTGATCCGCCATTCGTCCTTGCCATTATAGTCGGCGTCGGTGTCGGCGTCAGTGATGACGCTCTTGAGGGTGGTTTCAACAGTCGGTATCGTCCCATTAAGCAGGCCGTTGTCCTCTGTCACGGAATTCGTATCGTCAGCCAGCACCGGCGCGCTGTTGGTGCCGGTGATGGTGATCGTTATCTCGTGGGTGTCGCTGTCGTTCGCCATGCCAGAGTCGTCCGTTGATTTCACGGTGTATGTGAGTATAAGCGTTTCATCCTTAGCGAGGAAGTCGAAGTTCTCCGCGCCGGAATCGAATGTCCAGTTGATCTTCCCCGTCGTCTGCGAATCGTCGAGTGAGCCGTTCGTCAGCGTCAGCATCTGCTTTAAAGTTTCGTCAGAGGGCAGAGTTCCGCCGTATGTGCCGCCCGTGGTTATCGTGTCGGCCTTCACCGTCCCTACCGTATCGTTGAGGTCGATGTCGGTGAGCGTCAGCGTGCCGGACTCCGTGAGGGAGGCGTTAGTTTCCGTGAGCGCGGCGCTGTCATGATCCGTTCCCGTCAGAGAGATGACGGGCTTGTCGTTTGTGCCGGTGATGGTGATCGTCAGCGTCTCGGTAGCGGTTGCGCCGTGTTCGTCGGTGATCTGGACGTCGAAGGTATCGGTGACAGTCTGGCCGACGCGCAGAGCCTGGACGTTGCCGGCGTCGTTGTTTAACTCGTAGGTGTAGCTGCCGTCGGCGTTGATTGTAACTTTTCCATACACGCCGTCAACGGCTGTGCCGACTGTAGCGCTGTCTCCGCCGACTTGCGAGACGGTGAGCGTGTGGTTGTTGTCGATGTCGCTGTCGTTTGCGAGGATGTTGCCGTCGGAGGTCGTGTGGCTTTCCGTCGTCGATATCCTGTCGTCCTCAACGACGGAGCCGATGTTGTTCTCTGCCGTCGGCGCGTCGTTGGTGCCGTGTACGGTGATGGTGATGTCCTGCGTCGTCTCGCCGCCGTGTCCGTCGCTGACGGTGACGGTGAAGACCTCGTCATGGCTCTCGCCCGCGGCAAGTTTTTGAACGTTGCTTCCGCCGTCGCCGTTTGTGCCGTTGTTCAAAGTGTATGTGTATGTGCCGTCTGCGTTGACCGTGATACTGCCGTAGGCGCCGTTTATTGTTTGTCCGACCTTGGCCGCCTCGCCGTTTATGGCGCTTATCGTGTGCGTGTCGCTTGCGTCAAGGTCGGTCGTGTGTTCCGTGATGACGTTGCCGGAGGCGGTAAGCGAATCCGTTGTTGACGGGGTGGTGTCAGCGTCCTCCGTTACATCGCCGGTGATCGCCGTCACGACGGGCGCGTCGTTGGTGCCGGTGATGGTGATCGTCACCGCCGCTTCTTCGTAGTTGCCGGCGGCGGTCTCCACTTTATATGTGTAGGTGTCGGTGGTCGTTTCACCTTCGGCGAGGTAGCCTATCGTCGGCGTGTATTTGACCGTGCCGCCCGGGTTGATAGAGACCGTGCCTTTTTCTCCCTGCGTCGCTTCGACGACTTTCGCGCCGGGGAGGTCGGCGAATTTGTCGTTGGCCAGCACGTCGGTATCGACGTGGGAGTTTTCCGTCACCGAGTCGCTGTCGTTTACGGTGTCCGCGACGGGGTTCACCGTGACGTTGATTTCGCTTTCGTATGTTCGCCCCGACTGGTCGGTTATGGTGACGGTAATTTTGTCGCCGCCATGGTAATCGGCGTTCGGCGTGTAGGTTATTTTGCCGTCGGTTATCTGTACGGCGCCGCGGCCGGCCTCCGCGTCGACGACGATGAGCTTGGCTCCCGCGGGGATGCTGAAGTTTTCCAGCGGGTCTACGGTTACCGGCGTGTCTTCATCGGTGACGGCGCTGGTATTCGCCGGCTCGGGAACGGGAGGCTCTTGTTCCGCGGGGCGCTCCGGCTCGAAGGGACGGCTGTCGCCGCCGCGCCCGCCGTCGAAGGGAAAGCGCGGGTCGTGGCAGCTCTGTATTTCCTGGGCGATCTCCACGTTGTAGCCGTACTTTATCCGCGGGTTCAGCGAGGCGCGTCCGGCGATTTCTTCGGTGACGTTTACGTCGCGCGCGTAGCGGAGGTTAATGTCCTGGCTGTATTTTGTGCGGGGAGGCTCGATGAAGGCGTGCATTTCGCTGTCGCTGTCTCCGGCGCTGTCCGAGGGCGAGGTTCTTTGCTCGTCGTCGGGGAAGGGGGCCTGTAAGCCGTCCGCCCGCGCGCCGTCGGGAGTTTCCGCCGGCGCGGCAAGCACAGGCGGCAGGCTTTGCGGGAGCACAGCGCTTGCGTTTTCTCCAAGTTCCAGTAGCTGGCCGCCGGCGTCTTCAAAACGCACGGAGGCTCCGGCCTCTGTGATGATCTGGTCGCCGCTTTCTACGATGTCTCCGGCTTTCAGCCGGATTTTTTCTCCGTCCGCGCTCAGCCGGAAGACGGCGCCCGCGGTTTTCGTAATTATATATTGTGCCATTTTGACATCTTCCTCTCTAATGTTCTCTGAAAGCCTTTTCTTTGGCGCGGAAGAGCGGCCGCAAGAGGTAGGTCAGTATTGTGCGTTTCCCAGTGATGATGTCGACCTGCGCGACCATTCCCGGCAGTATCGGGCGGTCGGGGCCGAAGTCGGTTTCTTTGGTCCTGATGCGGACGGTGTAGTAGGTGCCGCCTTTTTCGTCGGTGATGGTGTCCGGGCCGATGTATTCCACGACGCCGTCCAGCCCGCCGTAGACGGCGTATTCGTAGGCGGTGACTTTGACGACGACCGGCAGGCCGGGGCGGACGAAGGCCCTGTCGTTGGGCGCGAGGCGCGCTTCTACGACGAGCGCGTCCTGGTCGGAGACAATTTCGGCCACTGCGCCGCCCGGCATGATGACGGCCCCTTTTGAGTTCACAAAGAGCCGCTTGATCGTGCCGCTGATGGGGGCTTTTATTTCCGCCTGCGAGACGCGGTCGATGAGGGCTTTGTTTCCCTCTTCAAGGCTTTCCAGTTCGCGCAGGGTGGCGGTAAGTTCGCCGCGCCAGTTGTTTATGTAGCGTAGTTCCGTCTCTTTTATTTGTCCCTCGGCCTCCTGTATCGCGCCTTGGGTGCGCGTGATCTGCGCCCGCGCCTGGTTGCGGTCGGCCTTTGCGCGGGCGGCCTCTTTTTCCAGGCGGATTACTTCAAGCTCGGAGACGGCTCCCGAGGAGAGAAGCTGTTTTGTCGCGTGAAGTTCGTTTTCCGCCAATTCGCAGGCGCCGGTAAGCTGCGAGAGGCGCGCGTTGGCCTCTACCAGCTCCTGACGGCGCTGGAAGGCCTGGTCGCGCGCCACTTTGACGGCGGCGCGCATCTCTTCGAGGCTTGTCTGGTAGAGGCGGCGTTCGTGCTCGATGATGTTGGGCATCGACTCTGCCGCCTCCGGCGGCGCGGCGAAGGGGTTGCCCTGCGTCTGCGCTTCGAGGCGCGAGGCTTTGGCGGTGAGCGCCAGCAGCTGTGCGCTGCGTTCGCCGAGCGAGGAGGAGAAACGCGTTTGGTTTATTTTCACAAGGACGGCGTCTTTGGCGACCGCCTGCGATTCTTTCACAAGTATCTCTTCCACCATGCCGCCGTCGATCGCCTGTACCATCTGGGCGCCGGAGGTGGGGATGGCTTTGCCGCTGCCGGTGACGACTTCTTCGACTTTCGCGACGGACGTCCAGAGCAGCAGCGCGAGGAAGGCCGCGAGGACGATGTAGAGGACGGCCCTGGCTTTGAGCGGGCGTTCTTCCGCCTCGGCCCAGGCGGCGTCGCTGGCCCAGTCGCCGGCACGGCGCGTATTTTCTTTGAAGAGGAGGCCGAAGACGCGGCGTGTGACGCCGCCGCCGAAGCTTTCCAGCTTTGCGATGGCTTTTCCCGTTTTTTCGAAGCTCTCTTTATTCATGGGCTCTATCATCAATACGCCCTCCCAATCGTTCCCTCTTTGAGGGCCGCGAGGATCTTGTCTTTGGGGCCGTCCGCCGCGATCCTGCCTCCGTCAAGGACGATGATTCTCTCCGCGAGGTCGAGCAGCGCGGTGCGGTGGGTGACGAGGAGCAGCGTCTTGTCTCTCGCGAAGATCTTAAGGTTGTGGCGCACGCGATCTTCGCTCGCCGAGTCCATCGCCGAGGTCGGTTCGTCGAGCAGCAGCAGGGAGGGGGATTTGAGGACGGCGCGGGCGATCGCCACCGCCTGCCGCTGTCCGTTGGAGAGGTTTGCGCCGCGTTCGCCGACTTGCATGTCGAAGCCTTTGGGGTGGTTTCTGACGAGGGCGTCGACGCCGCTGATCTGCACCGCCTGGAGCAGCGCCTGGTCTGTAATGCAGGGGTTGCCCATCACGAGGTTGTCGCGCAGCGTTCCGTAGAAGAGCATTACCTCTTGCGGCACGACGCCGATGGCGCGGCGCAGCTCCGCGGGGTCTATCTGGCGGCTCTCGGTGCCGTCGATGAAGATTTCTCCCTCCGTCTGGCGGTATAGCTTGAGGATCAGCTTGAAGAGCGTGCTTTTGCCGGAGCCGATGGGGCCGACGATCGCCGCCTTTTCCCCGGCCCCGATGGTGAAGTTCAGCGCCGAGAGCGCCGGGCGTTCCTGAGCGGGGTAGGTGAAGCCGACATTTTTGAATTCGATTCCGCCCGCGATGTCGGGGCGGCTGAGGAATGCCGCGCCTCCGTCGTGCTCCGTTTCTTTGTTCATGATGTCGTCGAGCGCGGCGAGCGAACGCGAGGTGGAATAGTATTGCATGAGGAGCCCCGCGACGCGGCTGATGGGCATCATCGCGCGCGAGGAGAGCATGTAGGCGGCGATCAGCGAGCCCATGCTGATGGCGTTGGCGCGGATGAGGTAGACGCCGATTACCATCGTCGCGATGGAGATGGTGACGTTGACCCATTGAGTCCAGTTGACGACGGCGGAGGAGAGCAGGCGCATTTTGACGTTGGCGGATTCAAGGTGCGCGACGGTCTTTTCCCAGCGGTTCTGGACGGTGCTTTCAAGGTTCTGCGTCTTGACGGCTTCGATCGCGACGAGGCTTTCGACCATGGTCGCGTTTTTCAGCGAACTTGCGCGGTTCGTCGTTTCGGAGAGCTCGCGCATCTGTTTTTGCACCATGACCGCCTCGGCGAGCACGAATATTCCGCCGAGGAGGATGGGGACCGCGAGCGGCCAGGCGATGACCGCGATCACGATGATAAAAAATATCGAAAAGGGCAGGTCTACATAGGCGAATACCGTCGCCGAGGAGATGAAGCTGCGCACGCTGTCAAAGCCCTGGATGCTGTTGACCATGGAGCCGACGGAGGCGGGGCGCGCCTCGCTGCGCATGGCCAGCACCTGTTCCATCATGTCGGCGGAGAGGCGCGTGTTGGTGCGCGAGGCGGCGAGGTCTGTGAGGTAGCCGCGCGCCATGTGCAGCGCGAAGTCGGCCGTTATCATGATGAAGACGCCGACGGCCATCACCCAGAGGGTCTCGACGGCGTTGTTGGGAACCACCCGGTTGTAGACGTTCATTACAAAGAGGGGCATCGCGAAGGCGAAGATGTTGCTGAGCAGCGAGGCGATGATTACGTCGCGGTAAATTTTTTTCTCCGCGGAGAGGGTCTCCCAGAACCAGTGGCCTTTGCGTTCCGGCGCGGTGTTTGTGCGTTCGTCGAATTTGAAGTGCGGTTTTAGGTAGATTACGTAGCCGGCGTAGGCGCCGCGCAGCGCTTTAAAGGAAAGCTCCGCCGTCCCCTCGTCCAGCTCTTGCGGGAAGATGACGGAGGCCTTTTCCGCGTCCGCGTCAAGCGAGGCGAGGACGCAGGCGCGGCTGCCGGAAAGTATCAAAATCGCGGGGCAGAGCAGGCCGTTTATCCGCTTCAGCGGGCTCTTTATGATCTTGCTTGCGAGTCCCGCCCGCTTCGCGGCGCGTGAGAAGAGCGCGGGGGAGAGTATCCCGTTTTCCAGCGGCAGCCCCGAGAGCAGCGCGTCGCACGAGATACGCCGCCCATGGAGCGCTGAAATCAGCGCTAGCGATGCGGCGAGCGGCCCGCCGGAGCGAGGGTCTCCCTCCCGCGGCGCGGCTGCCGTCTCTTGCGCGGACGGAGATGAATCCGCCCGAAGGTTATTTTGTTCCATCATTCTGTCTCTTTGCCAGTTCCTCTGCTATTTTGTCCATGTCTATCTTTGCCTCGGCGATCGTGGGCGCGGCGGGGAGCGCGATTGAAAGGTGGCTCAGCAGTGCGCCGGTCGCCGCGAGGTATTCCGCCTTCATGTTTTTGATGTTGTACCGCGCGTTCGCGTAGCTCATTTGCGCCTGGAAGTATTCGTTTTCCGCGTCGAGCAGGTCGAAGAGGCTGCGCCTCCCCGCCTCAAACTGCTTGGTATAGGCGACGCGCGTCACGCCGGCGGCCTTCATGTGCGTCTCAAGGTTCGGCAGCTGGGCCTCCGTGTTTTTGATGTCGTTGCGGGCGATGAGCGCCGACTGTACGACGTCGCGCTCCAGCTTGTTGTAGAGTTCTTCTGATTCTTTGTACTGTTCGATGGCCTTTTTGATGTTCTCTTTATCCAGGCCGCCGTTATAAAGGTTCCAGTGGAGGACGAGCTCGACGAAGGCCTTGTCTTTGCGGCCCTCGGAACCGTCTTCGTCGTGGTTCAGGTACGTTCCCGCGCGCACGTCCACCTTCGGGCGCATGCGCGAAGCCTGCTCGCCGACGACGTGGCGCATCGATTCCGCGTTTTCAGCGTAGGAGATGAGCTGATAGTTGCCCGCGAGCGCCGCCTTGCGGCTCTCCTGCGGCAGCGCCGGCAGCGTGACCTCTATCGCGTGGTTCTCCAGGTTAGCCGCCGGTGCCTCTCCGACGATGCGTATGTACTGCGTCTCGGCGTCGTGCAGATTGCTCTCTTCCGTGATGAGGTTGACCCGCGCGAGCGCGACGCGGCCGTAAGCCGTGTCGTAGTTGACGGAGCTGTCCACCCCCGCCTTTGTGCGCTGTTTGACTTTTTTGAGTACCTCTTCATGATGTCCGAGGTTTTCCCGCGCGAGCGCCACCAGCTCGCGGTAGCGGACGACGTCCTGATGCGAGTGGAAGGCGGCGTAGCCGACCTGTTCCATCGTCGAGAGCAGGTCGAAGTAACGCATATTCTTCGCGTATTTGTAGCGTTTTACGGAGCTGTTGGTGAGGCTGCCGTCGTATATCGGCTGTGTCGCGACGGCGGAGACTCCGTCGTAGTCGTGGTTAAACATGTTATAGAGGGTGTACCGGTATCCGCTGCCGTCCAGGTTATAACGCCCGATGCCCGCGTAGACGTCCAGCTTTGGACGGTAGCCGGAATAGGAGCCTTCAAGGTCGTGCCGCGAGGCGCCGTAGGCGTGCAGCTTGCCCCGCACCTCGGGGTAACTTTCCAACGCGCGCGCTATTGTCTGCTCAGCGGTTACGGGAGCGCCCCCGTCAGCGGCCGCCGGCTGCGGCGCCGCGGCGGGGAGCATGAGAAATGCCAACATCAGAACAAATATTTTTTTCAACTAATCCACCTGCTTCTTAAATAATATAAAAACGCCCGACCCGCGGCATGGCCGCTGGTCGGGCGTTCTGTCTTTATTGACAGCTCGGAAGTATAATATACCAGGCTCTGAAAAATGTCTAGTAAAATCACTATAAATGTCTGGTTTGCACAACTTTTAAATAGCCGGCAAGGATGATAAATGGTCTAGTTTACACGCGGCCAGCGGATACACGAGAAGATGCGGCGGCATATGTTTGCGAAAACGCGCCGTCGCCGCTTGCGGCGGCCGTATGCTTGACAACGGCGGCGCTGAATTTCATAATGCGTATACAGGTACCCTTAATCGTATAAGGAGATGCTTATAATGAAACAGTGCATGGATTCTGACAAAATACACCGCCGCCTGAAAAAGATCATCGGGCAGATTCAGGCGGTCGACCGGATGGTGGACGAAGACGTTCCCTGCGAAGATGTGCTCGCGCTGATCAACGCCGCCAAGTCAGCGCTCCACAAGGTGGGACAGGTGGTGCTCGAGGGGCACATCAATCATTGTGTCAGAGACGGCATAGAAAACGGCGACGCCGACAAGACGATCGCCAATTTTACGAAAGCGGTGGAACGCTTCGCCAACATGATATAGCGGGGGCCGTTTCGGCGCTTTAGTTTTTTCGCGCAGGCATAAAACCGGCGGGTGCTTGACGCGCCCGCCGGTTTTGTCTTTCTGCCGTTACCGCCGCGAAGTCTAACCGCCGCTGATGTTGTGTATCACCTGCACATTAGCGCCGTCGCGGATCTTCGCCTCTGAATAGCGGCTCTTGTCGACGACGTTGTCGTCGACCCATACGGCGAGCATCTTGAAGGTAAAATTCTTCTCATCGAGAAGCTGCTGTACCGTGAGTCCCTCTCTCCACGGCGACTTTTCTCCGTTGACGGTGATCATGCGCATTTCTCCTTTAACAATTAATCTTCAAATTCGTCCTCGGGACGCAGGTGTTTCTCCAGCAGCGCCACCACGTCGGGGTAGTCTATGCCGAGGCGCTTTACCGTCGCCAGCGTCGGGATGCCGTTCTTGTTCCATCCGCGGCGCTTGTAGACCGCCATCTTGAGCTGCTGCCACTGCCCGCGGCGGTTTTTCTGCAGCAGGTCGATCTTCTCTTTTACGGAAAGGCCTTCGATGTCGATGCCGAATTCCTTGAGCTTTTCGTCAAAGTATTCGGGGCGCGCGTTCCATTCGTCTTCCCACACGGGGCCGAGGCCGCGGTCAGGGGCTTCGTGGAACTTCGCCGTTCCCTTGCCCATGCGCAGGTTGAAGATACGCTCGAAGTTATAGACCTTCTCCGACTGCTCGATCATTCCCTCGCGGCTTAAGTGCCTGCCGGTGATCGCCTCGAAAATATCGAGGTAGTTCTGCAGGTGCTCGGGAACCCTCGCCGCTTCGATGCCCTTGTACTTCATGCCGTTGTCGGCGGGCTCGATGTCGTTCCACGGCAGTTTGCAAAGACCCTGCAGCGAGAACCAGAGGCGGAAATTCGGGAAGAAGAAGAGGGCTTCGGCCTTATCTTCGTATGTCGGCAGCTGCTTGTTGACCATGTCCATGAAGATGAGCCACGCCTCGTCGTGCTGCGGTCCCTTGAGCGTGAGGAAGTAGCCGCCCCACTGGGCGATAGACTCCTGGCAGCGGTATTCCGAGGCTTCGAGTCCCTGGCAGACCATGCCGATCTTCATCATCTTTTCCATATCCGCGCCGTAGTGTTCCGCGAAGTATTCGCGCGCGACTTCGATGCCCTTGCCGCAGGCGACGGCGAATTCGTCGCTGCCGTGCGCGATGCGGTGGAGGAGCTCCATGATATCGTGCTTGTTGCCGAAGTTGAGGTCCAGCCCGTGAGTGTTTTCCTTGTTGATCAGCCCCAGCTCAAAGCATTCGCAGACGAAGGCCATGCCCGTCCCCAGCGAAATGGTGTCCAGTCCGTAGTGGTCGGCGTAGAAGTTGGCCTCGATCGTCCACAGCGGGTCGAAGATGCCGAGGTTGGAGCCAAGTCCCGCCGCCGTCTCGTATTCCGGTCCGTCGACGATGACCTCTTTGCCCTTCCACGGGCCGGTCTGAAGCGGGAAGTGGTCGACCGCCTTCGCGCAGGCCAGCGAACAGCCGTACCAGCAGCCGTCGGCCATGCCCTGTGTGAAGAGCTTTATGTAAGATTCGGAGCTGATGTTGTCGATATCCTTGTGGCGGCCGAACTTGTAGTTGTTGACCGGCAGCAGCGTATAGTCGTCCATGATCTCGGTAAGGTGCGCCGTTCCCGCGGAGCGCATCTTGCACTGCTTGTCGTCAAGGTCGTGGATGCGCTTGTGGAGGCTCGCGCCGGCCTTCTGGATCACCTTGACGTCCACGGGGTCGTTCTCCAGCCCCGTGAAATGGGTGCGCTTCACGACCAGCGCCACCACGTTCTTGTTGCAGAGCACCGTGCCGCCGCCGCCGCGTCCGGCCTGTTTCAGACGCACCGCCTTGCGGCGCACGTCGTAAAAGCTGAAATTCATGCCGGCCCAGTAGCTCGTGCGCGCGCCGATGCCGCTGGAAACCACCGAGATCGTGTTCTTGTCCTTTTCGTCCTTCGCGAAATATTCGTGGAGGTCTTCGGAGACCGCGTAGGCGTTTATGTCCTCAAGGTTGGATTCAAAGATCTGCACCTTGTTGTTGTCTCCGTCGATGAATATGACCACCGGGCGGTCGGCCTTGCCCTGGAGCTCCATCGCGTCAAAACCGGCGAACTTGAGGAAGGGCGCGAAGTAACCGCCGGCGTTGCTGTTGTACGTCTGTTTGGTGGCGGGGGAGAGGAAGACGGAATAGCATTTTCCCGCGCCGGGATACTGCGTAATGCCGCAGAAGGGGCCGCCCGCGATGACGATTTCGTTCTCGGGGTCGTCCCACTTTGTATTTTCACTTACCGCGTCCCAGAGCAGCTTGAGGCCGAAGCCGCGGCCGCCGGTAAACTTTTCTATCATATCGTCGGAGACGGGACGCTGCTCGAACCTGTAATTGCCGTCCTTATTGCCGAGGCCGACGTAAAGGGTATTCCTTGAATATCCGTGATGTATCTTGGCCGGTTCGAAAGACCATTCCGTGAGAAGCTTCATCGGTGCGTTTGCCATGGTTTTTATATCCCCCTTCTATGCCTTTGCCGGTGTGACGACGAGTTCCAGCGCCCCGGTGGGGCACTTCCTGGCGCAGATGCCGCAGGCGATGCACTTGAAAGGCTCGGTCTGCTTGTCCCCGTCGAAGAACATCGAGGCCGAGGGGCAGAAACCGACGCACATCAGGCACGAGGTGCACTTGTCTTTGCGCACCTGCACCACGCCGTTTGCGTCGCGCTCGAGCGCCTGCGTCGGGCAGACGCCGATGCACGCGCCGCACTGCGTGCAGATATTGATATTGGCGAAGCCGGCCATATTGGCGATTTTGACCCGCGACAACTCCGGTGAATTTTCCTTGAAATATGCTTTCGAGCACGCCTCAGTACACGCGCCGCACTGGACGCATTTCTCGGCGTTGACTTGCATGATTTTCACACAAAATCCCTCCACTATATTCAATTTTTTTAAGACGGCCAAAGGCCGAAGAGACCTTTGACAATCTTCCCCAATGTTAGAATTGTATCACAAAGCCAACCTCTTTTGCGTGATATTGCTCACTTTTGTTCACGCAAGCGGCGATAAAAAAAGAATATTCGAAAACTAAAGCCCGCCGCGCCGCCGGTTTCGCCGGGGCCCGGCTTCGGGCCGTCGCTTAAAGGGCCGGCAAGGGCAAACGCGCGCAAAGGATTGCCTCCCGCGCCGGCGCAGCAGGCGTATAAAATTGATCGCCCCCGCTTTTGCCGCGTGTGGGCGCGCGTTATCTTTCATTACGGCGGGGGGCGGAAAAATTTTTTCGCGGAATATGCGGGAAAGCCTTGCAAAGTTCGTGGATTATTGGTAGAATCACCTACGTTGTACGAAACGTGTCAGGGTGGCGGAACTGGTAGACGCGCTAGATTCAGGATCTAGTGGGCATTAGCTCATAGGGGTTCAATTCCCCTCCTTGACACCAATTTTAACCAAACAGGCGTCCTCTTCGGAGGCCGTCTTTTTTTGTGTTTTAAGCCCCTTCCTCAGCGCCGTCCGCGGCATGTTTATTTCTCCAGGGGCGGCGCTTTGACGGCGGAGCGCGGCTTGCGCCGCCGCTTCCTCAAGCTTGCCCGCCTGTCGCGCCGCTTACGCTCTTGTTCGCCTATTTTTCGCTATTTATTAGACGTCATAGCGTGGTTTAGTGTAAAATTATAGAAAGTATAACAACTGGTGGGAGGCGTTTTTGTGAATTTCACGATGTTTGTGCCGAATGCTGCGTTCTGGAGACGCCGCGGTTATGAATAACGTTACGGTGGCCCATCCTCTTGTCGGCCATCCCGATTTCAGGAAGATTTTTATCGCCAAAGTCATCTCGGCGATGGGAGACAGGTTTTTTACAATCGCCCTTGCCTGGTATGTCGTCAGCTCCTCCGACCCGCTCTTGGCGAGCCGTCGCCTTGGAATGCTGCTTGCCATGAATACGCTGCCGATGGTCTGTCTCGGCCCCTTTATGGGAGCGGTCGCCGACAGGTTTGACAGACGCCTGTGCATGGTGGCCGCCGACGCGGCGCGCCTTGTCTTTTTATCGCTCCTCACCTGGTTTATGTGGACGGAGACGTTGAACCTGCCTCTGCTTTACGCGCTTGTATTCTGCATATCCGCCTTCGCTCCGCTTTTTGAATGCGGGATAACCAGCTCGCTCGAACAGCTCGTGCCGCGTGAAATAGTGGGGCAGGCGGCCGCGCTCAACGGCTCCGCCACGCAGGCGGCGGGCGTCGTCGGCGCGGCGTTCGGCGGCGTCGTCGCCGCCGCGTTCGGAACGGTCGGCGCGTTTTTCGTCAACGCGGCGAGTTTCGGCGTTTCGCTGGTCCTTGTGCTGATGGTGCGCACGGCGATGGCCCCTCCCGCGAACGTGGTTCATAAAAGCTGGACTCGCGACGTCGCGGAGGCTTTTTTGTGGATACGCCGCGACGTTTTCGTTTCCTCGCTCGTCTCGATGTACGCCTTTGGCAATTTTTTCCTCTTCCCGCTGACTCTTTTTATCCCCCTGCTGGCAAAAAATGTCATCGGCGGCGGGGCGGCTTGGGTCGGATGGCTTGAGTCGTCGCTTTCGGCGGGCGCGCTTATCGCCGCCTTTGCCATGAGTATGCGGCCGGTGCCGAAGATGATGCGGATGCTTACGGCGGCGTTTGCGATGGTCGCCGTGTTCTATTGGGGGATCGCCTCGCTGCCGTCCCCTCTGCTTACGGCGGCCTGCTTTTTTGGCTGCGGCGCTGGCGTAGGCGTCGTCAACGCTTCGGCGATGGCTCTCTTTCAGGATATAGTGCCTTTTGAGATGAAGGGGCGCTTCTTCGCGCTGATGGTCTCCCTGAGCTTCGCCGTCTCGCCGCTGTCGTATCTTTTTTTCGGTTTTCTCAACGGGCTGGCGCCAATCGGCGCGTCCATCTCGATATGCGCGGCGGGAGCCTCTCTGCTGGCTTTGCGCGCGCTTATAGTTTATAAACGCCACGGCGCCGCCGTGCGTGTGAGGGAGGATAAGTGATGTGATGAAGACTGTTGCTGAAATACTTGAAGAGGCGCGCCGCGCCCCGATAGCCGAGGCTTTGGGCAAGGTTCCCACCGCAGAATTGATCGGAACGCTTATGGGACTCTTTGACGAAACGGAAAAAACACAGGAAGCTCTCTTGCTGGAAATTGTCGGGCGCTGCCGGGATACCGAGTTTGGCCGCCGGCATGGCTTCGCCGGCATAAAATCAGTCGCGGATTACCGCGCGAACGTTCCGCTGTCAAAATTTGAGGATTACGGCGAAGAGATAGAAAAGATCAAAAAAGGCGCGTCGGACGTCCTCACGGAGGGCAAGCCGAATTATATGCTGATCACTTCCGGAACCACGGGGGACTTTAAATACCTGCCCGAATCTCACGAAAATTTTCGCTCAAAGCAAAACCAATTCCGCGCGCGTTTCCGGCGCTGGCAGGAGCTGGGGCTCTTCGGCAAAGGAGCGACGCAGCTGGCTCTTTCGAGCAACACCCCGGTAATGCTGAAGACTGAAGGCGGTCTGGAATGCGGCAGCGCGAGCGGGATGTCCTATAGAATGATGGACCCGGAGGTTTTCGGCGACGAGGCGATGACCGCCTCCGGCTATCCCTCCTGTATACGCGGCTGCGGAAGCGCTGTCGCCGTAGATTATCTGTCGATGCGCTTCGCGCTTGAAAATAAGGACCTCACCAGCGCGGCCGGCAATAACGGCGGCCGTTTCCGGCTGCTTCTCAACGTCGCCGACGAGTATCAAGAAGATATCGTCAGCGATATCGAAAAGGGGACCGTTTCACGCAAGTTTGAGATAGACGCGGCCGTGCGCGCGGAGCTCGAAGCCATGGTGAAGGCGAACCCGCAGAGAGCCGCGGAGCTTCGCCGCGCTCTCGCGCTGGGGGACGGCCGTTTTAAGCCGAAATATGTCTGGCCGAACTTCAAAGGGATGATTATCTGGATATCGGGGCTGATGGCCGCCCATGTGGAGGATATCGTCCCCGACCTGCCGGATGGCGTGACGTTCATAGATTCAGGCTATGGCGCGAGCGAAATAGATTTTAACTTTCCAATGACACCGAACGACCCGTTCGGGCCGCTCTGCGTGCATCAGGCGTTTTTTGAGTTCGCGCCTCTTTGCGGCGGAGAGCCGTATCTGGCCCATGAAGTGCCGGACGGCCGTTATCACCTGATTATCACCTCCTACGGCGGCCTCTACAGATATGACATGCAGGACATCGTCGAAGTCAGGGGGCGCACCGGAACCGCGCCCAATATCTGCTTCGTGAGCAAGGACAAAGATATATTGAATCTCTTCGGCGAGCATATACTCGCGCCCCATCTCGCGGAGATAATGCACAAGACCGCGTCCGAGCTGGGGCATCCCCTGCGTCAGACCGGAGTGTGGCCCGACCTGGCGGGGCATCGCTACATTTGCTGCGTCGAACCTCAAAAAGACGATTTCCCGCTTAAGGAATTTGAGAATAAGATTGAAGAAAACTTTCTCCGCGGCGACCTCTCCTACAGCTATGTGCGCGGGGAGATGATGCTGCTTTCCAAACCGGCCGCGGCGGTGCAGATGCGCCAAGGCTGGCAGCGCGAGCTTTACAGGAGAAAGACGCGCCCCGGCGTCTCCGAGGCGAACATCAAGCTGCAAATAGTCATGAAGGAAGCCCCGGAGCCCGAGTGGGTGCTGCGCGGCGCGGAAGAATGAGGGGGATGCCGTTTTATGTTTGAGAAGCTTTACCCGCTGACATTGCCGCAGCGGAGGATATTTTACACGGAGTTGGTATATCCGGGAACAGATTTCGCGTCGCTGACTTTTCTATACCCGACGAGACGCGGCGCGGACGACGTCAGAGCCGCGCTTATTTCTATCTTGGGCCGGCATGAAGAACTGCTTCTGAGAGTCCGCGGGGCGGAAGCGGACGACGGACTGGCCGCTCTGCGTCAGTATGTTGGCGGCCTCCCCGACGAGCCCATAGCCGTAGTTGAATGCGGCGACTGTGAGCTTGCGGCGAGGGAGCTCGCGTCGCGTCCTTTCCCGCTGTGGGACTCGCCGCTCTTTGAGTTTTATTATCTGAAAAGCGATTCAGAAAACGCGATATTCCTGAGATTCCATCATTCAATAATCGACGGCGCGGGAGTCAACCTCTTTGCCGACGAACTTTTTAAGGAGCTCGGCGGCGAAACGCCCATCTGCAAAGCCCCCGCTATCTCCGAATTGCTGACAATGGAAGAGAAATATCTGGCCTCCGACGAATGCGCCGCCGACAGGTCGTGGTGGCTGAAAAACCTGCACGGCCTGCCCGACCCCGCCGAATTGAGGCGGCCCGCGGACGGCGAGCCAGCCGTCTGCGGCACGTCAGACTTCATACTGTCGGACGAACTGCACCGGCTCGCGGTCAGGTTTTGTGAAAGGCACGGCAAAAACGGCCGCCCGCTGACGCCCTATCGCCTTGGCCTTGCCGTCTCCGCCCTCTTTATCTCGCGCTGGTTCCGCATGGACGACGTGGTCGTCACGGCCGCGGGAAACCTGCGAAGATATTCCAAGGCGCTGCGCGATTCCGCCGCGATGCTCGTTTCAACGCTGCCGGTCAGGATAAACGCCGATAAAAATTTGGCGTTCAGCGTCTTTGTCGAGCGCGTTGACCGCGCGTTGGACGACGCGCTCGCGCACGGGCGCTACCCCTTTGACAAACTGGTTTCCGACCTGCGCGCCGCGGGCGGGCAGGAGATTCCCGCTGATTTTGCCGTGGTACATAACGGCAAAAGCGGCGACGATTACGGCTGCCGGCATATTCCGTTCACAAGCGACACGCTGCCGCTGACTCTGAGGATAAACACGGTGATGGACGACAGTCTCGGACTGCGCGCGATACGCTTTGACTACCAGAAAGAACAGTTTACCGGGGAAGAAATTGAGAATATGAAGGAGTGCCTGGCCGCGCTCCTTGAATCTGTCCTCTCAAATCCGGAGGCGAAGATCGGTTCCGCCGGGATGCTCCCGGAAAATCAGAAAAAAAAGATCCTCAAAGAATTTAACGATACATACCGCCCTTATGATCCCGACGAGACCGTCGTCAGGCGATTTGCCGGGATAGCCTCTCGCTGCGCGGGCGAAAAGGCGCTGATTTATAAAAATAGAAGCTATACATACGCGCAGCTTGATTCAATGAGCGGCGCGGTCGCCCGCAGGCTGAAAAAGCTGGGAGCCGGAGCCGATTCCGTCGTCGCAATCATGCTGCCGCGCATCCCCGAGTTCGTTATCTGCATCTGGGGCGCGCTCAAAGCCGGGGCCGCCTATCTGCCCATCGACCCCGAGGCGCCGGAGGACCGCACGCGGTATATGTTCGCCGACGCTTCGCCGCTGGCGCTCATAACCTCCGCCGAATTGGCGGGACTTGCCGCCGGATGCGGCTGCGAAGTGATAGACGCGCTGGACCCCGCGCTTTATGCGGACGGCGGCGGCGCGGACAAGCCGTCCTTTCCTAAACCAGAGGACCTCGCCTATATAATCTACACCTCCGGCACTACCGGCAAGCCGAAGGGCGTCATGGTGACGCATCTCTGTCTGGCGAACTTCTGCGCCTGGGTGAACGAGTATTACTCGATGAAGGCGGGGGAGGGAATGCTCTCTTGCTCTAACTTCATCTTTGACGCTTCCGTTTTCGAGCTCTTCCCGCCCTTCTTCAACGGCGGCTTTTTGGCGGTCCTGCCCACGGAGCTGAAGCTCCAGATGGACCGCGTGCACGATTATATAGAACAACACAACGTCAGCCACATGATCATGACGACGCAGCTCGCCGAACAGTTCAGCGCCTGCCGCGACAACTCGTCGCTGAAAACCCTTGCCTTCGGCGGGGAGGCCATGCGCCCCGTCGCCCTCAGGTCGTGGAAAAGCTATAACGCCTACGGTCCCACGGAATGCACCGTCATGGCCACTTCATTTCCGCTTGACGAAGAGAGCGCGAAGACGAGCGCGCCGATCGGCGTGCCGCTCGCGAATCTCAAGGCGTACATCGTCGACGGCGAAGGCGCGCTCTGCCCGATCGGAGTTCCCGGCGAATTATGCTTCGCCGGACGGCAGGTGGCGCGCGGCTACCTCAACAAACCCGAAGTCACGGCCAAGGCTTTCGTTGAAAACAGGTGGAGCGAGGGCGAATTTGATAAAGTCATGTACCGGACGGGTGACCT
The DNA here is from genome assembly GCA_023450745.1 of Synergistota bacterium. GTDB lineage: Bacteria > Synergistota > Synergistia > Synergistales > Synergistaceae > Cloacibacillus. The sequence continues at coordinate 57,383 of JAEXGR010000027.1, forward strand.
CTGCCGCTGGGGCGCGGATGGAAATATCGTCTATATGGGGCGTATCGACCAGCAGGTCAAGATACGCGGCTACCGGATAGAGCTGGGAGAGATAGAACAGAGGCTTATGGAGCTCCCCGAGGTCGAAAACGCGGTCGTGATGGCAAAGAATGATCCGTTCGGTGGCAAGTACCTCTGCGCGTGGGTCGTCGGCGCTGAAAAACTCGCGCCGGAGGCGCTGACCGAAAAGCTGTCCAAGGCGCTGCCGCGCTATATGATACCGGCGGTTTTCGTCCAGATAGAGGCGGTGCCCTACAATACGAGCGGCAAGGTGGACCGGCGCGCTCTGCCCGAACCTGAATTTAAAACGCCGCGCGCCGAATACGCGGAGCCCGTCACGGAGGCGCAGAAAAAAATGGCGGGCCTGTGGCGTGAATTATTGGGCGTTGAAAAACCCGGACAGGCGGACGACTTTATGGAGCTGGGAGGCAATTCGCTGACCGCGATACGGCTGCAGGGGCGCGTTTTGAAAGAAACCGGACGGCAGCTCCAGGTGAGGGACATTCTCGCGCGGACGAAGCTTGCGGAGATGGCGGCGCTTCTTGAAAATTCCGCCGCCGGCCAGGCCTTCAAACCGATACCCAAAGCGCCGGCGGCCGACACGTATCCTGTGACCCCCGCCCAGCGCCAGATGTACATCATGCAGAAGCTCGATGAAGGCAGCACCCTTTATAATGTGACGCTGGCCGTTGAGATCCTCGGGCCTCTGGATACGGAACGCTGCTCTTTCGCGATTGACGAGATAGTAAAACGCGAGCCGTCTCTGCGCACGGTATTTGAGGATGTGGACGGAAGCGTCCGCCAGCGGACGCTTGACTGCGTCCAATACAAGAAATCCTTCTGCGAGGTCTCGTCTCTGGACGGCGCCAAGGCCAAACTCGCGGAGATGAACCGTCCCTTCGACCTCGCGCGGGCGCCGCTCTTCCGTTTCGGCCTCGTTCGGATTGACAAGGAGCGCCATGTCCTTTTATGTGTATTTCATCACGCGATCATAGACGGTATCTCGCTCAATCGCATTCACAGCCTATTTTGGGAAATATACGACGGAGAAAGCCCCTCCGCGTCCGCCATTGATTACAAAGACTACGCCTGCTGGCGCGCCGAACAGGAAAAAACAGAGGAATACGCGGCCAAGGAACGCTGGTGGATGTCGCAGTTCGACGGCGGCGTGCCCTCGCTCGACATGACGACCGACTTTCCCCGCCCGTCAAAGCCAAGCGACGCGGGTGCTACGGTAAAAATGGCCGTCCCGCCCGCCGCGGCGCGAAAACTGGCCGCGATAACCGCCGCGGCGCGCGCCACGGAATTTCCCGCGCTGCTTGCCCTCTGGGCCGCCGTGCTCGGACGGTGCGCGCGCACTGACGACCTCGTGATCGGCGTGCCTTTCTCGGGACGCGAGCACCCTGACACCGCGGAGATGACGGGGATGTTCGTCTCCACGCTGCCGCTGCGCATAAAGCTGGGCGCGGAAAAGAGTTTCCGCGAATTGGTGACGGAGCTGTCGGCGCTTGTGGAGGAGGCGCGCAAGCGCCAGGATTACCCCTTTGAGTCGCTGGTGGAGAAGCTGGGCATCGAGCGGGTCTCCTCACGCAACCCCGTCTTTGACGTCGTCTTCAACCTCAGCCCGCTGGAAGCGCCGAAGTCCCGCGGCGGCATGGAGCGGCGCGTCATTGAGACCGAGGAGTCGGACCAAGCCCACTTCGATATGACGATGCGGCTCATCCGTGAGGAGAAAACCTGGGCGGTACACTTAAACTACCGTAAAGAGCTGTTTACGGACGAGACGGCGCGGACGGTGGCGGAAAGCTTCGTCGCCCTGCTGTGCGCCGCCTGCGACAACCCGGACGCAAAGCTCTCGTCGCTCTCGCTGCTGTCGAAAGAGCGCGCGGCAGAGGTCCTGTCCATGAGCGCCGGAAAACGGCTCGACATCCCCGCGGATAAGGTGTACCACGAGATCTTCTCCCAGCAGGCGGCGCTGACCCCCGACAATATCGCCGTGGGCGACTTACGCTTGGCCTACACCTATCGCGAACTGGACCGGAAGACGGACGCGCTTGCGATGTCGCTGCGAAAAATGGGCGTCGGGCGCGAAAGCGTCGCCGCCATCCTCCTGCCCCGCCGCGCCGAAATCACCGTGGCGGTGCTGGGGATTATGAAAGCCGGCGGCGCCTACCTGCCGATAGACCTCGGATATCCGGCGCAGCGCGTCAAATACATGCTTGAAGACAGCGGGGCTAAAATAGCCGTCGGCTGCGGCAAGACGCGCGCCATGCTTCCCGAAGACTTTGCGGGACAGTTTATCGATATCGACGACAAAAGGCTTTACGAAAACGGCGAAGTCTTCCATTCGGTATCAAAGCCGGAAGACCTCGCCTATGTGATATACACGTCGGGTTCTACGGGAAAGCCGAAGGGCGTCATGATAGAACAGCGGGCGCTCGTCAGCCACACGCTGTGGGCCGCGCAGACAATGGGGCTTACGGCGGACGACGCGGCCGCGGTGCACGCCAGCTTCAGCTTCGACTCGTCTGTTAAGCAGATGATGGCCCCGCTGACGGCCGGAGCCGCGACATGGATAATCTCCGAGGAGATGAGGCTCGACATCGGAGCGCTCAACGCGTACTTCAAAGAAAAGCATATCACCGCCGCCTACTTCCCGACGAAATTCGCGGAACTTTTCTTTGAGTCGCAGGAAAACGACGAGCTGAAATTTATCATGTACGGCGGCGAAAAAGCGACCGCGTGGAAAAAGACGCCCTACAAACTCATCAACTGCTATGGGCCGACGGAATTTACGGTAAACGCGGCGACTTATGAAATCACGCAGGCCGCCGCCAACATCCCCATCGGCAGGCCCGTCGCCAATTCCCGCGGCTATATAACGGACCAGTACGGCGGCCTGCAGCCCTGCGGCTTGCCCGGCGAGCTGTGCATGGCGGGCGCGCAGATTGCCCGCGGCTACCTTAACAGGCCCGAGCTTACAGAAAAAGTCTTTGTGGAAGACCCGTGGAACGGCGGCAAAATGTACCGCACGGGAGACCTGTGCCGTTACCTGCCGAACGGCGACATAGAATACCTCGGCCGTATCGACAAACAGGTAAAAATCCGCGGCTTTAGGATCGAACTTGGCGAGATAGAAGACGCGATCGTGAAAAGCGGGGCCGCCGCTTCCTGTGCCGTCGTCAGCCTGAAAGACCCCTCCGGCGCGGACTGCCTCGCCGCTTACGTCGTCTCCGAGCGCCCGATTGACTTTGCGCTGATCGAATCGAAGCTCAGGAAGACGCTGCCTGACTATATGATCCCTTCATACTGGCGGCAGACGCCATGCCTGCCGCTTGGCGCAAGCGGCAAACTGGACGTGAAAGCCCTGCCCGAGCCGTGGGGGCCGGCGGGCGCGCCCGACAGAGAACGGCAGCTGCCGCGCACGGAAAAAGAGGCCGTCATCGCCGAGCTATGGAAAGAGGTGTTGGGCGTAAAAGAAGTGAGCGTCACGGACAACTTCTTCGCGCTCGGCGGAACCTCGCTCAAAGCCATCCGCTTAGCGGGCCTTATGCAGCGGCGCTACGAGCTCTCTATCGCCACGATCTTTGAAAACCAGACGATTGAAAAACTTGCCGCCGCCGTCTCCGAAAACGCCGGCGCCGCCAGCGCGAAGCTTGACCGCATACGCAGAAAGCTGCGCGCGCCGCGGCCGGAACTCGACGCCGCCGAAATCGCGAAAAAAGAAGAATACCTGCGCGGCGCGGCCGCGGAAGACCTGCGCAGATACGACGAAAAAACCGCCTATGGCTCGGTCCTGCTTACCGGAGCCACCGGCTATTTGGGCAGCTACGTCATGAGGGAACTCGCGAAAGAATCCGCCGGCGTCGCAGTCACGGCCATCGTCAGGGCTAAGGACGACGAAGCCGCCAGAGAACGGCTCGCAGAACGCCTGCGTCACTATTTTGGAGAGGGCGCGGACGCCATCCTCGAACGCGCGGCCGTGTTTGCCGGCGACCTTGAGAAAGAAAAATTCGGGCTTGACGGCCGCCTCTACGCGCGGCTCGCCGACAGCGTCGAAGCCGTCGTCAACACGGCGGCGAATGTGCGCCACTACGGCCTTTACGAAGAATTTTACAAAACGAACGTCGAAACGGTAAAGAACATCATAAAATTTGCCGAAGATGGGCGCAAAAAAGAGATCGAACATATCTCCACGCTGAGCGTCTCCGCCGGAGCATATCGGGACAAACAGGCCGCGGTCTTCACGGAAGACGACTGCGACCGGGGACAGGACTCGGGCAACGTCTATGTGAAGACCAAGCTCGAAGCGGAAAAAGAACTGCTCGCGGCGGCGAGCCGCGGCGTGCGCGCCTTCGTCGTCCGCGTCGGCAACATCGCTTTTTCCTCCGAAAACGGCAGCCACCAGGCGAACCTTGACGAAAACGGCTTCTATACGAGAATGAAATCATTTATCAACATGGGAATGGTCCCCGAACGCGGCCTTGATTTTGAACTTTCCTATGTCGATAAACTTGCGCAGGGCATCGTCACGCTGCTTGGCCGCCGCGCGTTGGCGGGGAAGATTCTCCACCTCGTAAACGGCGAGCGCCATGAAATGTCCGCGGCGCTTCTCTCGCGCGAACTGGGCGTCGCCGTAGAGGCCATGCCGATGGAGAAATTCTTTGAGAAAGCGTCGTACCTCTATGGCAAGAAAGGCTTCGCCTCATTCGTTGAGGCTCTATTCACGCACCTGGGCTGGTTTGACCCTGCGGACAGGGACATGTCCCGCGTCGAACTTCTTCACTCGCGGACCGACAGGATTATGAAACACCTCGGCTTTGAGTGGGGGGCTCTCGACATGAAGCTCCTGCGTCCGCTCGTCCGCCGCGCCCTTGAAGAACGGCGGGCGGAAATCGCGCGCAGCGGCGTCTTCGCGGCGGTCGGCGGCGAGACCCTGGACGCGCTGGCGCGAATGTCCAGACTCAAATCCTTCGCGCCGGACGAACTGATAGAGGTTGAAACGAAAAGCGCTGAAAACCTCTATCTCATCCTCGACGGCTGCGTAGAAGAAAGCAGAAATTCCGCCTACGGATGGGCGTGTACGATATCCCTCCAAACGAAGGGCAGCCTGCTCGGCTATGAGGGCCTCTTTGAGCCGGGCGTCTGCGCCGTGACGGCCCAGGCGATTTTGGACGACGTTCTGACGCTCGAATTTCCCCGCGGCCGGCTGAAAGACACCCTCCGCGGCGACAGCGGGGCGGCGGCCGCCATTGCCGCGGAGCTGCTCAAAAAATGGCGCGTGGCGACATTCCTGCTCGTGAACGCCGGTTAGCGCGCAAACCGCCGACCGTCCGCCTCTGCCGGTAAAGCGGCGGACGCGGCCGGTTGGCGGCTCGCGCGAAACGCGATGCTCAAACGCCTCTTGTCAGCCAGCCGCCGCCCGCGGGGTCAAAGCCGCGCGTCAAGGCGAAAAAGCTGGCGCGCCTCGACGCGCATAACCTTAAAAGGAACGTCCCGGTTGGAGGCCGCGTGGACCGTATAGCCCTCTTCCAAAGCCAGTTCGTCAATAAAAAACCGCCTGCCGCCGACGGATACGGCCCTTGTCAAAACCTCCACGGCGGACGGCTCGCGGAGCAGGCCGCTGCCGAACGCCTTCAGCAGCGCCTCCTTGCGCGTCCACAGCCTTAAAAGCTCACGGGACGGGCGCGCGGACGCTCTAATGCGCGCCGCTTCGCCCGCGGTGAACGCGGCGATATAATCGTCCGCGGACAATTCGCGAAGCGCCTCCGCGTCAATGCCGACGCGCGCGCCGGCGGAGACGGCGGCCGCGGCCAGCGCCCCCGCGTGCGTCCAGTTGACGTCGCCTCCGCCCTCCGGCAAAAACGGCCGCCCCGCCGCGTCCTTGCACGGCGACTGGAGAACGCCGCGCGCCGAAAAACCCAGAAGCTGAAGCCCGCACGCCGCGAGCAGCCGGACGGCGGCGCGATTCCGCCTGTCCTGAGCGCGCAAGAATCTTTCATTTTCCTCGCGGAAATCCGCCGGCAAAAGACGGTACGCGGCCGCCAGATATTCTTCCTCCGCGGCGTCGTCAAATTTGGTATAAAGAACGAGATTTTCCCTCACGCGCGGCACCCCCCGCGACAATTATACGCCTGCCGCCGCGCCATCAGAGCCCGGCCCGCGGACATCTGCGGCGGCAAACACGCGCTGCTGGGGATGCGTTGCATTGAGGGTCGTGGCGTTCAAGCGCAAAAAATAATCTGCTGATGCTCAGCGGTTTTGGTTTGCGCCTTTAAAGCCTCCTTCGCTGAGGCGGCCAGGGAGCCAAGTAGAAAACGCTGATTTGTGCGCTTTTAAAGCCTCCCTCACTGAGGCGGCCAGAGAGCCAAATCAGTGTTTTTCTGATTTGTGCGACTCGGCTGGTAGTTACATCAGAGGTGGGCCGGCGGCGGATTTTCGTCGGGTCGGAGGGAGTGTTGACGTTGACCCTAATTATAACTAAAAGAAGATAAAACATAAAACCAAGGTCAAAACTCCCTCAGCCTCGGCTTCGCCGATCCAGCTCCCTCGGCGAGGGAGCCAAAAATCTTTGCCAACCCCTAATTTGTCACGCTAGCCCATCGAAAATAAATCGGCGTTTAGAAGTGCGAGTTGCTAAATAAAATGGGGGCTCCGATACCGGAGCCGTATCTGCATACGGCGAGGATTCGGAGCCTCCGTTTTATGACGCAAATCGCGCTTATAAACGCCGATTTACTTACTGGTTCTCTTCCATGTGCTTATACTTCGCGTACTTCGCGGCGGCCTCTTCGCGGCCTTCCTGGAAGTATTTCTTCGCGTTTTCGGGGAAGGTGCGTTTGAGCGCTGAATAGCGGACTTCGCCGTCGAGGAATTCTTCGTATTCCATCGTCGGGGCCTTGGAGTCGAGCGTCAGCGGCTTTTCTTTGCGCGGGTCGTAGCGGTAGAGGTTCCAGTAGCCCGCGGCGACGGCGCGCTTCATCTCTTCCTGCGCGCTGCCCATGCCGCCTTTGATGCCGTGGGCGAGGCAGGGCGTGTAGGCGATGATCACGGAAGGGCCCTCGTATTCCTCGGCCTCGCGCATCGCTTTGACGAGCTGGTTCATATCCGCGCCCATCGCCACCTGCGCGACGTAGATGTTGCCATAGGTCATGAGCATCGCGCCAAGGTCTTTTTTCGCGACTTTTTTGCCGCTGATGCAGAACTGCGCGACGGCGCCGATCGGCGTGGATTTTGAGGACTGGCCGCCGGTGTTTGAGTACACTTCGGTGTCGACGATGAGCGCGTTGACGTTTTCGCCCATCGCGAGCACGTGGTCAAGGCCGCCGAAGCCGATATCGTAGGCCCAGCCGTCGCCGCCGTACATCCAGAAGGTCTTTTTCGAGAGCTGGTCTTTATTCGCGAGCATTTCACGCGCCGCCTCGCGGGCTTCGCCTTCGAGCCGCGCCGCCTCCAGTTCGGCGGCGAGCTTTTCGCCGGTTTTTGCCGAGCCGTTGAAATCGTCGAAGGCCGCGAGCCATTCCTCAAGGGCCGCCGCAAGCGATGCGGGGAGCGCCCCCGCGAGCAGCTTTTCCGCGCGCAGTTTCTGCGCTTCGCGCTGCTGTTTGACGGAGAGGAACATCCCGAGGCTGAATTCGGCGTTGTTTTCAAAGAGCGAGTTGGACCAGGCGGGGCCTTTGCCGGCCTTGTTCTTTGTGTAGGGGATGCCGGGCATCGCGCCGCCCCAAGCCTGCGAGCAGCCGGTGGCGTTCGCCCAGTAGACGCGGTCGCCAAAGAGCTGCGTCATCAGTTTCGCGTAGGGGGTCTCGCCGCAGCCCGCGCAGGCGGCGGAGAATTCCAAAAGCGGCTGGCGGAACTGGCTGCCTTTGACCGTCCAGGGGTCGAAGCTGCCCTCTTTGTCGGAGAGGGAGAGCCCATATTCCCACTGTTCGGGGAACGATTTTGATTTTTCGACGGGCACCATCGCAAGCGCCTTCTCTTTGGACGGACATACGGCGGTGCAGCTGCCGCAGCCGGTGCAGTCGTCGCGGCTCACCTGCATGGAGAAGTACATGTTTTTCATGCCGACGGCGGGCATCGTGAGGAAGCCCGCGGGCGCGGCGTTTTTTTCTTCCTCGGTCAGCAGGTAGGGGCGAATGACGGCGTGCGGACAGACGTAGGAACAGCGGTTGCACTGGATGCAGCGCGCGGGGTCCCACTCGGGAACGCTGGTCGCGATGGCGCGTTTTTCAAAGGCGGTGAGGCCGAGTTCGACGGTGCCGTCTTCGTAGCCTTTGAAGGCGCTGACGGGGAGGCTGTCACCCTGCTGGCGGTTGATCGGCGCAAGCAGCTTTTCCACGATCGCCGGCGCTCCCGCGCGGCGCGGCTTCGGCTCGTCCCGCGCCTCGAGCCATGAGTCAGGGATCTCGACCTTCACGAGCATCGCGCCGCCGTCGGCGATGGCGGCGATGTTGCGGTTCACGACTTCGTCGCCTTTCGCGAAGAAGGTCTTGCGCACCGCGTCCTCCATGTATTTTTTCGCCTCTTCGATCGGGATGAGTTCGACGAGGTGGAAGAAGGCCGACTGGAGCGGGATGTTGACGTGGCTGCCAAGGCCGTGTTTTTCGGCGATTTTTGTCGCGTTGATGATGTAGAATTTCGCCTTTTTCTGCGCGAGCTTACGGCGGATGTCGGCGGGAATCCGGCTCTCGAGCTCTTCCGGCTCCCAGGGACAGTTGAGCAGCAGGGTGCCGCCCTCTTTGAGTTCGCTGACGATGTCGTAGTTCTGAATGTAGGTCTGGTTGTGCGCCGCGACGAAGTCGGCCCGCTTTACGAAGTATGAGGAGCGTATGGGCGCGTCGGAGAAGCGCAGGTGTGAGATAGTGACGCCGAAGGATTTTTTCGCGTCGTATTCAAAGTAGGCCTGCCCGTATTTCTCGGTGTAGCTGTTGATGATGTCGATGGTGTTTTTGTTCGCGCCGACGGTGCCGTCGCCGCCAAGTCCCCAGAATTTGAAGGACATCTGGCGCGCGCCGTCGGGATAGACCGTCTCTTTGAGCGGCAGCGAGAGGTGGGTGACGTCGTCGGTGATGCCGATGGTGAAGTCGTTTTTCGGCGCGGCTTCCGCGAGGTTGTCAAAGACGGCGATGATCTGCGTCGGGTCGGTGTCTTTAGAGGAGAGCCCATAGCGCCCGCCCGTTATCGTCACGTTGCGCCCCGTACCGGTGAAGGCGGTGCATATATCCTGGTATAGCGGCCCGCCGTTGGCGCCCATCTCTTTGCAGCGGTCGAGGGCGGCGATTTTTTTCACCGTGGCGGGGAGCACCGCGAAGAGGTGTTTGAGCGAGAAGGGACGGAAGAGGTGGACCTGGACGAAGCCGGTCTTTCTCCCGCGCGCGTTGAGGTAGTCGACGGCCTCCTCCACGGTGCCGCTGACGGAGCCCATCGCGACGATCACCTCTTCCGCGTCGGGCGCGCCGTAGTAGTTGAAGAGGTGGTATTCGCGGCCCACAGCGGCGCTGATTTTCGCCATGTAATCCTCGACGATGCCGGGCAGCGCGTCGTAGAAGCCGTTGTTGGCCTCGCGCACCTGGAAGTAGATGTCGGGGTTCTGCACGGTGCTGCGCATCATCGGCCGTTCCGGGTTCAGCGAGGCGGCGCGGAATTCGGCTAAGGCCTCCCGGTCAAGCAGCGATTCAAGCGTCTCGTAGGGCATCTCTTCCACTTTGTCGATCTCGTGGGAGGTGCGGAAGCCGTCAAAGAAGTGCATAAAGGGAATGCGGGATTTGATCGCCGCAAGGTGCGCGACGCCCGCCAAGTCCATGATCTCCTGCACGCCGCCGGTGGCGAGCATCGCGAGGCCGCACTGGCGGCAGTTCATCACGTCGGAGTGGTCGCCGAAGATGGAAAAGGCGTGGGTGCCGACGGTGCGCGCCGCGACGTGGAGCACGCCGGGATGGCGCTGTCCCGAGAGTCTGTGGAGCACGGGGATCATCAGCATCAGCCCCTGCGAGGAGGTGAACGACGTGGCCAGCGCCCCCGTTTCCAGCGCGCCGTGCACCGCCGCGGCCGCCCCCGCCTCGGACTGCATCTCGATCAGCGAGACGGTCTGTCCGAAGATGTTTTTTTTGCCCTTTGCGGACCAGGCGTCCGTCTTCTCCGCCATCGGCGAAGAGGGCGTGATCGGATATATCGCCGCGACTTCGGTAAAGGCGTAGGCGATGTAGGCCGCCGCCTCGTTGCCGTCCATTGTTACAAGTTTTTTCTCTTTCATTGCCCGAACTCCTTTCAAGCGTTCCCTGAATTTATCTTAAATCTTTGTCAGCGGTTACCGCAATTAATAAGCTAATATGGAAACTATTTCATAGATTCTATCACAATGTCTCAACCAGAGATAATTTGTGGGTCTATCAAAGGTTTTAGGCCCCCTCGCTGAGGCGGCCAGAGAGCCAAATCAGTGTTTTTCTGATTTGTGCGAATCGGCTGGTAGTTACATCAGAGGTGGGCAGGCGACGGGTTTTCGCCGGGTCGGAGGGAGTTTTGACGTTGACCTTATTAAGAGAAGATAAAAACATCAAACCAAGGTCAATACTCCCTCACCCCGCTTCGCGGGGAGCTCCCTCAAAGAGGGAGCCCAAAACCTTGACAACCCCCAATTTACCCTTTACTCTCTCGAAGATAAATCGGCGTTTATACGCGCCGTCTGCGTCATGACTTTGCC